>JAPLIC010000019.1 GCA_026389315.1 Cyanobacteriota bacterium
CCCGGGCGGGCCCATCAGCAGCAGGGATTCGCCGCTGTCCAGCAGGTCGCGCACCATGGCCACCGTGCCGAACACGGCCCGTCCCACCCGGCAGGTGAGGCCCACCACCTCGCCCCGCCGGTTGCGCAGGGCGCTGATGCGATGCAGGGTGCGCTCTATGCCAGCGCGGTTGTCACCACCGAAGGGGCCCAGGCGCTCCAGCACTCCGGCCAGGTCGGCCCGTTCGATCGGCACGGTTGCCAGCGCCACGGCCCTGGAGGGGTAGCGGGCCTCCGGCACCCGGCCCAAATCGAGCACCACCTCCAGCAGTTGGTCGCGGCATTCAGGCGGCTGCAGGGCCTGCCGGACCGGCGCCGGCAGCACCTCCAGGAGCTTTTCCAGCTCGGCGTTTTCGTTCTGGGTTCCGCCCTGGTGGGCTGGCGGCGCTGGGCAGAAAAGGCTCCCCGGCGTCGGGGGGGTGCCGCTGGCGGCGAGGCTGGGCAAGGCGACAGGATCCGATGGGATGGTTGCGCTGCGGTTGTTCTAAACCTGCCCCCCAAGGCTGCCCGCTGGACCCTGATGGCGGATAGCCGCTGGAGGGCAGCATCTGGGGGCCCAGACGGGGGCCAAACCTGGGGGCCTGCCTCAGAGCAGCTCGGCCAGGGGGCGCCAGCGCAGGGCGCGGGAGCCCCCCATCTCCACCACAATTTTCAGGCGGGGTTCACGGCGGGTGAGGGCCAGCAGCGAAGCCAGCTCGGCGCTGGAAAGCACCTGACCCTCCAGCAGCCAAAGCAGGATCGGACCGGTGCCCTCAAGGGCGGCCCCCAGTTGCGGGATCACCCGCTCGACCGTGCCCACGGCGGCACCGCGACCGATGCTTTGGTGACCCAGGTGGGGGGGGCGGACCCCGTGCAGCGAAAACAGGAACTCCTCTGGATCGCCCAGGCCCCGGGCCGAACAGAGGTGGGCGCGGTAACCGGCGGCCCGCAGGCGCCGCAGCAGCCGGGTTTCGGCGCCCCCTTCCAGCGGTGCGTAGAGGGCCAGGGCGCCGGCCTGCTCCAAGGTCTGCCGAAAGCCGCGGCCGGTGAGGAGCAGGGGCATCGGTGCGAAAGAAGCTGGGGGTGAGTCTGGCAGCCCGAGGCGGCTCTGGGGTGGGCTTGCCCCTGGGCCATCCCTGGGGAACCCGTCAGTTCTGGATGGTCACCGGGGTGCCGACGTCCGTGTGGCCGAACAGCCAACGGGCGGTGGCGCTGGAGGTGCGAATGCAGCCGTGGCTGCGACGTACGCCAAAGGTCTGGCCCGCGGCTTCCTGCCAGGGGGCTGGATGCACACAGATCGAATCCGGCGGCAGCCCATCTCCCCCCAGGCACATAACGTTCTCGACCACCGGGATCTGGTAATCACGGCCAGTCATTTTGGTCTTTTTATACTTCGCCTTCACGTGGAAATCACCCTTGGGTGTGGGGCTGGCCGCTAGATCGGTCGACACCAGTTGGCGGTAAAGCATCTGGTGGTTCCTGTCAAAGGCGGTGATGCGCTGCTTGGCAAGCTCCACCACGAGCGAACCCACCGGTCCCGGTGGGGGTGGCGGCGCGTTCAGCGGCTCTGCGGCCCCCGCGGGCAGCGACGCTGCCGCCAGCAGCAACAGCACCCAGCCGGCCCGCCCGGCCGCCCGCCAGCCTGACCTCCCGCCCGCAGCCGCCATGGTGCCGAAGCAGGGGTTGCAGCAGGGCAGGCCTGGGATGCCGGGGATCATCTTGGCGAAGCAGACCATCCCCCATCCTGCTCTGCAGCCACCAGGCCACCGTGGTTTGGCAGTCAGGGTTGCTCGATCAGGGCACAGGAGTGATGCGCAGCTCCCGGAACCGTTGCTTGGGCCGGGGCAAATTCTCACAGCGTTTGCCATCGATCGCCAACTTGCCGTCGTCACTGAGCAGCACCAGGCTGTCCCCCTGCACAAACAGCGCCTCCGGATTGAACAGCGACTTGCCGAGTTCGCTCCCGAACAGCCGCAACAGTTCTGGGGCGCTCTCGAACTGGCCGTTCCAGCGATAAAGGGCTGAGGGGATGGCGGGGCCGTTTTTGGGGTTCCCCGGGCCGCTGGGGCCCGCCACGATCAACAGGGAGCCGTTCACCATTTCCAGGCTGCGGATGCCCAGCCCGCCCAGCTCCAACAGCACCGGATCGCCAAAGCGCGCCGCTTCGCCCGCCAGCACCGCACCGGGGTTGGTGAGGGGCGCCACCAGGGCCTTGCCCCGGGGCAGGGGATTGCGGAAGCCGATCAGTAACTGGCCGTTGGGCGTGGCGGCCAGCCCCTCGATGTTGAGACCGTCCTTGGCTTTGCCGGGGCGTTTGGCGGCCTGATCCAGGCCAAAGGGGGCGTAGCGGGGATCGGCCTCCAGATCGGCCAGCAGGGTTTGGTAGGGACGGCCCACCGGTTCCACCGTCACCGCCACTCCTTTCCCCTTGTCCCCACTCTCCAGTCCCAGACGGGTGGCGAACAGGCGCTGGCGATTGGGCCTGGGAGCCCCTGCTGCGCCGGAGCCTTCGCCGGCGCTATGGGAACCGATCCAGTAAACGAGCGGGCCCAGGCGGGCCGCCCCTTCCAGGTCCATTTCCAGAGAGCCGTCAGCCACCTGGGCCACCGCCTCCTTCGCAATCCGCCCCACCGCCAGCTCGGGCCCGCCCTGGCCCGCTTTGTAGAGATGCAGCAAGGTGGGCGCCGCATTTTCGTTGTCCGCAACAACAAACATCCCCTCCCCGAACCGCAGGCCCGCCGAGGCATTGCAAAGGCCTTTGTGCGACACCAGGCTCACTGGGCTCTCAGCCGCCTGGGCAACCACGCTGGAGGCCCCAAACCCCAGCAGCGTCAGCACCGTGATCACGGCCGCCCAGCCGGCCTGGCCCAGCCTGCGGCGGGCCTGGGGGGCTGGGGTGGCCTCCGGGGTCGAAGATCCGGCAGGGTGAGCTGGCATGGGGGTGGCAGGGGGTCGGGTCACAAGGTCGCCCTCGGCGGCCTTCAGCATCCTGCCAACTCGCTCCGATCAGGGCCTGGGCGTGCGGCGGGGATCGGGCACCGGCTGGTTGGATTCGGACCGGGGCCAGCGGGTCACGACCCGGTGGTAGGTCACGGGGGCGCTGGAAAGCCAGAGCACCGCCCGCAAGCCATCGGTGACATAGGGGTCGCCGGTGTAGTTGGTGCGGGGATGGTTCCAGGTGGAGACCCCCACACCCGATACAAAGTTGAAGCTGTGCAAGCTTTCTGAAAAAAATAAATCCTGCATCAGATACCAGCGGGTTTCATCCACCTCGGCATCAATTTTGTGGGTGGTCAGGGTCTTTGCGGTCAGCCGCACGCCGATGTCACGGCTGATTTGACCCACCCAAACGGGCTGGCCCCGCAGGGTCACAGGGGCCAACCAGAGCCGCATGTGGTTGCGCTGGTTGACGTTGCCCCGCGCTTTCTGCAGGGCAATGTCCTGGGGCCGACCAAACATGTACAGCGAGGACACCGGCGAGTAGCGATAGGGCCGGCCCAGCAGGGACGACACCAGCGTGCGCCAGGCGGAGGTGACCGAAAGGGTCTGGGTGACATGCCAGTCGCGGCGTGCCAGGGGCGGCAACACCGTGTCGGCGGAGCCGATCAAGACGATGTTGAGGGGATCGGCGGGGGTTCGGCGGTCGCCGCCCAGGGTGCAACAGGGCAGAGCTTCGAGCCAGCGCCGGAACTTTGGCTCCTCAAGATCCTGTTGGCGACCTGGGGCGAACAGGTGCTGCCAGTTGACCCTTTGGAAATCCGTGCGCAGCCCTGGCACCTTGACCAGAAAGGGGAACCGGCGGACCTTGCGCTGCCCGGGGGCCACCAACTCGACATTGGCGTATTTGAGCCCTTCGTCGCGGTTGGTGAACACGTAACCGCCCACCATGCCCCCCGGTTCCACCGCTTCAGGCAGATCCAGGCCCCGTAGATGCTGGTCCAGGTGGCGATTGCCTGCGGGGTCGAACCAGCGGTGACCTTTCCAGGCCACCTCGTGGGGGGAGAAGTAGTCGTCGTCGATGCTGATGGGGGGGATGTAATAACGCACTCCCTCGAAATTGCGCACCCTCACCCACACCGGTTGAATGCCGGCTTTGGTGATATCAAACCCCACCAGCGCATTCGCTTCGGCGGCGCTCAAGGCCGCCAGATCGACGCTGACCCCCTGGGCGGTGCGCCGCTCGGCGCGACGCAGGATCGGTTCGGGATCAAAGCGACCCTGCGGCATCGCTGGGCAGCCAATGAGCAGCAAAGGCAGCAGTAGCGGCACCAGCAACGGCACCAGGACCAGCCGGCTCCTGGACTTCATCGCTTGGTTCATTCCAACTGCAAAACGCCTTTGGTCCGTTCGCGGCGCTGCTGATCCTGGGCTTGGAACCGGGCCATGCAGTTGCCCCGCGGCGCCAGCAGACAGCTGACGTAGTCGGCGGCCTGGCTCAGGGCGGCCCGCAGTGCCTTGGCGGCCGGCGTGCGCTGGACCTCGCTGCTGCGGTTTTGGAAGTTGAGGGTCCCGGCCGCCCCTGTCAACACCTGGCCGGTGCGGCCCATGTTGGGGGCCAGCAGCAGGGCGGCGCCGGCGAGGGGCAACAGGCTGAAGCCGGTTTCCTGGGCGGCGGCCCCACTGCTGGCCCGCCCCTCCACGGTGCGGGAGCCCACGACTTCGCCGCTGCTGCTGTCCACAACCCGGATGTCGATGGCCACGTAGTCCTTGGTTTCGACTTGCTGTTGGTTCTTGCCAAAACCCATCAGACCGAAGGAGTTGCCGGTGCTTTTGGCCTCCACGTTGGTGTCATAGGAGGTGACGGTGCCGAGCACGATGTATCGGGCTCCCGTCAGCTGGCCCTTGCGGGCCGCGTTGCTGTTGTTGCGCACCAGGCCCAGTTCGGCCAGCTGCTGCTCCGAGAGCACCTCCTTGATGTTGTTGCGCTCCACCACCTGGAGTTCACCGGTGGCCGACAGTTCGTTGCTGAGGGCATGGGCCAGATCGTTGGCCACCGGCCCTTGCCACCACCAGGTGGGCTGGCTGACGCTGTTCTTGAAATCGGGCACCGAAACGGTCGGCAGGCCCCTGCCGCCCTGGGCCCACGAGGCCGGGGCCCAGGACGCCGGCAGCCAGGTGGCCGGCAGCGCCAGGGCCAGGCCGAGGACCAGCCCCAGGCCGCCCGGACAGCCCCCGGGGGAGAGCTTGGGCCCCTTGGACGTGTCTTGAAGACAGGGGTTCCGCACAGAACGAATGGCAGCAGGGTTCTTAGTTTGCAGCGGCCCGCCAGGTCCCGCCAGTGGCTAAAGTGCCTGCGGAAAAGCGTTTTCCGTAGCGTCCCGCACCCTAAGACAAGCCTTTTCCTGGGTTCACTGGTTGTTTCTACGGATTGATTGGATCCGGTGGGTTGAATGACAAGCACTTTGCCCTCACGCCCAGAGTCTGAGCGGCTTGAGACCCAGGAACGACGACACCAGCAACGACGACAGGCTGGGCCAGCACGATCGGCGCCGATGTTCGAGATGATTCCCTATGAAAAATTTCGCGATACTCCTGCGGTTCGATTTTTCGATATTACGATTCCCACCTCAAATGCCCGCGACATGGTTGTCCATAGCGGGCCGGCGGTAAGTCCCCCAGATGACAGTGAATCTGGAGCCTGGCAGTTTTATCTCCACCCCCACCAAGAAGACAATCTATTAGCCATGCATGGGGGGCGTACCTTCTATCTTGTCAACCTCGGTTGGAATTACCCCTTCCATATTGTGCGCCTTGATTGTGGCGGCGACATCTTGCGGATCCCCCCTGGCACCTTCCACCGTTCGGTCTCCGATCCCGATGGCTCATTGGTGTTGAATCAGGCGGTTCGTGAGGAGGGAGCCAGCCTGTTGCGTGAATTTCGCGTCTACAACAGTCACCGTATTCCCCGTCTCTTCGCTGTCACCTCCAAGACCGCCCCCCTGCCCAAGCTGCACGGGGTGAGCTGGTGAATTCCGGTCCATTGGGTCCCAGGTCTCTTGGGCCCCAAAGCCTTAACCCAGCCTGAGGTCCACGGTCACCGCATCGCTGCGACGGCGCCCCCGCCAGGGGGGGCTGCTCCAGGCTTGCGGCAGTGGGCTGGGTGAGGCTGATTCAGCAAACTCCAACCCGTCCTCCCCCAGGGCAAAGGATTGTTCGCCCTCGGGACCACGCACCACCAGATTCAGGGGCCAGTGGGGTTCAATCGCCGGATGCAGACAGGGATAGAGCCGCTGCTGGCGATAACGCACCGCCAATACCTCGGGCTCCATCGCCAGCTCCAAGGGGCGATCGTTGAGCATCAATTTGCAGCTGTTGCGGAAGGCGGAGTTGGCTTCCACCTCAAAGCGCCGCAGGGAGCCATCAATAAAACGACTGGTGAAGCCTCCCTCGCGGGGAAAATCACAAATCAGCGGCCAGGGTTCCAGGGCTGGTCTCAAGATCAGTTCAGGGCTTTCTTGATCCCCTGCGGCCGGTTTGCCCCCCCGCCAGTGCAGTAATGGCGCAAAGCGCCATTGCCAGAGTTCGCGAAAGGGTGCGGCATCCAGTTCCAAGCCGTCTTGCGCCAGTACCGCCAGGATCGACTCCAGATCCGCCCACAGCTGGCTAGGCAGCAATTGGCGATCATGGAGCCCCTCGCCCCAGGGCTTGAGGGCGGCGGGGCGATGGCTGGGGTCGAGCAGGTGGGCGGCCAGGGCACTCCAGAGCAGGGCAATGGCACTGGTCCAGTTCTGGTCCGGCAGGCTTTCCAGCGCCCGAAATTCGATCAATCCCAGGCAACCGGCCGGGGTGCCGGGATTCCAGAATTTGTCGAAGCTGATTTCGCTGCGATGGTTGTTGCCGCTGCGGTCGGCATGCAGATGGCGCAGGGTCTCGCCGATCAGGCCGCGGTGATCGCCATAGGGCTCTAACGAAGGGGTTCCATCGGCGGCTGCGATGGCTCGATAGGCCAGCTCCAGATCGAAAAGCTCGCCGGCAGCCTCATCCGGCCGGGGCGCCTGGGAGGCGGGCCCCACCCCCGGTCCGCTGAACAGGTAGGCCAGGGATGGGTGGTGCTGCCAGTAACGCAGCACCCCCACCAACCAGGCGGGCCGGGAGAAAAACGGATTGCTGGCCAGGTTTGGCCCGCCCCAGAGCAGGTGGTTGCCTCCCCCCGTGCCCTGCTGCTGCCCTGCGGGCGTCACTTTCCAACTGCGCAGCCCCAGGGAGCCAGAGGCCAGCTCCAGGCGCCGCAGCCAGCCGTCGTAATCCCGCCAGCCATGGCACACCGGCAGGTTGATCTCCAGCACGCCTGGATCGGCGGTCAAGCCCAGCACCTGCCAGCGATCGTCCAGATCACTGGGCAGCAGGCCCCCCAGGCCCGGGGCCGCCAGGTTGCCAAGGCTGTCAGCCACGGCCTGCAGCAGGGCCACCAGGGGACGACGCAGCAGGGGCGGCAGAAACAGATCCCATTGGCCGTCATGCAGTTCGAGGGTGAGCACCTGGCGGGGCACCTCGTCTGGGAAATGCTCCAAAGGCAGGCGCAACCCTGCCGGTCCCGTGGCCCGACTGAGTTCGCAGAGGCGCTCTTCCAGGGGCCAGGCCACCGCTTTCCAAGGGATTGGATCCGAGTCGTTGTCCGCCAAGGATTCGTCCACCGTCAGGGGAACGGCCCAGGTGCGGCGCTGCGGATCGCGGGGATCGCGCAGTTCCAGGGGCTGCAAGGGCACGCCAAGTCGCTGGCCGAGGGTTTCCAGCCAGGCCAGTGCTTGTCCGGGGGCTAAAACAGCCCCCGGCTCTCCAGACCTGCTGGGTTCTGGCCAGCGCACCGGCGGGGTGCCGTCGCTGCCGGTGAAGAGCCGCAGGGCCCAGCGGGGGTTGATCTCACCTTCGTAACACTTGCCAGGGCAAAACAGCAGGGTGCTGCCGGGCCAGACATCCCGCTGCAGGATCTGGGCCAGAAGGCGGGCCAGGGGTAATTTTGTCGGCCCGTCGGCGGTGATGCTCCATTCGGGCCCCTCGGGGTCGAGGGGCACCACCGTGGGTTCCCCCCCCAGGGTCAACCGCACCCCTTGGGCCCGCAACCGGCGTTCCACCTCCTGGGCCACCGTTTCCATCCAGTCGGGGGCTGGTGCGCTGGGGGGTAACGGGGCATCGGGCAAGGTAAACATCGGCGCAGATTTTGAACATCATGATCTTTTAATGGTCTCGAGGCCGCAGGCCCTCAGACACTGCAAGACATGACCGGCGCCGGCTCCACGTTCCAGATGCGGGAGGCGTATTCCCGAATCGAGCGGTCCGAGCTGAAGAAGCCACAGCGGGCGGTGTTCAGCACCGACATCGTGCTCCAACGTTGCTGGTCGGGCCAGACGGCATCGACTTCATTCTGGGCGCGGCGATAGTCGCCGATATCGGCCATCACCCGAAACGGATCATGGCCACAGAGGTTGGCCAGCAAGGGATGGAACAACTGGCGGTCCCCTTCGCTGAAATGACCCGAACCGATCAGGTCAATGGCCTCTTTGGTGACGGGGTCGTTCTCCAGCCAGGGCATTGGGTGGTAACCATTGCGGTTGATGGCGGCGAGCTCGGCGGTCGTATGGCCAAAGAGGAAAAAGTTGTCCTCACCGACTTGCTCCCTGATCTCGACATTGGCGCCATCAAGGGTGCCGATGGTCAGGGCGCCGTTGAGGGCCATTTTCATGTTGCCGGTACCGGAGGCCTCCATGCCGGCGGTGGAGATTTGTTCGGAGAGGTCGACGGCGGGGTAGATGCGCTGGCCCAAGCTCACGTTGAAGTTGGGTAAGAAGACCACCTTGAGGCGCCCACCCACGGCCGGATCGATGTTGACAATGTCGGCGATGCCCACGATCAGCCGAATGATCAACTTGGCCATGGCATAGCCCGGAGCCGCCTTGCCGCCGAAGATCACCGTGCGCTCCGGCAGATCTTCGCCGGCCCGCAGCCGCAGGTAACGCTCGACCAGATGCAGGGCGGCAAGGTGCTGGCGCTTGTATTCGTGGATGCGTTTGACCTGGACATCAAAGAGGCTGGCCGGGTCGACGAGCACCCCGCATTCCTGGCGGATGGTGGCCGCCAGCCGCTCTTTGGCCTGGCGACGCACCCCCTGCCAGCGCTCCAGGAAGGCCGGGTCACCGGCCAGGGGCTCCAGGCCCTTGAGGGCATCCAGATCCCGCCGCCAGCCTTCGCCCAGGCTGGCGTCCAGCAGGTTGGCCAGGGGCGGATTGGCCACGGCGAGCCAGCGCCGCGGGGTGACCCCGTTGGTGATGTTGGTAAAACGCTCGGGCCAGAGGCTGGCGAAATCATGGAAGAGGTTGGTGCGCAGCAGCTCGCTGTGCAGCTCGGCCACACCGTTGATCTTGTGGCTGCCGACAACGGCCAGGTGGGCCATGCGCACCCGCCGCTGGGGGCCTTCCTCGATCAGGGAAAGCTTTTCCAGCAGGGCCGGATTGCCGGGATGGCGCAGGCGCAGCAGCTTGAGGAAGCGGGCATTGATTTCAAAGATGATCTCCAACTGTCTGGGCAGCAGTTGCTCAAACAGTTCCAGGCTCCAGGCCTCAAGAGCTTCCGGTAAGAGGGTGTGGTTGGTGTAGCTGATCGTCGCCGTGGTGATGGTCCAGGCCGAATCCCAGTCCAAGCCATGCTCATCGATGAGCAGACGCATTAATTCCGCCACTGCAATGGCGGGATGGGTGTCATTGAGTTGAATGGCATATTTGCGGTGAAACTCGCTGACCGGCAGGCCTTGCCCCTTGAGAATCCGGAACATGTCCTGCAACGAGCAGCTCACAAAGAAAATCTGTTGACTGAGCCGCAAGCGCTTGCCCTGTTCCAGCTCGTCGTTGGGATAGAGCACCTTGGAGAGGGTTTCCGATTGCACCTTCTGCAGCACGGCCCTGGTGTAATCCCCGGCATTGAATGAAGCAAAATCGAAGGCATCGGGGGCCTGGGCCGACCACAGCCGCAGGGTGTTGGCGGTGTGCACGCCATAGCCAAGGATCGGGGTGTCGTAGGCAACCCCTATGACGGTGTGGCCGCCGATCTGCACCGGGTAACTCCATTCCGGCCGGATCACCTCCCAGGGATTGCCGCAGGCCAGCCAGGGGTCGGTGCTCTCCTGTTGCCCTTCCGAGCCGATCTGCTGGCGGAAAATGCCGAATTCGTAACGGATGCCGTAGCCGATGGCCGGCAGCTCCAGGCTGGCCATCGATTCCTGAAAGCAGGCCGCCAGGCGCCCCAGGCCGCCATTGCCCAGGCCCGGTTCCGGCTCCTCAGCAAGCAGCTCTTGCAGTGAGAGGCCCATGTTGGTGCAGGCCGCCTCGGCATCGGCCCGGATGCCCAGGTTCACCAGGTTGTTCTCCAGGTGGGGCCCGAGCAGGTATTCCGCAGATAAATAGACGGCGGTGCGCACATGGGCGCGGGTGTAGGTCTCGGCCGTATCCACCCAGTTCTGCAGCAGCCGGTCTCGCACGGCCAGGGCCAGACACAGGTAGTGGTCGTGGCGGGTGGCCAGGGTGGGGGATTTGGCCTGGCTGGAGAAGAGGTGCCGTCGCATCGCTTCCAGCAACCCCTCAGCGGCGGGTGAAGGACGACGGGCGGTGGGGGTGAGGGCATCCATGGCGGTGGGGGGGGGCGAGCGCGGGTTTGGGTTGCCCCGTCATCTCCCGAATGGTGGTCGAGGTGCTGCACCAATGGCTACAGGGCGGGGTCAATGGTTGCCTGTTTCGCTGGCCAGGGGGGCTGGCCGGTGCTGCCCTCAGCCCAAAATCTCAGCCTCAATGCTCCAGTTCATCACGCTTTCCACCGGGTCGGGGCTGGAGAAGCTGCCGTTGACTGCGGCCGTGAGGGCGGGTTTGGAGGAGGTGGCCAGCACGATGTAGCGGTCGTCGATCGCGCCCTTGCCGCTGGGATCGAAGCCGCGCCAGCCAGCCCCAGGCAAATAGATCTCCGCCCAGGCGTGCAGGTCATAGACCTTCGGGCGCGGTTCCACCAGGTGATAGCCGCTCACGAACCGCGCCGGCAGGCCGACGCAACGGCAGGTTTCGATCATCAGCATCGCCAGGTCGCGGCAGGAGCCCACCCGTTCCTTGAGGGTGCGGCCGGCGGGCCAGGCCGGGCCGACGTGGCGCTGGGTGTACTTGACCCGGTCCTGAATGATCTCGACCAGCTGGGGCAAAAAGAGCAGGGCGCGCTGGTTGCTGCCCATCAGGGCCTCCTGGGCCAGGTCCACCGCCGCGGGGTCGTGTTGGCCGTTGGGCAGCCAGCCCTCCAGGGCCCCCGTCAGGTCGATGTTGAGCTTGCCGGCCGGATAGGGAAGCTGCGGTTCCTCGCCGGCCAGGCAGGCGTCCAGGGGCGGAGCCAGGTCCGTTTGCACCTCGCTGATCGCCTGCACATCAAAGGCTTCGCTGCTGCCCTCGAAGCGGGCCCGCAGAATTTCATCGCCGCTGGCGGCCACCAGGGCATAGAGCAGGGCCGGTTCAGGGCTGATGGTGCAGTTGAAACTGAGCAGCCGCTGGAAGCCGTGGCCGCGGGGTTGGAGGCAGAAGCGGTGCGGTCCGAGCTGCACCGGGGCGCTGTAGCGGTAGGAGAAGGTGTGGGTTATGCGGGCACGCATGCCGGCTCGGAGCTGGAGGAGTTGTCGCTGTCGTCGGCTGGGGCAACGCTGGGGGCGATGAAGTAGCGCTGCTCGATCAAAGTGTGGAGCTGGTTGAGGTCCTGCTGGAGGTGGTCGATCGCCTCATGCAGGCCGCTGGCGATCAGGTCATCGATGCGGGTGAAGCTCCAGCGGGCCAGGGTGAGGCCACTGAGGCACTCGAGTTCATCGGGCGCGCCGGGCACGGCATTGCTGCGAATGATCCGCAGGGTGTCGCTGATCCGCTCCAGGCAATAGCGCACCGAGCGCGGAAACACCGGATTGAGCAGCAGGAAACCGGCCACCGCCTCCGGCGCGATCGCCCGCTGCTGCGCCTGCCGAAACATCTGATAGGCGCCGGCGGTGCGCAGCAGGGCGATCCATTGCAGTTCATCGAGCACACCGCCCACCCTCTCGGGGGAGGGCAGCAGCAGGAAGTACTTCACATCAAGGATGCGGGTGGTTTTTTCAGCCCGCTCCAGCAGCCGCCCCAGTCGGCTGAACTGCCAGGAGAGGTCGCGGCTGAGGGTGGCGTCGGTGATGCCGTAGAAGAGCTGACAGGCGGAGCGGATGTCACGCAGCTGCTCCTGGGGGGGCTGCTGCCAGAAGCTGGGTTCCTGCAGGCTCCAATAGGTGGCGTTGAGGTGCTCCCACATCTCGGTGGTGAGCACATCGCGGATCTGGCGGGCATTTTCGCGGGCAAAGGCGATGCAATTCACCACGCTGTTGGGGTTGTCTTCCCGGCGCACCAGAAAGTTGACCACATCCTCGGGGCTGGCGGCGGGGCAAAGTTTGTCGAAGCGGTCGCGCTCACCGCTGGCATCGATCAGGGGCAGCCAGGGCTCGGCGCTGCCAGGCGGGCAGTCGAGGGCCATGGCCTCGCTCACCTCCACAAACCGGGAGATGTTTTCGGCCCGCTCCACATAGCGGTTGATCCAGTAGAGCGAATCGGCGACGCGGCTCAGCATGGAATGGCAGCCTCCAGGCCGGCCAGCGGGGCTTCTACGCTGGTCTCATCGACGATCCAGGTGTCCTTGCAGCCACCGCCCTGGGAGGAATTGACCACCAGCGAGCCGCGGCGCAGGGCCACCCGCGTCAGCCCGCCGGGGGTCACCCAATCGCCCTTGCCGCGTAGCACGTAGGGGCGCAGGTCCACATGGCAGGGGTAGAGCTCCCCTTCGCTGAGGGAGGGCACTGTCGAGAGTTCCAAGGTGGGCTGGGCGATGAAGTTGCGGGGATCGGCCTCGATCTTGGCGGCGAAGCTGGTGATTTCCTCACGGCTGGCGTGGGGTCCGATCAGCATGCCGTAACCGCCGGCTTCGGCCACCGATTTCACCACCAGTTGATCGAGGTGGGCGAGCACGTAAGCGCGCTCGTCCTGGCGGGAGCACAAATAAGTGGGCACATTTTCGATGATCGGCTCCTGGTCCAGGTAGTAGCGGATCATCTCAGGCACATAGGCATAGATCAGTTTGTCATCGGCCACGCCGGTGCCGGGGGCGTTGGCGATCGCCACCCGGCCAGCCCGGTAGGCCGCCATCAGGCCCCGCACCCCCAGCATCGAATCACTGCGAAACACGGCTGGATCGAGAAAATCGTCGTCGATGCGGCGGTAGATCACATCCACCGGCGCCAGGCCGTCGGTGCTGCGCATCCAGACCCGATCGCCTTCGCAGACCAGGTCGCGGCCTTCCACCAGCTCGATGCCCATCTGCTGGGCCAGGTAGCTGTGCTCGAAGTAGGCGCTGTTGAACACGCCGGGGGTGAGCAGCACCACCTTGGGCGCCTCGCTCCAGGGGGCGAGGTCCTGGAGGGTGCGCAGCAGGCGGGAGGCGTAATTGTCGATCGGTTGGACGGTGCGGCCAGCGAACAGGGAAGGAAAGATGCGCTTCATCACCCGCCGGTTTTCCAGGAAGTAGGCCACGCCGGAGGGGCAGCGCAGGTTGTCTTCCAGCACCCGCCAGGTGCCGTTGCCATCGCGCACCAAATCCAGGCCGGAGATGTGGCACCAACGCCCCAGGGGTGGCGTCACGCCTTGCATCTGGGGCCTCCAGCCCTGGGAGCTTTCCACGTCTTCGCGGGGCACCACCCCATCGGCCATGATGCGGCCTGGGCCGTAGACATCGGCCAGAAACAGATCAATCGCGCTCAACCGCTGGAACAGGCCCCGCTCAAGCCGTGCCCATTCTTCAATGCTGATCAGGCGCGGCAGTGGATCGAAGGGCAGGATGCGCTCCACGCCCACGCTGCCCGAATCATTGAGCCGAAAGGTGGCGCCAAGCCGCTTCAGCAGGGCGGCGGCGGCGGCATGGTTGGAGTTGAGCTGGTCGATCCCCATGCGGCCGAGGGAGGACAGCAAGGGGCTCAGGGCGGCCCGGGGCTGGTCGGCGGCGCTGAAGTACTCGTCGTAGCCGTGGCTGGGCCGGTAGTCCGTGAACATGGCACGAAGAGCACTGGGGGGATCCTGCTGCGCCGGGTTGATCGTTCCAGGTTGCCGTTGTTACTGAATACGCCCAGGCAGGTTCGACCAGGCGGGGGCTGTGCCAGGATTTCGTGACATTGCCCCGTTGAAGGCCAAGTGCCCGATATGGAGGCCACGGACGTGCTATGTTCATTGGGATATCCCGATCCATAGCTCCATGAAACTCCGTCATTTTTTGCTCGTGGGCGGAATTGCTGCATTTGCAGCTATAGCCACTGCTCCTGCTGCGCAAGCTGTTCTGGCCTTCCAAACCGTCGGACCAGTTGCATTCAGTACTTCAGGTACGGCTGTAAATTCATCCAATCTCGTCTTTGCCCCGTTTAACGCAGCGCCCGCAGCTTCCCTGACTGGTATTCGTATCAGTGGAGCCAATCCTAATGATATGTTACTTGGTTCTTTTTCTGAAAACGCTTCATTAGCTAAACTCAGCGGTGCTAGTAGAACTTTTACGGCGACCGGGACTCCTACTTTTACCTTTAGTAACGGTTCAAATCTAACCGGAACTGCTTCTTCAATTACCCTCACTCCTAACACTGTTACTGGAGCCGGAACCCAGGGTGTTATTTCAACCTTAAGTGGTAATTATCTTGGCTCATTCTCTTCATTGACAACTAACACCCCAACGTTAAGGAATTATTTTAGTACTGGTACACCAACCATTAATAACTCTGTTACGGCTTATGCTATTGTTTCTACCCCAGTCGGTGGGGTATCTTCAGTTGACCTTGATCCTGGAGATGGTGTTTCAGCAGTATTTAGTGGCATAGTTTATGTTACTTACGAATATGACGATGGCACTGTTGCTGCTTCCGTTCCCACTCCTCTTCCCCTTTTGGGAGCTGGAGCAGCATTTGGTTTCACTCGCAAACTTCGTCGCCGCATTCAATCTTCTGCTTCCTGATTTCGTCATTAGTAGTGATTCCTCACCCTCTCGTAAGAGAGGGTTTTTTATTGCTTTGATCAAAAAACTTGCTGTTGGCGCTGGAGTGCTTTCCCCCCCCAATTCCCATCGCACCAGGCTTCATAGGTAGGTTGCCGCATACCCCTTTGATTGCTGCAAAAAAGCCTTCAACTTCCAGTGCGGCGACTGGAGCCTCACCCAGCCCATTGCTACAGGACCATGGAGGCAGCGGATCGGCGTGAGCAACGGCTTGAAATGCAGTGAATGCCACTTCAAAAGCCCGGCCGAGAGGGGCCTCTGACACAGGAAGCCTCTGGTACAGGAAGGAGCTTTCGTTACTTGGTAATGGGGTTGGGTTAGGCGTTGATTTGGCGTTACCCCTTTGTTGGTTTTGTTGGTGCTGCGGTGCTGCGGTGCTGCGGATTCGGTTCTTTTCCAGGCTGTCAGCCGACATCGAATACTGAGCCAGCGCCGACACCAAAAGTGAGCCACCCGGAAGCGATGGGGAAGCCGTTGCCGGCCGCGCCAGCGGCGGGTAATGACTCGGTATTTCAACGGTCATCGGCGGCACTGACGCGATCGACAGCCGGTGTGGGCTTTGGGGTGGTCAAGGCGGCCAGCGCCCATAGAGAGGGGGGGACGGACTCGTTGGAGGGCGTGATGGAAACCCCAGAAGAGCTGCTGGTGATGCGCCAGCTACTGGAGAGAGGCTGGAGCCGACGGCGGATCGCGACGGAGCTGGGCATCTCGCGTCACACGGTGAACCGTTACCTGGCCCTGGGGGAGTGGCAGCCGTACAGCACGGCCCATCGCTCTGGCCAGCTCCACGGCCACCTGGAGTGGCTGCAGCAACAATTCGAGCAGCACCACGGCAACGCTGAGGTGCTGCGGCAGGAGCTGTTGAAACAGAAGGGGATCAGGGTGAGCCAGCGAACGGTTGAGCGGGCGGTGCAGCCCTGGCAGGAGGCGTTGCGGCAGAGCGCCCAGGCGACGGTGCGCTACGAGACGCGGCCCGGCAAGCAGCTGCAGGCGGACTTTGGTGAGCTGTGGGTGGCGATCGGCGGGGTGCAGACCAAAGTGCACCTCTGCGTGCTGACCCTGGGGTACTCCAGGCGGCAATTGATCCGGGTGTTTAGGCAGCAGCAGCAGCGCCACTGGCTGCAGGCGCTGGAGGAAGCATTCCGCTGCTGGGAGGGGGTGCCGGAGCAGGTGCTTGTCGACAACGCCCGGGCGCTGATCACCCTGAACAACCCCAAAACGGGAGAACTGGTGGTCAACCCCACCTTTGCCGCCTTTGCCCGCCACTGGGGTTTCACGGTCAAGGCCTGCTGGCCGCACCGGCCCCAGACCAAAGGGAAGGATGAACGGGGTGTGGGCTATGTGAAACGCAGCGGCATCGCCGGGCATTGCTTTGACACCTGGGGCCAGATGGAGAGCCATTTGGAATGGTGGAACCGGGAGATCGCCGATGTGCGGATTCACGGCACCACCGGCGAGCAGCCGCTGGTGCGGTTTCAGCGTGATGAGGCCAGGGCGCTGCTGGCGCTGAACGGCAAGCCGTCCTATCTGGCGGAGCAGGAGTTCAGCCGTCGTGTCGCCAAGGATTGCTGCGTCCAGGTGGAAGGCAACTGGTACAGCGTGCCGGCGGCTTTGGTGGGGCAGAACGTAATGGTGCAGATCCGCGACCAGGAGGTGTTGATTCGCCAGGGCGGCCGGATTGTGGCGCGCCATACCCGCCAGGAGGCGAACCATCGGATCCGCCAGGTGATCGCTGGCCACTGGGCTGGACTGGTGCCGCAGCGGGCGATCGAGACCGCCCACCTGATCAATCCTACGGCCGTGGTGGAGCTGGATGCGGTGCGGCGCTCCTCGCTGGCACGGCCCCTCAGCGACTACGCAGCTGTTGTGGCGGAGGTGGGCTGATGCCACGTAGCAAACAACAACCACCGGCGCCATCTCGCTCTGGCATGACTGCCGCTGAACCGGCCGAAATCCAGCGCCTGGTGGAGGATCTCGATGGGATGCTCAGCCGGCTGCGGCTGGGAGCGATCCGCGAGCAGCTGGACGGGCTGCTGGAGGAGGCGGCACGGCGACAACTGAACCTGCGTGAAACACTGGCGTG
The DNA here is from genome assembly GCA_026389315.1 of Cyanobacteriota bacterium. Taxonomy (GTDB): domain Bacteria; phylum Cyanobacteriota; class Cyanobacteriia; order PCC-6307; family Cyanobiaceae; genus Cyanobium. The sequence goes on from JAPLIC010000019.1 coordinate 17,152, forward strand.
GCTATGCGCCGCCGAGGTGGCGAGCAAGGAGCAGCGGCGGCTGTCGATGGCGTTGACGATCGCCCACTTCCCATTTGTGCGAACGCTGGAGGGGTTTGAGTTCGAGGCACAGCCCTCAATCGATCCGGGCAAGATCCGTGATCTGGGCACCTGCCGCTGGGTCGCCAATGGCGACAACGTAGTGCTGCTGGGCCCACCGGGAGTAGGTAAAACGCACCTGGAAGTGGCGCTGGGCCGCGAGGCGGTGGCCCGTGGCTACACGGCGCAGTTCACCACGGCGATGGAACTGATCGGCGCCCTGGTCAAGGCGCAGCAGCAGGGGACGCTGGAGATGCGGCTGGCGCAGTACGCCAAGCCGAAACTGCTGATCATCGATGAACTGGGCTACCTGCCGCTCGAACCAGCGGCGGGGCACCTGTTCTTCCAGTTGATCTCCCGCCGCTATGAGCAGGGCAGCGTGCTGATCAGCTCCAACAGGCCCGTAGATGAGTGGGACGAGGTGTTCGGTGATCAGGTGGTGGCAGCTGCCATTCTCGATCGGCTGCTGCACCACAGCCACGTGCTGACGATCCGCGGCGACAGCTACCGGCTGAAAGAAAAGCGCCGATCTGGATTGTTCCGCCCGCAGGCGGGCGGCTCCTCCTCAGCTGGTATCGGCGGCGTACCGCCACCGATACCAGCTGAGGAGGCCTGAGGGGTAAGAGCCGGAGAAGTCCCACCGGCATCAATGACAGACGACAACAAACGCAACCAGCCACGCAAACCATGAACAAACAGAGGCACCGCCGGCGCAGCCAAGGCGGAACCACTCCGGAAACGACGCCCCAGACCGGGTCGGGGGTGGCTCACTTTTCGGTGTCGGAAGTGGTGCAGTTTTCGATGTCGGTTGACACAGGCAGGACCAACCGAGTGGCCTCTGCTTGGCCGCGGAATTCAACACGAGCTAGACGAACAGGGCCCCATGGACTGCTGGGGTGACTGCTATGGCCCCATTGCCGCGCTCTTGCCCCGCACGCTGGGGGTTTGGTGGAGTACCCATCGGAGCTATGATATGAAAGCCAAAGATCCATTACCTATGGATCCTAGTAATTTGCTTGAATTTTATGCAATCTCCGAAACCTAGTATTAAAGATGATATCAGCAATAGCGTAGGCTTGATTCTAGGCAATTTGGCGACAGGATTATTTGCTCTATACCTTATTTTTGTTCTATCGGATATATTTCCTATTCGATTGCTTGATCCACTTTGGATGATCACTCTGGCAGGCTCATTATGCAATACATCATCAATTGCCCTGTCAGGTTTGGGCTTGGTTCATTTGGCATCTGCGCTCAATCCTTCAAGTCTACCACTGTATTCTAGGCGTATATTCTGCTCTCGATTTGCTGCATGGGCCGCCTTGGGCTTCCTGATGTTGCTCCCTTTAATTGGCTATGCAAACTGGAAAGGAATTAGAAACATTGAAGCTGCAAACAAGGCAAATATTGCTGCTATTAATCGTAAGGCTAATGAACTTAAAACTCAGATAATGCAAGCCTCTACGCAGAGGGATCTTCAAGAGCGGATGGCTAAATTTCAGGGGCCAACTTTACCCAATGAAGTCCTTGCCCTGCCGCTAGAACAGCTTAAGAAGCAGTCCTTGGCGTCGGTCCGGGCTTCTGAAAATGCTTTCGAAAATAAAACAGCTGGCCCTTTCTCTGATGAATATTTGCCAATTTATAAGCAAAGCCTTCGTGCTGCAGCCCTTGGCTTGGTCGCTGCTCTCAGTTTTGCTGCTGGGGCCTGGAACCCAAAGACAAACACCACGGCGCTCAATTCAATAACTTCGCTATTTACAATCTCTCCTTCGAAATCGAGTTCTATTTTAAGTTTGTTGGTTGGAAAATTACAAGCACTAAAGCAATCCAATGTTAATGATAAGGTTCAGTCTGAACGTCTCTCGCTGTTTCGCACTCGGCAACAAAATTCTGAAAATGCCAAGAAAGTGAGGGAGCGTGAAATAAAGCTAAACCTTGAAAAGCAAAGAAGATTAGCTGCAGCTTGGGAGAAGAAGCGCTTACAGGCTGAGCGGCAAGCCAAGAAAAGAAGAGAACGATAGATAATCATCCTACAGCAGAAAATATCTTTGTGCCATCGGCAGCACCTCAGCAGGCTCACAGGTGAGCAGCTCACCATCGGCGAACACTTCGTAGGTCTGGGGATCCACCTCCATCTTGGGTAGGGCTTTGTTGTTGCGCATTGACGTTTTGCCGATTGCCCGGGTGTTCACCACCGGCACACAAGGCCGCTTTAGTCCTAGCTGGCGCGGCAGGTCGGCATCGAGAGACGCCTGGCTCACAAAGGTGAGGCAGCTAGGCGCTAGCGCTGCGCCATAGGCGGCAAACATCGGCCGGCCATGCACCGGGCCCGGCGTGGGGATCGAGGCATTGGCATCGCCCATCTGGGCCCAGACAATTGAGCCGCCCTTCAGCACCAGCTCTGGTTTCACGCCGAAAAACCCCGGCTTCCACAGCACCAGATCGGCCAATTTACCCACCTCCACCGAACCCACCTGGCTGTCGATGCCATGGGCAATCGCCGGGTTGATCGTCACCTTGGCGATATAGCGCTTCAGGCGGGTGTTGTCGTTGCGGCCACCGGAGCCGCCGCCGCTGCCGGCCCCATCCTCCGGCAGGAATCCCCGTTGCACCTTCATCTTGTGGGCCGTCTGGAAGGTGCGGGTGATCACCTCCCCCACCCGGCCCATCGCCTGCGAATCGCTGGCGATGATGCTGAATGCCCCCAGGTCGTGCAGGATGTCTTCGGCGGCGATGGTTTCGCGGCGGATGCGCGATTCGGCAAAGGCCACATCCTCCGGGATGCGCGGATCCAGGTGGTGGCACACCATCAGCATGTCCAGGTGTTCTTCCAGGGTGTTGCGGGTGTAGGGCCGCGTTGGGTTGGTGCTGCTCGGCAGCACGTTGACCTCGCCGCAGATCTTGATGATGTCCGGCGCATGGCCGCCGCCGGCCCCCTCGGTGTGGAAGGTGTGGATGGTGCGGCCGCCGATCGCCCGGATGGTGTCTTCCACGAATCCCGCCTCGTTGAGGGTGTCGCTGTGGATCGCCACCTGCACATCGAAGCGATCGGCCACCGCCAGGCAGCAGTCGATGGCGGCCGGCGTGGTGCCCCAGTCTTCGTGCAGCTTGAGGCCGCAGGCACCGGCGCGGATCTGCTCTTCCAGCGCCTCCGGGGTGCTGGCGTTGCCCTTGCCGTAGAAGCCCAGGTTCACCGGCAACCCTTCGGCCGCCTGCAACATGCGGGCCAGGTGGAAGGCGCCCGGGGTGCAGGTGGTGGCGTTGGTGCCCGTCGCCGGCCCCGTGCCGCCCCCCAGCAGGGTGGTCACGCCACTGGCCAGGGCGGTTTCGATCTGCTGGGGGCAGATGAAATGGATGTGGGTGTCGATCGCACCGGCGGTGACGATGTGGCCTTCGCCGGCGATCGCCTCGGTGCCCGGGCCAATCACAATCGTCACCCCGTCGCTGATGTCGGGGTTGCCCGCCTTGCCGATGGCGCAGATGCGTCCATCCCGAAGACCAATATCGGCTTTGACGATGCCCCACCAGTCCAGGATCAGGGCATTGGTGATCACGGTGTCCACGGCCCCGGCCGAGCGCGGAGTCTGGGCCTGGCCCATGCCATCGCGAATCACCTTGCCGCCGCCGAACTTCACCTCATCGCCATAGCTGGTGTAGTCCTTTTCCACCTCCAACAGCAGCTCGGTGTCGGCCAGCCGCAGGCGGTCGCCGGTGGTCGGGCCGTAGGTCTCGGCGTAGGCGCGACGGTCGATGCGGTAAGCCATGGAATCGGTGCTTGGCGAGGGGGCAGGGATCAGAACGCTGGGACGGGCGAGCCGCCCCTAGGCCAGGGGGCCGTTGATCAAGCCGTTGAACCCAAAGACCTGACGCGCTCCGGCGTAGGGCACCAGGTTCACGGCGCGGCTGTCACCGGGTTCAAAGCGGATGGCAGTACCCGCCGGAATGTCGAGCCGCAGGCCCCGGGCCGCCTCGCGATCAAATTTCAAGGCCCTGTTGGCCTCGTAGAAATGAAAATGGGAGCCGATCTGCACCGGTCGGTCGCCCGTGTTGGCCACCGTGAGCGTGGTGACGGGCCGCCCGGCGTTGAGTAAAAGCTCGCCGGGTTCACTCAGCAACTCGCCGGGGATCAGGGGGGGCATGGGCTCGGGGGCAGACGCCAGTCCGCTCAGGTTGCCGCCATTCTCTCAGTGATCGGAGAGTGCGTGGCTACGGCGCCGCGAGGCGAATTTTGGCTATTGCGCCGCCGGGATGATCTTGGTTACGGCGCCGCCTGGCGGATCGGATCGTGGAGCGTCACCAACTTGGTGCCATCGACAAACACCGCTTCAATCTGCACCTGGTCCACCAGCTCCGGCACCCCCTCCATGACCTGATCACGGCTCAGCCAGGTGCAGCCCTGCTCCATCAGTTCGGCCACACTGCGGCCATCGCGGGCCCCCTCCAGCACCAGAAAACTCAGCCAAGCCACCGCCTCCGGATGGTTGAGCTTGAGGCCGCGATGCAAGCGCCGCTCCGCCAGCAGGGCCGCGGTCACGATCAGCAGCTTGTCTTTTTCCTGGGGGGTGAGATGCATGCCGCGCTGGAGAGGGCGATCCGGCTGGGTCAGCCTGGTGCCAGTTTGGCAGGCGCGGGGATTAACCCACAGCCGTCCGCCCATCGGCAGTCAGGCCAGCGAAGGGCTCTTCCTGGAAAGGCCACACCCGCGGCCGCTCGGGGGGGGCCAGCCCGTTGGCGGCCCGAATCCGGGCCCAGAGGCGGCTGAACCAGGTGCGGGCCGCCTGGCTGGAGGGCCCCCGGTAGCGGCCAATCAGCCCCTGCTCCAGGGCGCCACAGGCCAGCTCGCCAGGCAGATCGCCGCGATCGGCCCGGCAGGCCGCCAGCAGCTGGGCCAAGGGGGCGGCCGCCAAGGGCTGGGGCGCCGCCCACACCAGGGAGCCGAAAACGGGCTCTGCCGCCATGCCATGGCCCTGCCGCAAACCCTCCCCCCCCAGTTCCAGGCGGTCCACCAGTTCCCAGTGGCTGCCCTCCCCGTTGGGGCCGGCGCGCTCGATCTCCAGCAGGGATCGCCAGCGTCCCTCGCCGAGGGTCTCCGCGGCGGCCGTGCGGCCCAGCCGGACGACCTCAGCCCCCAGCCAGCTGGCGCCGCTGGCCAGCCACACCCGGGTGCGTTGTTCGTAAAGGCCGTTGGCATAGAGCACCAGATCCTGGGGGAGCCACTCCAGGTCAGCGCCGGTCTCCACCTTGAAGTTGAGCTCCTGGCGGGCCCAGGCGCCTGCGGGGCTGAGGCGGGAGCGGCCGATCGATCCGTACACCTTTTGGGCCGCCACGCTGGTGAGCAGCACCCGGCTGCCCGGGCCGAGCTGGGCCGTGATGCTCAGCCGGTCGCCCCCCACCAGCCCCCCAGCCGTGTGCAGCAAGGGCAGTTCGCAGCGGCCATCGGCCCGCCCAAAGGGGCGCTGCACCTTGAGTGGCGCCGTGGTGCCGCCCTGATGGCGGGTGCGACCATCGGCGCTGCAGCTGAAGCGCAGCTGCGCTGTGCCATGCCAGGCCCCGTCGCTGATCACACCAGCCCCTCAACAGAGCACACTTTGGTGGGTCATGTTTCCGGGAGTCAGCCCTGTGCCTGAATCTGCGCCCTCGCCCCTGGTCCTCACGCGCCGCTCCCCCCAGCCGCCGCCGCCGCCGTCGCTGGCGCCGCCGTTGGCCCTGGCCCTTTCGGCCGATGAACGCAGCCGCTTGCGGGGCCAGCGACGCAGTCTCTGTGGCCAGGAACTGCTCTTGCAATTGGAGCGGGGCGCGCCGCTGCAGCCCGGTGAGTGGTTGAGCGGGGCCAGGGGCGGCCCGGCGGTGCAGGTGGTGGCGGCGCCGGAAACGCTGCTCAGGGTCCGCGCCCAGGCGCCCCTGGAGCTGCTGCAGGCGGCCTATCACCTGGGCAATCGCCATGTGGCCCTGGAGCTGCGGGCCACGGAATTACGCCTGCTCGATGACCCGGTGCTGGCGGATCTGCTCGGCCGCCGGGGCCTGCTGGTCGATCGCCTCCAGGAACCCTTTCAGCCCGAGGCCGGCGCCTATGGCAGCTCCCACGGCAGCGCCCACAGCCATGGCAGCGTCCACAGCCATGGTTGAGAAGCGGCTGCATCTGTTCCAGTTGGTCAGTCCGGCCTTGCCGGTGGGCGGCTTCAGTTATTCCGAAGGTCTCGAATGGCTGGTGCAGCACGGCCGCTTAGGCGATGCGGCCACGCTGCGCTCCTGGCTGGAGGCCGAACTGCGGCGGGGTTGCCTCACCGTGGAAGCGGCGACGCTGCCTGGCTTGATGGCCCTGCTTGAGCGGACCCGCAGCGCCGATCCCCTGGAGGCCGAGGCGGCCCTGCAGGCGGTGGTTGAGCGGGATGGCTGGCTGCTTGCCCAAAGGGAGGCGCCCGAGCTGCGGGCCCAACAACGGCAGATGGGCGGATCTCTGGGTGGGTTGCTGGCAGATCTGGGCTGGCCCCTGCCCGCTGGTGCTCCCCCCCTGGCCTGGCCCGCCGCCTGGGCCTGGGCGGGCGTCTGCCTGCAGCTTGATCCAGGTGAGCTGGTCGAGGCGTTCCTCTACAGCTGGGTCGCCGGCCAGATCAGCGCCGCCGTGCGGCTTGTGCCCCTGGGTCCCACCCAGGCCCAGGGCCTCCAGCTCGCCCTGGCGCCCCTGGTGGCCCAGCGGGCCCAAGAGCTTGCCGTCACCGATCCCGCCAGCCTCTGGACTGGCGGCGTGGGGGCAAGTTTGGCCCAGCTGGGGCATGCCGAGCTCTATTCCAGGCTCTTCCGCAGTTGATTCTGGGCAAGCCCTGCCCTTGCCAGGGTCTCTGCCCCCCCCAGCGCCCACCCCTAGGCTTGGGGACGTGGGCGCTGGGGCCATGAGCCGTTTAAGGGTGGGGGTGGCCGGCCCGGTGGGTTCCGGCAAGACGGCCTTGGTGGAGGCCCTTTGTCTGCGCTTGCGCGACCGCCTGGAGCTGGCCGTCGTCACCAACGACATCTACACCCAGGAGGATGCCCAATTCCTCACCAAGGCCGGTGCCCTGCCGCCGGAGCGCATCCGTGGTGTCGAAACCGGCGGCTGTCCCCACACCGCCATCCGGGAGGACTGCTCGATCAATCGGGCCGCGGTGGCCGAGTTGGAGCGGGCATTCCCCGGGCTTGATCTCGTGCTGGTGGAAAGCGGCGGTGACAACCTGGCCGCCAGTTTCAGCCCCGAACTGGTCGATCTCTGCATTTATGTGATCGATGTCGCCGCTGGCGACAAGATCCCCCGCAAGGGCGGCCCGGGCATCACCCGCAGCGATCTGTTGGTGATCAACAAGATTGATCTGGCGCCGATGGTCGGCGCCAGCCTGGCGGTGATGCAGCAGGACACCGAGCGCATGCGCGGCGGCAGGCCCTGGTGTTTCACCAACCTGCGCAGCGGTGAGGGGCTGGATCGCGTTGAGGCTTTTCTGCTGGCCCAGTTGCCCCGGGGTTGAAACCCAGATGCCAGGCCCTGTGCCCGGCAGACTTGACAGGGCAACGGTGTTGGGCCCCAGACAGCCTGCAAAACGGTGTGTGTTGCTACGAGCTTCCTTGGAAAGCCTCTTTACCTTTGGCCCGACCCAATGCACAATGCATGGGTTCCACGCGGGAACCATCGCGCCACTCGTTTTTTTCAGGAGCCCTTTCATGAAGTCTCTGGCACAACATCAGCCCACCCGCAGCCTCATTGGATCTCTCTCCGCTTTGGGCCTCACCCTCACGTTGGCGTCCTGTGGCGGCGGCGGTGGTGGCACTGGGGGTGAAAAGAAAGCCGGCACAGATGCTGGCGCAGCCGGCGGTTTCGATGGTGAAGTGAAGGTTGGCATCCTCCATTCACTCAGTGGCACCATGGCTATTTCCGAAACGACTTTGAAAGAAGTCGAGGAAATGGCGATCGACGAAATCAATGCCGCCGGCGGCGTCAAAGTTGCTGGCAAGTCGTACAAAATTGTCCCAGTCGTCGAAGACGGTGCCTCCGACTGGCCCACCTTTGCCGAGAAAGCCCAGAAGTTGATCGACTCCGACAAAGTGGCCGTGGTTTTCGGCGGCTGGACCTCCGCCAGCCGCAAGGCGATGCTGCCGGTCTTCGAGTCCAAGAATCACATGCTCTTCTACCCGATTCAGTACGAGGGTCAGGAGTGCTCCAAGAATATCTTCTACACCGGCGCCGTTCCGAACCAACAGGCCGAGCCTGCGGTTCAGTGGCTGATGGACAAGTTCTCGGGCAAGCTTGGCAAAAAGGTTTATCTAGTTGGCTCTGATTACGTGTACCCCCGCACGGCCAATACCATCATCAAAGAGCAGATGAAGGCTCTCGGTGGTGAGACTGTCGGCGAGGATTACATCCCTCTCGGTAACACCGAGGTGGCCCCGATCATCGCCAAGATTAAGAAGGCCTTCCCCAATGGCGGGATCATCATCAACACCTTGAACGGTGACTCCAACGTCGCCCTCTTCAAGCAGTTCAAGGCTTCTGGCATCGACCCTGCCAAGTATCCGATCATGTCCTTCTCCATCGCGGAAGAGGAGATCCGTCAGATCGGTCCTCAGTACACCACCGGCACCTATGCCGCCTGGAACTTCTTCATGAGCCTGGACACCCCGGCCTCCAAGAAGTTCACTGCGGACTTCATGGCGAAGTACGGAGCCGATCGGGTCACGGGTGACCCGGCCGAATCCGCCTACAACATGCTGTACCTCTGGAAGAACGCCGTCGAGAAGGCCGGAACCTTCGAAGATCTCAACAAAGTACGCACCGACATGATCGGGATAACCTTCGCCGCTCCCCAGGGCGAAATCAAGATGTTCCCCAACCACCACACCTCCGAGCGGGTGCTCATCGGCGAGGCGGAGGCCACCGGCCAGTTCAAGATCCTCCAAGACAGCGTCAAGGCGATCGCCCCAATTCCTTGGAACCAGTTCGTTCCTGAAACCAAGGGCTTCACCTGCGACTGGACCCAGAACCGTCCTGACGCTGGCAAGTTCAAGATGTGATCACGGCCCGGTCCGTTAATCCATGAACGGCAGGTGGTTCCTCCGGGAACCACCGCTTTACCGTTTGGCACACCACCACGTTCGACCCGATCCAATGTTGCGCTCGCAACGTTGGATCTAACGTTCAACACTGATTCCGTTGGAACTTTTCTTTTCTCAGATCCTCGATGGCCTCAGTATCGGGTCAGTGCTTTTGCTTGCAGCCACAGGCCTGGCCATCGTCTTCGGCTTGATGGGGGTCATCAACCTCGCCCACGGCGAGTTCATGATGCTCGGGGCCTATGTCACCTACGTGGTGCAGTCGGCCTTCAAGCCCATGGGTGGTGTGATCTTCGAATTGTATTTCCCGGTCTCGCTGATTCTTGCCTTCATCGTGACGGCCCTCGTCGGAGTGCTGCTGGAAAGAACATTGATCAGAAAACTCTATGGACGGCCTCTCGAAACACTGCTTGCGACCTGGGGTGTCAGCCTAATTCTCATCCAGTTGATTCGCAGCGTGTCGACTGCAATGTTGCTTGGCATCATTGTGGGCGTCGTGGTTGGATATCTCTTCTCCAAGTTGCTCGCGGCCAAGTTCTCCGCCAAGCCTTTCTTCACCTATCTCAATGGACTAGGATGGGCTATCTCCATCGGCATAGGCCTGGTCGCAGTCAACCTCTTTGACAAGATCCGTCCATTGGCCAAGCCCTGGTTTGGTCCCCGCAATATCGACGTGACTGCACCCAAATGGCTGCAGGGGAGCTGGGGAATGATCGGCACCATTGAGTTGCCGGGTCTGCGCATCTTTATCATACTGCTGTCGGCCCTGTTACTCTTGGCCACCTATTGGTTCCTCACTAAAAGTGTCTGGGGTCTGCGCATCCGTGCCGTGACCCAGAACCGACAGATGAGCAATTGCCTCGGCATTCCCACCGACCGTGTTGACAGCATCACCTTCGGCATCGGATCCGGACTGGCCGGTGTTGCCGGTTGTGCAATCACCCTCCTGGGTTCGGTGGGCCCGAACCTCGGTGCCGCCTACATCGTCTCCTGCTTCATGGTGATTGTGCTTGGCGGTGTGGGCAATTTGCTGGGCACCGTGCTGGCCTCATTGCTGCTGGGGATCATCCAGTCGGTGATTGGCTCAGGCACTTTGCTGACCATCTTCCCAAACATGCCAATGGCGGCAAAAGGGGTGATCGAGTTCTTCGCTACCACCAGCATGTCCCTGGTACTGGTGTTCATATTTATCATCGTTTTTCTCCAATTCCGTCCCAACGGAATGTTCCCCCAGAAGGGTCGCTCGGTCGATGCCTGACCCGATCATGTCAATCCTCCGCAGATTCCCGTTCCATCTCCCGACAAGGAGCCCAACCCTTGAAACTTTTCCAACGACTCGTCCCCTGGATTCTGCTGGCGATCGCCCTGTTCATTCTTCCGGCGGCGCTTGACGACTTTCGGCTCAATCTCTTCGGCCGCTACTTCGCGCTGTCGATCACGGCGCTGGCGATCGACCTGATCTGGGGGTACACCGGTTTGTTGAGCCTGGGGCAGGGCATCTTCTTTGCGTTGGGGGGCTATGCCGTGGCCATGAACCTGATGCTCAACACCAAGAGCCTGGCGGGTGGCAATGGCATTCCCAAGTTCTTCGAGAACTACGGCGTCGCCCAGCTTCCCTTCTTCTGGCAACCCTTTTGGTCTCCGGTCTTTTCGCTGATTGCCCTCTGGGTGATTCCCGCAGCGGTAGCAGGTGTGGTGGGTTGGCTGATCTTCAGAAACCGCATCAAGGGGGTGTATTTCTCGATCATCACCCAGGCGGCTCTGATGGTTTTCTTCCACTTCTTCAACGGACAACAGAAGCTCTTTGACGGCACCAACGGCCTTAAGACCAGCACCACCGAGTTGTTCGGCCAGCTGGTGGGATCTCCCGAGATGCAGGTGTGGTTCTACCGCCTGACCGTGGTCCTACTGCCCCTGGCCTTCCTTGTCTGCCGTTACTTCACAAGCGGTCGCTTCGGAGATGCCCTGATCGCTATCCGTGACGATGAGAGCCGCCTGCGCTTCGCCGGGTTCAATCCCGTTCCCTTCAAGACGATGGTCTTTCTCGTGGCTGGGGCCCTCTGCGGCATCTCTGGTGCCCTTTACACAGTCCAATCCGGCATCGTGTCGCCCCAGTACATGTCGATCTCCTTCTCGATCGAGATGGTGATCTGGGTGGCAGTTGGTGGTAGGGGCTCCTTGGTCGGACCGATCATAGGCGCCGTCGTAGTGAATTACCTGCGCAGCCTGGTCAGCGAAGCGCTGCCGGAGGCCTGGCTGTTCGTGCAGGGGGCCCTGTTCATCTTCGTGGTGGTTCTGATGCCCGATGGCATCTACGGCTGGATCACCAAAGGAGGCTTAACCACCTTCCTTGCCGCCTTCGGCATCGCCAAGAAATCAAAGACCTACCCACAGCTGGACAAGGAGGTCATTCCGGTGGATTAGTCCTCCAGGGGGCTTGTCGTGTCATGTCTGCTGTGACCGCTTTTTCGATTTTGCACCCTTTCGATATCCATGACAGAACCTCTACTCGAGCTCAATGACGTTAGCGTGAGTTTCGATGGCTTTTATGCCCTCACAGACCTCAACCTTAAGCTGTATAAGGGTGAGTTGAAGTCGATCATCGGCCCGAATGGTGCCGGCAAGACCACTTTTCTGGATGTCATCACAGGCAAGGTGCGGCCCTCGAAAGGAACTGTGACCTTTAAGGGGAAGTCCTTGCTCGGCGTCTCCGAACAGCAGATCTCACGCTCTGGCATCGGCCGTAAGTTTCAGACGCCGCGCGTTTTTGAGAATCTCAGCGTCCTGCGAAACCTGGAATTGTCCGCCTCGCCAGATAAGAATGCCTTCAGTCTTCTGGGCTCAAAATTACCTCAGTCATCAAAGGATGAAGTTCATCGGATCATGAATTACGTGGGTCTCACCCCTTTTGCCAACGTCAAGGCCGGCTCCCTCTCCCACGGCCAGAAGCAGTGGCTGGCGATCGCCTCCCTCGTAGCCCAGTCCCCCGAAGTGCTGCTGCTGGATGAGCCCGTTGCTGGTCTCACCGATGAGGAAACCCTGCGCACGTCCGAGCTGATCAAGTCCCTTGCCGGTGACCACACCGTTGTGGTGATTGAGCACGATATGGAGTTCATCCGCGACCTGGGTTTCGACGTCACCGTTCTGCACCAGGGACAGGTGCTCACGGAAGGGCCGCTGGAGAAGGTGAAATCCGACCCGCGGGTGATCGAGGTCTACTTGGGGCCACCTGAACAGTAATCGCTTTCCGTCCATTACCCACCGACCCCATGTCCCCCACCAGCGCGCAAACCCTGCTCCAGGTCTCCGACCTCAATGTCTATTACGGAGAAAGTCACATTCTCCGTAACGTCGACCTGACCATCCATGAAGGCAAGATGGTTTGCCTGATCGGCCGGAATGGCGTCGGCAAGACCACCTTCCTCAAGACCGTCATCGGCTTACTGCAGCAGAGATCCGGCACGATCAATTACCAGGACGGCCAGCTCACCACCCAACCGCCCTACAAACGGGCCCGGGCGGGTATCGGCTATGTCTCCCAGGGCAGGGACATCATTCCCCAAGTGACGGTCAAGGAAAATCTGCTGCTCGGCATGGAGGCCCTGCCCGGGGGGCTGGAAAAGAACCGCCACATCGACCCTCTGATTTTCGATCTGTTCCCGATCCTCGAGAAGTTCCTCAAGCGCAAAGGTGGTGACCTCAGCGGCGGACAGCAACAACAGCTCGCCATCGCCCGTGCCCTGTTGGGCAAGCCGAAACTACTCCTCCTCGATGAACCCACTGAGGGAATTCAACCCTCCATTATCCTCGACATTGAGCATGCCGTGAAGCGGATCATGAAGGAAACCGGCATCAGCGTGTTGCTGGTGGAGCAGCACCTGCACTTCGTCCGCCAGTCCGACTTCTATTACGCCATGCAGCGCGGCGGCATCGTCTCTAGTGGCGAAACCAACCAGCTTTCCGATGACGTGATCAAGGAATTCCTCACGGTCTGAGGTACGCATCACCACCATCAGTCGTCATGGACGGGGGCTGTGAGCCTCAACAACCGCGATTGAGCATCCAAGGACGGGTCCCACTCTCCTTGAGCCGCTGCTTTCCGGCCACTTCTTTGGTTTCCTTGCGCACCAAGCGAGGTCCGGATTGTTCCTGCTTCAGCCTGAGGGGTCCGCTGAGCGACATGATAGGCGTGAACACGCGTAGGCCTGCCGCCGTGCAGGTCGGGCAGTTGGTCTTCTTCTGGCGCTCATCGATGCTGCACCAGACTTCATAGTTGTCGCAACCATTGGTGCAACTGTATTCGTAGACAGGCATCGCACAAAATAGAAGAGGGCAAGGACATAAGCGTGAGAAAGAAGGAAGGAGCCTAACTCTCAGGCCCCTTTCTTTCTTTGCTGATCAGCGGGGGAGGATGTCCTGGTCGAAGATCGAGGTGGGGATGGCCAGGGTGCAACAAGCGTTGGGTATATCAACGATGCCGCTGATCCTGCCTTCCACCGGCGCGCAGCTCAGTAGCAGGTAGGCCTGCTCCCCAGTGTAGCCGAACTTCTTGAGGTACTCGATGGCGTTGAGGCAGGCACGCCGGTAGGCGATGTGCACATCCATGTAGTACTGCTTGCCTTCAAATTCATCGACGGAGATTCCTTCGAACACCAAGTAGTCGGTGTAGTGGGGTTCCACCGGGCTGGTTTTGAACATGGGATTGACCATCCCATACTTGGCCATGCCGCCCTTGATGATCTCCACATGAAGATCGAGGTAGCCGGACATCTCGATGGCGCCACAGAAGGAGATCTCACCATCCCCCTGGGAGAAGTGGATGTCACCCATCGAGAGCTTGGCGCCTTCGACATAGACGGGGAAGTAGATCCGAGTGCCCTTGGTGAGGTTCTTGATGTCGCAGTTGCCTCCATGCTCCCGGGGCGGCACGGTGCGGGCGGCTTCGTTCGCTACCCGCTCGAACTCGCTGGAGGGGAGGGCACCGAGGATGGCGCTGTTGGGGTTGGGTAGGGCCGCCAGCACCGGCTCACTACCGGAGAGGCCAGCGCCATAGGTGCGCCGGTCGGGGGCGGTATGCACCAGTTCCGTCTCCCGACGGTTCCATTCATTCAGCAGTACCTGGGAGGGAGCGCAACCGATCAGGCCCGGGTGGGTGATGCCGGCGAAACGCACACCGGGAATGTGACGGGAGGAGGTGTAGATGCCTTCCAGATCCCAGATGGCCTTGGCGGCTTTGGGGTAGTGATCGGTGAGGAAGCCACCACCGTTCTCCTTGGCGAAGATGCCCGTGAAACCCCACTCATCACCCTGCAAAGCGCCGACATCAAGAATGTCGACCACCAAGATGTCTCCGGGTTGGGCCCCATTGACCCAGATTGGCCCACTAAGGACATGGACGACCTCCAGATTGACATCTTTAATGTCTGTGGGGTCGTCGTTGTTCTTGATCTGGCCATCGGTCCAGTCCTTGCATTCGATCCGGAACACGTCACCAGGATTCACCGAAGCCACGGCCGGGATTTCGGGATGCCAGCGGTTGTGCCCAGGCATGTCCTGCTGATCCATCGGTTTGGTGAGATCGACGGAAAAGAGTGTTTTTGGCATCGAGACACCGAGGCGCAATTTCGTCGCCATCCAAAAGGATCGCCTGCGGCTCGAAAGTGTCTGTTGATACCAGGTCGTTGGGGCTTAGGGAGTGGTTAACGAGATCGCAGCAATAATCATTATCGGGGCAGCGGTTTCCCGTCTCTTTGCCCTGGTGGCCGCGGGATCAGTTGTCCTTGAAATCGCCTTTCCGGCACAGATTGTCCTTCATTCGTGAGACCCAGCCGCTGGGATCAAGCGTTCCAGTTTTTTCCGTCCGGCCGTCAAAATGGAACAGGAACTGCCAGCGATTCTTGAAAGAGAATGGGCGCTTGGCGTTGAGATCGCTGATTGGATCTCCATAGATATTGTCATAGGCTGGCCAGCCCGGTTCTCCCTTGATGCTACAGATAGCCGTGATTTCATACATCTTTTCCTTGGAATCTCCGGCATCTGAGGTGATCTTCACGACACCCCTGTACAACCCATTGGCAATGCCTGGCGTGAAGACTTTCACCAACTTCACCCGGCTGCCATCGGCCTTCACCAGCAGGTCGCCTGGTTTGGCGTTCTTGATGGCGACCTCTTTGGTGTCGGCGCTGCAACCGGCCAAGGCGAGCCCCAGACAGGCCAGCAGCCCTGCCAGGTGAACCCCGGCCCTCAGGCCCCCCACAGCGTTGGACAACATGATCGATCGGCTCGCCAACCAACCTATGACGACTCCAGCAGCTGCTCCCAGCAGCGCTCAGCCCCAAGCGGCAGCGGCAGATTACTGGCCTGAGAGCGGTGGATCGCCCGGTGGCCCGAGGCTGTGTGGTGGCGAGGGCCCACCAGCGAACTCAGCAAAGCGGTCGTCAATCGCTTCCATCTGCCAGGCATCGCTCCCAGAGCTTGCGGGCGGTTGGGCCCAGAAGTTGGGTCGCCTCAGCGTGGGATCTTTTGCAAACCAAGGGCCGGCAGTCCAGGCTGTTGATCAGCAGGGCCGCTTCGCAGCGATCCAGATCAACGGGCCAGAGCTCCGCTTCCTGCAGCCAACCCTGGGCCAGCCCTTGGCCCCGCATGATCCCCGGCAGGCAGCCGCTGGCCAGGGGCGGGGTGAGCCAGCGGCCCTCGCTCAACAGCAGCAGGTTGGCGGTGGTGGCACAGCAGAGTTGGCCGGCGGTGTTGAGCAGCAGGGCTTCGTCGGCGCCCCGCTGCTGGGCTTCGCGGCGGGCCTGCACCGCCCAGCCGTAGGCAAAGGTCTTGCAGGCGCTGATCTGGCTGGCGGGATTGCGCCGTTCGCCCTGGCTGATGATGCTGCTGACCGCCTCAAAACCCGGCCGCCAGGGGCTCAGCTGCAGCCAGAAGCGATGGTTGGGCGGCCCGTCGTCGTCCGCCGGCGGGGCGATGCCGCGGCCGGCATTGCCCCGGCTCCAGTTGAGGCGCAGGGCGGCGTCGCTGCTGCCGCTGCGTTCGATCGCCTCCGCGATCAAGGGCAGCAGGCGGTCGGCCTGCGGTGGGGCGGCCATGCCCAATCGGGCCGCGGCTTGGCGCCAACGGCGCAGGTGGGCCTCCAGCAGTTGGGGCTTGCCGTTTTGGATCAGGATGGTTTCAAACAGGCCATCGGCCAGGGCCAGGCCCCGGTCGGCCAGGGGCAATGCCAACTGCTCTGGCGGCCCCCAGGTGCCGCCATCGCCGGGCCCGTCGATCCAGGCGATGGTTCCTCCCCCCGCCCTGTTCATGCCAGAGCCTCCAGCAGGGGCAGCAACTTCCAGCCCATCTCCCGGGCTTCGTCGCAGGGGTCCGAATCGGCCACGATGCCGCCGCCGGCATGGAGTCGCAGGCGCCGATCCCGCACCATCAGGCTGCGGATCAAGATGCTGCTGTCAAAGCGTCCATCGGCGGCCAGCCAGAACAGCGAACCGCAATAGGGCCCCCGGGGCACCGGTTCGAGGTCGTTCAGCCGGCGGCAGGCCCGCACCTTGGGGGCGCCGGTGATTGAGCCCCCCGGCCAACAGGCCCGCAGCAGATCCACCAGGTCACATTCGGAGCGCAGTTGGCCCTCCACCACCGAGGTGAGGTGATGGACGCGGGCATAACTCTCCAGGCCCACTAACTGGGGGACTTCGATGGAGCCCGGTTGGCAGACCCGGCCCAGGTCATTGCGCAACAGGTCGACGATCATCACGTTTTCGGCCCGGTCCTTGGGGGCGCAGACCAGCTCGGCGGCGGCACGGGCATCCTCCCCGGGGTCGCCCTGACGGGGCCTGGTGCCCTTGATGGGCCGGGTTTGGATGCGGCCCGAGGGGGTCAACCGCAAGAAGCGTTCGGGGGAGACGGACACAACCGCCTCCTGGCCCGCCACCGCCAGGCCGGCAAAGGGGGCGGGGCAATGGTGGCGCAACCGGCCGTAGAGGGCGAGGGGGTCGGGGGGGGTCTCCAGCTCGGCTTCACAGCAGGCGGTGAGATTGGCCTGGAACAGGTCACCGCTGGCGATGCGCTCCAGGAGGGCCGTCACCTGGTTTTCGTAGTTGGAGCTTGAGGTGTGCCAATGCCAGCGGTCGGCGGCAAGGCCCGGCCAGGGGGGGCCTATGCCCGGGTCGGGCTCTGCGGCCGCCAGCAGGGCCTGCAGCTGTTCCTCCATGGCCAGCAGCCGCCGGCGGTCGTCCCCCTGGAGCCAGCAAAGGCGCCGTTGGCGGTCGAAATGGATCAGGGGATCATGGCGGGCGGCCCAGAGGATCGCCATGTCGGGCCGTTGCCAGTGGGCGCTCGGTTCGACCCAGGCCCCGGCCTCGTAGGAAAGCCAGCCCAGCCAGGGGCCGCCACTGGCTTGGAGGGCAGCCAGGGCGGCGAAAGGGTCGACGGCTCCGCCATCGCCGGGCAGGCCGCGGCAGGTGATCGTGTCGATTGGCGCCACCCCCAGTACGGCCCGGCGACCCAAGGCACTGCCGTCGCCCTCCAGCAACACGAGGCCATCCCGTCCGAACGGCCCGGCAAGCAGGCAGGCCAGGGTCCAGGGTTCGCTCCAGGGCAGGGGCCGCTTCAACGCCTGAACTGATCGACCTTTGGGATTTGGATGCTAGGGCGCCCCCCCCTGGCTGGGTCCGGCTCCATGCGAGGCCAGGTCGGGTCGCCCCGCTTCGATCAGGGCGGCATCGCGGATGCGGCAGCTGTCGCAGACCCCACAGGGGCGATCGCCGCCGCTGTAGCAACTCCAGGTGGCCCCAATCGGCACCCCGAGTCGCAGGGCTTGCTGCACAATCTCCAGCTTGCTGGCCTGCACCAGCGGGGCCCAAAGTTGGGGCCCATGGCCCTCCCGGCCGGCGCGGGTGGCCAGGTCCGCCAGGGTTTGAAAGGCCTCCAGGTAGTCGGGCCGGCAATCGGGATAGCCCGAATAATCCACCGCATTCACCCCCAGCACCAGGCGTTCCGCCCCCCGGGCCTCCGCCAGACTCAACCCCAGGGCGATGAACACCGTGTTGCGGCCGGGCACGTAGGTGGGTGGGATGGTGCCCTCGGCCACGCCCGTGCTGGGCAGGGCCAGTTTTGGATCGGTCAGGGCCGAGCCCCCCCAGGCCGCCAGGTTGACGGCGATGGTGTGGTGCTCTGCCACGCCCAGGTGCTGGCTGAGCCATTGGGCCGCTGCCAGTTCGCGGCGGTGGCGCTGGCCGTAATCGAAGGAAAGGGCAAGCAGGCTGTGGCC
The DNA here is from genome assembly GCA_026389315.1 of Cyanobacteriota bacterium. Lineage (GTDB taxonomy): Bacteria > Cyanobacteriota > Cyanobacteriia > PCC-6307 > Cyanobiaceae > Cyanobium. The sequence continues at coordinate 35,567 of JAPLIC010000019.1, forward strand.
AGCCTCCAGGGCCAGGGCGGCGGCCGTGGCGGAATCAAGACCCCCCGAAAGCAGGACGACGGCGGTGGCCAACGGCACAGGCGCGGTGTCAAACCATGATCGCCCGGCCTGGCGTGGGGGCCAATGGCGCAGAGTTGGCCGCCAAAAACGCAGGCCGTAAGTGCTGCGATGGCCCACGATTCAACCCTGGACTGTCCTCCTTTAACGTCTTTGCGTTATCGCCCCAGAGAGGGCGAACCCATCCTGTTGTTGGCTTGATGTCTTGATGGTTGCCATGGTGAAAAAGTTGATTGGTGGGGGTTGTTGATGGCAAGACGCAGAGCTCTATTGGGATCCCTGTTGGGACTCGTGCTGTTGACCAGCGGCTGCTCGACACAGTGGCAGCCCCCCGAGAATTTCAACCTGCTGCTCTCGGCCGGCCTGGGCGAAGACAGGATCGCCCGCGCCAATCTCGAACGCCTGGCCCAGGAGCTGGCCAATGAATTCATGCGGGTCAACCCCCGGGTGAACGTGCATCTGCGCCTGACCTCCGAAAGTGAGGTGCTGTCCTTGATGCGCTCCCGCAGCGGACTGGGCGCCGCCCCCGACCTGTTGATCACCCGGGTGCCCGCGGCCTACGCCTTGGCCCAGGAAAGGCTGACCACAACCAGCTCCCTGGAGCCGGCGAAGCTGGATCCCCTGCGGATCAAATTTCTGGGACGCTTTCGCCAGGGCAATCGCTTTCGGGCCCTGCCCCTGCTGGTGCAGCCCACCGTCGCCTGTTACAACCGCAAGCGGGTGCCGGCACCGCCCCGAACCCTGGAGCAATTGGTGAGCCAGGCCAATGGGGGACAGAAGATGGGCCTGCCGCTGGAGCTGCGGGAGCTGCTCTGGACGGCCACCGGTTTCGGTGCCCAGCAGCCCCTGTTTCAACTGCTGGAGGTGAGGTCACGGATCCACTCCACAGAGCCACTCAAGGGGACTGCCCGGCAATTGGTGCTGGCTTGGTTGGAATGGCTCTATCGGGCCAACGTGGAGCCGAATGTGATTTTCGTTGATACGGCCGATGAGCTGGTGGCCCGGCTGGAGAAGGGCCAATTGGATTGGATCAGCTGTAATGCCACCACCATCACTCGGTTGCAACGGTCCCTTGGCAGCAATTTGGCGGTGGCTGACTTGCCCCGGGGACCCGATGGAGCGCCGTCCCGTCCGTTCGCCCGCATGCTGGTGATGAGTTTCGGTCGGGATTCGACCCCCGGTCAACGCGAGGCCGCCGAAAAGTTTGCCCTGTTTGTGCTCAACGAATACACCCAGAGCAAAATGGTGGCCAAGGCCGTTGGCAACATGCCTGTTAACCAAAACGTGGTGGTGCCTGTCAAGGATGCTGCCTATCTGCCGGTGATAGAGCGGAGTCTGGATCATTCGATTATTCCTAGTTTCTATGAAGGTATGCGCATCACCACGCTGGCCAATACCCTGCGGCCAATCCTCAAGCAAACCATCTATGGCGAGCAGAAACCCGAGCAGGTGTTGAAGGCCATTGAGGCCATTGCGAATGGCCCTAATGCCGATGTTGTTCCTGTCTCTGGAGGTCCAAATCAATGAATCAGATTCTCTTTGAGCTCAGCGGTTGGTTAAGCCTGCTCGGTCGTTTTTCCCTGGTGCTGCAGCTGGCTGTTTTGGCCGGCCTGTTTGTGTTGTCGCGCCTGTTGTTTCGGCATCAGCGAATCTCGCCGGCCAGTTGGAGGATTGTTTTCACCGAGCTGGCCTTCCTCGCCTCCTTGGGGCTGGCATTTCTCGTCTTGCAACTGGTGGGAATGCCGGCTGGGCTGGTCTTCTTGGCGGCCGAATTGTTGGCGATTTGGATTGGACTGGAAATTTTGCGATTGCTGTTGCGACGCTATAATAATCCTGAGGTCGTTGAATCCTATTTCCAGCGGGCCGTGCGGCCCCTGTTTTTTGTGCTGGGGCTGATGGCTTGCCTTGGCAAAATCGACAACCTTGAGAGCTTCGGTAATATCTCGCTGATGCGCTTGTTTGATCAGAAATTCACGATTGGGGACTTGGTACTGTTGCTGACTCTGCCCTATTTCGTGGTAGTGCTTTCTGAATTGCCGTCCTTCCTTTTTGGCGCCACGGCTGCTCGGCTGATGGGCATGACGCCCGGCAACCGCAAGGCCTTTGAGTTGATCATCCGTTATCTGCTGATTGGTCTGGGCCTGGTCTGGATGTCCAGCTTCGTGGGCCTCAACGGCAATGCCCTGGCCGCCATGGCTGGCGGGTTGTCGGTTGGTCTGGGCTTTGGCATCAAGGAGGTGTTTTCCAACTTCGTCAGTGGTTTATGGCTGCTGCTGGAGGGCTCGGTCCGCCCTGGCGAGATCTTGATTGTCGATGGCGATGCTTGTGAAGTGAAAAATCTGGGTTTGCGGGCCTCGACGTTGCTGCGCACCAGCGATAACGCCGAATTAGTCGTGCCCAACCAGACATTTTTTACCAATACCACGACCACTTTTACGGGGGAAACCAAGGCCCTAAGGTGCAGTTCGGTGACGGTTGGGGCGAATTACAGCCATGAGCCGGATGAAGTGATTGCCTTGCTTGTGGCCACGGCCAAGGCCAATCCCAGGGTGTTGACTCAGCCGCCCCCGAAAGCGTTTGTGGATAATTTTGGGGAATCGGCGATTGAATATGAGCTTGAATTTTCGATGGCAGACCCCCTCACCAAAGGCAGCATTGCCAAGGAGCTAAGGCGGGCTATTTGGTATGCCTTCCGTGATAACGGCATCGAAATGCCCTATCCCCAGCAGGTGCTGCATTGGGCCCCTCGATCCCGTCCTTCGCAGGCTCAGGAAAGGGGCACTGATTAAGGCACATTTTAACGCACTCTTAGTTTACGCAATCCAAGTTTACGCACTCCTGGTTTACGCAATCAAAATTAACGCACCCCAAGCCATTTGTGGCTTTGCAAGCTGAGGCGCCAGCGGGGATTCTGGCGCACATGGGCAATGGCAAGCTCCTGGCCCACTGGGCTATCCCAGAGGGGTTGCAGTAACAAAATCGGCGGCGAGGCTGAGTCCGGTCGGCCGGCCTCCATGGCGGCCAGGGCCATGGTCTCGGCGAAGGCCAGGTCGTCTTTGTCGCCCACCACCACCTTGAGTTCGTGACAGGTGGCCAGGACCTGCTGCTGCGGCGGCCGGTGCCGTTTGGGGGAGAGGGTGATCCAGTCGAAGCGGCCGCTGAGGGCATCAACGCCACTGGTTTCCAGGTGGATGGGCAGGCCAGCGGGCTGGTCAGCACTGGCGGTGGCAGCGCGCAGCTGGTCGCAGAGTGCTTCGAGCTGGTGTTGGAGCGGCTCCCCCCCGGTGATCACCACGAAGCCGGCGCCTGCCGCCGCCGCACCGCGGGCCGCGGCGGCGCGGTCGATCAGGCTCTGGCGGGGGTGGCTCGCCTCGGGCCAGGAGTGCTTGGTGTCGCACCAGGGGCAGCCCACCGTGCAGCCCGCCAGGCGGATGAAGAAGGCGCTGCGGCCGGCATGCATCCCCTCTCCCTGGAGGGAGTGAAAGGTCTCGACCACCGGCAGGGACAACGAAGCCAAGGCGGACACGCTCTAGGGGGCTTGCAAGGGATGACAGCATTAGCCTGCCAGCCGAGTCGCAGTGGCGGCAGGATCCGCCTTGGCCCAGCGATGGCAGTGTTGCCATGTCTGGGTCAGATCGAGGCAGAGAAGCCTGCCGGGCGAGGTCGGCGAGGTCGTCTGCCCGCCTCTATGGGCTCCCAGGGGACGGCGCTGTGATCAGGTCTGATCCCGCTCCTGCTCGCGCAGGATCCGCAGCCTTCCCACTGCTCAGTTGGTGCCACACGAACCGTAGGCTTTCGTGCAGAACGATCAGAGAGTCCGGTCATGGTCGCCGCAGCAAACCTCGCCGCAGCCAACCTCGCCGCAGCCCATCCCGCCGCGCTGAAGCTCGTTGGCAGCAACGGGCAGATTTCCTTGGGCAAGCAATACGCCGGCCGCCATGTGCTGGTGGAAGAACGCGAACCCGGTGTCTGGGTTATTCGCACCGCGACCGTCATTCCAGACAATGAGCGCTGGCTGCACGAACCCTCGAGAAGCCGCCTGCAGGGATTGACGCTGTTTATTCATTTCGGATCAGTCAGTCACGCCGCGCTACGGCTCACCGAGACGGTGATTTCATTCGCCTGCTGACGATTGCCCCGGATCACGATGCCACCTATGGCAAGAACTAGCGCGACCAGCTCGCTGATGGATAACGAGGCCCAGCATGGGTCAGCAGCCAGCCAACGATTCAGATGGCTGTTCAGATGGCTGTTCAGTTGGCTGACGCTGTAGTCGCTGAGGCGATTGCTTCCGTGGCCGCCGGCCGTTGGAGGCTCGTGATCGTCTCCTGATGTTCCCCACCCCAGGCCCGCTGCTGGGCCGCCTCCACCAGGCCCCGGAACAGGGGATGGGGCTTGCCGGGCCGGGAGCGGAACTCCGGGTGGAACTGGCAGGCGGTGAAGTAGGGGTGGTCCTTGAGCTCGATCAGTTCGACCAGGCGACCATCGGGGGACGTGCCGCTGATTTGGTAGCCCGATTCGAGGAACAGGCTGCGGTAGGCGTTGTTGAATTCGTAGCGGTGGCGGTGGCGTTCATACACCACCTCCTCCCCGTAGAGCCCTTGGGCCGTGGTGCCCGCGGCCAGCCGGCAGGGGTAGACCCCCAGGCGCATCGTGCCGCCCAGATCAACCACATCCTGTTGCTCGGGGAGTAGGGCGATGACCGGATGGGGTGTGCTGGCATCGAGTTCGGTGCTGGTGGCCCCTTGCAGGCCGGCCTGGTTGCGGGCCCACTCGATCACCGCGCATTGCATGCCGAGGCAGAGCCCCAGGAAGGGCACCCGTTGTTCCCGGGCCCAGCGGATCGCCGCCACCTTGCCATCCACCCCGCGGTTGCCAAACCCCCCGGGCACCACGACCGCATCCATGCCATGGAGCAGGGCCTCGGCCCCTTGCTCTTCAATCTGCTCGGCGCAGATCCAGCGCAGGTCGAGGCTGGCATCCTGCTCGAGGCAGGCGTGGCGCAGGGCTTCCACCACCGAGAGGTAGGCGTCGTTGAGTTGGACGTATTTGCCCACCAACGCCACCTTGACGGCTGGTCCGGGACTGCGCAGCTTGCGCACCAGTTCGGCCCAGCGGGCCATGTCGCTGTCGTGGTCGACCAGGTCGAGCACATCGAGCACTTGGCGGCAGAGACCCTCCTGTTCCATCAGCAGGGGGACGGCATAAATGCTGTCCGCATCCAGGGCTGGAATCACGGCCCGGGTGGGCACCCCGCAGAAGCCGCCGATTTTGGCCTTGAGGTCGTCGCTGAAGGGGCGGTCACTGCGGCACACCAGTACATCTGGCTGGATGCCGATCGAGCGCAGTTCCTTGACGGAGTGCTGGGTGGGTTTGGTCTTGAGTTCACCGGAGGTGCCGATGTAGGGCAACAGGGTGACGTGCACATAGGCCAGGTCTTGGCGGCCCACGTCGCCCCTGAACTCACGGATGGCCTCCAGAAAAGGCAGGGATTCGATATCCCCCACCGTGCCACCGATCTCGGTGATCACCACATCGGCGCCGCTGTTGGCCGCGACCCGGTGGATGCGCTCGCGGATTTCGCGGGTGATGTGGGGGATCACCTGCACCGTGCCGCCTTCGTAGTCGCCGCGCCGTTCTTTGTTGATGACCGATTGGTAGATCGAGCCGGTGGTCACGCTGTTGAGGCGGGACATGGCCGTATCCGTGAAGCGTTCGTAATGTCCAAGGTCGAGATCGGTCTCGGCGCCGTCCTCAGTGACGAACACTTCGCCGTGCTGGTAAGGGCTCATGGTGCCCGGATCCACATTGAGGTAGGGATCGAGCTTGAGGATCGAGACGCTATAACCCCGGGACTTGAGCAAACGCCCCAGGCTGGCCGCCACGATGCCCTTGCCGATGCTGGAGACCACCCCGCCTGTGACGAAGACGAATTTGGGCCCGTGCCCCGCCCTCGCGCCTGGCGCTAACGGGGCGGAGGAGAGGGGCATGGGGGAACCGGCGATCCTGAATTTTAGCGGGCGGTGAATTCAGGTGTCTGGGGTTTGCTGGTCTTGCGGCGACAGGGCCCGTGGGCAACCATGGCCCATGCTCAGGTCAATGGTCCCTTTGTTGCGGCCGGTGTGGTCCCCCTTGAGGTCCTATCTCGCCCTGGTGGATCGGGATGGCCAACGCTGCAGTGGCCCCGTGCTGTTGAGCGGCGTGGTGGTGGGCACCGGGGTGGTGCGTCTGTTGGGCGAATCCCTTGCCCAGACCAGTCGCTTCAGCTTGGAGGTGTTGATGCTGATGGTGCTGCAGGTGTTTGGGCCGATGCTGGTGGCGATGATCGCGATCATTCGCCTGACCCCGGATTGGGTGGAGCGGGCCGCGACGGTCAGTGGGAAGGCCTGGCACGCCGTCGTGCTGCCGGCCCTGCCCGTGGCCTTTGGGCTGATGCTGCAGTTCCTGGCGGTGAGCCTGATCAGTGGGGTGGCGGCCTCGCCCCGCGCTGATTTTGCTGGGGAGTTGGCGGAGGTGCTCGGCGGTTTGGAGTGGCCCGATCTGGTGCGGGCCTTGCTGCGTTGTGCTTTGTTTTTACTGGCCGGTGCCTCCTGGTGTCTGCGGGAGACCCTGGTGGGGTTGGCCCGGCGGCGGCCCCTGGCTGACATCGTTGGCGATGGCCTCCTCCATACCCTCCTGCTGGTGCTTTTGCTCAAGTTGTTTTGGATCTTGGCGATCGATCCGCTGCGCCTGGGGCGGCCCCAATGAGTCGGGAGACTTCAGGGACGGGGTTGTTCCTGCTGACTGGTGTGTTGCTGGCGGTGGGTTCGCTGCTGGCCCTGGCCCGCGAGAAGCACTGGGGTCAGCCCTCCTTTCCGGTGCAGCTGCGCACGTTCAACGCCGATGGTCTGCGGCCTGGCATGGAGGTGCGTGTCTCGGGGATGCCGGTCGGTCGGGTCGAGCAGCTGAGCTTGCAACCCGACGCCTCCGTGCTGGTGCGGTTGGCGGTGGAGCAACGGCACCGGCGTTTGATCGGCCCTGGTAGCCGGGCTTTTAAGGGGCAAGAGGGCCTGGTGGGGGACCACTACATCGGCATCGCCACCCGGCCCCTGGGCCCTGGGGTGTTGCCGGCGGCCGAGGGCGTTCTGGCCCTCCCCTACGAGCCATCGCTGGATAGCCGCACATTGATAGCCGGCCTGATGGCCAGCAAGCTGCAGGTGGATCGGACCCTGGAGCAGACGCGGCTCCTGGCGAGCAGCGACCTTCCCCGCACCCTCGCAGCCTTGCGCGGCACCATGGCCTCCGTGGATCGCCTCAGTGCCCAGACAGGCCAAGAGCTCAAACCGACCCTGGGCCGGGTGCGCCAGACCCTGGGCCAGGTGGATCGCCTGGCCAGCACCGTTAAGCAAGAGACGGCCCAGACCGGTCCCCAGCTGCGACGCACCCTCGGCCAGGCCGGCGGCGCCGCGTTGGCGGCCCAGACCACGGCCCGGGAGGCCTCGACGGCGCTGCAGCAGGTGCGCCCTCCCTTGCAGAGAACGGTCGGCGAGCTGGAGCAGTTATCCCATGGGTTGAACCGCCTGCTGGCTCCCTTGCTGGGCAGCGGTTGGTTGGACCCAGCCGGTGAGCCCGGATCGGCGCCTGCGGGTCAACGGGGCAAGGGCAAGCCAGGGGCAACGCATCTCGGTCCCGCCCAATCCCCTGGATCCGGGCCGGAGGATCCAGCTCGGGCCCATCCGCGCATGCCGCCCCTGCCTTGAGGCTGCGGGGCTTCAGCCCTCCAGCAGGCTGCGCAGCATCCAGGCGGTTTTTTCGTGGATTTGGAGCCGTTGGGTCAGCAGGTCGGCGGTGGGTTGGTCGCCCGCAGCATCGGCGATGCGGAACACCCCGCGGATGGTCCTGGCTACGGCCTCATGGCCCTCCACCAGCTCCTTGACCATGGCCAGGGCAGCCGGGACCCCTTCGGCTTCAGCAATCGTGGCAAGGCGGCCGTAGGTGGCCCCGCCGTAGGGCGCCGGCAGACCCAAGGCGCGGATGCGTTCGGCGATGGCGTCGAGGGCGGTCCAGAGTTCGGTGTACTGCTCCATGAACATCAGGTGCAGGGTGTTGAACATCGGCCCGGTGACATTCCAGTGGAAGCCGTGGGTCTTGGCGTAAAGCACGGTGGAGTCGGCCAGCACCTGTCCCAACCCCTCGGCGATTTGGTGGCGCTGGGCTTCGGGGATGCCGATGTCGATCGGGGGGGCGCTGGGGGCCATGGCTAGGCGTTGGGGGCTGGACCCCAACCTAGGCGTGGGCCCCTTGAGGGGTGTCTCGCCGCTGCGCTGCAGCCCTGGTCATCCCTCGAAGCTGCCCATGTAATCCCGCACACGCTTGCGCCGTTGCGGCTGGCGCAGCTTGAGCAGGGCGCTGGCCTCGATCTGGCGGACCCTTTCGCGGGAGATGCCCATCTGCTCGCCGATTTCCGTGAGGGTGCGGGGTGTGTCGTCCTCAAGACCGAAGCGCAGGCGGATGACGCTGGCCTCGCGGCTGCTGAGCTCCTCCAGCAGGGCCATCAGGTCGGCGCGCAGCTGGGCCCGGGTGAGCACCTGCTCCGGGGTCGGATGGTGGTCTTCGAGCAGGTCGCGCAGGTCGGTTTCCTGACCCTGACCGACGGGGCGATCGAGGGAGATGGCCTCGGGCTGGCGCTGCATGATCAGCCGCACCGTGTCCTCGCTGACGGCCAGTTCGAGGGCCAGCTCGGCCACGCTGGGGCTGCGTCCCAAGCGCAGCGAGAGTTCCCTTTGGGCCCGCTTGAGCCGGTTCAGTTTTTCGGTGATGTGGACCGGCAGGCGAATCGATCGGCTCTGGCTGGCGATGGCCCTGGTGATTGCCTGGCGAATCCACCAGTAGGCGTAGGTGCTGAAGCGGAAGCCCCGGGTGGGGTCGAAGCGCTCGACTGCCCGCTCCAGGCCCAGGGTGCCTTCCTGCACCAGATCCAGCAGCTCCAGGCCCCGCTGCTGGTATTTCTTGGCCACGGCCACCACCAGCCGCAGGTTGGCCTGGATCATGCGTTCCTTGGCGCGTCGCCCCTGGTGCAGGGCCAGGCGCAGTTCACTTGGATTGAGGCCCCAGTCCCGGGCCAGTTGGTCGGCCATGGCTTCGGGGAGTGGCTTGTCCCGATCGGGGCGGCTCTGCTGGGCCAGCAGGTGCTCACGCCGTTGGACCAGCCGGGCCAGGGTGACTTCTTCCTCCGGGGTCAGCAGCTGGACCTTGCCGATGTCCCGCAGGTATTGCCGCACCAGGTCGGTGGAGAGGGCTGGGGGCAAGGGATCAGGCCATGGTTGTAGCCAATGTGCAGTGCTCCAGAGATTCAGGCCGAGAATCACTGGTTTGACTTAGGCATTCGAGCGGTTTCCTTTCCCCTTTCCCCTTTCCCCTTTCCCCTTCTTCATGTCCATGCAGTTGTTCCTGGTGGTGCTGGGCGGTCGCATCGACGGCTGCCACATTGAGCAGCACGACGTCCGCTTTGTGGTGGGCGCCAGCATTGAGGACACCCTGCCCCAGTTGCGCCAGCAGTGGTTCGGGCGGCGACGGGGCCTGCACATCGACAGTTGGCTGGCCGTGCGTGCCGTCTCAGGCTGGCGGGTGGAGCTGCGCCAAGGGCCCAGCGCCGGCCACGAGAGGCTCTGGTTCGTCAATCGGGGTGGCTACGACCCCAGCCAGCTAGCCGAGCAGCACGCCTTTGGCTTGGTGGTGGCGACCTCGGCCCCGGCGGCCAAGGCCCGGGCCCGCTCGTTGCCGGTGCCGGGGGGAGTGCAGCCCCACACCGATGATCTCCATGCCATCGACGATTGCCTGCCGATCACGCTGTTGGAAGGCTGGCATGTGCACCTGATCGCCGATGGCGCCGCCCCGGCCCAGCCCCTGGTGCCCGACTGGTTTGGCTATCGGCGCATCGACCGCGGCTGAGGGGGCGGCCAGCGGGGACGGGATCAGCGCGGAGGCGGGTCAGTCTTCCTGCTCCACCCAGGTGCTGGCCACATGCAGCTCTTCGAGTTGCTTGGGGGCCACATCGGCGGGGGCCCGGGTCATCAGGCAGCGGGCCTGCTGGGTTTTGGGGAAGGCGATCGTGTCGCGGATCGATTCCTCGCCCGCCAGCAGCATCACCAGGCGGTCGAGGCCGAAGGCGATGCCGCCGTGGGGCGGGGCGCCCATGTCGAGGGCCTCCATCAGGAAGCCGAACTGGCGCTCGGCCTCCTCCAGGGGCAGGCCGATGGCTTGCAGCACCTGGCGTTGCAGGGCGGAATCGTGGATGCGCAGCGAGCCGCCGCCCAGCTCCAGCCCGTTGAGCACCAGGTCGTAGGCCTGGGCGCGGGCCGTGGGCAGGGTGGTGGCCCACTGGGCCGGATCATCGCCCAGGTCGGCGCTGTTGGGGGCGCAGAAGGGGTGGTGCAGGGCTTCGAGGCGGTTTTCACCGGCGTTGAATTCGAACATCGGGAAATCCACGACCCAGAGGAAATTCCAGCGGTCGTTGTCGCGGTCTTTGGGCACCAGAGCAAGGTCCCGCGCCAGGTACTGGCGCACCCGATCGAGGGCCTTGTTGACCGTGGCGGTGTCGCCGGCGCCGAACAGCAGCAGGGTGCCGGGGGTGGCGCCGGTGCGCGCCAGCAGCTCGGCCTTTTTGGCCTCGCTGAGGTTGTCCTTGATGGCGCCGATGCTGTCAATTTCGCCGTTCTCCCGCACCCGGATGAAGGCCAGGCCGCCGGCGCCCGCTTTTTGGGCCTCACTGAAGACATCGCCGCCGGGCTTGATGCGCACGTTGCTGATGGCGTCGTTGCCGCCGGGCACCGGCAGCACCTTGACCGAGCCGCCGGCCGCCACAGCGCCCGAAAACACCTTGAAGCCCATGTCCGCCACCAGATCGGACACGGTCACCAACTCCATGCCATAGCGGGTGTCGGGCCGGTCGGTGCCATAGCGCTCCATGGCCTCGTGCCAAGTAAGGCGGGGGAAGGGCAGGGGCAGCTCGATTCCCTTGACGGCTTTCCAGATGGCGGCGATCAGCCGTTCGTTGAGCTCCAGGATCTGCTCCTGGTTCACAAAGCTCAGCTCCATGTCCAGCTGGGTGAATTCCGGCTGGCGGTCGGCCCGCAGGTCTTCATCGCGGAAGCAGCGGGCGATTTGGTAATAGCGCTCCAGGCCGCCCACCATCAGCAGCTGCTTGAACAGCTGGGGCGACTGGGGCAGGGCGAACCACTCGCCGCCGCAGACCCGGCTGGGCACCAGGTAGTCGCGGGCGCCTTCGGGGGTGGAGCGGGTGAGCACGGGGGTCTCCACCTCAATGAAGCCCTCGGCCTCGACAAAGGCCCGGATCGCCTGCACGGTGCGGTGGCGCAGGCGCAGGTTGTGGTTCATGCGGGCGCGGCGCAGATCGAGGTAGCGGTGCCGCAGGCGCAGCTCCTCACGGGTGTTTTCTTCGTCGTGCACCGACACCGGGAAGGGCAGGGTGCCCTTGACGGCATTGAGCACGGTGATCGAGCTGGCCAGCACCTCAATGGCGCCGGTGGCCAGCCGTTCGTTGAGGGATTCGGCCGGCCGGGCCCGCAGCGTCCCCTGCACCTGGATCACGGTTTCGTTGCGCAGGTGGCTGGCGGTGGCGAAGGCCGCGGCGCCGGCGGCCTGGAGGCTGGCATCGGCACTGGCCAGCTCCGGATCGACGGTGATCTGCACACTGCCGCTGCGGTCGCGCAGGTCGATGAAGATGACGCCGCCGTGGTCGCGGCTGCGGTCCACCCAGCCGCAGAGCTGGACGGCCTGGCCGGCGTGGTCGGCCCGTAGATCGCCGCATCCGTGGCTGCGCATGGTGGGAACGGCAAGCAATCGGGGATTTTCCCATGGCGGCGGCAGGGGACTGGCGGCTGTGCTGTTTGGTGACGAAGCTCGGGGGGCACCAGGCGGCGAGGGCTGGCGTGGCTACTGATGGGGGGTTCCTGGTGGGCCCATGACGTGATGCTTCCCCGTCGTCAAGTCCTGGTGGGCTCTGCCCTCGGCATGGCAGGAGCTGCCTTTTTGATGTTGCGTCCCGAGGCTTCGCAGGCGGCCGGCATGAGGGAGAAACCGCTTCCCGACAACCTCCAGGTCTGCACCCCCAAGGATGCGCTCACCCGCCTGCAGGAGGGCAACGCCCGCTTCGCCAAGGCCTGGACCACCGCCAGCGCCACGGGCACCCCGGAGCAGCGCATGCACCAGCTCAACAGCATCTGGGAGCAGAACTGCCAGATCGACCCGATCGCCCTGGCCATGGGACAGCAGCCCTTCGCCGCGATCCTCTGCTGCGCCGACTCCAGGGTGGACCCGGGTTGGCTGTTTGCCTGCGGGTCCGGCGAGTTGTTCCAGGTGCGCAGTGCGGGCAACACGGCCTTCGATGAGGCGATCGCTTCGCTGGAATATGCCGTGGCCGTGCTGGGCACGCCATTGGTGGTCTCCATGGGGCATAGCGGCTGTGGCGCCGTGAAGGCGGCGATCGCCACAGAACCGCTCACGCCGCTGCTGGAGGTGCTGGTCAAGCCGATCCGCGCCAATCTCCGCAGTGGCGATGATCTGACCCAGGCGATTGAGGGCAACGCCCGCTATGCCGCCGCCCAGCTCACCGCCCGCAGCGCCGTGCTGATGGATGCGGTGGCCGCCGGCAAGCTCACCATCCGCAGTGCCTTCTTCGACATCGGCAGCGGCAAGGTGAGCATGTTGTGACGGCCGAACCAGCAGACCCCCTTGCCCCCAGCATGGTGCCCCTCATTTCCGTGATCACGCCGGTGCTGCCGGCCCATTCCGCCTGGCTCACCGACACCTGGCACAGCCTGCGGCAGCAGCAAGCGGAGTCTGAGCATCCCTGGGATTGGGAGTGGCTGGTCCAGCGGGATGGTCCGGAACCCCTGCAGGAGCCCCTCCCGGACGACAGCAGGATTCGCCAGCAGGCCAACCCGGTGGCCTTTGGGCCGGCCCTGGCCCGCACCCTGGCATTGGCCCGGGCCCGGGGCTCCCTGGTGAAGGTGCTCGATGCCGATGATCAGCTCACGCCAGGTCAGCTGGCCCGGGAGGTGGCCCTGTTCCACAGCCATCCGGAGGTGGGCTGGCTCACCTCGGCCGCCCTCGACCTGTTGCCCGATGGCCGCTGCGTTGCCCCTGGGTGGGCAGCGCCGGAGGGCGCGGTCCCGATCGGCTGGGTGGCTGGCTGGTGGCGCCAGCATGGCCGGCGGCTGCCGGTGCATCCGGCCAGCCTCTGTGTGCGCAGCGAGCTGCTGCGGGCCCTGGGGGGCTGGATGGCTTTGCCCGCCTCTGAGGACACCGGTCTGCTGCTGGCCCTCAATGCCGTGGCGGAGGGCTGGCACCTTGGCCAGACGGGCCTGCTCTATCGCAAGTGGCCGTCCCAACTCACCGCCTCCTCCCTGCTGGAGTCCCGCCACTCCCACCGCCAGGACGCCTACGCCATCGCCGAGCAGCGGGCCGAAGCCCTCGGGGCCTGGGGTGTGCGCTGGCCGGGGGGCCCCCCAGCGGCTCAGATCAGCTAGGCACCGCTCACGGTGATGTTGGTGCCGGCCAGGGTTCTTCGCTGTGGCAGGAGAATGAATAGGTCTATTGGGATCATTGAGAGGCCGTGGCTTTAGAATTCATCTCGATATTTTTTGCAGAGATTGTGAGCCTTAACCGCCACCGCCACCGCCACCAACGCCTGCAGTCGTTGCTGCTCGCCCCTTGGGCTCTGGCTGTCTTGGCGATGGCGCCAGAGCTGGTCAGCGCCGCTGCGCCGCCGGCCGGGGTCAAGGCCGCCGGGGTCAGGGCCGCTGGGGGCAGGACCGTTTTCACCGGTGATGTCATCAACGGTAAGAAAGTGGTGAGTTCACTCAATACCGACGACCTGGAGCCTGGTCGCACACACCTGCTTTATTTCCAGGGTGTGCAGATGGCCACGGGTCAGTATTGGTATGTCTCGGTGATTGTGGCCAAGGGGATCCGGCCCGGCAAGCGCTTCACCCTGACCAGCGGGGTCCATGGCGATGAGATGAGTTCGGTGCACACGGTCCAGACGATCATGGGTCGCCTCAAGCCGGCCGAAATGACAGGCACCGTGATGGCGGTTCTAGACATCGCCCGCCCGGCGGTGGAGAGCATGCAGCGGCGCTGGCCGAGCCTGGGCCGGGGCCTGGAGTTGACCGACATGAATCGCGAGTGGCCCGGCAACGAACAGGGCCTCGGTGCCGCCAGCCGCCAGGCCGGCCTGGTGTTCAATCGACTGCTCAGGCCCAATACCGATCTGGCGATTGATTTCCATACGGGCACCACTGGCATCGACGCTGCCGCCTTTCATATCGGCGACATGGGCATCCCGGAGGTCAAGACCATGATGATGCTCTATCCCGTGCCGCTGATCTGGGACAACCCGGTCTATCCCAGTGTGCTGCACAACGCTTTCATCAAAGCCGGCATTCCCTGTTTCACCCCCGAGATTGGCCCGGCGCGGCGGCTCGATCTGAACATGATACCCCTGTTCGTGGAGGGCACGCTGAATGTTTTCAAGCATTACGGCGTGCTTCCTGGCCCGATCGGGCGCACCGCCGTCGACGCCAATGTGTTGATCGGTAAGAATATTTATACCGTGCTGAGTAGCCAGGGAGGCTTCATCGAATGGTTGGTCAAGATCACCGACAACGTGAGCGCCGGACAAAAGCTGGCCATTCAGCGCAATGCCTTCGGTGAGGTGCTGGCTGAATACACCAGCCCCGCCCAGGGCCGGATCGCTGCCCTGCGCACCGATGCCACGACAGAGCCCGGTAATGTGCTGGTATTCATTCTATCCACCTCGGCCCCAGCTTCTGGCGCAGTTCCCTATGCGGAATAGCTGGGGCGATTTCAATCTCTGCCGCATTTGCACTGGCCCCCTTTCCAATGGGAACATTTGCTTTTTTTGCAGCCCTTTTTCTTGTCTTGACGCAGCACTTCACTAAATCCGGTGGGTGCTGGGCTGGTATTGCCTGTTGCTGAGTTCATGGCCTTGGGTGTGGCTTGAGTGTGCTTTGGAGGCAGAGGATGTCGGCCACTTGGCTGAAAGGGGCGACGACTGGATTTCAGCCTAGCCCCGGCCATCACTGCGCCAGGGCGGTGACCCATCGCTAAACATTGATGGGTAGCATTGGGCACATTGATGCTTGAAGAGCCATGGCTGTTTCACCGTTGAATTCCTCGCTGCCCGGGCTGACGGGCCCCGCCGGCAGAGCCGTGGCCCAGCCCATGGAAGCTTCTGTTGTCGAGACTTTGCATCAACACCTCACCTTAGAGCGCCAGGCCAGCGCCGCCTATTTCGCCATGGCGATCTGGTTTGCCGAGCGTGAACTCAGGGGCTTTGCCCACTTCTTCAAGGGCGAATCCCGCGACGAGCAGGACCATGCCGCCACCTTTGCCGACTATCTGATCGCCCGTGGCCAGGCGGTGCTGCTGGAGGCTTTGGTGGCGCCGCGGCAGAACTGGTCGTCACCGGAGGAGATCATGGCCGCCTCATTTCAGATGGAGGCCGACGTAACCACGTCGTTGCAACAGATCTATGTCATGGCCGAGCGCAGCGGGGACCTGCGCTCCACCACCTTTCTAGATCCCCATATCAGCGGTCAATTGGCTTCCGAAAACCAATTCGCCCATCTGTTGGGTCGGGTGCGGCTGGCCCAGAATCAACCCGCCGCCCTGTTGATCCTCGATGCTGAGCTGGCTGAGGGGCAGCACGAACCCGCCAAACTGGCCTGATTCTCAGTGGGCCCAGCGCTCCGTCAGCGGGGAGCGGTTGGCAATCTCGATCAAGAACTCCAGCGCCAATTCATCCTTGACGACGGACTGGTTACGCCAGGTTCTGGCGCTGCGCAGCAGTTCACCGCGGCGTTGCTGCAGCTGGCTTAACTCCAGCCCCAGCCGCTGACTGAGGGCGGCGTCCTGACAGGAGCGCATCGCCAACAGCAGCTGGCTGGCGCGCCTCCTGATCCCATCCACCTCGCGGCAGAGGCTGCCCACCATGGAATCGGCCAAGAAATCGCCTTGTTGAGAACAGATCGCAATCTAGACCCCCGACCCGCCCTCTTGCCATCTGTTCTCAACAGGGGCCCGGTCCTGCGGCCGGATCGGCCCTGCGGCCGGACTGTGCGGTTCAAGCTGGGCAGGGCTCATCAAGCCGCAGGGTGAGGCATTTGGCGGCGCCACCGGCCTTGAGGAATTCGCTCAGCGGCGTTTCCAGCACGTCGTAGCCCCGCCTTTCCAGTTGGTGCCGCAGCCCGGCGCTGGCCTGGTTGAGAATCACGCTGCGGCCCACATTCACGGCGTTGCAGGCGAAGGCCAGGGCGTCGGCTTCTTCCACCACCAGCCGCTTTGCGGCGGGCACGCGGGTTTCGATCAGGCGGTTGGCATCGAAATCAAACGCCGGCGGGTAGTAGAGCAGCGTGCCATCGCTGAGCGGGCAAAAGCAGGTATCCAGGTGGTAGAAGCGTTTGTCCATCAGGCGCAACGACAGCACCTCCACCGCCAGGGCCTCGGCCAGCAGGGGGTGGGCCGCCAGTTCGGAGCGGAAGCCATGGCCCGCCCACAGCCAACCGCCGCTGCGATCCAGCAGGGCGTCGCCGGCCCCCTCAAAGGGCAGATCGGCGGGTAGCAGCGTGACGCGGTAGCCCTGACTTTCAAACCACTGTTGGAACCAGGGCTCCTCCCCCTGGCGCTCCGGGTGGAAGAAGCGGGCCAGCACCACCCTGTCATCCACCACCACGCCGGCATTGGCCGTGAACACCAGATCGGGCAGGCCCGGCTGGGGTTGGAGCTGCTCCACCCGGGCATGGCCGGCCAGCACCCCCTGCAACTGCTGCCACTGGGCCGCGGCCACCGCCTTGGCGGAGCGATGCACGTTGCCCGCCATCCAGGGGTTGATCACGTAATCGACGTCGTAGTGGCTGGGGGCGCACATCAGGAATCTGGTTTCGCCCATCGACGCCTGCGTTGCAAGGTGGCGCGATCGTGGCCTGGATCTGGGCGGCGAAGGGTTCAGAGCGCACCGACACGATCTCAGTTATTGGGCAGCCCATTGAGGGCGGCGCCCGATCCCATCACCACCAGCAATTCGCCGGCTTTGAGCACGTGGGAAGCCGGCGGGTTGACCGTCAGCTGGTTTTCCGGGCCCACGGCCAGCACGGTGACGCCATGGCTTTTGCGCAGGTTCAGGTCCCGCAGCGATCGGTCCACGAAGGAGGGCGGTACCCGGATCTCCTCGATGCTGTTGCGATCATCGAGCCGCAGCCGTTCCAGCAGGTTCGGACGCACCAGCTCCAGCCCGAGGCGGTGGCCCTGCATTTTGGACGGATAGACCACCCGGTCGGCACCCACCCGCTGCAGCATTTTCAGGTGCAGATCACTGGTGGCCCGGGAGATCACCTGCTTCACCTTGGTGCCATCGCTGTGCTTCACGATCAAGGTGGCGGTGATGCTCGCTTCGATCGGTTCGCCGATGGCGACCACCACCGTGTCGACTTCCAGGGCCCCTGCCTCGCGCAGGGCCTCCTCATCGGTGCAGTCCACCACCCTGGCTTCGATCGCGGGATCAATCAGGCTGACGGCGTCAATGGCGCGCTGGTTGGCATCGATGGCCAACACCGAAGCACCGTTCTGGGTCAGTTCATCGCAGACGGCCGATCCGAACCGTCCCACCCCGATCACCGCAAAGGTGCCTTGGACCTCCGCTTCCTTTGGCCCCCAGGGCCACCAGTTGTTGCTTGCTGTCATTGGCTCAGTTATTCAGAGGAAGAGATCGGCGCGGGGGTAGCCGACCCTGGACTGGGGACGGCTGCCGTAGAGGGCTGAGAGCAACAGCATGATGCCAATCCTGCCCACGAACATGCCCACAATCAGCACCAGCTGGCCCCAGCGGTTCAAGTTGGCGGTCACCCCGACATCAAGGCCGACGGTGCAGAAGGCCGACATGCAGGTGAACAGCTTCTCAAGGAAGCTGAAGGACTGGCCGGTCGGTGCCCCACCGGCCGTGGGGCCGATGCCGAGCAGCAGGGTCATCAGGACCACGAACAGCCCCGAGGCCAGGGCCACACCCACAGCCTTGAGCACGATGTCGCCGGCAAGCTCGTGCTTTTGAATGATCACCGACTTGCGACCTTCCAGGGTGGAGCGGGTGGCCCCCATCAGCACGGCGAAGGTGGTGGTCTTGATCCCACCCCCGGTGCCGCCGGGGCTGGCACCGATGAACATCAGCACGATCATCAGCAGCAAGCCCGCATCCGAGAGCGTCTCGATTGAGAGCGGCACCGTGTTGAAGCCGGCGGTGCGGGTGGTGATCGACTGAAACAGGGTGACCTGCAGCTTTTCCCAGAGGCTGAGGGAATGCACGACCCCATCGGGCGCGAACCTTTCGGTGAACAGCAAGCCCAGGGCCCCAAGCACGATCAACAGCAAAGTGCTGCGCAGCACCAGGCGTGTGTGCAGACTGAGGTGGCGCAGCGGTTGCCGCGAGAGGCGTTTGCGAAAGAGCTGCCAGAGATCGTTGGTGACCCGCCAACCGATGCCGCCGCTGACGATCAATGCGCCAATGACGCCGTTGACGACGGGATTGGCCTTGTAGCCCACCAGGTTGTCACTCCAGAGACCGAAGCCGGCGTTGTTGTACGCACTGATGCAGTGAAACATTGCCGCCCAAAGTCTTTCGGCGTGGTTGCTGATGTCGGTGAAGCCGAAGGTGTAGAGAATTAATGTGCCTGCCCCCATAAACAAACCGGCGGCGATCAGGATCTGGTTGAAGGTGGGACCGATGCCGCCGACGCCGAACTCATCGAGGGCCCGGCCCTTGTCGAGGCGCAGACGCAAACCGGAGCGACCCTGCACGAAACCCTGCAAAAAGGTGGTGATCGCCATCAGGCCGAGGCCACCGACGATGATCAAGGCGGCCAGGGTCACCTGCCCGAAGAAGGTGAGGTCCTTGCCCACATCGATGATGGAAAGCCCCGTTACGGTCAGGGCCGAGGTCACCGTGAACAGGGCTTGCCAGAGACCCACATCGTCAGTGGAACAGAGGGGTGAGGCCAGCAGCAGGGTGCCCGCGGCAATCAGCAGGGCACCGGTGATCACCGTGAACTGCGGCACCGAGAGGCGATGGCGCCAACGCAGCAGGCGTATCCCCAGGGCTTCAAGCGATCTCGATGGCATCAATTTGGGGGGGGGTGGTCCACTGGGAATGACCTCAGATCAAATAACCACCAGACACTTTAATATTGGTGCCGGTGATGTAAGCGCTTTCCGGATCCACCAGGAACAGCACCGCCCTGGCGACCTCCTCGGCGGTGCCATAGCGGCCAGCAGGAATGCGCTCCAGGGCTGGTTTGCGATCGGAGTTGTCGAGGGTGCCCGGGGATACGCCGTTGACGGTGATGCCGTGGGGGGCCTCGGTGACGGCCAGGGTGCGGGTGAGCATCAAAACCCCGGTTTTGCCGATCTTGTAGGGGGTGAGGGCCGGCACCGAGACCAAGCTGTCGGCATCCACATCAATCACGCTGACGATGCGGCCGAAGCCCTGTTGGCGCATCAGCGGCAGTACGGCCCGACAGGCGTGATAAGTGATGTGCAGGCTTTGCTCCAGCCCCGCGTGCCACTCGGCCACGCTGAGGTCAGGAAGGCGTTTCCAGATGATGCCGCAGGCGTTATTGACCAAAATATCCAGGCGGCCAAAGTCTGCGGCCGCTTGGCTGAAGGCCGCTTGCGTGGCTTCGGCATCGCCCAGGTCGGCCTGCACCACCTTGGCCCGGCGGCCCAGGCAGGCAATCTCCTGCACCACTTGCTGGGCTTCGGCCTGGCTGTGGTGGCAGTGCACCAGCACATCAGCGCCGGCGCCGGCCAGGGCCAGGGCGATGCTGCGACCGGTGCGGCGCCCGGCGCCGGTGACCAGGGCGACCCGCCCCTGGAGGGATGGGGTTGTCATCGGGTTTCGATCGTTTCAGCTTGGCGCAGTTGGTTGATCAGGTCCGGATGGTGGGTGCGGATCACATCGGGCCCGGCATAGAGCACATTAGAGGCGAACAGGATGCGGGCCAGCCGCTCGGGCTTGCGGGCCGCATAAAGAAGAATCGGACAGCCCAGCACCCGCAGCCGATCCAGGTTCCAGAGCACGCCGTTCTGGAGCTGCACCTTGGCGTAGTCATCGGTGGCAGGGTGGATGATGCCCAGGTTGGGGTCGATGATCACCTCTTTGACTCCGGCCGCCCGCGCCTGCTCCACCCGGGGACCGAGGTGATCCAGCAGGCCCTGCAGCCGGTAGGGCACCGGATCGGCTTCGCGCATGCGGTAGGCGTCGCCATAGGGCATGTAGGTGAGCATCAGGGGGGCACCGGCCCGGGCCACGGCCTCCAGGGCCTGCGGATCAAGGCTGGCGCCGGTGAAGTTGATGTCGGTGGCCCCTGCCTGCAGGGCGAAGCGCACCGTGTCCGAACTCCAGGTGTCCACCGAAACCCGATAGCCCTCGGCCCGCAGGCGCCGCAGGGGGCCCTCCAGGCGCCGCTGCTCTTCGGCGTCGTCGATCATCGCCGCGGTCGGGGTGATCGAGCGGGCCCCCACATCAAGAATGCTGCAGCCCTCCTGGCTCAGCCAGGCGGCCCGCTCCAGCATTTGCGCTTCGGAGCCCACCACCGAGTCGCTGACCATCGACTCCGGTGACAGGTTGATCACACCAAGGAGTGTGGCGGGGCTCAGGGGGGACATGGGGGTCTGGGTCGGGGTTGGGGTCGGGAGGGTCAAGGAGGCGCGGATCAGGCTGTGGTGCGGTCGTCGCTGACCGCCGCTCGCAGCCGCTCGAGGGCGTCGGGCTGGAGGCGACGCACCTCATCCCAGGTGGGGGTCAGGGAGCGGTGGCTGTTTTCCTGAACGAAGCGTTGACCCGCCTCAAACAGGCTGCTGGTGAAACAATCGACCGCCAGGGATTCGGCGCCCCGGTCGATGCTGAGTCCATTGATGGCGGCATCGGCAGCGTAGGAGTCCAGCAGGTCCAGCACGATCCGCTGGTAGGCACTGACGACCGTGCGCACCAGTCCCGGGTCGAGCACCTGGCCCTGGGCCGTCAGGCCGTTGAACAGGCTGAAGGCGATGTCGCGGCCCATGCGGGCCAGGCCCCGGTCCGCTGCTCCTACTTCCAGGGGCTGGTGCTTGTGGTCGTAACGCTCGGCGATGGCCACCTGGCAAAGTTGGCGGGTGGAGTGGTCCCGGAACACCTCGGTGAGAATGCCGATCTCCAGGCCCCAGTCCGAGGGCAGGTGCAGCCGGTGGGCCGCCTCCATCCTCAGGGCGCATTCGCCGGCGAGGGGATAGCGGAAGCTGTTGAGGAAATCCAGGTAGCGGCTTGGGGGCAGGCAGCGCATCAGGGCCCGCAGCAGGGGCGTCACAAACAACCGGCTCACCCGTCCGTACAGCAATCCCGCCTCGCTGATGCGGGGGTAATAGGCCTTGGCAAATACGAAGTTGGCCGTGGGATGGATCACCGGATAGACGAGCCGCGCCAGGCTGCGGGGTGAAAAGGTCAACACATCGCAATCGTGCAGGGCCACCACCTGGCCGACGCCGGTGGCTTGGGCCAGCCCCAGACACAACCAGATGTTGTGGCCCTTGCCCCGGTCGGCGGGGGCCAGCCGCTGGGCGGCCAGGTCGGCCACCAGGGCCTGGACGCGGGGGCCGTCATTCCAGATCACATGGTGCGGCTGGGGTAATCGGCTGAAGTAGCGGCGGGCGTGGCGGTAGCCCTCGCCATCGGCTTGATCCAGCCCGATGACGATCTCGGCCAGCCAGGGCAGCTCCGCCAGGCCCCGCACGATCGGATCGAGGGCGGGGCCCTGCAGTTCGGCATACAGGCAGGGCAGCACCAGGGTGATCGGCCGCTCGCTGGCGTAGTGCGCCACCTCGGCCATCAAGTCGGCGGCCGGCCGCTGGCCCAGTTCATGCAGCGAGGTGACGATGCCGTTCTGGAAGAAGTCGCTCATGCCGTTGCCCCCCCTTGGCTCGACTCCAGGGCCGCCTCGACGGCCGCCAGCCAGGGGCCCGGTCCGCCCGCCGGCACCACGGTGCAGGGGCGGCTCAGGGGCAGCGGCGGCCGCTGCCCGCAGCTGAACACCAACGCGATGTCGGCGGCTTCCAGCAGGCCCCGGTCGTTGTCGCTGTCGCCGCAGGCCAGCATCCCCCCCAGGGCGGCCTGGCCCCCCAGCCACTGCCGCACCCGGGTCAGGGCCGTCGCCTTATCGCAGGGCGGGCCTACGTGCACGAAACGCCCCCCCGATACCGCTGCCAGTCCACGGCCCGCCAGGGCCTGCCGCATGCGGGCCAGTTGCTCGCTGCTGTCGTCCCAGAGCAGGGGGAGGGAGGTCAGGCGCTGCCTCGCCAGGGCGGCCAATCGGGGGTCGAGGCCGGTCAGGGTGCTGATCGTCTCCAGGGGCAGCTCGTCGAACCGGCGGAAGCGGAACCCCCCCCCGCTCGCCAGCTCAGCCAGGATGGCGCCCAACTTGGTGAGATCCCCGGCGGCGGCGATGGCGCCATAGGCCCCTTGCACCAGCGCCGGCGCCCCAGCCGCCTCGCCAGCCGTCTGGGCAGGCCATTGGCTTAGCGGCCCTTGGCCCAGGGGGCCCTGGCCCAAGGGCCAGCCGATGCCGCCGCCGTTTTCAAAAATGAAGGGCTGGGGGGGCAGGCCCGCCTGCCGCTGCAGGTCCTCCATTTCGGCGAAGGTCTTGCTGGAGGCCAGCACGGTGACCAGTCCCCTATCGGCCAAGCGGCGCAGGGCCTCGCCGGCCGCTGGGATCTGGGAGGGGTTCTCGATTAGTGTGTGGTCGAGATCGGTGACGACCAGCCGTACCCCGAACCCTGGCCCCACCCCGAACCCTGGCCCTGGCCCTGGCCCGCCAGCGTCAGACACCGCTGGCCTTGCTCCGGGTCATGGCGATGGTGATCTGGCCGCTGAAACCAGGAATCGGTGGTGACAGCTTGACCAGCTCGGAGTGGGCGCGGCGCACCTGGTCAAAAGCCAGGACTCGCTCCAGGATGGCGGTGTTGAGCCGCTCCAGGGTCTTGAAGCGGGCGGCGTCCATCACGGCCGTCACCTCAGCCACCACTTCGGCGTAATTAAGCGTGTTCTCCAGTTGGTCGTTGGCGCCGGTGGTCGCCAGGTCCAGCCAGAGGGTGAGGTTGACCTCAAACCATTGGCCCAGAACCTGTTCTTCGGCAAAGAAGCCTGTGTAGCCGTAGTGACGGATGCCGGCAATACGGATCGAATCGAGCCCCTCGGCCCCGTTGCCTGAAACCTCCATAGCCGTTGACCGCCCGCGCCGGAGTCCTTCTAGTGGAGACGATGGTACTTGGCGGTTCAGGGACGGCGATAGAAGGGGCGCTTCACCACCACCGCCGGCTCGGCTTTGCCGCGTATTTCCACCGCCAGCTCGCTGCCGACCTTGGCCGCGGCGGCGGGCACATAGGCCAGGGCAATCGCCTCCCCCAGGCTGGGGGACCAGGTGCCGCTGGTGATTTCCCCCACCGGCTCCCCGTTCAGCAACACCGGATAGCCATGGCGGGCGATGGCGCGCCCCTGCAGCTTGAGGCCCACCAGGCGTTTCTGGACCCCGGCGGCGGTCTGGGCCTCCAGGGCGCCACGACCGATGAAATCGGCCGGCATCTCCAGGTGCACCAACCAGCCCAGGCTGGCCTCCAGGGGGGTGGTGCTGGCATCCATGTCGTTGCCGTAGAGGTGCATGGCAGCCTCCAAGCGCAGGGTGTCCCGGGCGCCGAGGCCGCAGGGGGTGACCCCTGCCGCCAGCAGGCGCTGCCAGAGGGCCAGGCCAGCTTGCTGCGGCAACAGCAGCTCGAAGCCGTCTTCGCCGGTGTACCCGGTGCGGCCGGTGAAGACCGTTTGGCCATCGATGGACAGGTCCCGGTGGCCGAAGCGGGGCAGGCCGGCGAGGGATTCGCCGCAGAGGGCCTCCAGCCGTGCGGCGGCCTCGGGGCCCTGGAGGGCCAGCAGCACCCCATCCCCCTTGCGATCACTGATGCGGAAACCCCGAGGTTCGAGTTGGCTGCGAATCCAGGCGGTGTCCGCTTCGGCGCAGGCGGCGTTGATCACCAGCACCAGCTCATCGGTTTCGGTGCCGCTGGCCTCCCCGGGGGCCTGCAGCCAGGGGCGGCGGCCCCGGTCGTAGACGATCAGGTCGTCGCGGATGCCGCCGGCCTCGTTCAGCAGCACCGAATAGCAGGCTTCGCCGGGACCGATGCGAAACAGGTCGGTGGGCAGCAGAGCCTGCAGGGCGTCCTTGACGCCGTCGCCCTGGAGGGTCAGCACCCCCATGTGGGAGATGTCGAAGACACCGCAGTGCTGGCGCACCGCCTGGTGTTCCTGCACCAGGCCGCCGAACTGCACCGCCATCTCCCAGCCGGCGAACGGCACCAAACGTCCTCCCGCCGCGCGGCTGGCCTCCCAAAGAGGAGTACGGCGCAGGTTGCCGGTAGGGGGCGAAGGCAAGTCGGCCATGGGGGCGCCGCAGGGGGGAGTTGGCCGGGATCCTATGGACCCTGGCGGGCCCGACGGAAGGCCAACCGCCGGCAGAAATGCCAACAAGGAGCACCAGGCCATCCTCGAAATGGAAGAAAATCTTTGATTCGGTTCCCCGGGCTTGGGTGGATGGGGAAACCCTGATTAAGGTTCATTCCTCTGTTTCTTTAGGTCTTGATGGGCCATCGCCCCAGTTGCCGCAGCTGCCGCCATTGCGCTCCCCCCAAGGGGGCGGAGATGGGTTGGTGTCATTTGCGCCAACTCTCCATTCATCCCGAATTGGTGGGCGATCTCTGGTGTCATCACTGGACCTCCCGTCCGCCCCGTTTACCGGTGCTCTCCGGTTGTGGGGCGGCGGGCCATGGCGATCGAGGGACGGCCATTCAGCAGTTGTGCCTTGGCTCGATGCCCCAGGAGGGTTGAAACCTGCCCTGAAGGGCGCAAGAGGTGTCGGCTGAACGTTGCAACGGCCCGGTTGTCCGCCATGATGCGCTTCAACAAATTTTGTCCTTTTCTCCAGGAGGTTCCCCGCATTGGTCGTATCCCCATCAGTCAAAAGTCGCACCCCCATTGAGCTCATGGTTTCGCAGCTGGATTGCGAAACGATCGCCCTGCCCACAGGCGCCAGGATCTACCAAAGGGGGGCCGCCGCCAAGGCCATCTACGGCGTGCGAAGGGGCATCGTTGAGCTGGTCGATCCCGAGGGGGAGAAAACCTGCTTCCGCCCCGGCGAGATCTTTTGTTACCAGGACATCGTCTGGCACAACGGCGGCCACCGCAGTGATGCCCATGCCCTCACCCCCGTGGAAGTGCTGCGATTGGATCGCCTCCGGTTCATGAACCTGCTCCACAACCATCCGACCCTGGCCGTGCTGCTGATTGGCCAGCAGCACGAGCGCCTGCGGGAGCAGCGCAGCAGCGGCACCTGCTGCTACTGAGGGCTGGCCCCTTTTGATGGCTCGCCGCCGTGGGCCTGGCCCAGCAGCAGCAACAGGCTGCGGGTCACCTTGGCGGCGAGCACGGCGCTGACGCCGCTGCTGTCCAGTTGGGGAGCCAGTTCCACCACATCGGCGGCCACCAGGTGGTGATGTCTGAGTTCGTCGACCACCAAGGCGAAGTCCGGCCAGAAGAAGCCCCCGGGTTCGGGGGTGCCGGTGCCCGGCAGGACCGCTGGATCAAACCAGTCCAGGTCAACGGTGAGATAGATGGGGCGGCCCCGCAGCGGCCGCAGGCTGGCGGCCAGGCTTTCCAGGCTCACCAACCGGCCCGTTGTTGATCGCAATTCGGCAAATTCCTGGCGGGTGCCGCTGCGAATGGCGATCTGGCGCAGGTCGCCGCTGGGCAGCACCTCCAGGCAGCGCCGCATGGCGCAGGCATGGCTGTGGCGGCTGCCCAGCCAGGTGTAGCGCAGGTCGGCATGGGCATCGAGTTGCACCAAGGCCAGGTTTGGATGGCGGGCGGCCACCGCCGCCACGGCGCCGCTGCTGATCGAGTGCTCTCCGCCCAGCATCAGCGGCGCCAGGCCCAGCTCCAGCACCTGGGCCGTGGCGGCCCGCACCGCCTTGATCACGGGCTCGGGGTCGCCAAAGGGGATCGCCACCGCCCCGAGGTCGGCGAAGGCCAATTCCTCCAGGTCCAGGTCCAGTTGGGGGCAGTAGCTCTCCAGCCCGGCGCTGACGTCCCGGATGGCGGCGGGGCCGAAGCGGGTGCCGGGCCGGAAGGAGGTGGTGCCGTCGTAGGGCACCCCGAACAGGCCGACCACGCAGCCCGCCGGATCCCGCTGCGCCCCCATGAAGATGGCGCCTTCGGTGTCAAAGCAGGCTGCGGCTGCGGCTGCGGAGGTGGCGGCGGTGGCGGGGGGCTGGGACATGGGGTGAAGCGCGGCGGCGGCCGCCACAGCGGATCCGCCGATTGTGGTGGAGGCCCGGATCAGCCGGCCAGCTCCCGCTCCACAAAGGCCGGCACCGCCCCGAAGGCTCCCTGTTGCCAGCGGGGGCTCCAGATCTGGCAATCGGCCGCCACCGCCGCCGCCCGGACCGGGTCGGCGCTGAGGTAGCGGGGGCCATCAATGGCGGCAAAGGTCCAGCTCCACCAGCCGCTGGGGTACATGGGCACCCAGCCGTAAAGGGGGTCGGCGTGGCCGAACACCTGCCGCAGCAGCCGCACGGTGGCGATGTGGACCTCCCGGAAGGCCTCCGGTGATTCGCTTTGGGTGGCGAACACCCCGCCCGGCCGCAGCAGGCGGCGGCAGTGCTCGAAGAAGGCGCGGTTGAACAGGCCCTCGGCCGGTCCGGCCGGATCGGAACCGTCGACGATCACCACGTCGTAGCTGGCAGCCGGGGCATTGGCCACCCAGGCGATGCCATCGCCGACGGTGAGCTGCAGGCGCGGATCGCTCCAGGCGTCGCCGCCGATGGCCGCCAGGTGCCGCTGGCTCAGGTCCACCACCAGCCCATCGATTTCCACCAAATCGAGGTGGCTGACCTGCGGGTGGCGCAGGCATTCACGGGCGGTGCCGCCGTCACCGCCGCCGATCACCAGCACCCGTTCGATGCTGGCGGCGCCGCAGAGGGCCGGGTGCACGATGGATTCGTGGTAGTGGCGTTCCTGGCGTTCGGCGGTCATCCAGCAGCCGTCCAGCAGCAGCCCCTTGCCATAGGTCTGGCTGTCGATGATCGTCACCCGCTGGTAGGCGCTCTGGCGCTCTTCGATGACGCTGGCGGCCAGGCCGTAGCGCACGCCATTGAGCTCTTCATCCACCCAATTGCTGGGCTCGGCCCCGGGGGCGGGGGGTTCGGTAGAGGACATGGCAGGGGGGCCGGGACCGCGGTTCAGATCGCCGTCCAGCTAAACCTTGACCAGTCCCGCTTGTCACCCCAGCATGGTTGTTTCCCGTCGGGGGCTGCTGATCCAGGCGGCGTTTTTTACTGTCGGCTCGGCTGAGGTGCGGTTGTTGTGATGGAGCCCCTGCCGATTGATCGGGATGTGGTGATCCCGGCTGAAGAGCTGGGCTGGCGCTTTTCGCGGGCCTCCGGCCCCGGCGGCCAGGGGGTCAATACCACCGATTCGCGGGTGGAATTGGTGTTTGATCTGGCCCGCTCCCGATCGCTGCCGGAGGGTCTGCGGCGCCGGGCAATGGAACGCCTGGCCCCCCAATTGGTGGCCGGCGTGCTGGTGGTGGTGGCGCTGGAGCACCGCTCCCAGTGGCGCAACCGCCAGGCGGCGCGATTGCGGTTGGCGGCCCTGCTGCGACAGGCCATGGCCCCACCACCGCCGCCCAGGCGGCCCACCCGCCCCAGCCGGGGTTCGGTGCAGCGGCGCCTGGCGGCCAAGCGATTGCGGGGGGCAATCAAAAGCGCACGGCGCGGGCGGCCCCAGGTCCCGGAGGATTGATGGGGGCCAGGGCTTGTGGGCTCTCCCTAGGTGTTGCCGGCGGCGGCCTGCGCCTGTTCGGCCCGGATCTGGGCCTTGGCCTGGCGCCAATGGGCCTCCAGTTCGGCGAGCTGGCGGCCCCCCAGCTCGCCCCCCAAGGCGGCCTCCACCCGGGAGAAGCGATCGAGGAAACGGCGGTTGGTGCCGGCCAGGCCCGCTTCGGGGTCGAGGCCGCTCCAGCGGGCCAGGTTGACCAGGGTGAACAGCACATCGCCCAGTTCGGTCTCGGTGTGGGCGGAGTCGCCTTGGGCCAGGGCCTGCCGCAATTCGTCCAGCTCCTCGTCCACCTTGGCCCAAACGCCAGCCAGGTCGTCCCACTCAAAGCCGGCGGCGGCGGCCCGGCGCGAGATGGTCATGGCGCCGGCGAGGGCGCTCTGGCCCCGCAATTTGGCGGCGAGCTGGTCGCTGAGGGGACTGGTGGAGGTGGGGGTGCCTGGGCCGGCGATTTCGCCTGCGGCAGCGGGGCTGGCGGCGGCAGCGGCCGCCTGCTTTTCGGCCGCTTTGATGGCTTCCCAGCTGACCCGGACGGCGGCGGCGTCAGCGGGACGATCGAGCGCCTGATCGGGGTTGGCCGCCCCATCGGGCCCGAACACATGGGGGTGGCGCCGCACCATTTTGGCGCTGATGGCGCGGGTGATGGCAGCCAGGTCGAAGCGGCCGGCCTCCTGGGCGATGCGGGCGTGCAGTACCACCTGCAGCAGCAGGTCGCCCAGTTCTTCGCACAAGGGGTCGGCATCGCCTTGGCTAGTGGCATCGCCTTGGCGGATGGCATCGCCCTGGCGAATCGCATCGGCCACCTCGTGGGCCTCCTCCAGCACGTAGGGAATCAGGGATTCATGGGTTTGCTCCAGGTCCCAGGGGCAGCCGCTGACGGGATCGCGCAGACGCTCGACGATGGCGATCAGCTCGGCCAGGGCGTCGAGGGGGGAAGGGTCCCCAACATCAGCCCCAGTCCCAGCCGTGGTGTCGATGTCAGCCATTGGTTGCGGCCAGGGGCAGGGGGGAGTGGAGCGGCTTCAGCCTAGTTTTGGCGGCCGGAGCGAGGCCCCTGGCGCCCAGGCTGGGGGCGCCGGCGCCTGGGGCCGGGCCGCAGGGACCGGGCCAGGCCCCTCAGGGGACGGGCCAGGGCCCGCAGGGGCCGGGGCCAGCGGGGCATCGGGTCGCCGTCCTGGAGCAGGTGCAGCCAACTGCTGGCCTCCAGCCCCAGCAGGGCCGCCAGAATCAAGGGCCGCTGCTGTTGCCAGAGGCTGGCCAGCCGCCGGGCTGCGGCCTGGCCCCCCGCCGCTAAATCGCCACTGCGCAGGGGCGCTGAGCCAGCAGCCAAGGCCGAGACGCCCTGGGCCACCAGGGCGGCCAGCAGCAGGGCCAGGGCCAGATAAATCAGCCGGCCCGCCGTGCCGATCACGGGGCTATGGGAAAACAGGGAGCGGTGGCTGAGGCCGCGGCGATAGGGCCACCAAAGCCAGCCCAGGGGCCCCCAGCGATTGGTGGCGCGGGAGCGGGTGTCCAGGTCGGGGGAAAGCCACAGGCCCCCCACCAGAAAAGCGCCCGCCGCCACCGCCACCCCCACCAGCCCCAGCCAGGGAGCCCACAACAGGCCAAAGGGCAGGGCCAGGCGCCGGGTGGCTTGGTCGTGGCTGCGGCCGCTGGCCATGGCGCCCCCCAGGAAGGCAGAATGGTGACACGCGCGATTAGCTCAGCGGTAGAGCGCCTGCCTTACAAGCAGGATGTCGCTGGTTTCACCGTTTTCGGGTTCTTGTGAAGGTTCTGAGTCCGACGTGTCCGACCCTTTGGGGACCTGGGGCCGGAGGATCCGAACCCCGCAGGTGCATCCCCAGCGTGAGCAGCACCGGGTTAGAGCCCCGGTAGCGGTGCCCGGTGAGGAGGTTTAAGTGGTGCTGACCGGTGCTGGCGTCCCATTCCCGCCGCCATGGTGTTGTCCCGGTCTCCATCAGGGGGATCAAGGATTCGACGAGGCGGTCTGTTGAGGTGGTGGTTGGAGCCTTACGAGTTCGAGTTGCAGGCACGGGGGGCACAGCGCAGGACCCGCGTCGCAGGGCGGCTTGCGTCAGCCCTTGTGCGGCCGCTCAGACTGCGAGAACCCGGCGCTACCCCCATCCAAGGGCTGTGAGCAGTGCCTGGGGGAGCAAGGAAGGGGCCTCCAATGCGAAAGCACTTCATGCCCGCTCGTCAGGCTCCTAGTGGCGGGTGAATCCCAGCGAACCCCATCACCACCGCCGGCGGTTGAAGTGACAGTTGCTGGGCAGCGGCTTCTAGGAAAGCCACCAGAATCGTGATCAGCAGGATGTAGTCCCGCAGGCCGGCTTCCACGGGTGGTTCACCGGGGCCGCCAACCTGCTGCTGCAGGATTCGCGCTCCAGTGGCAGCCAGAGTGAATTGATCTGGGCTGCTGTGAAGGCCTGCTTCAGGCGGTCGGCGTGGCCGGGATCTGTGAGGGTGGCTGTGGAAGTGGAAGGTCCCCAGGGGCCGATCGGTCTGAAAGAACGGGTCTGTGGAGCCAGGAGCCGGTAGTAGCACCGCCTGAAGCAGGCGTTCCAGGGTCGCATCAACTCGTGCGGCGCCTTCCAGTACGGCGCCACGGCCTTGCTCCTGAAGCATCTGGAGGGCGATGGTGCGGGCGGCATCGGCTGCCAAATCGTCCGGGGATAGCGGCATCACAGCAAGATGCGTACTGGCACGAGTACAGCCACGCCCTCAGGCAGGGCGGAGAAAGGGTGACGCTTTGCCACTGAAGCTCACCACCACCCGCTTCTTGGCGCGGGTGGCGGCTACATGCAGGAGGGAGCGCTCCTGTTGTTCGAACAGGTCCTTGGAGAGTGGATCGGGCCGATTGTTCAGCTCAAACTCAAGGGGCATTTGGGAGGCATCCAGCCCAGGCAGGAACACCTGGTCAAACTCCAGGCCTTTGACGCGGTGCATCGTCGCCAGCCTCAGGGCTGGATCACTGGGGTCGTCGGACTCATCGGCATTGATCACGCGGGTGGCGAAACCCTCGGCTTTGAGCCATCCTTCGAGCCTCTCCACGGCTTTGTTGGTGCGGGCCGTCACACAGGTAGAGGCCAGGGACTGCTGCTCATCGCGCAGCTGGCGCAGGGTTGTAACCAAGAAGCGCTGCTCTTCGGCGGGATCTGCGAAGCCCTGCACCAGCGGGGCATCGCCATGGAGCAGGGAGCGGTAATCGCTGGTCTGATCACTGCCGCCATCGAGATCATCAAAATCGACTCCATGCAGCACGGCGGTGGCCCAGGCGCGGGTTTCCTCGGTGGTGCGGTAGTTGATGCGCAGTTTTTTGGAACGGCCACGGATGTCGATGCCGCAGCGGCTGAGCACGACCGGCTTGCCATAGATCCGCTGGTGGGGATCGCCCACGATGAACAGGTCGTTGGGGCGGGCTTCGCCCACCAGGGCGCGCAACAGGGCGAAGGAGGCGAGATCCAGATCCTGGGCCTCATCCACTACCACGGCGGCATAGAGCGGTGCACGCCCAGGTTGGGTGAGCAGGTCGGCGGCAATCTGCTTGGCCTCCTCCGGCTCCCATAGGCCCCGCTGGCGGAACTCGGCTCGCACCGCATCAAACACCGGCCAGATCCGGCTGCGCTGGTCACGCTTCAGGCGAGTGCCGCGCCCCACGCGCCGGGCCACCAGGTAGTCGTCGCGGCTGCGGCAGCCCTGGGCCAGTACCACCTCCTGCCACTCTTCTTGGTAGAAGCGCTCCGCCAGGCCGAGCGAGGTGTCGGCCACATCCATGGCCATGCTCCAGCAGCTTTCTCGGGCCTCGTCGTTGAACACCCGCACCTGCAGGCCCTGGCCTTTGAGGAAGGTCATCACCCAGCCATCGAGGTGAATCACCTCGATGCGTTGCAGTTGCTCCGGATCACAGATCTTGGTGAGGTTGGCGCGAATATCGGTGGCCAGGTTGCGGGTGAAGGTGGTGAACAGCACCCGCCCTGGGGCCCCGGATGCGATCAGCTGCTTGGCAAGCCACCTGGCTCGGTGCATGGCCACCACGGTCTTGCCGGTGCCGGCACCGCCGAGCACGCGCACCGCACCGCTCCAGGTCCGTTCCACCAGCCGCCGCTGGCTGGGATGCAGAAACACCCGCCAGCGCTCCAGCGGTGCCGAGAGCATCGCCTCAAGCTCGTCGTCGTCAGTAATCACCAGGAATTCGGCCTTGCTCTCAGGCGTATCCAGGGCCGCCGCCACATCGGTGGGGTCGATGGCAACGGGGCGCTGCCGTTCCAGCTCCTCGATCACCGCTTCGATGGCCTTGCCATCGGCCAACAGGATCAGGCCGTCCACGCAGTCTTGGGGCACCCACTCGATCAGGCGGGCGAGGGTTTCTTCGGTGGTGACGGCCCGCACGGCGGGCAGGAGGGCCTCAGGTACACCGAGCAGCATGAGCTGGTCGTCGCTGCAGTGGGCGAAGAGCGAGGCGGCTGAGCTGGGCAGTGCTTGCGACCCTGCTGCCTGAGGCGCCGGAGTTGGTGTTGCCCCCACCTGGGGCGTGGCCGCCTTGTTGGCCAGGGCTTCGCTCACGGCCGCCGCGATGGCATCGCCCACGGCTGTTTCTGCGCCAACAGCCATTTCGGCTGCCTCCACATCCACCACCTGCAGGGCACCGGAGACCCGGTTCACATGGCAAGTGCGGCGCCTGGCCCACTGGTAGGCGTCGTCGTGTTTGTCGATCCAGAGGATCACGTAGGTGTTGCCCTCATCGGGGGCGCGCACGATGCAGCGGATGTCCTGATCCACCCGCAGCGAGCGGATGAAGGGATCCTTGCCTCCCTCGATGTGTTCATAGTTGAGCCCTGTGCTGCGGGGATTGGCGCGGAACTTGGAGATGAACGTGGCCACCTTGCCGCGGGCCTTCTCCGGCAAGCGTGCGAACGCCTTGAAGAAGTCGTTGGAGAGGGCAACGGTGAGGCGGGGCTCGCTCATGGAAGGGGGATGGTGGTGGCGTTTTGGGTGGTTATCAGGAGGCGAGGGCTTGACTCACCGCCGTTGCAATGGCCTCAGGAGGATCCTCCAACGACCAGCAGCGCCAGCCCGCCGCCATAAACACGTGAGTGTCGTCGTAATCCACCACCGCGAGCTGCTGATCGGGCCAGGCCAGTTCCGCCTGGGCCAGAACCTGACCCCGCCCCCCTTCAAGCTCAAAGGCCTGCTCGGGCAGGGGCTGATCCATCCCCTGAAGTTCGGCGGCCAGGGCCTCCAGCAACGGCACGGCTCCCTGGGGCGACAGACGGATGAGCTCCTGCCAGCTTCTCTGGCGTTCGGCGGCAGCGGCGTCCTGCTCCGAATCCCCTGCACCGCAGGCCGATCCCGAATCCCGGTGGATCCACACCTGGGGTGGATCGATGGCGGGCGATTCCTCGGCACCGCCCCAGCCCGGGGTGGCAAGCAGCAGATGGGGGAGGAACTGAAAAAGGTTGCCCTGGCGCAGCCATTCGCGCCAGGCGGCCTGCTGCTGTGGCTCTGGGAGGGCAGGATCGGGCTCGAAGTGGATGGCGCGGAAGCTGGCGGCGGGATGGAGACGTTCAGGGTGATGTCTAGCGGAATCCACCAGGTTGAGAATCTGCAATCCTGGAGCTGGATTGAGGTGCTGCCCCAATTTCAGCGACGGTTCAGTGCCAATCCATTCCTCAACGTGGGGGTTCAGCTGGAGCGATTCTCGAACCGCCAGCAGCTGCGGTTCATCGATCTTCAGCGGTGGGCTTGGTGATCCCTGGGCCAGGCAGAACTGCTGAGCCATGCCCTGCCAGAGAGCTTCTGAGGGGTTGGCCAGGTAGGCCATCAGCATCTGCAAGCTGCTGGCCAGCTGGGCCTCCCGAGGCATCAAGACCGATGTAGTGGGGAGTGCATCGAGCAAGGACTGGGGCCACCAGCGGTCGCTGAAGTACTCCGGCTTGCTGGCAAAGACGGGCACTAGGCCCAGCGTCAATCCATTGGGCTCCAAGGGTTTCTGGGCTGTGGGGGTGGCCTCCACCACGTCGTCCCAGCTAAGGGCCCAGAACAGGTAGCGGCCGCTGCGCTGCAACGCCATGCGCTGCTCGGCATCGGTGGCAAGGCGACCGCGATGGAACTCCCAGCCATCGGTGTAGAGAGCGATTGGTTTGCCGCCGGCGGTTGGCGTCAGGAGAAAGTCCGGGCGGGAGAACACCGCCACACCCTCGCCGGGCCCGAGGCTGATCTGCTGCTCCACCTTCCAGCTCACCACGCTTGGGCTGCCATTGGGGCCCTGGCCGTTGCTGAAGGTGAGCAGGTAGCCCTTGTTGCCCTTGATGAAGTCGTCGCGCAGGGTCACGGACACGCCCGGTGGGGCGCCCTTGCCCTCGCGCAGTTTGTCGATGAAGCGCAGCTCCAACTCGCTTTCGGCGCGGGTATTGAGCACCACCTCCGAGAGGCTGCGGTCGGAAGGCTGCAACTCCTGCCAGCGGCGCAGGATGAGCTGCAGCTGCTCGATGGCACGGCGTTTGCTGATGCGCTGGCGATCGAACCGCTGCCGGTACCTGAAGAGACAGCGGTAACAGCCATCGCTGCAGGAGCAGGCCTGCAGGCTTTGCAGCGAGCGCTCGAACACCTCCCGCAGATCCTGGCCACCGGCCTCGATCAGCTGGCGCACGTAGCCGGTGCCGCCGGGCACCGAGTCGTAGAGGTAGAGAAAGCTCTTGCGCTGCTGGCTGCCGGGTTGGGGTTCCTCGCCGAGGGCGGCCTGGAGATGGTCCACCTTGCCGCCGAAACGCTGGCGCAAGCCAAGTTGGAGAGCGCCGATGAAGGAGGGCTGGCCGGTCTCATCCCAAAAGCTGGCCCCGGGCAGCAGGAAGCGCAGGGCCTCGGAACTGAACTCCCGGTACATGAACAGCAACTGGCGCAGCTGGGCGTCGTCGGGTTTGTCGCGGTAGCGGCAACCCCAGGTGTGATTGCTGGCCTTGGCCAGGCCGCGCTGCACCTTGCCGCAGCTGCGGCAGAGCTCGAAGCCCTTCACTTTGAGGGATTTGCCGGCGATGGCATGGGTGGCGCCGACCATCGCCTGCTCGCCGAAGTTGATCTCCCGGAAGGTCGTTCGGGCCAGATATTCAACACCAAATGGAAACTCCTCATCGGCGATCGCCAGGGAGATCTCGCGGCGGCTGTGATCCGGGAGGATGAGCAGCTCGCGGTGAAAGAAAAGCGGGTTGCGTTCGTCGCTGTCGTCGCTGATGCGGCTGCGGGCGTCTTCGGTGGTGGCCTGCACCTGGCGCAGGCGGGCCATCTCTTTGATCTGGCCGTGATCGGCAAAGCCGCTGTGGCCGCAGCGGGGGCATTCCCTGCGGCTGAAGTCGTCGTCGGTTTCCTGGCTGGCATGGCTGCAGGAGGGGCAGAAGCGCCAGCGCTCGGGCTTGTTGAGGTTGGGGTCAACCTGATCGACCTTGACGCGGCGGCCCTGGGCATAGAACTGGCCATCGGGCACCAGCTCGCGGATGGCCACGTTGGCGGGCCGCTCGTAGCTCAGGGCGGGTAGCTCCTCACTGCGGCGGCCATCGCCACGGCTGCCCGAGGATTGCGGGCCGGGCAGTTTGCGCCAGAGCACGGATTTGAGCGTCACACCCGCCTCCGGGAAGGCGTAGTTGGGCAGGAAGCCCTCATCGGTGAGCATCGCCAGCAGGGGGCGGCCATCGAGATCCTTGCGCAGCTGGTTGTAGGCGCGCATCTCGCGATAGGTGGCGTCCTTGGCCTCCCGCTCTTCAGGGTTGAGGCTGTCGTCGGGCCGCTCACAGAGCTTGTTGGAGCGCTCGCGCAGTTTGCGGGCCTCGGCAGCGAGCCGCTTGCGTTCCGCCACCAGATCCCGCAGACGGGCAAGCAACTCCTGGGCAAACGGAGCCTCAAAGGAACTGGCTCCGCCAGCGGCGGCGGGGGTGAGCAGGAAGGGGCGCAGGTCATCCCGGCTGGCCGGTTGGAGCTCCTCGCCAAACAGGGCGAAGAAGCGCTCCAGCAGATCGGCCTGGTGGGCCTGCACCCAGCCCAGCCAGGTGTAAGGAAAACGCTCGGGAAGGGCGCCGGCGGAAGCCTGTTCCACCCCATCGAGCACCGGCTTGAGCTGACGCGGCAGCGCCTGGGGGTCGAGGCCACCGGCGACCCAGCGATCGATGCTGTAGGCAAGGAGCTGGCGGCGCAGGATGAAGGCGGCATCGAGATAGCAACCGGGAGGATTCACCTGCCCCTGCAACATCTCGCGCGGATCAGCAAAGAAGTACAGGTCGTGGGCGGTTCCGGTGACGACGGTGCCCACCAGGGCATTGCCATCGCGGCGGCCGGCGCGGCCGATGCGCTGCAGGTAGTTGGCGGGCTCCGGCGGTACGGAGGCGAGCAGCACGGTGGAGAGATCGCCGATGTTGATGCCCATCTCCAATGTGGAAGTGGCCGAAAGCAGGTTGGGATCGCTGCGGTATGCGCCACGGATGAACTGGGTTTCAAGCCGTTCGCGATCGGCCCGCTCCAGCAGGCCGGTGTGCTCGCGGGCCACGATGCGGTGCACCTCGCCGCGGCGGTAGAGGCGGCGGTAGAGGGGCAGACCCCAGTGGGGCGAATCATCGCGGGGATCGGGGCGGTAGTGGCCGGGGCAATGGCGCACCTGGCAGGGCAGGCCATCCCAGAGGCTGAGCTGCTCGGTGGGCACGCTGTGGTGATCGCTGCAATGCTCGCAGCGCACGGGATGGGCCTCACTGCTGATGGTGATGGCCGCCCGGGGAATGGCCCAGATACGCTCGCCGCGCGCGCCGCTGAACTGTTGCAGCAGGCCGGCCTCGGTGAGGGCGTTGACCACCGCGTTGAGCGCCTCTTTCTGGTGTTCGGCGTCCAGGGGCTGGGCCTCCTGGGGCGCGGTCGGTGTAAGGGTGCGTTGCAGCCAGTGCTGGGCCCAGGTGGGCCGGCCGGAGTCGCGCACCAGCTGCTCGAAGCCCCCCTTGCCTCGGAAGCTGGTCAGAAAGATCGGGCGGCTGGAGAAGCGTCCAAAGCCCTGGAGGTATGGGATCTGATTGAAGGGAAAGGTGTTGACGCCGCCGCTTTCGAGATAATCACTGACCTTGCCGGGGCGTCCCACCAGTTCGGGCAGGGCGATACCGCCCCGCTGGCGTAGATGCTGCAATAAGCCCACCACGAACTGCTGCAGGGGCCCGAGCCGCACCCCTCGCAGGGGCTCGATTTCGTTTTGCAGTTGGCTGAGCAGGGCCGGCAGCAGTTCGCCGATGGCGGCCGGATCCACGGCAACCGCCAGGGCGCCGGCCTGCTCCACCGAGGAACCCAGTCGGGAGCGGTAACCGAATTCGGCGGCCACCTCCCAGCGGAGCCGATCACGGATGAGGCGCATCAGCGTGCCATCGGCGTGAAGCGATGGAATGGGCTGCTGTTGCAGAACATCCCAATCCTTAAGCCACTCCAGATCGGTGGGGATGAAGGTGGCGGCAAAGTCCACGGGGTTGGGGAATTGCCGCTGCCAATCGCTGATCAGCTGCTCTTGGAGCTGATCGAGCCGCAACGGTGGCCCCGCCAGCCCATCGTGTTGTTGCACCGTGCGGGTGAGGGCGGTGCGGAAGGAGGTGCGATAGGAGCGGGCGCCGATGAAGCCGGCGCGGTGGGCGGCGTCCTGCACCGAATCGGAGAAGGCCAGCACCCGTTTGTCGCCATTGAAGGCGGAGGCGTAGAGCGAGGCGCTCCAGGTGCTGGTGAGATTGGCGGCCGATGAACCGATCAGAAGCAGGCTCTGGGTGGCGTTGCAGTAGGGACAATCGCGGCTGGTGCGGGGATGGTTGTTGGCATCGACGATGCGGCAGTCGGGGATGTCGACCGGCAAAAGCTCCTTGCTCTGGCAGGCGGGGCAAACGGGCTGGCCAGCGGCCGGTGTCGCGTCAGCGAGCTCCTTGAAGGAGTGAAACGACAGGCAACTGGCACAGAGCTGGTGGCTGCAGGGTTGGTCCGGCGCTGGGCTGGCTTGCGGAAAGAGATAGCGGAGCTCGGGGGCAGCGGAGAAGAAGGCCTTGTAGAAGGTCTGCAGGTTGGTGGCCCGGTCCAGCCGGTTACTGCCGGAGTTGAGCACCGTGGAGGTCCAGGCGGTGGCGCCGCAATCGAGGCAATGGACCACGGGCAGATGGGGGCTGGTGTCACTGCCGGCGAGGTCGTCGGAATGGCGCAGCTGGGGCTCGGCTTCCACGGAGGCCACCATGCGCTTGAGCTCCCGCAGCCAGAGCTGCACCCGCAGGTTGAGCCAGGGCACCACCACCTGCGTGCCATCGAGTTTGGTGGTGGTACGGCGGGCATGGGCGATCAACGCCAGCAGGCTTTCGAGCAGCAGCACCCGGTAGGGGCGCGGAAAGCGTTCCCCCAGGCCCAGCTGGCGGGAGAAGCGCTCCAGCAGCTGATCGATCGAGCAGGTGTCCGCCGCCTGACGCACCAGGTTGTGCACCGCCGGCAGGGTGCCGAGCTGCCAGCCAAGGGCCAGGCGCCAGGCATCGGCGTTGACATTTCCCCCAGGAGGAGGCGGCAGGATGTCGCCCAACCAGAGCGCGGCCTGGGCGGCGAGGTAGGCGTCGGCGCTGGAGGCGTGTTCGGGATCGAGCTGGTCCTGCGCTTCCCTGGGCGGCAGTGGCAGGGAAAAGAGGCCGCCGTTGTCGGGGTCGCCATAGCCGGTGTGACCTGTGAAAAACTGCTCCGGGCTGAGCCGTTCTTCCACAATCAGCGCCGCAGGTTCAAAGCGACTGGCGAAGATCTGGCCCGCATAGTCGAGCATCGCCTGGATCGATTCCGGACCGCCGAGGGTGGCGGAGGTGCCCACGCAGACCAGTTCGTCGCCGGGGCACTGGAGCCGATCGCGCAGGCGGCGGATCAGGCAGGCCAGGTCGGTGCCCTGGGCGCCATCGAAAGTGGAACTCATCCACCACGAGGTAACGCAAGACGCTGGTGCCATCGGCGAGCCGGCCGTTGTGCTCCCAGAGGCCCTGGACGTGGGGCTGGAGCAGCAAGTAATCCAGTTGTTTGTAGTTGGTGAGCAGGATGTCG
The DNA here is from genome assembly GCA_026389315.1 of Cyanobacteriota bacterium. Classification (GTDB taxonomy): domain Bacteria; phylum Cyanobacteriota; class Cyanobacteriia; order PCC-6307; family Cyanobiaceae; genus Cyanobium. The sequence goes on from JAPLIC010000019.1 coordinate 74,658, forward strand.
GGTGGGGCCTTTTGCAGGGCCTCCTTGTCGGTGATAATGCTGGTGGCGGTCATTGCCGCCGTTTTGGAATCGTCCTCGGCGCCGATGTAAAGGCCAGCGCGCAGTCCCGCCAGGGCCGGGGTGGTGTGGATCAGATCGGCGATGCGCCGGGCCTGGTCGGTGGCCAGGGCATTCATCGGGTAGATGAGGATCGCCTTGATGCCCCGCAGGCCCTGGGCCTGTTGCTGGCGGCAGTGCTCCAGAAGCGGCAGCAGGAAACACTCGGTTTTGCCCGATCCGGTACCGGTGGCCACGAGAGTGTTGCGGGGAGTGCCGGGCAGCAGCCGATCGAAGGCCTGCTCCTGATGGCGGTAGGGAGGAAAGGGCAGAGGAATCTGGGGAAACCAGTCCCGCCGGGACCCCTGCTGGAACGGCAGCGCCACCGAGACATAGGGCCCCTTAAACAGGCGCTCGCGATCCGCCAGAAAGCGATCGATCAGACCCTTGAACCCAGGCGTGGTGGGGTGGAAGGCGGTGCGGATGGCATCGCAAGCCACCTGCTCCAGCTCACTGGCGACAACGGAGGGGAGCAAGGCATGGGCAGATCCGCTGCTTCAGGCTAGGCGGGAACCCAGCGCCGCCAATGGTTCTGAACTATGCATTCCACGCATACTCAGAGCCTGCAAGACGCCAGAGCCTTCGCCTGGCGATGTAAGCGCTGTTCATCGTGTGGCCGCCAGATCCAGCCGTTCCCCGGTGCGACCAACGGCCACCCAGCGGCGGCCACCGCCGAGGCGGCGGCTGTGCTGCTGGGCAAGCTCCGCCCATGGCAACGCGAGATCACCAGCGAGGAGGGCGGCGAGGCGCACCACCTTGATGCGGGTGAGGTGGCTGAGCAACTGATCCAACAGTGGCAGCCGCAGGTTTCGGGTGCTCTCCACCAGCTGGCGTACCTCCTCCAGGCTTTCGAAGCTGCCGGTTTCACTGAGCAGCTCAAGCAGGGCCCGCTCAGGACTGGAGACAGGCAGCTCTGGATGGCCACCGGTTAGGGGTGCCAGGCCGAGGCCCGCCGGCAGATCGGGAGCAAAGATATGAGCCACCCGGTAGCGAACGGGCACAACGCCATCCAGCCAGCTGGGAAGGCGCGCAGGCTGATCACCCCAGAGCACCACGGTTTCCCGGTAGGAGAGGTTGTGGCGAACTCCATGCCAGGCGATCGCCGTTTTGGCGGCTACATGCCCCCCCGGCAGTTGCTGAGCCAGAAAAGCGAGGCAAGCCTCCCTTTTCAGCGTGTCGCCGGGAAGCTGATAGGCACCGCGGCCGAGCCGCTGTAGCCATCCCGATCGCACCAGGGCAGAGGCCCGCTTGGCCGTGATTCCATGAGCCGCGAGGAGCTCCACCCCCAGAGGGGCGCTGCGGGGGAGCTGCGCTAGAGCCTCTTTGAATGAAAAACGCGCTACAGCTCGCTCCATGGGGGAACTGTAGCAATGATTCCATGCATGCGGACGGAGCCCCGGCGTGGTGGGATGGAAGGCGGTGCGGATGACGTCGCCAGCGCTCTACTCCAGCTCACTGGCTACAACGGAGGGGAGCAAGGGGCGGCGGATCGTCAGCAGGAGCTGGACTTAAGGGCAGGGAGCCTGGCCAGGGCTGACCGGAGCCTGGTCACACAGGAGTGGAACCAAGAGCCCTCGCAAAGCCCGGGCCAGCACCCCGCAACTGTGCCTAGGTTGCTCGCGGGAGCCTCCTAGGCTTTCTGAAGGTGCATCAGCCCAACAGCCGTGCCGCTTAGCGATGCCGAATTTGATGCCATCCTTACGGATTGCACAAAATTGATCGAAGGAGACATCGTGTGGCAAGAAGATGAAGATCATTCCCCAAGCCTTGAGTTCAAAGTAGAGATTGCCACGGCTGGAGGATGGCCTCTCTTTATGAAGGGTACTTACAACCCACTTGTACCAGCAATATCCTATACTCTGATATCAAAGACATCGGGTCGGATTTACGCCCTTGACCTCGGTAAGGGCCATAAAAATCCTGATGGCGGGAGAGTTGGAGACACCCACAAACATCGATGGTCCGAAGAGTTTAAAGACAAAAGGGCCTATGAACCTGGAGACATCACCGCAACTCCTGACAATCCAATACAGGCTTGGCAGGAATTTTGCCAAGAAGCTACGATCCAGCACAACGGTCGAATGCATCCACCACCCCCAGTTCAAGGAGATCTGTTCTTATGAGCACCTCGCATGACAACACCGCAACTGCAGTGTGCACTGCCATCAGAAATGGCTTAGGGCCAATGTTTGAATGCTCTGTGAATGGCGACTTCGTTCGCGTACGAACGCCTTACTTGTATCCTGATGGAGATTTAATTGATCTTTTTCTCAAGAGTGTCCATCAAGGCGTTACAACTGTTTCCGACTTGGGAGAAACCGTTCGGTGGTTGAACTCCAACACACTTTCAGCCAAGCGATCTCCGAAACAAGCAGGCTTGATCAGCGATATTTCACAAACCCATGGTGTTGAATTCTTCAGGGGCATGCTGAAGGCACGCTCCAATGAGCCTGCTGAGTTGGCCGATGCAGTCACGCGTGTGAGTCAAGCAGCAGTGCGCGTTTCAGATCTGATTTTTACATCAAGGCTACGATCAGTCGAATCTGTCAGCGATGAAGTGGCAGACTTTCTTCAGGAGCTACATTTGCCATTTGAGCGGAATAAAAGATTGATCGGCCGATCGGGCAAGAACTGGAAGATTGATTTTCAAGTAAGCGCACCACAAAGGAGTTCCTTGATTTCGGTCCTTTCCTCCGGGAGTCGCTCTGCGGCTCAGCAAATTACCAAAAGTGTCGTCGCCTCTTGGTATGACCTCAGTCAATACAGAGCCTCACCTGAGCCTCTATCTTTCATTTCCTTGATCGATGACTCTGCGGATGTATGGTCTGATGAAGATTTCAACCTCGTTGAATCGATTTCAGACGTTGCTAGATGGTCTGTGCCGGAAACCCTCACTCAGCTTCTAACTGCTTGATCGCTTGTGGTGGATATTCTTAAGGAATGAAATACCAAGCCCTCTCCAAGATCTCGCTTAAGAGTCATCCAGAGCTCACCGAGCGCTGGGTGCAGGAGCGCATTGCCGAGAACCCCCAGATGCTTGGATTGGGCGATGTGGTACTCAAGGACAAGGAGCGGATCCAGCCCAGAGCTGGCCGACTTGCCCTGCATAACTCCCTCCCAGGTGAGAATGGTCGAACCACGCCTGCCCTGCGATGCCCCCGCTGGCCTTACCACCCACCACGGCCTACCCGAGTGACCCCACGGCGCTGGAGCGCGAGCGGTTGGATGCGTTGTATCTGGAGCTAAGGGGCAATTACAAGAGTCTGATGATCAGCCGCGGCATCCACCGCAGCCGCTCCCAGAAGCAGGGAGGCCAGCTGCAGGAACTGGGCCAGCGGCTGCGGGCCCTGGCGACGCGAGAAGCGAGCGTGAAGGCGGAGGCCTACGCGATGCTTGAAATCGTGACCGATGTGGTGGAGCACCTGGAGGATGCGGGCGACGAGATGAACACCGCCTTCGGGGCGTATCAATTGGGCCGGCGCTCTTACAACGGCGGCGGCAGCATCGCCCGGTTGATCCAGGCTGTGATCAGTTTCCTGAATCGCTGGCGTACCGGCAAGGAACGCTTCGAGCAGCTCAGTGCCCGCCAGGAGACGCTGCGGGCCAGCCTGGAGGGCAACGCAAAGCAGCTCAGCGTTCTGCCCGAATCATCCCAGGAGATGGCAAATGGGCAAGATCGCTGAAGCGCTGCGGGCCAACCTGCGGGAGCTGGCCCAGGCGGATGCGCGGATGTTGCGGGAGCTGGATGGGGCGCTGCCGTTGATGGCTCAGACGGAGCCGAGGGTGGCAGGTGAAGTGGCGGATGGGCTTGACAGGCTGGGGGCGAAGGAGTTGAAGGCCCTTTGCAAAGAGCGGGGCTTCAAGGGCTACACCAGCCTCAATAAGGCAGCCCTGATCCAGCGCCTCCGGGGGGGCGAGGCCCCAGTGGCTGCGAAGGCAGCAGCCAAGGCCGTGGTCATCCCCTCTGGCCTGGCCGCGATCGAAGCCCGGCTGGATCGCATGGAAGCCCTGCTGCAGCGGATCGCTGAACGGGTGGGCGTGAGCGACGCGGGCACCGAAGCCCATGGCCGCAGTGCCGAAGCAGAACATCGAGCCATCCTGGCGGCGGCGTTGATCAGCCCGCCACGGCGCAATCTGACGGAACTGCTGGGTTCCATGCCCGATGTGGGACTGGATACCGACTTCGAACGACAGGACGACACTGTTGCACCGGCAGATGTTTTTGGTTGACACGAACGTGATCAGCGAGACCCGCAAGGGACGGCGGGCCGATCCAGGCGTCGTCGCCGAGGGGAAGGAGCTTGATGTCGCCAGCTAAGGATGGGCTGCAGCTTCATCAGGAAGACGGCAGCAAGCACTAAACTAATCTGCACAGATACCAACCACGCATTCCAGCATGCTTCAAAGATTTTACGTACCCGTTCAGAGGTCGGGATGCCCCGGCGCAGGACTGCACACCTGATGGTTCATCGCTGAGGGATCAAGCAACAGTGTTCTGTGTCGCCAAATTCAGGGATCCGGCAGCAGGGATGGCATCACACCACCGTGGTGA
>JAPLIC010000041.1 GCA_026389315.1 Cyanobacteriota bacterium
GGTGGATCGAGGGCACGCACATTCGCCAGCGTGCGTCCCAGGCTGGCGGCCTCGTTCAGGGTGGGAATGATGATCGACAGTGGCGCCACGCCAGTGCCTCTCATCGGTGCGGCTTCAGGAGCAGACCCCAGAAGCGATTGAACGGATGTACAAGCGTGGTGGGTAGGCCCTCATGCACGAGCTGATGCCCTTGGTTCACCCATTCAAACAGCCCTCCCTCCAGATTTACGGCCTTCCGGAAGCCCCGCTCCCGCAGCCGTTTCACCACGGCAGCACTGCGCACCCCCACCGCACAGCACACCAGGATCGGCCGCTCCCTCGAGGCATTGCCCAGCGGGCCTGAGTGGGGAATCTCCTCCCCATCCCCGATCAACACCGCGCCTGGGAGGCAACTCACATTGAATTCGGCACTCGTGCGGGCGTCGAGAACCAACCAGTCGCCAGCCTGCTGCATCGCCAGGATCTTTTGCAGGCGATCAGGACGAATGGAGGGAACCGATGAATAGCGCAACCGGATCCACTGCTTCAGCCAGAACCACACGAAGCTTTGCATCGCGCCCCAGCTAACAGCGGGATGGTAGGCAACACGATTGGGGCTCCTTGCCCTTTGGTCTACCCATACAGCCATCCCATTCCCTGCTGATGCAAGCCAGGGTGTGGAGACCGACAGACACATTTGGTGATGAAGTTGTGTTGCCGATGACCTGATCGGTCTCCCCCGCTGCCTTTAGGGAGGAACCGGTGCTGGTGGGGTGAGGCAGAACGCTCACACCACCTCAGGCGCCCAACCCCTCTGGCGATGCAGGTCTTCTGTCCAGCCGCTGCAGCGGTGGGTGAGGTGCTCGCCGTGGGCAATCAGGCCCTGGTGCAGGTGGCAGGTGAGCAGGGGGATGCAGTTGGGGCCGGGGTGGTGGCGGAAGCAGTGGCAGGTCATGCAGACCTGGCGGCTGCGGCTTTTTCGCAGCACGTCTTGATCGAGCCAGGGCCAATCTTCGATCTCCTCGTCGCGGGAGGGCTGCAGACGGGAGAGGGGGACCGGCACCATGGCGACTCCTGCGGGCGTACACCTGTACTAGCAGGGCACGCGCTTTGGCGGCAGGGGGTGCAGCTCCAGGTGCCCCTGCTGCATCAGCTCCAACCCGGGGGGATCCTGCCGGTAACGGGGCTTTGGCATGGCGGGCGCAAGATCTGCCCTCAGACTGCCTGATGGGACACCAGAACGCCAGTGGGGGCGGTGGCAGGTGCGTTGGCTGTCAGCCGACATCGAAAACTGAACCAGCGCCGACACCAAAAGTGAGCCACCGGGAAGGGATGGGGAAGTCGTTACCGGCCGCGTCAGCGGGTGGGTGGTGACTCGGTATTGCAACGGTTGCCGCCACGGCAGCCATGGAGCTATCGGGGGGTGATGGCGACATCCTGCGGGGGGGCGATAGCTCCCAGCGGCTAACGAACCGCAGAGCCTGCATTGATGGTCCTGAGACGGCCCCAGGCCCCCTATTTGGCCGCTTCCCGTGAGCACCTGCAGAAGCTGGCGCCGCTTGGTTCGGTGGTGACCCACCGCCCCCAGACCATCGACAAGAACGGCCGCACTATGGCCGAGGTTTTTCGTGATGGCCGATGCCCGGGCCCCGAAGAGCGCGATTAAACAGTTTTTTTGATAGGATGGTCCAATGGGCTTATCAAAAATTTGATGGACGCTAGGGGCATCGTTGAGCGACTCGGTGGCCAAAGTGCCGTCGCGCGACTGATCGGCAAGGGCCAAAGCACAGTCGCCTACTGGGTCAAGGCCGGCTCGATTCCGGCTCGCTGGCATCAGGTTCTGCTTGAGGCGGCTGGACAACTCGGCGTGTCGCTTTCGGCGGAGGATCTGATCGGTAAGCAGTTGACTGCTCCTACGCCTGTGGCCGTAAAAGGCCTCGCGCTGGCACCTTTAGCGCCGCCTGAGGTGGCCGAAGCACGGCCGTTCTTGTTCTACGCATCTGAAAGCGGCGCCGTGAAGGTGCGGGTGATGGTGGAAGACGAGACCGTGTGGGCCTCGCAGCGGGGTATGGCGGAGATTTTTGGCGTTGACGTGCGCACGATCAGCGAGCACCTGAAAAACATCTTTGCCACAGGCGAGCTATCAGATGATGAATCAGTTGTCCGGAAAATCCGGACAACTGCATTTGATGGTAAGAATTACGAGACAAATTTTTACAGTTTGGACGCAATTATCTCGGTTGGCTACCGCGTCAACTCGATGCAGGCAACGCAGTTCCGGAAGTGGGCAACCAGCGTCATTAAAGAGTACCTGATCAAGGGGTTTGCCTTAGACGACGAACGATTGAAGAGCGGCAGCACGATGTTTGGTAAGGACTACTTTGAAGAATTGCTAGAACGCATACGGGAGATTCGGGCTTCTGAAAGGCGCTTTTATCAGAAGATTACAGATATATATGCACAATGCAGCATCGACTACGATGCGACTGCGGAGGTGACTCAGAAGTTCTACGCTCATGTTCAAGACAAGCTCCACTTCGCAGTTCATGGACATACGTCTGCCGAACTTATCAGCATGCGCGTGGACGCCACCAAGCCGCACATGGGGCTACATAGCTGGAATAACGAAAGGCGCGGTGGCAAGATCACCAAGGCCGATGTGATTGTTGGGAAAAACTACCTTAATCCCAGCGAGCTTGAAGAGTTGAACAGACTTGTATCGATGTATCTGGATACAGCTGAAGGCTTTGCGCGCAGACGCAAGGTAATGACTATGCAGGAATGGGCGCAAAAACTTGATGGCTTCTTGGAGTTCAATGCCTATGAGGTATTGCGAGACTTTGGACGAGTGCGGAGGGAAGTCGCAAACCATCGTGCAGAAGGCGAGTACGAAAAGTTCCGTGTCATTCAGGACCGCGAATACAAGTCAGACTTCGACCGGGTTGTCGATGAGGTTCGCACAAAGGGTTTGAGTGCTAAGTCTGCCCATTCCAGCGAGTCGTAGCAACCTCTCTGGCGGCTGACGAGCATGACGGGCGCCGGAGAACCCTATGGAGTACCCCACAACACCGCCATGCCCGACCCCTTCGCCCCCTGGCCGCGTCACCCTGCTGGCCGCCATGTCCGGTCTTGCTTGACCCCTCAAAGCGTCTTCTGATGCTTTGGCCGCGGCCAGCCCTTGAAGGCAACCTCATGGGCTAAATGGAACCTCCTTCAAGCTGCTGTCTCCGTGCCTCGCTGATCCTGTATTGCTTGGCCTCAGCGACCAGGGTTAGTTGAAGTTTGGATTCAATGCCAAGTCTGTCTGTTAGTTGTTCTAGTTCAAGCTTCAGTTCTTCAATGGTACATTGAAAAACTCCTTTCGCTCATTCTCAAGGTTTACTCTCCTTTCTCCAAAGTGCTTATGGAGACTGCTTTCAAGTGTGGGGGCGTCACTTGTTGAGATCAGAGCGTGAACATCAAATGGAAACGGAACCGAAGCATCGCCCAGTTCATTGACTCGATCCATGGGGTCCAGTCTCCTTGTCATACCGATTTTGTAGATATTCTCTCCGAAGCTGCCCACATTGCTTAGGATGTAGACATGGCCGGATCTTGTTAGCATGGCCTGACTGATCGCACGCTTTTTATCCTCTATCTCGCTGATTCTTCTCTGTAACTCCTCAACCTTGGAGTTCAAGACGGCCTTGTCCTCCTCGCTGGCATTCGCCGCCTCCAACCTTGCTTTTTCAAGCATCTCTTGATACTTGGCCTCCTCTTTCTCAGCTTGTTGTTTTGCCTTTTCGGCTTCGCGCGCAGCCTTCTGCTCTTCTCTCATCTGCTCGCGTATCTGAGCCTGCTCCTCTTTCTCTTTTTGCTTTTGTTCTTCATACTCAAAAACAAGCTGTAGCTCCGCCTGACGACTGGCTAAATACTTTACGCTGATAACGCATCCCCAGGTTTCAGCAAGCTTGTTAATTTGATCAAAAGATGACTCCATTCGCTTTTTCATGGCGTCTATGTTTCGGTAGTTAACTTTTGCGATGTATGCGTCACATTCTCCGTTAAAAGCTCTGAGCATTAGCCTCAGAATATTCTTAATTAGCTTTGCAGATTCTCTTGGCTGCCGCTGGTAAGCTACTGGAGACTCTAGATTAAGAAAGTAGGCAGCGGCACCCTTATTTCCATTTTCTCCATCGAGCTTAAGCATGTCTTTTTGCCTATCTCTAATCCGCATAATTTCCTTCTCAAATCTTGGGAGGTCGGCGAACTCATATACAGGCTCGTAGAATCCAACTTCCAGTAAATGAGCATCATCTGACCTCAGAGCCAAGGCATCAATTACTATTTTTAGATCCCTTTTTGCGGTATCTGTATCGCGTTGAAGTTTATTTATCTCTTCTCTAATGTCTGTGCGCTTTTGCAAGGCGCCCGCCAAAATGCCTTTTGCTTCTTCAATGGCTTCGTTTAGCTTCGCATCACCATGCCTGCGTGTAACTTCCGCATATTTATCTGCATCCTCAATTGGGCGCAGGCGCGTATTAAGTTTTTTGATCTTGCCTGACTGCCTTTGCGCCAGGGCGGCAAAGCCAGCAGCATTAACAGCAAGATGAAAACTACCATGAGCAAAGTGACAGGCAGACCAATTATCCGCAATAAGTCTCACTTTGGCAATATTCAATTCCTGGATAATGCCTGCAATGGCTTCGGAGCGCTTAGTCCTGTGGGCCCCGATGGCTCGCTGAGACCCAACAGGAGGCCCTATGAGCCCCTTAGATGAGGCCGTGACGCCAAGGTGACAATCCGCCTTGACGGCTTAGTTCGCTCGTCGCACCCATTCGAGCTGCTTAACGTCTATTTTAGTCTGGTATTAGGCCCTCCGAGCGGTTAGGGGGATCCTGCAGCTGGTTACGCCTACCGCTGCAAGCCGAGGCTCCAGCTCTGACCCCACGGCGTCCGAATGCGGGTCCTGGCCGCTCAAGCTACGGCATTCCTGTGTTAAGAAAATACCGCTGAGGCGATGCTGATAGCCATGGCAACCTGGGAGAACTCTATGGTGCAACCCCCCTCCTGAGGGGAAGCGACCCTGAAAGTTTCCCCCCGAGTTACCCCTCGTGTTCGCTGGCACCCTCAAGGCCATTTAGCTGCAGGGTTTCTAAGCGGCGCATATCCGCATTACATGCAGGATGTCGCTGGTTCGAAACCGGCATCGCGCAATGGAAAGGCTTGCGCTGGCTAGCTTAATGCCGCTGCAATTCAACCCCTGACCCCCCTTTATTGCTGGAATGACCGATAAAGCCCCAGTATCGGCTCACGACCGGCCCCTGCCAATACGGCTCGCCATGGGACTCCCGAACCTTTTGAAGCTCTAAAACCTGCGATCCTCCCCCTACTTCCAGTCCACCCTGCGACAAGACACAGACCAGCCCACCCATTGCAACAACAGAAAACTGAGGGAGGCGAACCTTCAGCCCCGGCTGGGCCGGGGCTGCTCCTTCTGAATAACACCACTCCACGGGACGCTGCTGCTGATCGCCCTGTCCCGCGTCAACTTTCCTGGCAGATCGCCGAACGGGCCGGCCGCGCTGTTGCGGCGGCGTTCGGCATCAAGGTGGCGGGCACGGCCGCGGTGATCGCCATGGCCCGCCAACGGCGCCTGATTGACTCCGCTCGGGCCGTGTTCGCCGAGCTCCACGCCAACGACTTCCGCATCGCCCCCGCCGTGATTCAGACCGTGTTGGAGCGCTGTGATGAATGAGAGCTGGCTCATTGCCTGGATACAGCCCTCGTGACGGACACCCTTAACAGGGACCAGGGCCACCGCCGGGTGGAACCGGAGCAACTGAAGACCTGTCCACGAAATCGGGGCAACTCCAGGCATTAACAAAGTGGCTTGCTGCAGGGCCTACAAACAATGACCTTAGAGATGGGGACACCTTATTGACGATCAGCTCGCCAGATCTTGTCAGCAATTACATAGGCTGCCGCAAGATTCCCCGTCCGCGCTTACGCCAACGGCCGCCCCTTCCAGGTCCAACCGCGGCCGCTGAGGGTGCGCCACACCGACACCGGCCCGATCGCGGCTACCACCAGCCCACCAGCTCCCATCAACCACCAGAGGGTGAGCGGCACCTGGAACTGGCGGCGGATCCACAGGCGCAGCACCAGCTGCAGGCTGATACCCGCCAGGGCGAAGGCCAGGGCGGCCAGCAGCACCAGCCGCTGGTCCGGCAGCCCCACTGGGGCGTGCCCCCCAGCGGCAAGCCCCACAGGGGCAAGCCCCAAAAGGGCCAGCCCCGCAGCCGGTGCCAGCAACCAGGGGCCACTGAACATCAGCAGCACCACCGACGAAGCCGCCAGCGCCCTGGCCACATCGCCATCGAGGCCCAACAGCCAGTTCTTGGTCCAGCCCTCCCAGAGGGAGGCGAAATCGCTGTACATGCGCAGCTCGAGCGCATCCAGCCCCAGCAGGTAGCGCAGGCGAAAGCCGCCCTGCTTGAGCCGTCGCGCTAAGGCCAGGTCTTCCACCACCTCGGCCGCCAGGGCACGGTGGCCGCCGATCGCTGCGTAGGCGCTGCGGCGAAACAGCATGAATGGCCCGGCGGCGAAGGCCACCGGGCTGGCGGGATCATTGGCGGCCTCGATCGGAAAGCCAAGCCCCAGCAGGCTGGCCATGATCGGCTGCACCAGCCATTCCGCCAGGCAGCCGCAACTCAGCCGCGGCGCCAGGCTGAACAGATCCGCCCCCTCGGCGCTCGCCTGGGCCAGGGCGCGCCGCAGGCTGGCCGGCTGCAGGCGCACATCGGCATCGACAAACAGCACCCAATCGCTCTGCACCTGCTCCATGGCAACGCTGCAGGCCCAGTTCTTGCCCACCCAGCGTTCACCCACCGGCCGGGGCCCGGCATCGAGCAGCGTGAAGCGGGGCGCGCTGGATCCGCAGGCCCCTGCCGCCTGGCGGGCGATCGCCACCGTGGCATCGGTGGAGCAATCGTCTACCAGCAGCACCCGCCAGTCGCCACAGGGGTCCTCGCTGCCCAGGATGCTGCTGAGACAGGCGGCGATGTTGGCCGCTTCGTTGTAAGCGGGCACCACCACCGTCAGCGAGGTGCTGGCCAGGGCCAGAGCCACGGACGCGGCCGCGTCAGGTGCCGGAAGCTGCGCCAGCCTCGGCGCCCGGGCAAACACCAGCGCCAGCCCGGCGATCAAGATCACCAGACCCAGGGCGGCGGCGGCGGCCAGCGACAGCAGCGCCCAGGCGAGGGCCGTGGCCGGATCCATGGCCGTAGCCCCCAGGGTCGTTGTGCCCATAGTGGCCTGGCCCGATTCAGGCAGGCGATCAGGGTCGTGCCGTGCGCCACAGGCCCAGCCATTCGTCTTGGCGCTTGTCCACCGAACCGCTGGCCGGCTGCCAGATCTCCGGCACCAGGCCGGCCTGGCGCAACTGGGCTGCCACCAGCTCTGGATCACTGCCCCAGGGCGGCCCGCCGGGCTGGTGATGGCACCAGAACAGCCCCAGCAACCAGCCGCCCGGTGCCAGCAGCCGGCACGCAGTGGCGATGTATTCCTGCCTCTGGCCGGGATCGCGGCGCAGAAGCAGGTGTGCTCCACGATGCCGCTGAGGCTGCCGGCAGTCAGGCCCGCCGCCGCCAACGCCCGCCGGTCGAACAGATCGGCCTGCAGCCACTGCAACGTCTCCCGGGTCTCGCCATGGAGCCTGCGGGCCTCACGCAAGGCTTCGCCACTGAAATCCAGGCCGATAGCCCCGAAGCCGAGCTCTGCGAGCAGGGCAACCTCATGGCCGCGTCCACAACCAGGCACCAGCACCCTGCCCGGTGATCGGGGCGCCTGCGGATGGCTGCGCAAGAACCGGTCCAGGGGTGGGGCGGGCTGCCCCAGCTCCCAGCCGTCACTGCCCTCTTGGTAGCGCTGGTCCCAGTGGCTTGGCTCGGAGACGGGGGCCTGATTGGAGGGGGTCATGGCTCCAGCTTGGCCTGATTGCTTGCGGCGTGGGTTTGGCCACATGGAGGCATAGCCGTACCCATTGCGCCCGGCTGGGCGGGCTGGGGCTTTTCCGGCGAAGAACCAAGTTCCTGGGATGCGGCTAGATAGTCAACGATGGCTGCATGAAAGTTGGACTCAAACTCGGGTATCGTCTCGCCGTGAAACGAGATAATGTCGTCGATATCCACGACACGACCAACAATAAACTTGTCTTCAGTATCGAAGACCATACTGGCTGTGTAGTCCTTGTAGATCATGGAATTGATCATGGCTTGATTTCCACGCGTTCAATGAAGTCCCGAATGGCCAGGAACCGATAGCGTAGTGCTTGTTTAAGATGAGGTCGGTGGAGGGTCATTTTCTGCCGTTAAACTCAAACGTGACGGATGAGCTTGCCCCTTCAACAACCCTGCAGCCAACTGCTTTGAGCAGAGATTCGATTCGAGCCCACTCAATGTTCCCATTGACGGGATTTGCGAGCAACTTCTCAAGGGTCTTACGGTGAGTGCCGTTCACACCGGTGATGCTAGCAGTGGCAGGCCGAATGCAATCGCACAGCCGGAGAGCTGACGCAACACGGTGGTGCTATGCCTAACGCTGCCCTTGAGTGGCAGGTAAGGAGCCTGCGGTGGCGATATAGATGACAAACGGGGGCCTGTCCACTCGAGGGGCCTGTTGGGAGGCATCGCCACCGAAAAGCTTAATCATCATTGGCCAACGGTCACCGCACTAAAAAGGGGACTCCGGGAAACCAAAGGCATTCCAAAGCCTATTATATATTGGCTTAATGGCAGCTTGGAAGTCTAACGTCAGATCATCAATCACGATTTCTGAGAGCATTAACAGATCTCGCTTGAGTTGAGGAAAACTCATTACATCTGAAAGCAGGCTGCCTGTATAAGCACGGCAGCCCCTTCCGCCTACGATGGAAAGAAATAGATAGATCGGGGGGCTAGCCTCTATCTCTTTCATGCACTCAAGATATTTAGGCAGGTATTTGTTAATCCTCTCCTCAATAGCCTTCAATGGCGCTAGACTATTGCCGTGTTCATCGGAGGTAAACGCGAACTCGTCGGCAACTTCGATGCTCCCATTTCTGTATAGCTGAACATAGTTCGACAAGATCTCTTTCCGATTCGCCTCGAAATGCAATACTCCATCAATGTTTATCTGCGAACGTATAGAACTTGCTCCGATTGGCCATATTGGTACGCGATAGTACTTGGATATATCGAGTTCTTGTTGAGATGTAAATGCAGCAAGTGGAAGAAGATGTAAAACAAGAACAGGGCTCCCTTCATTCATGAGCGGGCCTTCGCCAGCGGCAATTGACGCCAGCCTACTTATCCTAAAATCACGTAACCGAGTGGACGCTGATGCTCCAAGAAGAAATGCATAACGCAGCTCAGAAACATCGAGGGGATACTTGCCTGCTGAGTTTCTAGCATAGAACTTATCACTTCCATTATATATTACTCGGTGTGGAGCGAGCCCTGATTTTTCGACCCTCACAATAAGAACGTGACCACCATTTGGATGGATGACTACACGTGTTTGATATTTAAGCCTTGGCTCAACTCCAGACATTAAAATACTGTCTAGCCTCTGCAGCTCCTCATCAATATTCAAGCATGAAAATGCGGGAATCTCGGTTGGGAGCCCCTTGTCTTCGTCTACTCCAATTATCAAGTCACCACCTACGGTATTCGCAAAAGACGACACATCGTAAAGGAACTCCTTTTTCTGTCCTTCCGAGTTACCGGGCAAATCCCTGTGTACCTGTTCAGGGGGCGGGACTGCTCACTGCGAACTTCAGCCCTGTTGAACTCTTGACGGAAGATTGATTCCTGGTTGCATCTCAGGCAGAGACCGCCTGTGATGAGCACCACTCCTGCCGGGATTTCAGAAGCGGA
>JAPLIC010000078.1 GCA_026389315.1 Cyanobacteriota bacterium
CCAATTGCCGCTGAAACCCCTGCAGCGGATGACCACCGCCAGCCGCTACCCGGATGGCGATGAGGCTCCGGTGGATCTGTTCGATGAAAAGGATGGAGCGCTGGCCCTGGCGGTGGCGCGGGCCGTGGTGGGCTTCGCAGATCAGCAGCTTGGGGGGCTCGATGGACCTAACGCCCTAAACCCCTAGCAGGGGCCCCAACTCTGGGCCAGGGGAGATCAGGCGCCGAAGGCTACCTGACGGGCGGCGTTGAGCCAATGGGCCTCGGAGGCGTCGGAGGGTTCCCCTGTGTCAGGAAAGAAGTCCCGTTGCTGCTGGTGCTCCTGGCCTGGGCCTTCAGCCGCTGGGTGCCGGGAGCGATGCCCTACCCCCTGCATTGGCTCTGATCAAACCCGCCAGCTGGGCACAGCTTTGCCGTACAACTGCAATGCAACGGGGTGCGTGTTGCCCAGGCCATACCAAAAAAAAAGAACCACTTTTGGAGTGGTTCGGATCTCAGAATTAACCAGATATCCCAGTCTTTGAGCAACCTTTGGTAGCTTCTGTCAAGGAGTGCAATGTCTGAATCTGGCCGGGGACTAGATCAAAAGTCAGGTCACCTTCGGAACTAGGCACAATGAACTGCATCATGATGCCATCGGTTGGGATCGGATTGAGGCAGCCGGCGTTGTATTGGGAGGAATCCATCGGGATCTTGCCACCTGCGGTGGTCAGCAATTCCTTGCTGAGGTTGGCCAAACTCCAGGTCTGTTGATTGCCATCTCTCAGCACCAAGGGATGGGTGTGATCCATTTTCAGCCCGGCAGACTCCGCATTAAGTCTCAGTCGCAGACCAGAGGGGGAGTTGATATCGGAGCGCTCAAAGAGCACTGCGCCCAGGCGGTGGCCCGAGCCGTCATCCAGGTTCCAGTTGCCGGTTGTGTCGGCGGCGAAGGCTGCCGATGGAGTGAACAGAGGCGCCAGAACAAGAAACCCAACCGCAACCATCAAGGCACTTCCCATACCAACGAAACGACGCAGTCGACGCAGGAATTGCAGAGCTAACGTAGCAGTAAATTTTTTCATGATCTTGACATGCTTTTTGTTTACTTTATAAACCTAAACGCATTTGCACCTAGGCCATGGCGGCAACCCAGCCCCTGATCAGACACTCGCCGCCGTTATCTTGGTAGCCGAAATTTTCTTATTTCATTACTGGCATCTTCTAGTGCTCGGAGCTGGGGCTTCAGGTCGTTGACTCAGCGATTGAGTACCTTTACAGATGCGGTAACCCGCCTCATCGCTGAATGACAACAAGTTGTTACTGGGCATCAAGCTGGAGGCCTTGAGCTTCGTGCGATCACGGCTCAGGCCGAACCCTGACGATCAGATCCCTTTATGTAGATGAATCGCCGCCACCCCCAACCACTCCGCCAGCTTGGTGTAGCGCCTGCGGCCCAGGTGATTCTTCACAGCCATGGCAAGAGCCTGCTTCTGACCCACCAGCACCACTAGCTGCTTGCCGCGAGTGAGGCCCGTATAGACGAGATTGCGCTGCAGCATGGCGTAGTGCTGGGTGAGCAGGGGGGATCACCACGGCGGGATATTCGCTGCCCTGGCTCTTGTGGATCGTGCAGGCATAGGCCGGCCTCGCTGTTGTCGGCGTCAATGGCGTCGATGCTGCCGACATCACCGTTAAACACCTCCTTTTCGTAGTCATTGGCGATTTGCATCACCTTGTCGCCCGGCGCAAACCGCCAGCCGAAACGCTCCACCTGCTCGGCGGGGTCGGGATTGAGCAACTTCTGCAGCTCGATATTGAGCGAGCGCGACCCACAGCCGCCGCGGGCCATCGGGCAGAGCACCTGCACCTGGCCGATCGGATCAAAGCCAAAGCGGGCCGGGATGCGCTCGCCCACCACCTTGAGGATCAATGCCACCGCCTGCTCGGGGGTCTCGGCGGGCAGGAAATAAAAATCGCTGCTCTCGCCCTCGGGCGGGGAGCGCAGGTCGGGGATGGTGCCGGCGTTGATGGCGTGGGCGGTGGTGATGATACGGCTGGAGGCCGCCTGGCGGAACACCTCCGTCAGCCGGGCCACCGGGATGGCACCGCTGGTGATCCCATCGACAAGCACCTGGCCGGGGCCCACCGAGGGCAGCTGGTCCACATCGCCCACCAACAACAGGGCCGCCTCGGGCGGGATGGCCGACAGCAGCGATGCCAGCCACCGCCCGGCAGCGCTGCCCCGCCCGGCGGTGCTGCTGCCGCCGGCTTGCCACCAGCCGCTGCTGCATGCCGATCTGCGCCGTCAGGGTCTGCTCTCCCTGCGCACTTGCGACAGCCTCGACCTTGCCACCTGGGTGGAGCTGCTGCAAAGCGAGCGCCTGCTCCTGCCAGCCCTTCCCTCCCTGTTTGCCCACTCCCCCTGGCGGGAGGCCGGCCTGATCGCTCTGCCGGCGGCAGATCCCCTCTGGTAGGCGCTGTGGCTGCTGGTGCGGCAGGAGCAGCTGGGGGCTGGGTGGGTGGAGGAGCTGGAGGTGGGGGTGAGGGAGGGGGTGATGGTGCCGACTGGGTCGCCTGCTGCGGGAACCCTGGGGGAGCGATCAAGGCGGAAGTCCTTGCCGATCCACACCGGGCCTTGGGGTCTCACGGCGCTGGAGTCGTCATCAGTGCCAGCCGAAAAACCCTTGCCGCTAGTCACCTTAGCGGCAGGTCCGTTGCTGAGCAGTTCCGGCTGGTAGAGCTCAACCAGCAGGGCATTGATCGCCAGGCCCTCCATTCACTGGTTGGTGTTTTGCACTGCCTGCTCAACCCACTGCCAGGCCGGATGGCTCTGGTCCTCCACGGTGGGATTGCGCTCGCCGATCTGCTGGAAGGAATGGCGGGTGAGGTAGCTGCTGCCATCGAGGTCCAGGCCGACGCAGCTGATGCCGCTGATCCGCTGGGCCTAGGACGGCAGCCAGTCAGCCATCGCCCGCAGGTCGGCCACGATCACCAAGGGATCGGCACCCCGTCTTCTGTGAAGAGGGCCCCATCGGGAAGCATCAGCCGGAAACAGGGCAGCACCTGCGGCAACTCCTCATCGAGGTGGGGTGAGGGTGTTCGGCGGAAGGCCTCCGCCAGCTCCGGCGCCAGGAAGCGGGGTGGTGCCTCCACGATCCATGCCCAGCGGCAGGTGGTGGCGGCCCAGAAACCGATCGGGTCAGCCAGCTGGTTCATCACCTGCAGACCCGCCTCGATCAGGGCGGCATAGGCCAGGTGATTGGCCCAGTGCTGGAAGCCCCGCGGCGAGCGGTAGCGGTGCTGCTCCTGCTGGATGGTCGGGTCCTGGCGGCGCAGCTCGGTGATCACCGCGGCGATCGGCGGCAGTTCGGCCTGGCTGGCGCGGATCGATTCGGGCGTCAGCCGGCTCATCGGGGCGTGAGCGGTGGATTGCCCGGCTGGATCTCGAGGTTGGTCACGTTCACCTGGCTTGTGTCGCTATCGGCCCAGCTCACCGTCGCCACCACTATTGGGCTGTTGGGGATGATCGGCGCAATGGCGGTCACCGTGCCCCACGCAAAGTGTCCGCTACTGGTGGGGGGGGGCGCGTGGAAACCACAACAGATCACCAGAATTTGCAAAAGTTTTTTTGCGAAGCTACGGGGATGATTAGCCAGAATTCCTTAGATGTAAAAAAGTTGCTGTGACCCACATGCCTGGATCAGCAAATGTCCGTCAACTGTCCTCTCGTGAAATGGGATGGCCTCACGGTGCCGTACCAGCCCCGTTGGGCAGGGCGAATTGCTCGCGGAGGTTGACGAGGAAGTAGTGCGAATCGAAGCTCGCGATTTGTTCGGCGATGGTTTGGTAGTAGACCAGCTCGCAGGGGGGGGCGCTGGGTCTGGGTGCACCGGGTTGAACGCCTTGCTTTGTGGTGGGCTCTTTAGGGGGACAAAGTTGGGGTTCGAGGTTGAACAGATCGGTCAGCTTCCAGCCCAGGGTTCGGCCATTGAAGAGGGTCTTCTGGCTTGGCCTCCGGTGCAGCAAGGGGAGGAGCGCCCTGAGTTCAAGAGCCTGGATGCCGCGGGGAATGCGTACAAGCAGGCTGCGCCTGATGGTTTCTCCGGGCTGAATGACATCATCGTCGAACAGTCGGCCAACCGCGAGGAAGACAGGATCCTGCTGGATGGGAACGGCGCTTTCGAAGTGGGAGAGATTGTCCTGCTGCAACACCTGATTCGCCAGGGGGAGAAGCTGTTCTTCTGTTGTCGGTATTGGTGGTTGGTTTGTGATTCGCGGAAGACCAGTGAGAAGCCAATAATTGCCCAACAGATACACCGGCCTAGTGCTTGAGTTGGTGGCCTTAACTTGAAGGATGGTTTCCCGGTCGCCGGTGCGTGCAACACTGCCGGCTACCGGGGTGATGGTGCTGTCAAGGGTGAGGTTGGCGGGCTGCAAGGAGGGAACCCAGATGTCCTTGTACCAAAAGGTGTAGATCCCCCAGACGGCGCCAATCAGGAGCACCAGGGTTTGAGTCCACTGTTGGAGGTGTTCCGATCGCATCCAGGAGCGGGTCCGAAACCAGCTACGGCGACGGGCCAGGCCGGGGAGGCCTGCCTTGGCGGGGGGATCAGCAGGTGGCCGCGGCGGGCGATCCTTCATGGATCAGGGCCCGGTGGATTGGGAGGAGCCAAGGGTGGAGGCGGTGGTTCTGGGGCAGGGTTTCTTGCCCACCGGCTGGCATTGGCTGCGATAGGCACTAGCGAGGTTGCTGTTTGCGCGAAGCCCTTCGGCCAGGGTGGCGAGCTTGGCCGGTTCGGGCACCACCCCCCGAGCCAGAGCGGCCATCTCCGCCGTGGAGCAGCCGGAGGGGGTGCCGCCGTAGCCGCTGAGCACGGCGTAGGCCCGTTGCTCGGTGGTGCCCACTGCGGCGTTGACGCCATCGCCGTAGGCCCTGCCGGCCGCCTGCACCACGGTGTCGGCGTTCGGGGCGGAAGGCTGGCGCGAGCCGGCACCAAGAAGTACACCAGCCAGGCAGTTGGCCTGCAGGTTGGCGGCGGCGGGGCTGAGGGCTGTGTCCTTGGGCTGGATGATCTCAGCCAGGCCCACGGCGATCCAGTAGGTCACGGCAGGGGTGTTGTAGTCGTTGAAGGCCGTAGCCATCAGGCCATGCTGCAGCAGCACCTGGTTGCGGGCGACGCAAGCCAAGGCCCTGGGGGCTGGTTTCCTGGCCGGGGCGCCCGGGCTGCAGGCGCCGCTGGCAACAACACCGGGCGGCAACAGCACCACCTGGGGGAAGGGCAGCGATGCGGTGCCGGGATCCGCAGCCCAGGCCCGGCGCAACTGCGCCGAGCTGGCCTGTACGGCGGCATTGAGGTCGGTGGCGCTGGCAGGTATGGCCCCCAACAGCACCAATGCCATGCCGGCGGAGATCGAGGTGGGATGGAGCGCAGAACGACCCGCCACGGCAGGGGACATGATGCTGCGCCAAGTATGAACCAACAGACCTGGGTTACCTCGTGGTGATGGCCCCACCCTTCACCTCCCCCGGATCGGCCGCCAGTCGCCGCTCAGCTGGAAGGCGCCCCACACCCGGATGTCGTTGAGGTTGGTGTCCTCGCTGTTTCGGTATTCGGTCTGGGTGTTGTGCAAGGCCTCAGCACGTCCTTCTCCGTCCTTGAGGCGCTGGTAGTACTTCGCCAGGAAGGTCGCCGTGCGGCCGTCCGCCACTTTCCACAGGCTGAGCAGGGTGGAGCGTGCGCCAGCTACGGCTAATGCTCGCTGCAGGCCGTACACCCCTTCTCCACTGCGTACACCGCCCAGGCCGGTTTCGCAGGCCGAAAGGGTCACCAGTTCGGTTCCATCCAGGTCCATGGCGGTGGCCTCCGCAGCTGTGAGATAGCCGTCGTCGCTGGGGTTGGCATCGGGCCGGTTGGCGCCGGCGAACACCAGGCCGCTGCGCTGCAGCGGGTCTTCCCGGCTGGGGGCGCCAGGTGCCGCCATGCCACCGGCTGGAGCCTGATCCGCCAGGAAGAAGCCATGGGTGGCGATGTGCAGAATCCGCGGCGCCCGCTGGGCCAGCACCACAGTGGCGGTGGCGGCCGGGCCGCTGATCACCGCGCCGCCGCCCAGCAGGGGTGCCAGCTGGCGGGCTTCTTGCTCCGTGCCCGCCAGCGGTTGCCAGGCGGTGAGGCCACGCAAGCCGGGGGAGCGTTGCTGGCCGGCGCGGAGCACACTTGGGCCCGCAGCAGTGGCGGCGGTGGCGGCTAAGGCGCTCGCGCCGCCTGTGGCTGAGGGGGAGGCGGCGTTGAAATCAGGGTTGGCGATCAGCACCGGCGCCGCGCCGCCCTTGGCGGGTCGCTGGAGCCGCAGTAGGTCGCGGCCGGTGGTGAGCAGCCGCAAGGCCACCGCATCGCCCAGGGTCTGGCCATCGGCCGTGATGGGGCCATCAATAATGCCACCCTGCTTTGGCCCCGCCACCGGCAGGGCTGCGAACGGCAAGCGGTTGAGTTCCCCATCCGGTGAGACGAACAGCTCCCGCACCCCCGTCAACTCGCGTTGCAACGGCGCCAGCACCAGCCGGCTCACTGCCGCCAGCTTCTCAGCAGCGCCGGCCTGTTGATTGGCATCAGCGCTGGCGGCCACCGCCTCAGCCACCGCCGCATCGATCGGCGCCGCCTCCCCCAGCGCGATGGCGCGGATCGTGCCGTCGGGGCGCAGCAGCAGGGCCAGGTAGCGGGACGGGCCGTACTGATCCGTGCTGCCGTCGTGGGACCGGTAGCGCTGGAACTCCACCAATGCCGATCCAGGCGACAACCGACGGGCGATCTGCGGCGGCTCCACGAGCCGCGGCTGAACCTGCGGCAGCTGGCGGTAGAGCTCCTGCTCCAGCTGCTCCTTGCGGGCCAGCAACGGTGCCTGCTGCTCCGGGGTGAGGGTGGTGCTGGCCAGCTGGGCCGTCACCATCGTGAGCTGCTCAAACAGGGTCCGCTGCGAGCCACTACGGGCCAGCAGCGCCTGACTGCGCTGAATGTCCTGCAGCAGACCCTGGCGGTTCAGCCGCGTGAAGAGCGCCAGGGACGCGCCCGCCTCACCCTGCTGCGCCAGCGAGAAGGAGATCTGCCAGCGATCACCGAACACCGCCACCAGCTCCAGCCGCCGGCTTTCCGGCAGCAGCGGCAGCTGGCCCTGCAGATAGGTCACATCCGTGCTCACCGTTTCTCGCAGCAGCGGCACGGCGGCGTTGGGGTTGGCCAGTTGCAGCTGCAGGACGGCCAGGTTGTTGGTAGATATGGCCAGATTCTCCTGGTAGGCCAGGTTGGACTTCGCCAGCTCGCGGCGGATTTTCAGCGCTGCTTCTTTGGGTGCCAGCGCCTCCTGGCGGCGGCCCAGTTCGATGTATTTCGAACCCAGGTTGTCCATGGAAGTGGCCAGATTGTTTAGGAAAGCCGGGTTGGTCTTCGCCAGGTCTGTATAGACCTTCACCGCTTCTTCTGAGAGGGCCAGCGCTTCCCGGCTGCGGCCCAGGTTGCTGTAAGACACGCTCAGGTTGTTCAGGGAAATGGCCAGATCGCCCTGCAAGGCTGGGTTGGTCTTCACCAACTCGCGACAGATGTGCAGCGCTTCTTCTGTGGGGGCCAGCGCCTCCTGGTGGCGGCCAAGGTCTGTGTAGCGGATGCCCAGGTTGTTCAGGGCTATGGCCAGCTTGCCAAGAAAGGCCGGGTTGGTCTGCGCCATCAGGCGAAAGGTCTTCACCGTTTCTTCTGTGGGTGCCAGCGCCTCTTGGCGGCGGCCCAGCTCCCCTAGGAACTTGCCCAGATTGTTCTGGGCCATGGCTAGATCGTTCAGGTAGGTGGGGTTGGTCTTCGTCAGGTCTCGATAGATCTTTGCCGCTTCTTTCGTGGGTGCCAGCGCCTCCTGACGGCGTCCCAGTTCGCTGTACCAAATGCCCAGGTTGTTCAGGGAAGCGGCCAGTTCGCCCAAGTAGGCCGGTATGGTCTGCGTCAACTGGCGAAAGACCTTCACCGCTTCTTCTGTGGAGGCCAGCGCCTCCTGGCGGCGCCCCAGTTCCCTATACCAAATGCCCAGGTTTCTCAGGGCTATGGCCTGCCCGCCCAGGAAGGCCGGGTTGGTCTCCGCCAACAGTCGAAAGACTTTTACCGCTTCTTCCGTGGGGGCCAGCGCCTCCTGATGGCGGCTCCGTTCGCCCAAGAACTTGCCCAGGTTGTTCAGGGCTATGGCCAGAAACCGCCGTGCTTCAGGCTGGCTGCCCTCCAGCTGCCTCAGGATCCGAACCGCTTCCTCGGTTGGTGCCATTGCCTCCTGCTGCTGCCCCACTGCGCTGAGGAAGGTCCCCAGGTTGATGAATGCCCGCGCCCGAAACACATCCAGGGCCCGCCGATTCGCTTGCAGCCAAGCCAGCACCTGCCTTTGCAGCCGCAGGGCTGCTACTGGGTCGCCCTGCGTGTAAGCGGCTACGGCGCCGTCCGCCCACCCCTGAACCTCCTTCGGGATCGCAGAGTCAGCAGGGGCTAGCGCTTGGGCCAGCAGGACAACAGACGTGCGGCGAACCCCGGGAGCTCCCTGCTCCAGCGTTTCCAACACCCCGGCCCCGTGGCTCACACCCGCAGCCGCGCTCGGTAGCGGCACCCACAGCAGCCCAGCGAGCAGCGACGCCAGGCCTGGGGCGCTCGTGCGGCCTGGGTTCCTGGCGGTTGTATCGGTCACCGGCAGATCGGCGGTGGAGTGCTGATTGGAGCCTACCGGTGCTCACGCGGAGTCTTTCGAGTGTCTTTTGCTCCGTCTTTCCGCCATTTGTCGTGCGTGGCCCAGAACCGCATTCATCAGGCCATCGCCTCGGTGGAGCCTGAGATCACTCCCTTTGTCTGCTTGGCCAGGTCCGCTTCTCCTGCACGATGCTCGCGAGATCGTTGTACTTAAACAGCCACCAAGGCTCCCAAGCGGGCGTCCTGACCGGATGGCGGATGCTGGGGGCACTGCCCAAGGGGAAGCACCAGCGTGTCTCAGTTCCACATCACCACCCAAGACGATTAGCCCGGGCCGGATGGGGATGAGCCCTACACGCTGTTCGTGAATCAGACCGAGTACGGCAACGCCCGCTACCGCTTCGCGGGCCTGCGGCTACCTCCGCACCAACGTGCTCTCGGCCCGGCCTGACCTCAAGAAGTACACGGCCCTGCGGTTCAAGCAGGACGTCAGACGCCACCCCGATGCCGCAGGGCCCGGCGAGGACGTGGTGCTGGTGTTCATGGAGGCCCTGGGCCTGGAGCCACCGCTGACCCTGGTCTGCAGCGACTTTCATCTGGAGATGGAGGGCTACCCGATCGAGCAGGGGGCGGTGATCGAGATCCCGCTGCTGCCGCCAGGCCATAGAAGACCATAAAAGTGGGGTCGGATGACATCCCGGAGGCTTGCGCGCCTTCTGATTGGCTCAAGAACACTGCGGGCTTGCAACTCAATCGTTCTCACGTGATGCCATATTCAGCCAAAAAGCGATAGACATCTCGACCTTCTCCCTTTTTGCTTCCGTGCAGCGGGCAGCACGCTGCGTATACAATTCCGCCTTGACATCATCGAGATGGACTTCAATACCGTTTGCGCCAAGAAACATCACAGCAGTAGAAAGTGCTGTTCGCTTCATGCCGTCGAGATACCCGTGACATTTAGCCACAGCAACTAGAAGGTGCGCGCTTAGGATAAACAGGTCAGATTCGTTGCCATAGGCCCAAAGGTTGCGTGGTGAGGCTATGGCAGCTTCAAGAGCATTGGCATCACGAATACCAGGAAGTCCACAATGTGTACGCAAAGCTCGTGAGTGAGCTTCGTCAACCCACTCGCGGAGCAACCAGGTTGGCTCCTCACCCATCAGCCAGGCGACGGAGCGCCTCTGAGTTCTCTAAGTAAAGGCGGTCCAAGGCAGCAAAGGCGCCTGCCTGCCCAGGGGGTTTCCTGCCTTTGTTCTTGAGGACTGTTGTGATTTTTACGTTCACGACCCGACTCTGATCCGCCGTACGACGGAGGAACTGCATGGCCGCTGGGTTGCGTGTGGAGTCAGTCATGTCTCTATCTTGCCTCATCCCGCAGGGACTGACCTGCTCGAATCGGTCGATCAAGACAACCTTAGCCACCGTTGCGCGCCAAGACTTGCCCTGAGGCCTTCTCCCGCCCTGCTGCCGGACGGCAGCCGAACACCGGCCACCGAGGAGTTCCACCGGGCAGTGACCGACTACTTCCAGAAGTCCTATGCCTCCATGGACGGTCAGCTCTCGGTGGTGTTCGCCGCCGGCCGCATTGAGGTGGCCTGGGAGCCGACGACAGCGGAACCGGCAGGGCCGGGAGCACCGGCGATGGCGTCCATCGGCCCGCTCCTGCAGCAACGCCGGTTCGATGAGGCCCGGCCGCTGCTGGAAACCCTGCTGCAGCTCGAGCCCGAGCACCCGGAGGCCCTCTACAACCTGGGCGTCCTCGCCAGCGAAGAGGGCCGGCTGGAGGAGGCCCGGCTGCTACTGCGCCGGGCGGTGATCGCCAACGCCGGTGATACCCACGCCCAGGCCAATGCGCAGGTGGCGCTGGGATTGGCCGCGCTCAGGCAGGAGGACCGCTCAGAAGCAAGGCAGGCCCTGGAGGCAGCGATCGAGCTGGAGCCATGGAACGCCTTTGCCCTCCGCAGCCTTGGTAGCCTGCTGGTGATCGCCGGGGCCCTGGCCGCCGGCATCGAACGCTTTCGCCAGGCCCTGGCGGTGGCACCGGATGACCTGGTTACCACCTTCAACCTGGCCCAGGCGTTGCTGGAGCTGGATCCAGTGGAACACCGCGACGAGGCCGATCGGTTGCTGCTGCACGTGATTGAGGCCCAGCCCTACGGCGAGCTGGCCAACAAGGCCAAGGACCTGCGGGGCAGCATCGCCAGTCGGGATCTGCGGGCCGAGCAGCCCGAGGGATTGCGGCAGGACGCCGTGAGCTACTGCCTCCAGGCCTTGCAGCTGTTCGAGGGGATGGATCAGCAGCGCTTCATGGCGGTGCTCAGCGAGGTAGCGGCCATGGGTCAGGGCGGGCTACAAATCAACGAGCCGGGCACCTCCCGCAGTCTCAAGACCCTGCCCGGTAGCTGGAGCGACCTGGCCCTGGCCTGCCTGATCCACGTGGGCATGAAACGGCTTATGCCTGATGAAGACTCAGGATTGGGGATCGGGACGGAATACGAGGAGGCGGTGCGGTTGCATGGGACTGGAGGCACGAATCCATGACCCTCTGGCTGATCCGCGCCGGCTCCCGCGGTGAACACGAGCAGAAGTTCCTTGATGAGGGCCGGGTGTACGTGGCCTGGGATGGACTGGATGTCGATCTGGGAGCACTTCCTGATCGCCAGGGGTTGATCCGGGTGCTGGAGGAGCGCTTCCCTGATGAGAAGGCCAAGGCCCTAGTCAACTGGTCCTCCCAGGTCTGGCCGTTCGTGAAGGAAATGGCCATCGGCGACTGGGTGGTGATGCCCTCGAAGCTCCAGTCGGGCCTGTACTTCGGCGAGCTCACCGGCGACTACCGCTTCGAACCGGCAGGCCCGAACCCCTACTACCACTGGCGCGAGATCAACTGGTTCAGCGGCTTGATCCCCCGGACAGTCTTCCCCCAAGACCTGCTGTATTCCTTCGGGGCGTTCATGACCATCTGCCGGATCCAGCGCAACGACGCTGAGGCGCGGGTCAAGGCGATGGCCGTACGCAACTGGCAGGCCGAGGGCGTGAAGGACTCCGCGCCGCGCACGCCGGCCGGTGTCCAAGGGAGTGCCGGCAGTGAGGAGGCAGCAGAGGCCGTCAACGTCAACCTCGAAGAACTGGCGGCCGATCGCATCGAACGGCTGATCGAGGCCCGTTTCAAGGGGCACGACCTGGCCTTGCTGGTGGAGGCGATCCTGCAGGCGGAGGGATACACCACCTACCGCAGCCCAGAAGGCGCAGATGGCGGAGCCGACATCCTGGCCGGTGGGGGTGAGCTGGGCTTCGGGAAGCCGCAGATCTGCGTGGAGGTGAAGTCAGGCTCGGATCCCGTGGATCGACCCACGGTCGACAAGCTGATCGGCGCGGGGCAGAAGTTCGGTGCTGAGAGCTGTCTGTTCGTGAGCTGGGATGGCTTCAGGCCCAATGTTCAGAAGGTGTTGGCACGGGATTTTTTCCGAGTGCGCCTCTGGAGTCGCAAAGAGCTCCTGGAGAAGCTTTTTACTCATTATGAGCACCTGCCAGAAGATATCCGGCTGTCCCTTCCTTTGAAGCGGGTATGGATGGTGGCGCATGAAGCCGGCTAATAGTCATGCTCGATGCTTAATCCAGTGCACTTCATGGTTTCGCTGTAGAGACGAAGGCCAATGCAATGAAGCCCATCGCCCCGCGAAACCAAACCCTGTCCATAATGCCAATATCAATGCATTGTCATGCGGCCAGCCCGCTGCCCAAGTTGGTTGCCACAAAAGACTCACAGTCAATCATGATCTCGCCAAAATGCTCACTGCTTATCAGGCCCGGACTATCAACGCATTCGTAGCCCATAGCTGCCAACCAATTATTAATCGGACCAGCGTCGAGCGGATTTGGGCAGGCATGCGTGATTGAATACATGTCTCGAACTTTTTCGGCGTAGATTATCTTGCATGGAGAGACAGGGTTGATCAGCATAACGCTTCCAGTAGGGCCCGCGTATGTCCGCGCCTGCTCAATATCTGTCGAGCAAATGAGACATGAGCTCCTCGCATGAATGCCAAATTCACGAAAAAACCACATGTCGGCAATTGTGTGGATGGATAGATCTAAGTCTCTTGGATTGCGACTGGAAGTTCTAAATAGGTTCTTATGAAGCCCGCATGATAGGGGGTCCCGAAAGCCTTTATACAGCCTCATTTCATCCCTCGTCAATTTCGGGCAGCCTTGAATACTTCCAGCCTCCCTCGGGCACGAAGGAATATGGATTTGCGATATACATAATGGCCTCAGCTTCGCTTGCAGGCCTCCAGCCTTCTATCCTTAGATCCCACAAAACACGCGCCGCTGTGCCAGCATGAAGCCTTTGCGCGGCGTCGACGCACGCAAGCCGCTTAAAGAGTTGACTTAGGAGAAACGAATGCTCATTGCCTTGTCTTAATATCTGAGAAGCTGCACTATCTATAAGCGTATGAATGTTTTTGTTCGCTAGCGATTGTGCATAGTCGCCAAGAGATCGAAACTCAAAACAGTTTTTGCCGGTAAGAATCCGATGAAGAATCAGCCCAAGAGACCATGAGTCATACAGGCTAATAGTGCGATGCTGATATTCTGGTTCGCGAAAGATCTCTGGTGGCGATGAGTAGAGAGATGCGGTAAAAGACTTGAAATAGCATCCATGGAGTGTCTCTATAAATGGGGGCGCATCATCAAATTGTGCGAAAAGGTCACAGTAGGATTGGCCCCAGTCAAGCAACATAGTCTTTGGATCAGGCTGTGAGTAAAGATTTGGACCTAGCCAAATGGGAGTCTGTTCTAGCAAAAGCACATTCCCGGGATGCAAGTCCCTGTGGTTCCAGCCAGGTCCAAGACAAGAGGCAACGCAACTGGCAACCCTATGAAATAGCTCCAGCTTGCTATTTAGATTTAAGAATGAAAGGTCGTCTTGCAAGTATCTCTCCAGGGTCCTCCCCTCCACCTTTTCGGTTACCATATACATAATATCACCTTCATAAAGCTCGCCAGAGACAAAGATCCTTGGCGTGATACGGGGTTGGATATCATCAAAGTGCTGCAAGGTATATATCTCATTGTGAAATAAGGCGCGCTCAAGGTCTGAGCGCGGAAACATCAACAGCTTAATGACGACCAAGTCGCCTTGTTCTAGGTCTTTGCCAAAATACGTCTTGGACGACTTTCCGCCCGCTATCGCCGATTCAAGTCTAAACCGTTTATTAATAGTTCTCAGTCCAAGACGCGCTATGGGATCCGCGGATCCAAGTAAGACCTCTAATGGTTTTGAGAGCCAGTGTTGGCCACGAGAAAATACTGAATTCATTCGAAGTGCAATTAATAACCCGTTGCTGAGCCCTGGTGCATTCTCCCGTTGGAGGAGGCATGCCTAGTTGTCTTTTGATACATGCTAGCCCATGGTGTTGGTGAGCCAGTTCTTGGCTTCTAAGGCTGAGAGCAGATAGTCCGCCACCACCTCCTGCTCCACCCAGTCCGGCATCAGGTCTTGGAATTTGCTCAGCCGGTAGTTCGGCAGTGATTGAGCGACATCCCTCCAGTGCTTGGCGTCGTCCCAGATCTCCGGGGTGGCCAATCGCTCGATGGCATCGTGGAAACGTTCTGGTGTGATGCCCTCTCCCTTCGCCTTGACGAGGATGTTGTCGGTGGTGATTTTCCAGTCACCACCCACGGCTTCCAGGCCATAACGCAGCGTGGCGTTGATTTTGCCGCCTGCGAACGTCCACCAACGCAGCTCACCATCCCTGACCTCGATACCGGTACGAGCCGACTGGAAGAGCGGTTGGATCGCCTCCCGTTTTTCCTCAAGAACGGCAGCCGCCTGCTCATCGAGGTAGGGGAAGGCTGTGGAGCAGAGCAGGAGGTCGCGCATCTTTTGGCACACCTCCAGGCCGAGAAACTGGGGGATGTAGCCACCCCAGGTGGGCTGCTTGCCGCGGGGGGCGGGATCCACGAACACCCGGCGGTCGTCGTGCTGGATGCGCTGCACCACCCAGCCTCGGCCGCCGAGCAGGAAGCTGCTCACTCCATCGACCAGGCGATCAACGAACTCCTGCTGCAACGAGCCGAGGGGTTGGCCTGCTGCGGTGACGACCGTGTAGCTAACGGGGCTGGTGAACACCGCGAACAGCTCCATGAAGTTCTTGCGGCCAAAGCGCTTCTCGGCCTTGGGGCCGATCACCAGCTGACCGGAGGCTTGACGCAGCCCGCCATCGGCGAGCAACCAGCGGATCAGGCGATCAAACTCCGCCCGGCTGATCCCCGCGAAGTCGGGCACGTTGGACAGGTGAGTCAAGGCCTCTTCTTGGCTGATGCCACCACCGGCCAGGGCCATGGTCAGCAGCTGGTGGATGAGCACCGGCCAGCAGCGGTCCTGCACGGGCACGGCCTCCACCCAGCCCTGCTTGGCCAGCTCGATCAAGGCCGTGGCCTGCAGCACGCTCTCGCTGGATTCGCAGAAAAAGGTGGTGTTGGCGGCCTGGCCGTCCCGCCGCCCGGTGCGGCCCATGCGTTGCAGGAAAGAACTCACCGTGTCGGGAGCATCAGCCTGAAGCACCCGATCCAGATCGCCCACGTCGATGCCCAGCTCCAGGGTGGAGGTGCAGACGATGCAGGCACCGCTGCCATCGGCTGTGCATGCATCATTGATGCCCCGGTGGAATGTCTCCTCGGCGAGCAGGCGCTCTTCCTTGGAGACGGCGCTGTGATGCACGAACACCGTGGTGCCGGCCCGCCGCATGGTTTCGGCCACCTTCTCGGTGGTGGAGCGGGACTGACAGAAGAACAGGCTTTTCTGACCCTGGGCCATGCGGGCGGCATCGCGGGCGAGCAGGCGCAATTCCGGCCGGTGCACCACCAGTAGTTGGCGGCGGCTGGCCGGTTTCGGTGGGTCGACCACCTGGCCCGACCTCTTTGAGGAACCCTGCAACCAGTGGAGGATCGCGTCGGGATTGCCCACCGTGGCGCTCAGGCCGACCCGCTGCAGGTCATGGCGCGAGAGCCGGGCGATGCGCTCCAGCACGCTCATCAGGTGGGCGCCGCGGTCCGAACCCGCTAGGGCATGCACCTCGTCGATCACCACGATCCGCAGGTCGCCGAACAGCTTGGCCTCGTCCACCCGCTGGGAGACGAGCATCACCTCCAGGGATTCGGGAGTGGTCATCAGCAGCTCGGCCGGCTCCTTGAGGAACTTGCGGCGGGATGCGTCGTCCGTGTCCCCATGCCAGACGAAGCGGCGCAGGCCCACCATTTCGGTGTAGAGGCCAAGCCGCTCGGCCTGGTTGTTGAGCAGGGCCTTGATCGGCGCGATGTAGAGGGCGCCAACGCCATCGGGAGCCGACTCCACCATCTCGGAGATGGTTGGAAACATCGAGGCTTCGGTTTTGCCGCCTGCCGTGGGGGCCAGGATCACGGCATTGGCGCCGTCCAGCAACGCTTCCCCGGCCTGCTCCTGCACGGGGCGAAGACTGCTCCAGCCGAGGCGGGCGACGATCGCCTCCTGCAGCCGGGGTGACAGGCGGGAGAAAACGCTCATTCCAAGCCTCCAGCCAGCAGCCGAGGGAAGATCACCACACGTCTTCCGTGGGGATCAGCTCAGGGCCCTCCTCCAGTTCGCCGGCCTGCGGTTCGCTGAGGGGGGTGGAGTCGGAGGAGCCGCCCAAGCGTTGCTGCTCTTCCGGGGTGAGCGCCACGGTGCTGATTTGGCTGGGATCGAAGCCGTACAGCTCCATCGGCCCATAGTCATCGTTCTCCTCCACCAGATCGAGCTGGGTCACGAACTCGCGCAGGAATTGGCGCGGCACCACGCCCACATCGCCTCGGAAACCCTTGGTCACTTCCTTGACTAGGCGATCGATGAAGTCGAGGCTCACCCGCTCCTCCAGCCGAGAGCGCATCGCTGATGGGTACAGCTCCCGCAGGCGCAGGGCAACGGAGCGCAGCCGTTCGGCGTCGAAAGGCACCAGCTCCAGCTGGGCCTGGCGGAAGCTGGCGAAGGATCCCTGCTTGAGGAAGCGGATCCGATCATGCAGAGGTGTCAGGCCTGCCACGCCATGGCGGGTATCGAAAAATTCCGGAGTGCCGGTGAATAGCCAGAGCATCCCTGGATAGGAGCCGGCCGCATCGGCAATTTGACGGATGCCGTTGAGCGATTTGTGGCGGGAGTCCGAGCGCATGCGCAGGATTGTTTCCGCCTCATCGATCACGATCAGCAAGCCCTTGTAGCCAGCGGCTTTCACAATCTCCAGAACGCCCCTTAAGTAGTCGAGGGCATCGCGGCTGCCGATGTCCCCCTTGATCCCGGCCACCTTCTTGGCGGCGGCGGCCACGTTGCCGCTACCGCAGAGCCAGGAGATCAGGGCTCCGGCCTCGCTCACCTCCCCTTCCTGCTTAAGGCGGAAGATGGTCTGGATCACCCGGATGAAATCCTGCGGCGCCTGGCCGCCAGTGAGGGAGGCCAGGTCGGCTTCCAACCGCTGCTGCACTTTCTCGTCGAAGTCTGCGGCGTCTTCGTCCTCGCCGGCGGCGATCAGGGCCTCTTCCACCCGGGCGATCCAGCGATCGAGGATGTCGCTGAGGGCACCCCGGGGGCAGGTGGAGGTGCCCAGCTCCGTCATCACCTTGCGGTAAACGTCATCGAAACGGTGGAACTTGAGGTCGTTGTCGGAAACGACCACAAAGCTGGTGGCGAAGCCACGCTCCTGGGCATCAAGCAGGGCCAGGCGGGCCATGAAGGTCTTGCCGCAGCCGTAGCCACCGCGCAGGAACTTGATCGTGCCCTCGCCGCCACCGGCAAGCTCCAGCTGGCGGTGCAGTTCACCGCGCTGCTTCTCGATGCCGACGGCAAAGGTGTCGATGCCACGCTCGGGCACCAGTCCCTTGCGCAGCGACTCGAAGACGTGTTCGACGTCTTTGGCGGTGAGAGTACCCATCAGCTTTGCTCCTTCAC
This sequence comes from Cyanobacteriota bacterium, assembly GCA_026389315.1. Classification (GTDB taxonomy): domain Bacteria; phylum Cyanobacteriota; class Cyanobacteriia; order PCC-6307; family Cyanobiaceae; genus Cyanobium. Next base: position 17,646 of record JAPLIC010000078.1, read on the forward strand.
GTAGCGCTTGACCTCACCCACCACCACCACGCGAACAGAGAATGGTGCCCGGCTGGCCAGCTCATCGACCTGGAGGGCAAAGCGGCGGGCCGCCCGGGGAGAGCCCAGCATGGCAGCCACCTCCGGCTCGGTGATCGCGCCGTGGGTCGCCAGGTGGGCAAACAGCTGGCGGATCTTGCCGTCCTCGGAGAGGTCCTCCAGCCACTGCTGCATCCCGCTGTCTTGTGTGGTGGCAGGTGCAGGCTGTGGGTCTGGCGCCGGCACTTCGGATGGGCGCTGCGGTGCGGTGGAGAGGGCACTCACCAGGAAGCGGGCCTCGGGAATGCAGGGGGTTACCTGATCGGTGGCACTGGGGTGGAACACCTCCACCCGCACCTTCTCCTGGCTGCTGCCGCGGAGGCGGAAAAACAACTCGAAGGATTCGCCAACCGGGGCCTTGATCAGGCCTTCACTCACCGTGGCTTGGCCCCGGGCCTGGGCCAGCTCCACCTGCAGTTCAGGGTCGTCTGGGCACTGCAAAGCCAGCTCAATGCGGTTGCGGCTGCCGAAGGCCAGGGCAAGCTGGTCAATGGTCTTGACCTTAATCACGAGACAGAGGTAATCATCCAGCCCCTGTCCTTGCTGGGCTTCGATCCGGAAGCGCTGGGTCGAGCCACCTGGCTTCTCGCGGTGTTCAATGATGAGCACCGGAATCAGGCGCTCCTGGAGGCTGTTGCCGCCATGCACGAAGCGCATGTCCTGTTGGTTGGTCGCGAACACGGCGGTGTCCATGGGCATCATCAAATGCCCCTCCACACCCTGGTAGCCCAGGTCCGTTAGGGCCACGCGCACTTCCCCGTCATGGTTAACGGCATGGGGGCGGATGACGTGACGGCGGCTGGGTGTGGCCTTGGTGCCATGGGATTGCACCGCCGCAGCCAGGCCCTCAAGCAGCAAGAAGCCGTGATCGGAGGTGATCACGAAATTGCGGACGCCAGCGCTGCGCAGCCGATGCCAGGCGGAGCGGAGATCGCGCAGCACCCGTGCGAAGACATCGAGACCCACGCCCTTCTCGCCAGCGTCGTCGATTTCTTTGTTGTGAACCATCAACAGGCGAGCCTGGTCCACCTTCTTTCTGAGGGTTTCGGACTTGAGGTTGATGAGTTCTTCGAGGCTGATTTTCTGGGCCTTGGCGCCTGGGGTGCAGGCCTGCATCGCGCGCAGGCGGGTGTCGGGGTTGGTGACCAGAAACTCTCCAGCACGGATCCCCTGAATGGAACCGCCGTCGTTGGAGGAGAGGCTGGGGCTGAGGCGTCCCTGGGAGACCACCGGTGCCAATACGTTCATGCCCACCGCCGTGATGGTGGGGAGTTCCGCAAGCCTTGCCTTGAGCTGCACGTTCGAGGCTGGCGTGTCCTGCAGCTGCTGGAACAATTCAATCGCCATCTCGTAGCGGAGGGCATCCACGAGAAATACGGCGCAGCGCTGACTCTCGCGGTTCAGGGCATTGCGCAGAAGTGGTTCCACTTCCTCGTGGAACAAGTGGCGCTGCTGGAGGGAAGGCTCGGGCAGGAAGCCATGCTCCTTACAGAGCGCATTGAAGGCGATTGCCCAGCGGTCGGCCCACTGATGCCAGAGTTGGCGCAGACCATCAAGTTCCACCAGCAACCGTTCAAAAGCAGGAATCTGGGGCGTCAGGGCGGTGAGGCGCCGCTGCTCGAGCAGACGGTGGGCCTGATCCACGGCGGCGCCGCGTTCCACGTAGCGATTCACTGCCTGCTGCAATGACGGGAGGTTGGGGGGCAGATCGCCGGCGAAGTGGATGGCCTCGCCGAGCCGGGCGGCAGCGGCGATCAGCTGCCAGGTTTCATGCCGGGCGGGATCCTGCTGCAACCAGAAGGAATCGCTCTGCTGCTTGCTATCGCTGCTCAGGCGCTGGGCGGCCCACTGGGCGGCGCTGCGGAACTGGCGCTGCTGCAGGGCATCGAGGGCAGCCTCCAGCACCGTGCTCTCCTCGAAGCGGAAGGTGTCGATCCGGCCCAGGTCTTCGGCTTTGGCCAGCTGGCGTTCCTCGCTGAGCAGCAGTTCGGCTTCATCGGCCGTGCGCTGATAGAAGGCGGTGTGGCGCGCTCGCAGATGGCTGGCCAGCTCACGGCAGGTGGTGACCAGACGGGCTGGAACGGCTTTGGCGATTTCTGCTGCGGTTCCCTGGGGCGCGCGTTTGAGGTCGTGGACGTATTCGACCACCAGCGCCCAGCTGGTGAGGATGAAGGCCAGGTCATCCCGTTGCTGGCGGCTGGCGGGGCGGCCTGGTTCCCAGTCGTCCGGGGTGGTTCTGGGCTTGGTCATGGCCAGCGGCAGCCAAGAGGACGGCAAGGCGATTACGGCCTCCACGGCCCGCAGGAACTCATCGCGGGCCTCGGCCGAGGTGAGCTGCCGGCAGAGGGGCCCATCGCTGAGCAGCTGCTCCACCACCTCCACCACGGGGGTGGAGCGGACCTGTTCGTAGAGACCACCGCCATCGGCCTGGAGCTGGGCCTCCAGCCTGGCATCCGCCATGGCCAGCGTTTCGGGCTCCCTGGCCACGAAGGCCTCGATCGCTTCCCCAGGCACCTGGCCGGCGGCCGCCTCGCGAATCAGGGTGCCAAGCGCCTTTCGGAAGCGGGTGCCACTGCGGTAGAGCCCAAGCATGGGGGTCTGGGTCACGGTGTCTTCCGTGAAGCCAGGCAGGTGAACCAGCAGGCGTGGCGGATCGGAGCCGGCGGCCACGGCATCTAGGTCGAGCATCAGCGCCAGATGACTGCCCCGAAAGCCATGCACCGCATAGGGCAGGGCTCCTTCGGCGCGAAGGGCCTGGAGCTGATCCACCAGCGAGGTGTAGTGGCCATCGCGATCCAGCCAGATCACGATGCCGCTGCGCTGCACCTGTTGGCGCAGCTCGGCTTCGAGAGCCGTGGAGATGGGGCCGAGGTTGCTCACTGGTACCTCGCGAGCCATTCCCAGCCGTCCACGAATTCTCCAGAACTAGATCTTGAGGCAATTGAACTCACAAGCCTATAAAAGGTGGAGGATGGATTCATAAATGGCTTGCCACCCTCAGCCTTGGCTTCAGAATCCATCCGATGCGCAACGCGAACAGCATTTTCTATGCCGGCGCGATAGGCCTCAAAGCGAACATGCTTCTTGTAGCCAACGTCAAATCTCTTAAGCAATCTCTTAATCTGATCGCGATGCAGTTGCCCTGGTGCTTCACGGTGGTGAATCAAGAGCCAGAGCTCAATGCACGGATTGGAAACGGATAGAAAATAACATCTATCAATAGCCGTTTGAATGGGGCCAAGGAAATGCTCGTGATCATCCCTATCAAACACGCACCAGACCTCATCAAAGCCTGGGTTTCGATTAGCAGTTTGCTCTCGACATTCGTTTCGAGCCAGCTCTATTATCTTGTCAGGAGTACCCCTTTCAGGACAGAATCGAATCTGAACAGAAGGATTGCCGATGCACTTGGCAAGTTCATCAACATATTCTTTTTCTGTCGTGCCTTCGCATACAACGAGAAGGCTCTTGCCAGAAGGCTTAGGTCGTTGCCGGCGAGGAGGCCGGCGCTGGCGATGCCTGGAGTTACTTGGCATGAGCTTCTTCCTCATGATCACTTGCTCGAAGAGGCCATGATGACTTACTGAAGTCAGTGGTGACTGGAACGCCCCCATACCGGCCTATCAAGTAGCCCTTTTCAAGATTCTCACCTTTACGGGGCTGATAATCGGTGAGCGGGAAAAGCCTGGTGGCTCCTTCTCGTGACTTTTCCGTAAGCCAGACTTGGTCTCTCCTAAGCGGCACGGAACTCCGGAGTCCGCTCAAAAGATTGGTGTCATGCGTCGTAAAGATGATCTGAGCATTGAGGGGGTTGCCAAGCGGATCGTTGAAAAGATCGATGATTCGCTGTGCGAGCAATGGATGCAAGCTCTTTTCAAGTTCATCGATGGCAATGATTCCACCTCGCCAGATGACATCGATGATCAGCTGAGCGCGAGAAAAAAGCGCCTTTGTTCCGTCCGATTCCTGATCCAAAGCAAGCCATGGATCGTCATCATTGACACTGTGCTGAAACAAATATCCTCCAGGTCGCATCGGGTCAGTCTTGAAATCGACCACACCGAAGTCAGCTGCTCGTATGAGATCGCGAAAAGCCTCAAGCTTTGATTGCTGTTGACTTTGTTCTGGAGCACCCGTTTGAACCGATTCCTGCATGGCATTGGCAAGCCATTGATCCTTTTCTGTATCGGTGAATCCCACTCTCCGCTTGCCCTCGACAATGCGAAGACCATGAAACCAGTGATAAAGGGACATCAGCTGTTCATTCGCATTCTGAGCTGCAGCTGAAAGAAACAAGGCATTGTCTCTAGTGAAGTCTTCAACGATGCGCTTTACGCCCTTAAGGTGGTCTCCAAACGAGAAGCTATATCCATTTTCGTCGTCCCATTCCCGCTCAAACCACCGTTGCTTACGCCCTTTGGGCCAGGCGTAGAGCCATTCTTCATGGATGCGCTCATCATCGAGGACGAAGCCATATTGATAACGTACCCCATCAACGACAATGACAACTTCATAGAGAGAGGGCTTGTTTCGATGCCCATCCCAGGCAAAGGGGGTTCGACCTGGTATACCAGATCCTGGTGAGAAGATTCGGTAAGAGAGCAGAACAACAAGTTGCATGTAAGCCAGGCCGTCAAGAACGTTGCTCTTGCCACTAGCATTGGCTCCATAGATCGCGACCACGGGCAATAGGGGAGCTGCTACTCCCTTCACGTGCCTGGGTTGGATGTCAGCTGCATCACCCACGTGCCCGGCTTCCATGGTTAAGACCTGCTCCTCACGGATGGAGCGGTGGTTCTCAACGCGGAATTCAACGAGCATGCCTTCGACCCTCCAGATGAAAATATTCTGCCAGTTCAGGGCTGCTTTGCGCAGAAAGTCTGCGGGAAAACCCACTTAACCAGCCGTGGGGAGGCATCGCAGTCATGCACCCCCCCCTCTACGCCAGCCAAGACGAGGGCCAGCTCCCCAACGGCGTGGCCTACTCACCCTGCTTGAACAGCCGTTGCGATCCAGCCATGAGACGAGGCCGACCTGCTGCACCCGCTGGCGCAGTTGACCTTCAAGGGCATTGAAAGTAGGGCCAAGTGCTAGCATCAATAAATCTTGCCTTGACGAACAACTTCATAAGCAACGTATGGAAACTCGATAGCAAGTGCGGCCAGGTTCCATTTGGGATCATCAGAAGGACAACTGGGATCATAAAACGCAGCGTAGCGAGTAAAAGCATCGCGCCTTCGCTCAACCCATGTCTGATTTTCATTAAGCCTAAGTCTTTTAAGAGTTCGCTGAAAAACCCGACCACCTCTGCGATAATGGGTCAGCTGCCCAATCGTTGATGCGAGGCCAACAGGAGCGCAGTGGCTCCTTGTTCTCCTACGTCTCGATCGAGGAGCGGATCCCGGCGAGTCATCCGCTC
>JAPLIC010000067.1 GCA_026389315.1 Cyanobacteriota bacterium
CACCGCGGCGGGGAGATGCCATCGCTGTTGCCCGATCCCTGAGGACAGGAAGAACAACAGTCCGCATCTCTGCATGCTCAGTGGAGTGATCATGCCTGCATTCGGCCGCGTCAGCGCGTCCCGGTCTCTGAACGGGTACGAAAAATCATACCCCCGCGTTAAAAGCAATGAACCTGTTATCGACGACTATTCTACGCATCACCAGGAAAAGCGCTCAGGAAACGAGTAACTTAGGCACTAATGCTGTTTTACGCATAGTCTTTGGTCTCATACTTGCCTACGAAAACAGTTTGGGCTGCCGCAGCGGCCAAGTCAGCGTGCCTTGGGTTGCCTCACCACCCGGGCAGGGCTCGCCAGTCGCCGCTGAGCTGGAAGGCGCCCCACACCCGGATGTCGTTGTAGCTGGAGTTTTTGTTGCCGCGAAACTCCCTTTGGGTTTGTAGCAAGGCAGCGGCGCGGCCTTTGCCGGGCTTGAGGAGGCTGTAGTAGCGCTCCAGGAAGCTGCGGGTGTGGCCGTCGTCCACCTTCCAGAGGCTGAGCAGGGTGGAGCGGGCTCCCGCCACCGCCAACCAACGCTGCAGCCCGTACACCCCCTCACCACTACGCACACCGCCCAGGCCGGTTTCACAGGCCGAAAGGGTCACCAGTTCGGTGCCCTCCAGATCCATGGCGGTGGCCTCCGCCGCCGTCAGATAGCCGTCGTCGCTGGGGTTGGCTGCGGGCCGGTTGGCGCCGGCGAATACCAGGCCGCTGCGTTGCAGCGGGTCTTGCCGGGCGAGGCGGCTGGGCCGCTGATCACGGCGCTGCCGCCCAACAGCGGCGCCAGTTGCCGCGCCCCCTGCTCCGTGCCCGCCAGAGGTAGCCAGGGGTGGATACGAGCCCGCCAGCTACCGTTGCAAGGGCGCCAACACCAGCCTGCTCACCGCCGCCAACTTCTGGGGTGCTTGTGCCTGGCGGTTAGGATCGGCGCAGCCTCCCTAAGTCCGATGGCGCGGATTGTACCATCGGGGCGCAGCAACAGGGCAAGCTAGCGGGGCGGGCCCCACTGGGCGGGCCCCATGGGGCGGGTCCCATGCGGCCTTGTTTTTGGTGTGCTTTTGGCTGGTCGATCAGAGTGCGGCGCAGCTCACGGGGTTGCAGCGGTAGTTCTCGCCGCAGCCTGGATCGCTGCCGTGATTTCACTCCAAAGCGGATCGCCGCCCTTGAGCTGGCGCAAATCGGTCCCCATCGGCTGCCCCAGATTCGCCAGTCCCTCCCGCAGCTCTTGCACGAAGCCATCGTCGGCGCTGCTGTGGGAGAGGAAGAGGTGGGCCATCGGCGCGGTGGGCCGGGGTGTGCCGGGTTGGGGTAAGGGTAACGGGGCTGGGCATGAACGCTGCCCTTGAGTGGCAGGCAGGGAGCTTGGGGCGGCGAAGCAAAGAGGTGCTGGGGGCTTGTCCTCTCAAGGAGCTTGTTCGAAAGGTCTTTTGGCGTTATATCAAACTTGTCGTATTTAATTTTAATAGTCTAAGCGCGTTCTCAAAGCAATTCATTCAATCATGATTGGATTACAATTTGCCAGACAGCTCTAATGATGTACGCATCATGAGGACCTGATTCAAATAATCCTGTTTGTTTTGATGGATACAATAATCTTGCGATCCTCCTTATCATTGCGTGATGGCTCCATGCCAGCTTGCCACTGCGCCTTCGCCGTATCGGGCTGCGCCCAGGTGGGGGTGAGTGCCCGGGTCCTGCTGTTGATAGCCAGCCCCAGTGCTGGGGGCGTACGGGGCAGCACAAATGCGAATCGCTCGGTTGAAGCACCTTGCCCTTGACAACTGGATTAGATCGAACTATAATAAAATAAACAATACTCCTGTTATTATGTACGTTAGTAGCTATGAGCCTGGTGAACTCTCGGAGGCTCTCGCCCTTCATGGCAAAGAATACATTGTACGGCGATTTAAGGATGTCTGGGGAATCGACAGGGGCAATGAGATTACTCTCGCTTCTATTCAAAACAGACGCAATCTTATCGCCTTGGAAGGCTCTGAAGTTGTTGGCTGGTTGGGGGTCAACGAAGATGGTGAAATAGTAAATGGTTGCGGCGGACCTGGTCGCTCTAGTTATATCTTAATTACGTTGCTCAAGCATCTCTTTGAAGACTCACTTTCGGTATCCCACCAATTTTATGCTTTTGTGCCAATAGACTATTTAGCAAGTGCCGCATGTTGCATAAAGGCTGGTATGTTCTTACCGGATTCAATCCCACCAGAATTTGCGGTTAAAGCTTATGGGAAAAAAGTAGTCACCCTGATCAAACTTGTATATTATAAGACCCCTGAATCTCTGATTCTTAATTCAAGTCAGTCTCAGAATGAAAAGTTAACACAATTAAAGGTTCTCATCAAAGACTATGCAAAGCCAAGCAAGCCGCGTCAATTTCTGAAGAGTTTGTTAGAAATTAAGAAACGTTTCTCAGATCGGCTTGCCTTCCTCTCCCTCCATCTCGGCATCGACGCCGAGTTAGCTTTAAAGCAATTCTCTCTTATTCCTAAGATACTATTGTGCATCCCACTTTCTTTATTTTACTATTTTGTAGCCTTGCAGATTCTTGGGCATGACGTCCAAAAGCACTGGGACTTCCTTACTCAGAAAAAGTCAGAACAAGATCGAACAGAGCTTGTTAAATACCTAGAAGTGTCTGAGCGTGCATTAGAAAAAATAAACTTGCAAGTTGCTGAAAATAATAAACTAATTACTGATTTTACAGGCAATGAAGATAAACAAGTTAAGTTATTTCCTTTTCAGTCTATATTAGAAAAGCAGAAAACGTCAATAGAATTGCTTTCAAGGATTATTGCTGGCTACTCTGGTAACCTAAAAAAAGGTATTGATTCGGGTGAAGAGCCTATAGCGCTGTATACCGAGGTGCTGCGCTACATGAGCAGTGAGGAACCATACAATCTTGTTGACTTTACTTATAAGATTTATGATGAAGATATACGTCCTAGGTGTAATTCAGAGCTTTGTGTACGTGAATCGCTCACAAAATATGTCACAAGAGCTTTAAAAGAATGATTTTTTCTCCTAAGGCAATTTGGGATTTCCTGAAAGAAATTACCAATAGTCATCCTTTGATTAGTTCAGCAGTATTGTGGTCATTACCAGCCACTCTTTTATGGCCTCTGTTGATACCATTATTCATAAGTGACTATAGGATTGGTGATCATCTTCATTACCTTTTATATAAAGATCCGCAATTCAAGCAGAAGGAGCTTGGAGAGTCTCTTAATCGCATAAACAAACTAATTGATGAACAAGAATATTATTCTTTCGAAAACTATCAACACCTTAACGATGCAATCTCTTATAGATACAAGCAATATAAACTAAATAAAGAGAATAATCTTTCTTTTTCTTGCCCCTTCTCCGATAAGAGTGATAGACCTCTAGATGAATGCTATCCTATAGTTCTAAGGGCAAATTCAAATACACATGAATTCATCCGCTCCTTTCTGCAGGTTAATGATGCTTACTTCAGACTCTTAAAGATTAGCTCTGATGATGGTAGCGTACATCGATTTATTGATAATTTTTATACATCCTCCAATAGGCTTCTTAAGCCGTTGCCTTTATGTGAGGATGTTATTCCTTCTTATTCTACCCTGCGTTCGCTTCACAATCGCATAGATATCATAGATGATTCTGAGGTTAGAGATCGATTGAATTTGGAGGTTCTAAGATTGTTGACATTCTCGGCGGCCTTCTTGGAAACGAATTGTAAAAACACTACGGATGAGAAGGCTTATTTAGTGGCGATGGATATTTACAATCGTCGTGCCTCGGACATTGTTAACCGAACCTTCAAAAACCCTTCTAACTCTCTTTATTTAAGAAAAATCTATTGGCTTGACTTAAGTCAACGTATTGCTGAAGAAAAAAAAGGAAAATTACGAAATTGGAAACTTTACAAAGAAGTATCTGATAGGCTTAATAATAAACTGCCGCCAGAGTTCTACAAAGCAAAGTTAAGCCAGAATCGGAATGTAACACGAACTGTCGTTGACTCTAATAAGGATAAATAAAGAGATTTCTTTAATTGTGGACATTGCCCTGATTGTACAGCGGCTACATTTGATTTTGCAGCGCAACCTGGTGGGCTAAGTGGCGGCTGGGGTCTCTCCCATACGCCGCAACCAGCGGTAATGGGAGGCGATCCCTGAAAGGAAGGATTGGTGGGAGCGAAATGGAACGCCGCAGTCCCAACAAGTCTGTTCAATGATGATCGAGAGCTGGGGGTAGTGGACGTGGCAGATGCGGGGGAAGAGGTGATGCTCCACCTGGAAGTTGAGGCCACCAAGCAGCCAGCTCAGCAGGGGATTGGAACGGCTGAAGTCCACGGTGGTGGCCAGCTGGTGATCCGCCCAGGGACCCATGGTGGAGGAGTTGGGGTCGATGCCGGCGAACTCCACTTCCTCGACGCAGTGGGCCAGCTGAAAGACGACACTAATGACGATGCCATGCACCATCGTCGTCACCAAGTAGCAGCCGATCACCGCGCCGAAGGAATGGAACTGCAGCGGCACCAGGAAGGCCAGGGAGATGAAGATCAGCTTGCCAGCCAGGAACACAAGCCAGTCATCTCCGCCCAGCGGAGGCAAGGAACGGCCGCCGCGGTTCCGGCTGGCGAGATCGACAAAATCATCGAAGAATTGCCACTTGATCGGGAGCATCCCGTAGAGGGGCCAGAGGTACAGATGCTGCCAACGATGCCACCAGCGATGGGGCTGATGGGGGGACAGACGACCGATTAAACCGAGATTGATGTCATCGTCATGGCCCGGAATGTTGGTGAAGGTGTGATGCAGGCCGTTATGCTTGTGGGCCCAGATCAAGGAACTCGCTCCCTGCAGATCGAGGGTCATGGCGGCGGCACGATTGATCCAGCGATGGCGGGAGTAGGCCCCATGGCCGCCGTCATGCTGGATGTTGAAGCCGATGGCAGCCATCGCCAGGCCCAGGCAAAGCGAAAGTGCCACCGCCCCCCAGCCACTCCTGACCTGGAAGACCAGGAACCAGTAGGTGATGACGAACCAACCCATGATCACGACCGATTTGATCGCCATGGACGCGGAATCGCGCCTCTTTTGTCCCGTGCGCTCAAAATAGTCGTGAACTCTTTCCCGCAGCAGACTGTGAAAACAGTCTCCGGCGCCGAACGTAATGCGATTCAAGGACTACTGACCGAGAGCAACTAAATTTAAGCCAGTGCCGTCCCCAGCAGTGACGACCGCGAGGATGGGATCACAGGCTGTGCTGATCCGCACCAACAGCCTTTATACAGCAGCGCCACACTCCCCATGGGCCCGGATCCCTCAGCCGCCGTGGCTCGGACCAGGGCGATGGACCATGCCGACCAGGCGGGGTTGATCGGTGGCGAACTGGCGCAGCAGGGTGATTCTGCCGCTTTGGCGCGGGCCGTTCACCAGCACCACGGGCGTGTCAGCCAGGGCATCCCGCAAACCACGGGCCCCGCCCCAGGGTGGGTTTCTGCTCAAAGCACCGCTGAATCACGACCGTTGCCGGGATCCTGCGGTGTCGGGTGGCAATAGATCCTCCACAAACTCCGAGCAGGTATCACCGCTGGTGATCAGGAGGTGATCCCGAGCGCGGGTGCAGGCCACGTAGAGCAGGTGGCGCTCGGTGGCCACCACTTCATCGAGGTCGCTGTCGTCGGTGATGGCCTTGATGCGCTCGGCGTTGGGGATCACGTCTTCATCACAGGCCATCACGATCACGGCCCGGAACTCCAGGCCTTTGGCCAGGTGCATGGTGGAAAGGGTGGGCCTTGCTGCCGAGGCGCATGGCCGAAGGCTGCAGGCGCTCGTAGGGCAGCTCAGCAAGCTGCAGAGCCGCTTCGGCGCGGGTGATCTCGGCCTCGCTGCGCACGAAGATGCCGAACTCCCTGGGAGTAAGTCCCTCGCTGCGACGCTGCTCAATCCAGGCGGCCACCTGCTCGGTCTCGCTGCCTGAGTCCTCGCATTCCCTGATGGCAGGCTCCGGACCGTTGAAGACGGAAATGGTGCCGCGCCGGTCCTGCACGTTGCCGTCCACGTCGCGGGACTCGGGATCAAGCAGCTGATCGGCTTGGCGGCGGATCTGATGGGAGGTGCGGTAGTTGATGCGCAGGGTGCGCGAGCGGCCGCGGATATCCACGCCGTACTGGGTCCAGGAGAAGGGTTGCTGGAAGATTCGCTGGCCCAGGTCCCCGGCGAAGAACAGGGCATCGGAGCCAGTCCCTGCCAGGGAGGCCAGAAGCCGGAGCTGGGCGGCAGTGATGTCCTGGCATTCGTCCACCACGATGTGCTGGTAAGGCCTGGCGCCGCTGCGGTGGAGCTGCTCGGCGGTGCGATGGAAGAGCTGGTGGGGCGTGATCTGACCAGAGCGCTCCAGCTCCTGGAGGACAGCGGCAAAACCCTCCCAGAGCAGGCGGCGTTTGGCCTCGTTGAGGCGGCTCTTGCGGCCGAGGCGGCGCACATCGCGGTAGCTGTCCCAGTCGCGCAGCCCGAAAGCATCGACGATCTCGTTGAACTCCTCCGCCACGAAGGCCTCGCCATAGACGCGGCTGATCTCCGCCGGCGCATGCCGCTGAATCAAGGCGCGAAGGTCCTCGGGAGTGATGAGCTGCGGCTTACCGAGCTGGGCGGCGTGCATCCGCTCGCCAAGTTCCTGCATGGCCAGCACATCCAGGCGCTCAATCAGGCTGGGCTCCCCCCGGATAAGGCGATGGAGTTTGTCCTGCAGTAGGGCCGCCAGGGGCTCAGAGAAGGTGGTCAGCAACACCCTGGCTTCGGGGTTGTTGCGAGCCAGATAAACGGCGCGGTGCAGGGCCACGACGGTTTTGCCTGTACCAGCAGAGCCCTGCACGCGGGTGGGGCCATTGAAGGAGCGGCTCACCCAGTCAGCCTGGCTGGGATGGAGGAAAACGATCCAGCGCTCCCAGGGGTAATCCAGCGCTCTGGCCAGTTCTTCGGTGCCGGTGAGCACCCGGAAGCGGCGCTGGGCATCGGGGTGCTCGTAGGGATTGCTCGGTCTGGCTGCCTTACCTCCGGCTTGGTGGGTGTAGTGCCAGTCGCCAGATCGATGATCGCCTCGGCAGCCTCACCGGGGAGGTGGGACGCGATCACCAGCAGCATGTCGTCGTCCGCCGTGCGGACATCCGGGATCCACTCGGCAGGAACGCCGTAGCTGAGCAGGTCGGCTTCCGTGAGGTTGGAGAGCGGTCGCTTGGGCTCCGGCGCGGCCTCTGCTTCTGCGGGGATGTGGAGGGGGATCTGGATTTCGCGAACCGTTTCGCGGATCTCGACGATCTGGGCGGCTCCGGTGACGGGATGGGTTTCGATCTTGCGCCGCGAAGCCCAGTCTTAGGCGGGGTCGTGATGGTCGACGTAGCAGAGCATGACGCTGCTCTCGACGCGATGGAAAATCAGGCGAATGTCACGGCTGGCACGGGCAGACCAGAAGTTCTTGTCCTTGATGTTGTCGAGCCGGTGGCACTGCAGGCCGGGGTTGGCCGCCATTGAGCTTCTCAAGGCTGGATTGGAAGCTGTCGGCGAGGAGGAAGGGCATGGGATCAAGATGGCAGCTGCTGCTACCAGATGCAGTGAAGGTCTGGCAGGGCACGGAGCATTTCATCAGCGGTGATCAACGGCCAGCCACCGTGAAGTGCCGTGGCCGCGATCAGGCGATCAGCTGGATCGCCATGCTGAAACAGGGAGCTGCGGGAGAGAACAGCAATGTTCGCGGTGATGGGCAAGACATTGAGCCTCAGAGCTTGAAGAAGATGGGAGAGATATTCAACAGCTGCCACATCATCAGGAAGCCGAAGACGACCGCGTTCATGCAGAAGGGCGATCTCCCAAAGGGAAATATCGGCAATGGCGAGCTGGCCGTCTTGCCGGCCTTTTTCAAGGGCTGCGGCAGCACTCCTGCTGAGCCGAGAGGGAGCATTGGCCCAGAACAGGGGGATGTGGGTGTCACAGATGATTTGCATCGCCACTCCATTCGAGATCAGGAATGGGGCTCATCACGTCACCCAGGGAAACGCGATCACGAAGAGAGAGCAGCCATTGGCGTGCCTCCTCAGCGGGGTCACGCTCTGGCTCGATGCGCGCGATGACCCGTCCACGGGATGTGATCTGCAGCTGCTCGCCGGCCTGAACTCGCTTGAGGAAAGCGGGAAGGTTCTGCCGCAGGTCGGATACGGAGACTCGAGTCATGCCGGCTGGCTGTTGCCGTACAAATATAGTGTACAACAGCAAGACCACGCTTGCCTGCCTTGAGGGGACTGGGGTCAAGACTGTGTGACGGGCAGCCAAGAAGCGAGAAGCCATGACAGCTTGCGGCGCGCAGCCCAGTCGTAAGCAGGACCGTGCTGATCCACATAGCAAAGCATCACGCTGCTCTCGACCCTGTGGAAGATCAACCGGATGTCACGGCTGGCACGGGCGGACCAGAAGTTCTTGTCTCTGATGTTGTCGAGCCGGTGGCACTGGAGAGCTGGGTTGGCAGGATTGATTTGCAGCTCGAAGGCGGCGAGCTTGGCGGCTTTCCGCTCTTCTCAAGTAAGCCTATCAAGGCTACTCTGGAACGTATCGGCGAGGAGAAAATTGATAGACAAACCAAAGCAACATAGCGTGCATTACCGTTTTTCCTCATGCGAGGGGGGCCAAATCCGAAAAGCCAGCATTTCGAGCTGCCTTGCGAAGATCCTCCTTGAATACCGAGAAGCTTGGCATGTCAATTCGGCTGGGATCGACCCTTCCCTCTCTGACCCAGTCGGCTTGCGTCTCAGCGGATGGGTGCAAGCCGCCACACAAAGGTGCAAGCTGGCCTTTGAGTGGATTTGAGCTGTTGTCATTTCCAGACTCATCCTCGAGAGAAGCGCAGCCTGAGTAAGCAGGGGTTCGTAGTGCGCAAATCAACCAAGCCTCAGACTTTGGGTTGGGCACCATGGGTACACCTGTTCTGAATTCAACCAACTCAAAGCCACGTCTCATGGACTCAACTTTGGCAAACCACTCTTTCTTGGCGTTGGTTCCGTCACTGTCTCTGAATAAAATTGCAATGACTGGGATTCCAGCCTCCTCTGCAGAGAGCTTCTTGGCATACAGACCGAGACATTGGGCATTACTCACAAAGAATGCGTTTCCCTTCCCGTACTTCTGACCAGGCAGAAGGGTGGGACCTTTCTTGGCAAATGAAGACAGTTCACTTTTGGCAACATAGACAATGCAGTCTCCCCCTGTGTCGTGGGAGTCTATCAAACTATATGCGGTGTGATAACGTTCCAGCAGTTTGTCCACAATCAAGGCCATTGGCCCTGGCACAAAGTTCTCTCCATTCGATCCAACCTGAATCGCACCGAGGTCAGTCGCCCCCTCACCCGAAAGAACCAGCTTCATGGCACGTCGTTGCTCAAGCTGGCTAAGGCCTCTTCAGTTAGACCTTCAATATTCGAGTCAACATAAACTTCACCGGGTCCAAGAAAGTCAAGCTTTTCTCGCGCACTAGGCAGATCAAAAAGCCTCACCGAGCGAGTGGATCCGGAACCATCTCTGAACAATAAAACGACAGACTCCTTGGCAACCGCGTCAGGAAGATAGTTGAGCACCAGAGGACTATGTGTTGTAACAATGGTCTGCCTCTTTGACTCCAACAAGTATTGAACCAGCTTCTGCATGATCTCGGGATTGATTCCGTTTTCGATTTCGTCAAAGAGAACACAGCTGTTGGTCACAGAAGTGGCGTCACGCATCCTTCCTGAGCTTGTCTCTGCGAGAACTGCCAAGATCCGCAATAAGCCGTCATTGATCTGACGGGCTCCCGATTCGACTCGTACCGTATGACCAGGATCCTTCTGATACTCCTCAACGATCCTGAGATCTTTCCAGCCGGATCGTAAAGAAGTTGAGCCGAGCTCAGCTAGGTGTGGATAAAACTCTTTGAGGGCTAACATCAGTTCTTTCTTGGCATCAACAGGCAGACCGTGAATATAGGCACTCAAACGTTCACCTCCGTAACCAATATCCGAGCCATCCTTAGCGCGACGCCGCATAGCCTGAGGTGACAAAAGATCAAGAGAGCGAAGATTTGCGGCCGCGGTTTTTACGATGTCGATCGCAGGATGAACATCCTTTGGGCTGATGAATGATAGGCTTGAGCCCTCATAGTTAATAGCACGTAGCGGGTATTCCACTGCAGCGCTGCCATGTCGAGGCGAAACAGCTAATTGGCCATCCTTCAGTCGCAGAACCTGATGATCGTTATTAACAAGAATCGACTCAGCTGTGCAGCGGCACTCGGCTGTATTGAATGAGCCTCGCCAAGCAATAAAGCCCTCCTCCAGGTGCTCAATCTGGAGCTCAAATGATATTAATCTCTTATTGAGCAGTCGACTGGTTAAATCAGATGCCGTCCACTCACGCTTTTCAAGCCACGTCATCACCTGTCCGTTTGCAAGGTGACCCACGAAGTCGAATGCTTGCAGGACCGTGGATTTGCCGGCGCCATTCAAGCCAACCAAGACTGTAAGAGCGCCCAGCCGGTGTGGTTTTGGCGGCAGCCTGAAATCGACAAGTGACTTAAAGTTATCAATCGCGAATGACTTGATCATGGCTTTTTTGATCCGCTGCAGAGAAAAAGTGTCATGTGCTTTATTGGCAACCAATGAAAAGCCTGGTTCACTTTATCATTGTGTCCAGCGATGGAGTAGAAACGCATCAGCCCACCCGATACACCTTCATCACCTCATCTCCAAGGTGGTTGATCACCTTCACCGCAATCCGACCCGTTGAGGGCTTGGCAAAGGGCACGGATATATCGCTGTTGAGAGACTCCCAGGCTTCAAGGTCGATCTCAGCCTTGAGCGAGGTCTTCAAGCTCTTATAGGGGTCGTTCTGGCCGAGGAAGTAGGCCTGGCGCACGAAGAAGCTCTCGCCGTTGTAGTCGCTGTCGATGAACCAGCAAGCGATGTTATCGGGCTCGTCGCTGCGGACTTCGCCAGTGGAGGGGTGGCACACGGCCAAGCGGGGGTGACCATTAGCCTCGATAACAATTGTTTTGGTGCCACTCCAGAAACAAAGGATCCGGCCTGTTGCTGACTTGATCGGGGATTGATACCAACTTTTTGCCATGGAGCGCG
Source organism: Cyanobacteriota bacterium (assembly GCA_026389315.1). GTDB lineage: Bacteria > Cyanobacteriota > Cyanobacteriia > PCC-6307 > Cyanobiaceae > Cyanobium. The sequence goes on from JAPLIC010000067.1 coordinate 11,189, forward strand.
TAGTACTCACGGCCGTTTGAGAATTCTTCCCTGATTCGCCTACTCACTTCAACGTGGAATTCCTTCGTCAGGGTTAAATATCCATTATCAAATAGCGTATGCAGATCAGATCTCATAAGAATCCCATTCGATACCTTGTGGGGCCCATTTTCAGAATAAGGCTGAATATGCGCAGCCTCAAGAACGGGCAGCATCTTCTCGCCTGTAATGGCACAACGACGAGAGTATTCATCCAAAACCATAATACGAAAACCTCCTTGGCCAAGCCTTGGCCTGATGGTGAGATCCTTGCCGAACCTGCCGCCAACAGGCTCACTGAGCTCATGATCAGATTGGGCCATCTGAGAGAAGAATGGTTGAGCCTGCTCGAAAAGCCTCAATCCTTCACTACCAGGGAGAATCTCAAAACTTTTCCCTGTCACGATATTGGATGGCCAGTCGCGGGGAGGATCGATATACATGGCTTCTTCCAAATAAAAGGGTTGGGTAAGTATTGTGCAGCCAATAATGGGATTAAACTCTTGATCGCGGCGCAGGTTGCCTATCTTCTGGCGGAACAACGTAAGGCTTGGCATTCCGTTTGCTTCTCCAAATGCCTTCCAGGCAAGATCTAGCGGCAGTGTAGAGTGTCTGACAAAGAATGCACCTCCCACGATCTTGTTTTCTGGGTATTTGGATTTGAACAAAAAGAGCTCGCTTGCTTCGAGAATTTTGAATTGGGTTGTTGCCCGAGGCCGCCAAAAATTCATCTCTTCGGCATTTTGGGTTCATTCATCTTCCTTAAGCCAGCATAGTAAAACCTGCTCTCCGGCGCCACCTCCGTCAGCCAGATCGCAGTCTCCGCCGCTTCGATCTGGCACCAGAAGGGCCGGATGCCCTGGAACTCGTGATGGCGCCAGTGCTTCAACAGCCGCGCCGTTTCCGGCGTCACCTTCCACTGGCTCTCGGGCGCCTGCCGCCATTCCTCCACCAGGATGCGGATCGAGTCGATTTGCTGGGTGACCTCGTATTGCTGCTTCTCATCGGAGAGCTCCTCGGCGCCGATCGCCAGGGACCTCTGCTGCACTTGCTCACCCTTGCCGCCTCGCTTCTTTGGTTGGGGGATGGGCGTGATCAACCGCGACTCCCGCCGCCCCGCCACGCTCTCCTCCGTCGGGATGCCGTCGACCAGCTCCCAGTGCTGGGTGGGGCGCTCGTAGGGCGAGTTGAGAATAGGGTCGTTGAAAAACCGTTCGCTCATGGAGCGATCCCAGAAAGCAGCCGCACTGGGGCCATGGCGGTGGGTGGATCAAGAACGCACCAGCTTGTTTTACTGCATGGCTGAACATTTTGCCGCTGTCGCTGGCGGACCCATGGCTTTTGGGTCAGGCCTTATGCGGTTTTTGCATACTTATTCAGGGGTGTGGCGATAGAAAACCTGCCCCACCCGCTCGATGGGATCCAGCAGGGGCGGGTGGCTGAGATCGCTATGGCGTGAGAGGTCGATCATCCAGGGAAGCAGCAGATCGTCGAGCTCGGTATCAATCTGCGCCATGGTGCGCGAGCTGATCGCGGCTCCAACCAGGGTGAGATCGATGTCGGAGGCGTGGCGCTGGCTGCGCTTCGGGCAAGCCATAGCGCCCCGCTGGCTAGGGCAGGTGGGTAGTCATCATCGCGTGACTGAGCCCCCGCCTCTAGGCCAGCGGGCACCTGTTTTTTGAGGAAGCCCTTGACGAGACTTGAACTCGTGACCTCTCCCTTACCAAGGGAGTGCTCTACCGCTGAGCTACAAGGGCATGTGGAAAGGTGGGCCGGGTTGGATTTGAACCAACGTAGGCAGAGCCAGCGGATTTACAGTCCGCCCCCATTAACCACTCGGGCACCGACCCGAACCACACCCCCAAAATTTACCAGCCCGCCTGTCCCCTGCCCCCATGCGCCTGCTCGTGCTTCACGGTCCCAACCTCAACCTGCTGGGCCAACGGGAGCCCGGCCTCTACGGCAGCCGCAGCCTCGACCAGATCAACTCCGACCTGACGGCCCGGGCCCGGGCCCTGGGGGCTGAGCTGGAGTGCTTCCAGAGCAACCACGAGGGGGCCCTGGTCGATCGCATCCAGGCGGCCCGGGGCCAATGCGGGGGCCTGCTGATCAATGCCGGCGCCTACACCCACACCTCCATCGCCCTGCGGGACGCCCTGCTGGCGGTGGATATCCCGTTTGTGGAGGTGCACCTCAGCAACGTCCATGCCCGCGAGCCCTTTCGCCACCACTCCTATCTGGCCGACAAGGCCCTGGGGGTGATCTGCGGCTTCGGGCCCGCCAGCTACAACCTGGCCCTCGAGGGGCTGGTGGATCACCTGCGGGCCTCGTCATGACCCGAAGCGGGACCGCGCCGGAACGGGTCAAGTGGTTGGCGGCCCCCACGCAATCCGCCTGGCTGGAGCAGGCCCTGGCCCACCCCGACACCGTGCTGATCGACCACGCCCACTGCGAGCGCAAGGCGGCCGGTGCCGCTTTGCAGCTGATGTTTCGCTACCCCTCCGATGGCGAGCTGGCCGCGGTGCTCAGCCCCCTGGCCCGCGAAGAGCTGGAGCATTTCGAGTTGGTGCAGCGCCTGCTGATCCGCCGCCAGATTCCGCTGCGGCCCCTGGCCGCCCCGCCCTACGGCGCCGGCCTGGCCCGCCTGGTGCGGCGCCAAGAACCCCAGCGGCTGCTGGACAGCCTGCTTGTCGCCGGCCTGATCGAGGCCCGCAGCCACGAACGCATGGCCCTGCTGGCAGCCCACAGCCCCGACCCGGACTTGGCAACCCTCTACGGCAACCTGCTGGCCAGCGAGGCCCGCCATTTCGGGCTGTACTGGGTGCTGGCCGAGCGGCGCTTTCCCCGCCCCCAACTCATCAACCGGCTCGAGGAGCTGGCCCGGGACGAGGCCGCATTGCTGGCCAATCTGCACTCGCAGCCACGCATGCACAGCTGAGAGCGGGCGGCGGGGTTGGGCGCAAGGTCCCTGCGCGGGCCAACAAAATCAGACGCTGATCAGCTGCTCGCCCAGCAGCTCGTCGAGCAGCGGGAAGTTCTGGGCGATGGCATCACCGGTGAAGTTCGCCACCCAGCCGTCTGGATTGGCGAAAAAGCGCAGGGCGCAGAACTGGGGCTCGGGACCCATGTCAAACCAATGGCGGGTGCCGGCCGGCACCGCAATCCAGTCGTTGCGCTCGCACAACACCTGCAGCACCTCCTCGCCGACATGCAGGCAGAACAGCCCCCGCCCCTCGACAAAAAAGCGCACCTCGTCCTCGCTGTGGGTGTGCTCGGCCAGAAACTTCTGCCGCAGGCTGGCCCGATCGGGGTGGTCCGGCGCCAACCGGATCGCATCCACCGTGGGGTAGTTGCCGTTTGCCTGCACCCGGGCAATCTCGGGCCCGTAGGCCGCCAAAATCGCCTCCTGGTCGGCCTCGGCCGGCAGATCCAGGGCCGCCGACCAGCGCTCGAAGCGGATGCCGCGGCCGGCCAGTTCCGTCTGGATTTGGCCGGCATCCGCCGTGCGCATGGCGGGGGCTGGCGGCTGGCCCGCCGCGGGATGGATCACAAGCAGGCTCATGGCAGCAGGGGCGAGAGGGCGACGGGGGCTGGGGGCTGGGGCGAGGGAGCCCCCTCGGCCCTGGGAGATGCCCAGCCTAGAAAGGGTGGCAGCAACTGGCCTTCGCCATCAACCGCTTGCCTGTGCCAGCTGAAGCGACCAGCCCTGGCCTCACCCTGGTGGGGGTGGGTCCGGGCGATCCCGATCTGCTCACCGTCGCTGCGGTGCGGGCCATCGCCGCCGCCGACACCGTCGCTTACCCGGTGGCCCGTCAGGGCGCCGAGGGCATGGCCGCCACGATTGCCAAGCCCTGGTTGCACGACCACCAGCGGCACCTGCCCCTGCTGTTGCCGATGGTGGCAGAACCCGCCAGCCTGCAAGCGGCCTGGGCCCTAGCCGCCGATCGCATCGCCGCCGAACGGGCCGCAGGTCGGCGGGTGGTGCTGCTCTGCGAGGGCGATGTCTCCCTCTTCGCCAGTGCCAGCTATGTGCTGCTCGCCCTGCAGCAACGCCATCCCGCCCTGGAGGTGCGCCTGATCCCCGGAATCACCTCCGTGGCGGCAGCTGCCGCCGCCGCCGCCTGGCCCCTGGCCCTGCAACGCCAGGGCCTGCTGCTGCTGCCAACCCCAGACACCGCCGCCGAACTGGACCAACTGCTGGCCCAGGCGGCCAGCGGCGGCTGGGTGCTGGCCCTGCTCAAGTTGGGCCGTCGCTGGACCTGGGTGCGGCCGTTGTTGGAGCAGCGGGGCCTGCTGGACCAGGCCCTGTTCGCCATGCGGGTCGGTTGGCCCGACCAACAGCTCCAGCCGGCAGCCGAGGTGGCGGCCCAAGAGGCCCCCTACTTCTCCCTGTTGCTCATCCGCCAGGGCTGGCCCGCAGTGCTGCCATGACCCCGCTTCTGCCCCCACCCTTGGCGCCCCAACCCCTTTCGGTCCTGCAGTGGCTCTCGCTGCTCCATCCCCTGCTGATGGTGCTGTTCGTCTATCCCGTCATCGGCGCCACCATCCGCATCGGCATCCACGTGCGGGAGCGGCGCTTGGGTCAATACCCCCTGCCGGCCACGGTGGGCCCCGAACACATCGACCACGGCCGCTGGCTGACCACCGCCATGGTGCTGGCGGTGCTGCTCGCCCTGGGCTGGTCCTTCCTCCACGCCGGTGCCACAGGCACAGGTGCCACAGTCACAGGTGCCACGGGCACAGGTGCCTATGGCACGGTCCCAGGAGCCGACTGGCCCCAGCGGCCCCTGGCCCTGGCCCTCGGGGCCGCCGCGGCCCTGGCCTCCTGCCTGGCCCTCTGGCGGGTCAAACGGCCCTGGTTGCGGGCCTGCTTCGCCCTCACCTGCTGGCTGGCCCTGCTGGGGCTCGGACTCCAGCCGGAGGTGCCCCGCTGGAGCGACAACCCCCTGGATTGGACCTTCTGGCGCTCCCACTTCTGGGGCGGATGGCTGCTCTGCGGACTGTTGCTCTTTGCCATGGCGGCAGCCCCGGAAATCCGCAGCAAGCCGCTCCTGCGCCGCCTGCACCTGGCGGCCAATGTGCTTGTCGCCCTGTTGATGGCGGTGCAAGCCATCACCGGTTGCCGTGATCTGCTGCTACTCAACCCCTGATTCCGCGTCCCCCCCTCAAAATGGCGCGACCATCCCCCTGCGCCAGCCCTTTTTGAGCCTGCTTTCGATCCCCACCGTCTGGCAGGCCAGTGGCGCCAACCCCGGTGGTTTGCCCCTGCTGACCCTGCCCCAGACCCACATCTGCAACGATCCGGTTCAGTTCGCCGAGGGGCTCCAAACCCTGCTGCCGGTGCGCAGCTGCGATGCCCTCCACAAGAAGCAGCCTTTTCGGGTGATCAGCGCGGGGCTGCGAATCGGCGACCTCACCGTGATCAGCAACTGGGGCAGTGGCCTTTGTGGCCGGGTTGAGGGCATGGACGATGCCCAGCTGATCGTCCCCTACCAGGGGGTCGGACACTTTGATCTCAGCGGAAGGCGACTGGAAAATCGGTCCGGTTCAACGCTGCTGTATCTGCCAGGCGGAGACTGGCAAGTCAGCAGCAATGTGCTGGCCGGTGTGGTGCTGCGCTTACCCCGCAACGCCATTGCCAAGGTGCGGCAGGGGATGGCGGGCCCGGCGGCCCCCAGGGAGCTGCCTGTACTCCTGGAGTCCCCCAAGCTTGTGCAATACCACCAATCGCAGCAAGCGGGCCTGTTCCCCAGCCTTTACGGCGCCTTGGCCCTCCTCAACTCGACCGTCGTGGCCAGCGGCAGCCTGCCCGCGAGCCTGCGGCTCGATGACCTGCTGCTGCGGCTCGTGGGGCTCTTGCTTGGGCCCCTGCCCAACGAACCACCACCGCGCCCCTGCGCTGGGGGCGAACCCATCGAAGCCCTGATCGAGTGGATTGGCGCCAACTGCCATCGCCCCCTCAGCCTCAGCGATCTGGAAAGCCAATCCCATTACTCCCGCCGCAGCCTCCAGTACGCCTTCCGCCAACGCTTTGGCTGCGGGCCGATGCAATACATCCGCCGGCAACGGCTGGCGCTCGCCAAGCAACGCTTGCTCGCCCCCCTGCCCGGAACCACCGTGACCTCGGTGGCCCAAGACTGCGGTTACCTCAGCGTCGCCAGCTTCCGCCGCGACTATCAACAGCGCTTCGGGGAGCCCCCTTCTGGTGCACTGCGGCGCCTGCGGCCTTGACCCCCCCTCCCCAGCGCTCCTTGCCCCACTCAGCCCAGACCCCCCAGGGGCGGGACAGGCGTCTGCAGCTGCCATAGGGCCAGACCACCGCCGCGGCCCCGGGCCGCCAACCAGCCAGGCCCCGTACCGATCAGGGCAAAAAACGGTTGGCGCTGGGCGGCCGCTGGCGGCAAAGCCCTTTGCAGCAACACCTGGCTGCCAAAACGCAACTGCATCTGAGCAAAGCCAAACCACAGCAACGGCCTTGGGCCCGCCAGCCGGGCACGCCCCTCAAAGCGCAATTCCAAGGGCCCCAGGCTCACCGCATTGACCAGCCCCAGCCCCTCCCCCGGGGCAGGGGCACTGGCGGGCCCGGGCCAGGGGGTGTCAAGGGTGGCGGACGGGGGGCCGGCAGCACTGATTTCCAGCCGGGCCCCCAGGCCCCGCAACAGCACACTGCTGGGGCCCGAGGGCTCGCCGCCCTGGCGGGGCCAGACCCGCTGCAACCGCCAGATGCCGATCAGATCAGCCGCCACCAAACCCGTTCCCTGGCGCCGGCTGCCCCGTTCCAGCTTCAGCAGTTCGGCACTAGCGGGCAGGGGAGCCATGGGCAGCAACGGCACAAGGATTTCAGCAAGCATGCCCCAGGCTCCTGGGGCAGCATGGCCCCAAAGCCCATGGCGCCCGATGTCGATCACCGAGATGGCCGAGCCCCTGCTACTGAACCTGGCCCATACGACCCGCCTGCTGTTGGAGGGGCTCTCGGTGCTCACCGTGCTGGTGGGGCTCCTGGTCACCCTCGGCCAGCTGCGGCCCAGCCTGGTGCGGGGCCCCTCCCTGCGCCCCTCCAACCGGGCCAGGCTGACCTTTGCCAGCTGGCTGGCGATGGCCCTGGAATTCCAACTCGGCGCCGACATCGTCAGCACCACCACCAGCCCCTCGGAGCGCAATCTGCTGCAGCTGGCACTGGTGGCCGTGATCCGCACCTTCTTGAATGTGTTTCTGGCCAAGGAGATTGAAAGCGAACAGCGCCTTGAGGCCGAGAGGACTGCTCCGGCCCGGCTACCTCCCTGGTGGCCCCAACCGGGACCCGACGATCGCTGAAGGCACCCAGCCAGGTGCCTTCCGTGGCCATTGCCCTCCCCCCCTGCCAGCCCCAGACCCCCGCCGGGCCCTTGACTCGGCTGCCAACCCCTTGCCCCTGGGTGTTTCCAGGATTTCACCCGTGGCTCAGCTGCTCTTCAAGCTCCCGGTCTTTGCCCTGATGTTCGCCCTCGGCCTGGGTTTAAAGGGGGATTGGCTCGCCTTGATCCGCAGACGGCCTGGTCTGATTGCCAAACAACTTATTGCTTCCTGCCTCCTGGTGCCCCTGCTCGCCCTGGTGCTGTTGAAGGGACCCCTCGGTGCCGCCGTGGCCCCCCCCGCCCAGCTGGCGATTGCCCTGATGGCCCTCTGCCCCAGCGCTCCCCTCACCCTGCGCAAGGTGAAAGAACATGGGGGCGATCGAGATCTGGCCGCCCTCGTGCAGGTATTGGCGGCCCTGATCGCGATCGTGTCCATCCCCCTGCTGGCCGATCTGTTTCGCAGCAGCTTCGGGGTCCACGGTTGGCCGATCGAACCCCAGCAAGTCGCCAACCAAATCATCTCGGTTCAGTTATTCCCCCTGACATTGGCCTTGCTGGTGCGGTGCTGGCGGCCCGATCTGGCCAGCCGACTTGAAACCCCGATTGAGAAGCTGGCGGGCTTGCTGCTGATTTTGTTGATCGTGGTGGTGCTGATCAAAACCTTTCACCTGCTGGCGGGTTATCTCCCCGCCAATGGTCCTGCCCTGCTGGTGATGGTGTTGGTGGTGCTGGGGTCCCTGGCCTTGGGTTATGGGCTGGGGGGGCCAGGCCGGCGGGATCGGGTCACAGGGTCGCTACTGACCTCCATGCGCAATCCCGGGCTGGCCCTGCTGTTCGCCTCCCTTTATGCCCCAACCCCGCAACCGGTGAAGGTGGGGATCCTTTGTTTCCTGCTGATTCGGGTGCTGCTCTCAATCCCCTTCCTGCGCTGGCTGGGGCAAGAACCGGCGATCGATTCGTCCCCAGCGGCTGCGCAGGTCTGAGACTTCAGCTGGCGTTGCCGAAGGCAACCTGGCAGGCGGAATTGAGCAGTTCCGCCTCCTGGGCACTGGCCGGTTGGGCACCGTTGAGCGAGCCATTGGTGCAGTCCGCCGTCATTTGGTAACTGACGTTGTTGGCCGTCATCACAAAGCTGACTCCGGTGGTGCCGTAGGGCTGCACCGTACCGAATTGCAGCTGGTAGCCAGTATTTGGCACCACGATGTAGGTGGTGCTGTTGGCCACAGCGTTATCGACGGCGGCATTGATGATCGCCGCCGTGGCCAGGGTGCTGACCCCCCAGGCCGCTGCCGAGGCCCCCCACCAGCCCCAGCGCGGGGTCGCCCAGCCGCCGTACCAGCCGAAATTCCAGGGGCGGGCATAACCCCAGCCAGGACGGGCCCACCCAGGATTGAGATTCACATTATTGATGTTGACGGTGCGGTCCCAGTTGCGATTCACCTGGCCGTTGAAGTTTCTATCGCCCGCGTTGAAACGGCGATCTCCCGTATTGAAAGTGCGATCTCCCGTATTGAAGTTTCGATCACCGCCGTTGAAAGTACGATCACCGCCATTGATGGTGCGATCCCCCAAGGTGGGCGATCCGGCCGGCCGATTGGCGCCCAAACCGCCTTCCGGCCGTTGCAAGCCGCCGCTGGGCCGACTGATCGGCTGGCGGTCGAGGGAGGGGCCGCCGCCCGCGCGCGTCCCGCGGCTGTTATCGGCCCAGCCCCCCTGGGGCCGACTGGCGCCCCGATTGAAACCATTGGCCGAACCGGCGCCACTGAAGCCGCTATGGCCGCCGCCGCCCGAGAAGCCACCACCACCACCCCGAAAGCCTCCGCCGCCGCCACCGCCACGACCACCACCGCCACGGGCGATCCAGCCCGGGCTTGCCACCACAGAGGAGTCTTGAACGAGAGCCAGGGCCGCCCGCGAGGGCACCGCAGGCAGGGCCAGCACACCGGCCATGACGAGACAAAGTCTGGCGAACTGCTTCATGGCTTCACCAGGGCACAGGCGTCGTCGTAGCAGGAGGCATCAATGCGACCTGCCGCATCAAAATGAACCTTGATCAGGTCCCGGCCCCGGAAACGCGCCTTGAGATCGTCCTGGCGGATGCTGTTGAGGTAATTGGGATTGATCACGCAGAGCTCGCGATCGTTGAAGCACACCGTGTTGGCGGAAAAGCGCGCCGAAGCGTTGCGCAGCGTTTCCCATTTCTTGGCCGACTCATTCCACAGGGTCATGGTCACCGGATCGTCGGTGATGCGCACGATCTGGGTGTCCTTGCCAATGCTGTGGCGATAGAGGGTGCTGCTGCCTTCATCCACCGCTTCGACGCTGCAATTGACGGGCGGCGCCCCTGCCACGGCGCAGGTGGTGGCCAACCTGTAGAGCAGCGAGGGACCTGGGGCCGGGGCGGCGGCCAGCAGGGGTAAAGGCGTCAGACTGCCCAGTAGCACAACGCTACCGAGCCAGGAACAAGCTGCCCCCGCCCGAAAACCGGTGCGGCGATGGCTCTGAAAAGAGGGCATGTAAAGAAATCTCAGGGACAAAGTCCGAATGGTTGGCAGGAATCCCAACAGAGGGCCGCCATCGGCTGGACTTTTTAACAATCTGCCCGGCCCTTGACCCCCTTGGCCAGGGCTGGGGCAAGTGATACAAATTGCGATACTTATTCCCGCAATCTGATCACATTCGCGCAATTTGATCCTGGCAGCGCTGGCGCCCATCGGACTCGCTCCCGCAACGGCGCTTCTACGGCCTGGTCCAGGAGAATGGCGCCCAGGGAAACCCGCCTGTCAACGGCCATGACTCCTGCCCATTCCTCCAGCGGCGATCCCGCCAACCCCCGCGGCATCGACCATGCGCTGCGGCTGCGCAGCCTCTGGATAGCCTATCTGCTGGCGATGTTATTTCATGTTCAGCTTGGCTTGATGCCGCTTTTCCATGGCCTCTCCGTAGTCATCGGCACTACCGTCAGTCCGTCACGATTGACGATGGTATATTGGTCCATGATGGTCTATTTTTTGCTGCCGCTGGCAGCCCTCCTGCTGATCAGCTGGGCGGCCAGTGATGGCCGCGGTGATGGTCCCTGGCGCCCCTGGCGCCGCTGGCATTTTTGGCTGAGTGTTGTTTATAGCGTAACCAACCTATTCCATTTAATCGCCGACATTATTGTCCCTGACTCCCGTGGTGATCAGGTATTCTTGATGGCGGTATTGCTAGTGATTGGTTTCCTGATCAATCGCCAGGCCTGGCTCTGGTGGCACCCCGGGTCAGCTGCGATGCAAACCTAAAAGAGCAGGCTGTGCAAAGGTGAGTATCGGCTCGTCATGTTGGGGCCGATGCCTTGCCTGCCATGTCCATGCCCCTGGTTGTCTCCCGATCGGCCCCTGGCCAGCAGCAGCCCCGTGCCGAACGGGAGTCCAAGGGCTTCGGCGCTTCAAAGGCTCGCGGCAGCCATGGGTTTAAGGCCCCTGGGGACAGCGGTGGCGCCAAAGTTAAGGACACCGGCAGCAAGGGCGGCGCCGGCCGCAAGCGACGGGGCAGCGGCCTCAGCGCCGCCGACCGTTCCCCCCTGGGCCGCAGTCCCGATGTCGAAGCGATGCAGGCCCGCCATCGCCTGGGCCTGGCCCTCGCCGGCCGGCTGCGTGAAGCGGATGTGACCCGCGCCTGGAAACAAGCAGCAGCCGAGCACCACCCCGATCGGGGCGGTGCCCACGACACCATGCAGGCCATCAACGCCGCCCGCGTCCTGTTGCTGGGTCTCGACAGCGACTGATCCCCAGGCAGCGCCAAAACCCAGATTCAACTCACCCGATCCTCCGGCGAATCCCCACAGAGCATGGCCTCGGCCAGACAGCAGTCCACCAGCGTCGGCCCGGCCTCGTCCAAGTGCCAGATCTTGACCTCGGCGTCGGCCGGACAGGCGAAAGTCAGCAATTCGAAGGGAAACACCACCCGCTCCAAAAAAAAATCCCCAGGTCCGCAGCAGCGCAAGATCAGCAACTGGTTACCGATATTGCGATAACAACAGAGCAGGGAGGTCATGGGACACGGAATCCGTTTTCCCATCCAGCCACCAGGCTTTGGTCGGCGTGGTCGCCGCCATGACCCTTTGACAGCGGTGAGTATTTCCACTCATCCCCGCCGTCCAAATCGCCCATGGTGTACAAATCGCTCACAATGGCCAGGTCGCCCATGGTGGCCAGGTCGCTCCAGGGTCCGGGCACTAGGGCACTAGGGCACTAGGGCCGGGGTAGATACTTCGCCGGGTCCACCGCCACCTGGGAGGGGCCCGTACCACTCCTCAGTTCCAGGTGGAGATGGTCCGTGCTGGCGCTGCCGCTGCGGCCCACCCACCCCAGTTGCCCCCCCGCCGGGATCAGCGTGCAAGGACGCACCGCCACCGCCTGCAGGTGGGCATACAGGCTTTGCCAGCCGTTGCCGTGGTCCACAATCACCGCCATTCCGTAGCCGCCGATGGTGTCAACCCGAGCCACCTGGCCCCCCATCACCGCCAATACCGGCGTTCCCGGCGGGCTGATCAGATCGATGCCGGTATGCAGGCGCCAGGCGCCGCGGGCACTGGAATACCGCCAGCCAAAGGGAGAGATTTCCCCGGCCCAGCGGGTCAAGGGATAACGCAGCCTGGCCCCCGCCACCGTGCGGCGGCCCTGGACCATTGCGGCAGCTGGGCAACGGCCGGGCTCCGCCACACCGTTAAGGGGGGTTGGAGCCAGGTTGGCCACCACCGAGGCGGCAGGAGGGGCGGGTCGAACCGGGTAACCCTGGTCGGCTGCGTTGGTTCGAGCCGCTGGCACCGTCAGCCATGCCAGCGCCAACCCACTGCCAACACGGATCCAGCGGCAGAGCCGCCACCGTCCGTCCTGTAGCGCCGAGGCCCTGGCAGCACCAAAGCGGTGCCTTCCTTGCCAAGCCTTTCCTTGCCAAGCCATGCCAGCCAACCCCTTCCCTGGAAGCGTTTTACCGCCGCAGGAGAGGGGCACAAGGGGTGCTGGCGCCCCAGGCCCTCAGAATTCAGACTCCAATTCCTCGTCCTGCTCTGCCTCGGCGGGGGGCCAGGCCAGATGCACCACCACCGGCGCGTGGTCACTCGGCTGGGGGTTGCCCCGCAGCCGCTGGTGGATGACGCAGCCGGTGGCGAGGTCCAGCAGCTGTTCATCGATATAGATGTGGTCAATCCGCCAGCCCCGACCCGTTTCCCAGGCGCCGCTGCGGTAATCCCACCAACTCCAATGGCCGCTGGCGGGTTCAAACACCCGAAAGGCATCCCTGAGCTCTGGCCCCAGCGCCTGCTTGAGGGCCAGCCGTTCGGCTTCACTGGCCATGATTCCGCCACTCAGGCGCTCGGGAGCGTGGATATCGCGGGCCTCAAGGGCGATATTGAAATCCCCCACCACCACCAGCGGATCCCCTTGTGACCTGAGGACCCCCAGGGCCCTCTCCAGGCAGGCGAGCCACTCCAATTTGTAGGCGTACTTCGGGGAGCTCAGGGAGGCGCCGTTGGGAACATAAAGATTCACCACCCGGACCCCATCAATCAGGGCACTGATGACGCGCTTCTGGGCGGCCAAGCCCTCGGCCTCAGCATCGGCCTCATCGCTCAACAATCCCTCAAAGCCGATGCGGAGGTCCTCGAAGGGCAGGAGGCTGAGGATCGCCACACCGTTGTAGGACTTCTGGCCACTGAAAACGGCCCCATAACCGAGGGCCTCGATGGGTTGCCAAGGGAAAAGGTCATCACTGACCTTGGTTTCCTGCAGGCAGAGGACTTCAGGACGCTCCTCCGCCAACCAGGCGAGCACCTGGTCCAACCGGATGCGCAGCGAATTGACGTTCCAGGTGGCGATCCGCACGCCGGACTCTCCGCAGGGGCCTACTAGCATCGTTCAGAACCTCCGTTGGCCGTCGGCACTCCGCTCCGCCACCCCATGGCCCGTTCCCCCCTCCTCACCTTCAGCCTGCTGGCTCTCGCCGCTGCACCACTGGCGCTCTGTGGGCCTGCCGGCGCCCAGGTGGCCGGCTACGGACAGACGATGGGCACCAGCCCCCAGGAACGCCAGGTTTATGAAGGCGGCAGTTCCAAATCCTCCGTGTTGGATGCCACCAATCCCATCGACCTGATGAATCGGCTGCGCCGCAGCACGTCCATGGATAACGCCACCTCCCCGGACCAGGCCGTCGACAAGGCCCTCAAGGATTTTGAAGCACCGTCGCCGGCAGCGACCCGCCCAGGGCTGGCTGGACCGTAGGCGCCCTGGCCTTGTCAGCCCCTGGCTTTGTTGTTACTGGATTCGGTTGCGCGCGCACCGACAACAGCGACCAACTCGCCGCCAGTTTGTCGATCACTGGATCGGCAGTGCCCGTCTTGCCACTGCGTTGCTTGGCATTGGTCAGGGCCGCCAAGGCAGCGGGGGTATCCCCGCTTTTCTGGAGCAACAGGGCCAGGGCCACCATGGGGCGAGGATCCTGGGGGAAGGCACCCGCCAACTTCTGACAGGTGGCCTTGGCCTGCGGCGTTTGTCCCATGCGGTCTTGAATCTCGGCCAGCAAAAGCCCCAGGCCCAGGGCCCGGGGCTTGATGCCGGGGGTGGTGGCGGCGGTGAATGCCGCCTGGACCTGGCGCAGGGCCAGGCTTCCCTGACCCTGTTCGAGTTGCAGCAGGCTCATCAACTGCAGCGCTTCCACCTGATGGGGTTGGCGGCTGAGGATCTGACGCAATTCCCGTTCCGCTCCCGTCGGATCACCGCTGTCCCTGCGCAGTTCGGCCAGCATCAACCGCAGGGACCACCGTTCCGGCTCCCGATCGGCCATCGGCTCCAGCAGGGCGATGGCCTCCTGCTGCCGACCCAGGCCCACCAGCAATTCGAGCAGCCGCTGGCGATCGCTATCACTGGACTCCTGGCGCTCTTCCCGCTGCACGAGCACGTTGATTTCCTTCTCCAGGATGGTTTGGCGGGGATCGCCCGCCGCCCGGTTGGCGCCACTGCGCTGGCCCAGCCACCAACCCGCCCCCATGGCCAGCAGCGTCAGGGCGATGGCGGCAGCAAGCCCATAGGCTCCAAAGCGGCGGGGCTGGGTCAACATCCGGAACCAGAAAGGGCGAGGCCCGTAGGGAGACTACTGTTCACGCTCGCTACATTGACCTCACCGCCGTTTGGGGCTGCCGCACGGCTCCCAAGCTCTCCCCCCACCATGCGTCAGCACCCCATTCCCCCGGTCACAGAACCGTTGCAATACCGGGCCATCGGTGTCGTCCGTGGGGTTTACGAACCCAGCGATCCGGCCGTGCTCACCCGTGGGGCGATCCGCACCGCCGATGGTCAAGCCATTGAAGCGGTCGTGCTGGGACGGCTGCTTACCCTGATGCGCCGGCACCTCGATTTATCCCTGCCCCATCTCTGGGTGGTTTATCCGCGCTCCCGCGAAGAGGGTCAGTTGCATCTCCAGATGGTGGGCGTCTGGGAGCCCAGCACCCTGGCCCAGGAGGCTGAAGAGCCCAGCGGCAGCGACGGACTCCCCGAAGGAGACGATTACTTTTCGGTGCGCGGTGAATTGATCTTCACCCGCCCCGAAACCCAGGATTTTGTTGTCAAGGTGCGTCAGTTACCACGCCCTGGCGGCGAAAGGCCGATTCCCTTCAAACTGCAGCTCCGCGGCGAAATCCCCCTGGCCCATCTACGTCATTTCGTCTCCCTCGATCTGCGCCGCCAGGAGCAGGCCCTGCAGCTCGAACGCCTGGAGGTGCTCAGTCCCATCGCCCAGCGTGGCAACCGCGGCGGCAAGGGGCGCCGCCCCGATGGCGGTGGCCGCAGCCCGGAAGGCTCACGCCGCAATGATGGGTCCCCCTCCCAGGCTGGTCGCAGCTCTGACAGCCGCAACACGCCGGTAAGGGCTGCCGATTCTCAAGAGCGCTCCCTGGACCCCCGCGCCGCCGCTGGCAGCCGCAGCCACTCGCGCGCCGTCAGCCGTCCGCCCCGCTGAGCGCTTGATGGCCTCGGATCAAACTGCCCTCACTGCCGGACTGGCCGTCCTGACCATCAGCCTGGCCGCCGTGTTCGGACCCTTCCTGGGAATCTCCCCTTGGTGGACGACTGTTTTCACGGCCTTCGCCCTGGGTGCCCTCAGCCTGGATGCGGCCCGTTTCGGGGGCCGCGGCGGCCATCTGCTGGCGGAGGCCCTGCCCGGGGGCAAGGCCCGGCTGCGCCGGATCGCCCGCCACGAAGCGGGCCATGCCCTTGTGGCCCAGGCCGAGGGGCTGGCGGTGCGCAGGGTCCTGGTGGGCAGCTTGGCGGCTCTCCAGGCGGGGTTGACCTGCGGGGGCAGCACGGAGTTCGATCCCCCCGCCACGGCCAAACTCCCCCTCGACGACCTGCGCCGTTGGAGCCGCGTCCTCCTGGCGGGGATGGCGGCTGAGGATTTGCTCTACGGCGAGAGTGTCGGTGGGGCTGATGATCGCGCCCTGCTGGGTCGCCTCTGGGGTCTTTCCGGCCAGGACGTGGCCACCGCCCAGCTCGAGCAGCGTCGTGCCCGCCGTGAGGTGGCCCAGTGGTTGCGCCAGCACCAGGACGAGCTGGAGGCGGAGGCGGAGCAATTGCTGGAACGCGCCCCGCGGCTGGGACACCCCATCGCGGCGCTCAGCCTGTGACCCTCCTCCACATCGACGCCCCCACTGGCTTGGCGGGTAACATGGTGCTGGCGGCCCTGCTCGATCTCGGCGTTCCGGAGACCGTCATCCACGCCCCCCTGGCGGACCTCGGCCTGGCGGGGCGCTATCGCCTGGAGGTGGAGGAACGCCGCAGCTCGGGCCTGCGGGGCCTGCACCTTGCGGTCCATTCCTTGGAACAGGAGGCCCACCATCGACCTTGGGGTGAGCTACGCGATCTGCTGGGGTCGGCTCCCCTGGCCCCGCCCCTGGCGGAGCGGGTGGGGCAGGTTTTCCAGCTACTGGCCGAGGCTGAAGCCAGGGTCCATGGCCATGCCCCCGAGGCGGTGCATTTCCACGAGGTCGGAGCCCTCGACTCCCTTGTGGATGTGGTGGGCGTCTGTGCGGCGTTGCTGCACCTGGGGGTGAGCCAGGTGAGTTGCGGCGTGCCACCCGCCGGCCACGGCAATGTGCGCACCGCCCATGGCCTGCTGCCCCTGCCGGCCCCGGCGGTGCTGGAAATCGCCCGGCGGCGGGGACTGGCCCTGGCCGACAGCAGCGGCTTGCCGGCGGCCGAACTCACCACCCCCACCGGACTGGCGCTGATGGCCTGCTGGGCCCACCGCTTCGGGGTGGCGCCGGGGGGGGTACCCGAGGCGGTCGGCGTGGGCCTGGGCAGCCACTGCCTCGATCGTCCCAACCTGCTCAGGGCCCTGCTGCTGCGCCCCCTGGCCGCGGGGCCAGAGCCCGGGCCCCCGGCGCTGGCCAACGAACGGGAAGAGACCCTGCTGCTCCAGGAGGCCCAGATCGATGACGCCACTGCCGAGGACCTGGCTTTCTTGGCGGCAGCCCTGCGGCATGCGGGGGCGTTGGAGGTCTTCACCACGGCGATCACCATGAAGAAGGGACGCCAGGGCGCTCTGGTGAGTGCCCTGGCGCCACCGGCCCTTGGCGCCGACCTGCGACAGGTCTGGTGGCGCCATGGCACCAGCCTGGGGCTGCGCGAGCAACTGCAACGGCGCTGGTATTTGCCACGGCAGATCGATTCCCACACCACTCCCCTGGGCCCGGTGCGCATCAAGTGGGCCCAGGGGCCCGATGGGGAGTGGCGCGCCAAAGCCGAACATGGGGACCTGGCCCATCTGGCCCACCTCCATGGGCTTTCCCTGCGGGAGGTGCGGCGCCAAATCGAACCGTTCATGTCAACCCGCACCACCGCTCCCACGGCCCTGACCATCCCTGAGCGCCATGGGGGGGAACTCCCCTGATGGCCCGTCCTGCCTGGCCATGGCCCTGGCCGCGCCTGGGACCCCAGTCCCTGACGCTGAGGTTTCCGACCCAGGATTGGTGGCGGCGCTTGCGCTGGCCCGCAGGGGGACTTCCCGGTGGTCTGCGCCCCCTGATCACCTTGGTCAGCCTGGGCTTCGTCCTGGCGGCCCTGCTGCAAAACGGCCGCCAGCTGGTCCAATACCGTCCCGACACCCAGGGACTGTTATGGCTGGCCCTGGGGGTTGGCCTCAGCCTGCTCAGCCTGGTTGTGAATGGACTTTCCTGGGCCATCATCCTGCGTTGGCTTGGACTCCGACCGCGGCTGGAGCCCTTGGTTCGCCTCTATCTGGCCACCAACATGGGCAAATTTCTGCCGGGGGGAGTGTGGCATTTAGCCAGCCGGGTGCAGGCCCTGCGCCTGGGTCATGCCGCCTTGTCCAACAGGACCAGCACGCCGCTGGCCCTGATGGCGGTGCTGCTCGATCCGCTGCTGGCGGCGGCGGCGGCCCTGGCCCTCGTGCCCCTGGGGGGCCTGGACCACGGAATCGCGTTGCTGGCCTTGGTGCCCTTGCTGGCCCTATGGCCCCGTTGGCTCAACCCACTGCTGCAGCGCCTGGAGCGTCAACGGGCC
Organism: Cyanobacteriota bacterium; assembly: GCA_026389315.1. Taxonomy (GTDB): domain Bacteria; phylum Cyanobacteriota; class Cyanobacteriia; order PCC-6307; family Cyanobiaceae; genus Cyanobium. The sequence continues at coordinate 29,094 of JAPLIC010000067.1, forward strand.
CGCCAACTCGGCCTGGAGGAGGCTCTTGCCCAGGACCTGGCCGGCGCCCCTGCGCAGCAGCTGGGAACGGGGCTGGGGCAGCCCCTGCGCTTGCGCTCCTATCCGTGGGCGCCGCTGCTGGGTCAGTGGGGTTTTGTGCTGATGCGCTTCGCCGGCTTTGCCTGCTGCGTCTTGGCCTTTGATTTGCAACATGCCCTGGATTGGTGGCGTTGGCTTTCGGCCTTTGCCCTGGCCTGGACCGTTGGCTTGGTGGTGCCGGGCGCTCCTGGAGGCCTGGGGGTGTTTGAGTCCGTGCTGTTGTTGCGGCTTGGCTCAGCCCTGCCGGATCCAGCCCTGCTGGCTGTGGCCCTGGGCTATCGCTTGGTGGTGACGACGGCGGACCTGCTGGCGGGTCTGATGGCTTCCCTCGATGGGGGCTCCAGGCCGGCCGGCGTGACACCCTCGACGGCAGCCGGGGAGGCAGGCGAAGGCAGGCCGACGTCGACCTAGCCTCTCAATAAGGTCTGTTCTTGCGACTCAGGGCAGACCGCTCTGGTTTGACTGCCCCGTCCCCCAGCTCCCTGCCTGCCCAATCCCCTTCGACGGAATCTGCCGCCCCGCCAACGGTGTCACGCGCAGGCCTGCGCAGCAGCCTGCACGATCGGGGACAGCGCCTGACAGCCCAACGGCAGCGGGTGCTGGAACTTTTCGAGCAACTCGGCGAAAGCAGCCACCTCAGCGCCGAAGAAGTGCACCAGCGGTTGCGGAGGGGGGAGGAGCGGATCTCGTTGGCCACCGTGTATCGCAGCCTGCGGTTGTTGAGCTCCATGGGATTGCTGCAAGAACTCGAACTGGCAGAAGGCGGGCGACGCTTCGAGCTCAGCGGTGAAGCCCACCGGGACCACCATCACCTCGTCTGTGTGCGCTGTGGCCGCACCGAGGAATTCGAGAGCGCCGCCGTGCTTCAGGCTGGCGAGATGGCGGCCAGCAGCCATGGGTTTCGACTCCTGGAATGCGTGCTGAACGTGAGGGCCCTGTGCCCCGATTGCTTGAGCCAGGAGGGGGACCAAGGCAGCGAATCCCCAGAGGTTCGGACAGCCGCCCTTCAGCACAGGTAACAACCTGTTACACTTCGTACACACTTCGCAACCTCCTCCATGGCTGCTCCTGAAACCCGCTTCGGCTTTGTGGCTTTCGCTGAAACTTGGAATGGCCGCCTGGCCATGATGGGCTTCGTGATTGGCCTGGCCACCGAACTCCTTACCGGCCAAGGCATCCTCAGCCAAATCGGCCTGGGCTGATCTCTGATTCAGTGCCCTTTCAATAAAAGCCCGGGGAGAGTACTCCCTGGGCTTTTTGGTTTGCCAACTGGGTCCAACCCTTGGACCACCCACCTATTGATCATTCGCGCCGGGGCCTAAGGCGCTGGACCTCAGGCCAGGACCTCAGTCAGGGCCCCGCCGCAACTGGAACCATGGCCTGCCGTGCAACCGAAGCAATGGTCGGCCACCGCAATCGCCGCACCTGCCGGATCGCACTCCAACAGATCGGACAGAGCGAACAAACCCGGTGACCTTTGCCCCAGCATCTGGTTGAAATCACAGTCGTAAAGTTGCCCGCGCCAGTCGACGCTGATCAGCTGGCGGCACATCACCTGATCCAAATGGGCAGGATTGTGATTTTCGCGCAACAATTGGCGGTAAGGCTCAAGCTCGCCACTGAGCTGCAAACTGGCGGCAAATCGTTCGATCGGCATATTGGCGAGCGTCAACAAGCGGTTGAAAACAACTCCATACCGCTCGCCTAGGTTCCGTCGAAAATCCTCCTCCAGGGCTTTTTGGGGAGGCGGCAAGCTGGCGCCCTGGGGGTTGTAGACCAGATTCAGCTCCAGATTGGAGTCCCTATGGCCATAGCCCAGACGGTTTAACTGACGTAAGCCTTCGATACTGGCGGCAAAGGCCCCAGCCCCCCGTTGACGATCCACATTTGCCTCCAAATAGCAAGGCAAAGAAGCCATCACAACAACCGATTCACAGGCCAGAAAAGCCGCCAAATCCTGTTGATCTGGCTGCAGCAGAATGGTGAGATTGCAGCGATCGATCACCCGCACGTCAAGCTCCCGGGCCTGTTGCACCAACGCCCGGAAGCCGGGATGCAGTTCGGGCGCACCGCCCGTCAGATCCAATTGGCCGATCTGACGGGCGGCCAGTACCTGGAGAACCAAGGCCAGGGTGGCGGGCTCCATCATCTCGGTGCGCTGGGGCCCCGCACCCACGTGGCAATGGCGGCAGGCCTGGTTGCAGCGATAGCCAAGGTTCACCTGCAAGGTGGTGAGGGGACCACGCCGCAGGGCAGGGAAGCGATCGGTCCGGGGCATGGGGGGCATGGACGGGATGGCACGAACCTCGCAATCAACCTCTGGCGTCTCCATTAAGCAGGCGGCTCCATCACTCCATGAAAAAGGATGCCGACTGCGAAGCCAAATCGGCGGATGGAGCAGCAGGATGGACCCCAACCCATCCTTGCCCATGGCCCGCTTTCTGCTGGTGCTCAAGCCCCGGAAACCGATCGAGTCCAAGGATCTGATCGCTGGCCTTGATCGTCTTGTCGACCAGCTCGATGCCGAGGTTGATCACCGCACCCCAGCCCACCTCAGCGCCATGCTGCGCGGCGGCCTGGAACATCTGCGCCTGCAGCTGTTCGCTGATGTGCAAGCCAAGGCCGCTGGTCCCGTCCTGGAGCTGGTGCTCATGAGTCGCGAACCAATGGGTCGCGGTGCCCCCCAGACCCGTGAATGCTTCGAAGATCTCGTCCGCAAGGTCTCCGAATCAATGGCCAACCTTGAACCCGTCTTCCGCTCCGATCGGGACGGCCCCCTGCCCAGGCAGGAGTGAAAAGCCATTTCGTCGTCTGCAGCAACGACAACAGTCCCCTCAACGGACCATCAAGGAGACCAACGGCCTCGCTTCGATGGCATGCCCCATGGTCTTTGCCACCATGGCCGTCAGCCGCTCGCTGCTGGGAAGGCGTGCTGACCAGGGCCGGCACCCCTTGCCTGCGTCAGGCCTTGGCTGGTCGGCCCGTGTTCCACACCAACGGCCTGGAGCTGGCGGTGCCCCAGCTTGAGGGGCAGCAATCACGGGTTCTTGTCGCCCTCGTGACAATTTGAATCTGTCACATCGACGAAGATGGGAACCATCCGCAAGAAAGTTGTGCCCCTTTCCATGGCTGCCAGCACCCATGCTTTCTCCATCCGCTCCCGCGGCCCCGTGATCCGTTCCTACCGCTTGGTCGACCAATACGGATCCCCCCATCCGGTTCTCGATGACCTTTACGACTCCCTCGAATCCGCCTGGAGTGAGGCCACGCTTTGGTGGCAAGCCCAAGCTCCCGGAACCCCTGAACCCCTCGGCATCGGTGTCGAGGTCAGCACTTCCACCGGCAATTGGCGCACCGTGCGCCACCCGGCCTGCTGATTGATCCCGGCCAGGGCTCAGGACACCTGCACACCTTTCCAAAACGCCACGCGGCCCGCAATAGCGTTGGCCGCCTGCTTGGGCTCCGGATAGGTCCAGGCCGCGTTGGGGTTCTCAGCCCCAGCAACCACCACATCAAAATAGTGGGCTTCACCCTTCCAACCGCAACTGCTGCGGTGGTTGGAAGGGCGAAAAAACTCAGGCTTCAAAGCGGCCTGCGGGAAATAGGCATTGCCCTCCAACATCACAATGTCATCGCTGCTGGCGATGGTTTGGTTCTGCCAACGGGCTTCCATGGTTCTCAGCGGAGGGCTGACACCATCCTGCCGGGCCTGGGGGGGCAGCGGCGAGAATCGGCACTCCCCAAGCTGAGCCGACCTCAGACCAGGGAATCCACCTGGACCTGGTGCAGAAAAGCGGTCGGATCCTGATCCAGGCGATGGTTGAGGGTGAGCGGCGGCCCCTTGACCCAGGGATCATTACCATCCAGTTGGGCCGTGGCTTCCAAGGCCCGGCGCAGGCATCGGGCGGCATCGAGGGGCATGTCCCGGGGCACGCTGATGCGGTCGCGCAGATACCTCAAGCCCCGGGCCGAGCCGCCCTGGGGCCGGCAGGCTTCGCCCGTGGCCAGCAGGGTCAGGGCGGCACGCAAGGGTTGGTCAAAGCCGTCCGGCCCCAGGGGGTTGCGTTGCAGCAGGGTTTGGTGGTGGCGACAGACCCTTTCCACGGCCCTCAGGGGCGCCTCGGGGGATTCGGGGCGGCTGGTTTCCGGATCCAGCCCACCGCCGTCGCTGATGGGCCAAGGGCCTGCATCGATGCGCTGGGCCAGGGCCCGTTGCTCCGGGCTGCCGTTGGCCTGGCAGCACCCCATCTGGGGTGGCAGGTCATGGGCGTGGGTGTGGAAGTCACTCTGGGTACCGAGGTAGGTGGACCGTTGCTCCAAAGCCTTGAACCAGCGGTCGATCAGCGGGTGTGCCTGGCGCAATCGGTAGCCCTTGTAGTAGGCCAAGCTCGCATTCATCCGCTCGAGATAGGGCACAAACACCAGGTCGACCGTGCCCAAGGACTCACCCAGCAGGAAGGGACCGGCGCTGTCCCCCAGGGCCTCCTCCAGCCGTCCTGCCATGGATTTATAGGCCTGGGCCGCCCGATCCTCCTGGCCGTTCGTCTGTCCATGGCGGCAGAGCCATTCGCACCAGCTACCAAACAGCCGCCGCTCCAGCCGCCGCAGAGTCAGCACCCGGGGCTCGCCCATCGGAGCCCCGAGCGGACCAAAAGCCCCTTCCAGGGCCTCCAAAATGCGATCGCTCTCCGTGATCAGACGGCCATCGAGTTCAAGGGCGGGCAGAAAACCCGAAGGCACCAGCCGCCGATACCAGGACTCTTTTTCGCCGTAACAAACCATCGTCACCTTGCCAATGCGGTAGGGAACCCGCTTCTCCTCCAGCCAGAGCCACACCTTCTGGCAATAGGGACACCAGGCATGGTGGTCCCGGTACAAGGTCACCCGCACCGCCGCCTCGTCCTGGCCGAACAGCCGCAAGCGGGCCTGGGGATTGGTGGGTCCATTGACAAGGTCGGGCCGCCGGGGGGCCAGGCGCTCGAGGTCATACCAACTGAGGGGCTCAACCCGTAGGGATGCCATGCCGCTGCTCTAGGGGAGCCTTCATGGTGGCGCAATCGGAGGGGCAACAACCGCCCCGGGCCAAGTGCAGGGTTGCCAAGCTGGCCTTGAACAACCCCGAACCAGGCAAGCCGGCATGGGGTTTCTAGCGTCGCCAACGATCGCAATGTAAAAAATTTAGATGCAATTGCCCCTTGGCCAAGCTTTGGTTTCGGTTGCTACATCTGAACCCACCCCTTGAAGGTCACTGTTGCCTGGAACTTCGCAGACGTTGGTTTTTTATGCCACCGCGTTTTCGATCGGGCCATGGAGCGTCGACCCTTGCGACCTTCAACCGCTTGAGAATCAATCTTTTTGCTGGTGTCCAGCAACAGCAACTGCGTCGTTACGGCATGGGCCTGATGGCGGCTGGAGCCGGACTCCTGCCCCTGATGGCAGGTTCGGCCCATGCCGCCCTCACCAAGATGCCCACCGATGGGGCCGACACGCTGCTGATGCTGTTCGGGTCCGCCTTGGTATTGCTGATGACCCCTGGTCTGGCTTTCTTCTATGGCGGTTTTACCCGCTCGAAGAATGTGCTCAACACCATGATGATGAGTTTCTTCCTCATGGGTCTCATCGGCGTTCTCTGGGTGGTGGTTGGTTACAGTCTGGCCTTTGGCACCGGTTTCAATAGTCCCTTCATTGGTGGCCTCGAAGCCATGGGGCTCAATGGGGTCGGTGGCGAGCTGGGTGATGCACCCCTAGCCGACGGATTTGCTATTTCCACCAGCTCTTTTGCCCTGTTCCAGGGCATGTTTGCCATCATCACCCCGGCCTTGATCTCAGGTGCTCTGGTGGAAAGAATCACCTTCAAAGCCTGGTTTTGGTTTTGCTTAATTTGGAGCCTGTTGATTTACTCCCCAATGACCAAAATGGTCTGGGGTGGTGGTTTTCTTGGTCCCTTTGGCACGATCGGTGCCATCGACTTCGCCGGGGGTACCGTTGTTCACATCGCCTCCGGGGTGGCCGCCCTAGTGGCAGCAATCATATTAGGTCCCCGCACCACCTGGCCAGATAACAAGCGTCCCCCCCACAACGTTCCTTTCATTCTGCTCGGCGCCGGGCTGCTGTGGTTTGGCTGGTTCGGTTTCAACGGCGCCAGCATGTTTGCGTCCAAAACCGCTGGTTATCCCTTTTTAACCACCACCACGGCCGCCTCGGCGGGCATGCTCACCTGGTGCCTGATTGAGTGGTTCAAAGACGGCAAACCCACCGCCGTTGGTGCCGCTACCGGCGCCGTCGCGGGCTTGGTGGGCATCACTCCCGGCGCTGGATTCGTCTACGTTGGCGCATCGATTTTGATTGGGGCCCTGACGGCTGTGGCCTGCACGATTGCCGTACGCATCAAAGCGGCGGTTCAATTTGATGATTCCCTGGACACCTTCATGGTCCATGGCGTCGGTGGGACGGTAGGAGCGCTTCTCACCGGCCTGCTTGCTGTGAAAACTTTGGTACCTGCGGACTATTTCCCCCTTTCCGCCAAGATCATTGAGGAGGGGGGCAATACTGCCCTGTTCATGGCCCAATTGAAAGCCGTGCTGTTCACCTACGGTTTCGTTGGCCTGGGTACGGCCCTGATCCTCTGGTTCCTGGGCCTATTTATGAAACTTCGTGTTTCTGCTGAATCTGAAGATCGCGGTCTCGACTTCGTCGCCCACGGCGAAGAGGCTTACGACCCCATGACCAACTGAATCCAAACCCATCATGAAGATGATCACCGCACTTGTTCGCCCCACAAAGGTGGACGCCATCAAACGGGCCCTGGTGGCCATTGATGTGATAGGTATGACTGTCAACGACGCCCGCGGTTTCGGTCGACAGAAAGGACAGGTGGAGCGTTATCGCGGCACCGAGTACACCGTTGAGTTTCTGCCTAAGGCCAAATTGATGGTGGTTGTCCCGGATGACAAGGTGGAGGCAACCATTGCCGCCATTGGTGATGCCGCCCGTACCGGTGAGATTGGCGACGGCAAAATCTTCGTCAGTCCCGTGGAGACGGCGATCCGCATCCGTACCGGCGACCGGGACGGCACCGCCCTCTAACCCTCCAACCCCCGTTCAGCGCGATTCACACCCCAACGATTCCCCAACGAACCTGGGGAATGCCCCAACCCTTCGCTGCGGCGGAGGGTTTTTCCATGGTGCCTTGCCTTGGCCAAGCCACCTAAGTTGCCCAAGGTCCCGCCCGCTGAACCATGGACGATTGCTTCGATCTACTCGTTATTGGTGCTGGATCCGGCGGTCTGGCCGCCGCCAAGCGCGCGGCCAGCTATGGCGTCCGGGTGGCCATCGTCGAGGGGGATCGGGTCGGCGGCACCTGCGTGATCCGGGGGTGTGTTCCCAAAAAGCTGCTGGTTTACGGCTCCGCCTTCGGCCACCTGGCCGAGGATGCCAGGGCCTACGGATGGCAATGTTCCGCACCAGTGCCCCAGGGCGGGGTGCTGCTCCAACGGGTGCGGGACGAGGTCATGCGGTTGGAAGGGATCCACAGGCAGGGCCTCATCAAGGCCGGTGTCAGCCTTGTGGAAGGTTGGGCCCGCCTGAGCGGTCCCCACTGTGTGGAGGTCAATGCCAGTGGCCAACCGGCCCGCAGCCTGCAGGCGGATCGGCTGTTGATCGCCGTTGGCGGCCGGCCCCAGCGACCCTCCATTCCAGGGGTCGAGCTGGCCTGGGTCAGTGACGATCTCTTTCTGCTCGAGACCCTTCCCCAACGGGTCGTCATCGTGGGGGCCGGCTTCATTGCCTGTGAAGTGGCCGCAATTTTGCTGGGGCTTGGGGTGCAGGTCTGTCAGCTGGTGCGGGGAAACCAGCTGCTCAAGGGCTTCGATCGCGAAGCGGTGGCCGTTGTCCAGGAAGGACTTCTGGCCGATGGACTGGAGCTGCGCTTCCAGCAGCAGCCCATCGCCATCGAGGGGGAACCAGGGGCCTTGACGGTGCGCACCCGCAGCGGCGAGGCCCTCGCCTGTGGGGGGGTGTTGCTGGCGACAGGTCGTCGGCCCTTGCTGCAAGGACTGGACCTGGAGGCCGCCGGGGTGGCCGTCGCCGACGAGCGCATCTTGGTGGATGGGGACCAGGCCACCTCCGTTCCCCATATCTACGCCGTTGGTGATGTCACCGACCGGGTCAATCTGACCCCGGTGGCGATCGATGAGGGTCGGGCCTTTGCCGATACGATTTATGGCGGCAAGCCCAGGCGCGTCAACCACGACCTAGTGGCCAAGGCCGTGTTCAGCCAGCCCGAGCTGGCCACGGTGGGCCTCAGCGAAGAGGAGGCAATCGAACGCTTTGGCAGCAACTTCATTGAGGTGCACCGGGCCCGTTTTCGGGCCATGGCCCAGGCCCTGCCCCAGCGAGGGCCCCGCAACCTGCTCAAACTGGTGGTGCACCGCCCCGATGATCGGGTCTTGGGGTGCCACATGGTGGGCGAGCACAGCGCCGAGATCATCCAGATGGCGGCGATTGCCCTGGGCATGGGGGCGACCAAGGCAGACTTCGACCGCACCATGGCCCTGCACCCCACCGTGGCCGAGGAGTTTGTCACCATGGCCTGAGTGGCCCCCTCACACCAGCGCCAGCCCTTTCTCGTTGAACACCCCTTCGAAAAGAACCGAACTCAGATAACGCTCGCCGGAATCCGGCAGCACCACCACGATGGTGCGATGGCGAAAAGCCTCCTCCCGCGCCAAGCGCAGGGCCGCCACGGTGGCGGCACCGCAGGAGATCCCGGCCAGAATGCCCTCCTCCCGCATCAGCCGGCGGGCCATGGCAACGGCCTCCTCATCGCCTACCGCCTCCACCCGATCCACCATGGAGAGGTCTAGGTTTTCGGGCACGAAACCGGCACCGATTCCCTGAATCTTGTGGGGCTTGGGCTGCAGGGGTTGCCCTGCGAGGGTTTGGGAGATCACAGGACTGTTGGCCGGTTCGACAGCCACCGAGATCAGGGGTTTGTGCAAGGTGCGTTTGATGTAGCGGCTGACTCCTGTAATCGTGCCGCCGGTGCCGACTCCCGCCACTAAGGCATCAATCTGACCTTGGGTGTCGTTCCAGAGTTCCGGGCCGGTGGTGTCGTGGTGAATCTGGGGATTGGCGGGATTGACGAACTGCTGCAGCAGGACGTACCGATCGGGCGCCGTCTGGGCCAAATCCCGGGCGGCGGAGATGGCACCTGCCATCCCCAACTTTCCTTCCGTCAACACCAGCTTGGCCCCATAGGCCGTGAGCAGCTTGCGGCGTTCCAGGCTCATGGTTTCGGGCATGGTCAGCGTCAGGGGAAGGCCCCGGGAGGCCGCCACAAAGGCCAGGGCGATGCCTGTGTTGCCACTGGTGGGCTCAATCAGTTCTTTCCCGGGTCCGAGCCTTCCCTCCCGCTCGGCCTGCCAGATCATGGCGGCGCCGATGCGGCATTTCACGGAATAGGCCGGATTACGGCCTTCGATCTTGGCCAGAACAGTGGCGCCACATCCCTCGGTGATCCGGTTGAGCCGAACCAGGGGAGTGCGACCAATCGTCTGGCTGTTATCGCTGTAGATCGCACTCGCACTGCTGTTGAGAGGGTCGTTGCCTTGGGTGGCACTCATGGAATCACTCCTGGGGCTCAGGGAATCCCCCTTTAGGAAGAGCCTAATCAGAAGGGGGGAAGGTCAGATCAGGGCATGGCAGCAGGGGCTTGTCAAGTGATCGGCCGACATCGCCAAGCGGGTTGGTTCCCATACGATGCCCCCTAACAGCATGATTCAAGTTGGCTGTCCCGATCGACGCCGCTTCTAATCCTGCGACGGCTCCTTTGGGGGGCCTCCCCGCTGCTGGCGGCGACGGGCCCATCTCACTGTTGCTCCTGCTCCTCTCGATCGCGGTCGTCACCGTCAGTTTCGATCGTGCTCGCTACTGGCTGCAGTGGTGGCGCCAGCGGCGCCTGCGCCAAAACCGCTGGGAGCAGGTCGTCGCAGGCGGTCCTGATGCCATTGAAACCCAGTTGCTGGACTGGGATGCCCAGATGGCTTTCGGGGAGCCCCTTCTGCAGGCCGCCGGAGTGCTCGGTCCCCTGCTCGGCCTGATCGGAACCGTGGTTGGTCTGATGCGGGTCTTGGCCAGTCTCGGCCCCCAGCTGGTCCTCCCTGCTGGCGCCAATCTCAACAACTACGGCCAGGTGTTGTTAAGCACCGCCCTTGGTTTGATCATCAGCCTGATTGCCACCAGCAGCTTGTTTGCCAACCAGGGCATCCGGCACTGGCAAGTCGATGGGTTGCGCCGTCGCTTGCGCCAACGGGCCCAGCCAACGAAACCATGAGCTACGCCGTGCCTTCGTTAGTGGCTCTCACCCTGCTGGTCTGTGGTGCGGTGGCGTCCTTGCCCCTTGTGGTCACAAGGACGGTGCCAAAATCCCAGCCCCCCCTCACCGCAGAGCCCCTCGGCAATCCCCACTGGATCGTTGAGGCCCCCGGTGACCGTTGGTTCGTCGATGGTGCTCCCATCAGCCGCTTGGACCTCGCCAATCGCCTGCGTCTGGACGCTGATCAGGGATTGCAACACTTTCTGCCTTCCGCTTCCCTTTCGATGGGCGAAGTGAAGCGGTCCTTGCAATGGTTGCGCAGTCTTTCCCCCCATCCGGTTTTGCTCGATCTACCTGAGAGGAGTCCTTCCTGATGAGACCGGCCCTTTGGCTCGATTCCGTCGCCATGGGGTTGGTCGGCATCGCCCTCTGTGCCACTTGCCTCGCCCTGGTGGTGATTCCCCAGCGATTGGCCCAACGGGCGGCGCTGGAGGGAGTGATCGCTCTGCACCTCGATGCCCAGGGCCAACTGCGGGTCTGGAATCAACCGATTCGTCCCCGGGATCTCGCTCCCCTGCTCACCCGCGCCAAGGCCCCAGGGCCCCAGCCAACCACCCCTGTGCTGCGACTGATTCCCGACGCCGCCGTCCCCTGGGGTGTCGTACAAAAACTGGTCTCCCAGCTGGAAAGCAGCGGACTGGACCTGGAACTGCAATTGCCATGACCCGCCCCCGCCCCCAGCTGTCCTTGCCATCGTTGAAGCCCCTGCGCGCAGGCTTACCGGCCGCCGGCCCCCTTGGGCTCGCCCTGGCGGCCGCCCTGGTAGGCCATGGCCTGCTTTTGGCCCCCAACCCCTGGCGCCGTAGTCCCGCCAAGGCCCAGGTCCTCACTGCCGAGGACACCACCCCAGAACTGTTGCGCTTCAGCCGCCGCATGCCCCAGGAGGTGGCGGCCACAACCATCCCGTTGCCACCGGCCACGACCCTTCCCCCACCGCCGCTCGACTTGCTGGGCCCCCTGCCCAAAAACGCCGCCAAGGTGGCCGGCACCGCCAAGACCCCTGCCGCCATAACGGCCAAGGCAGGCACGCAACGCCCCGAAACAAAGAGCAGCAAAATCCAGCTAACCCTGCTGCTCAAGCCCTCCCAAGCCCCCTCCCCAGGGGCCCATGGGGGCGGCACGGCCCCATCCCTGGCCCTGGCCAGGGCGACTGGCGCCAAAGCCCAGTCCACGCCTGGGCAAGCGACCAAGGGACCAGGGACAAAAGGCGGCAGCAAGGATCCAAAGGGTGCCCCGGCCTCCAGCCCCACGGCAGAGGCGGCTGGAACCACGCACCACGCCATGTCCCCAAGCCCCCTGCGACTTTCCCCCTCGCCACCGGCTGAAGCCCTGCAACGCTGGCGCGACCTGCGCGCCAGCGGCGAGGCGGCGCCGCCACCCCCTGCTTCGGGCCCTGGCAGCGAGGCTCTCAAGGCCAGCGAAGCCGCCCCTTACCTGCGGCTCTGGGACCAGGCTGCACCGGCTTCCTTCGCGGCCGGCACCGATAGCGCCCTCAGCGACGGTGTGCAGGCACGCCGTCTGCCCTTGGCGGCGGCCCGGGCCCTGGGCCTGGATCCGGGCCAGCAGCAGTGGCTGAAGGCCGCCGATCAGTCCCTGCTGGTTTGGATCGATGGCCCCAACCTCTGGTTGCTCAAAGGCCCCATCCCCCCAGAAAAGCCAGGCCGTTGAACAACCGCAGCAAGGCCTGGCCCAGCAGGTCCGGTGTCTGGCAGGGATGGATGAACCCTTGGTCGTCGCCGTTGGCTTCAGTGGGCGAGGGGCAGAAGCAGTTCAATCAAGGCCCCTCCCCGGGGATGGTTGTCCGCCTGGACCCGGCCGCCGTGGGTCAGGGCGATCTGCTGGACGATGGAAAGACCCAGGCCACTGCCCGTGCGCCGACTGCGCATGCGGGAGGGATCGCCCCGGTAGAAACGCTCGAACATGTGTTCCAAATCGGCCTCACTGAACCCCGGGCCCTGATCCTGAACCTCCAAGCGACACCAGTGGCGGCCCCGAGTCAGGCGGACTTCAACCTTGCCGCCATCGGGGCTGTAGCGAAGGGCATTGTCCAGCAGGTTGAGCAGGGCCCGGTGCAGGCGGGATTCATCGCCGACGACCACGGCAGCCGGTGCATCCAGCATTGGCTGGTGCAGGCAGAGGCCAATGGACCTTGCTTCAGCCAGGGGGCGCAGACCCGCCCAGACCCGCTCCACCAAGGGCGCCAAATCCACCGGTTGCAGGGCCATGCCCTGACCCGGCAGGCTGTTCTGCAACCGGGACAACTCGAGCAGATCCACCACAAGCGCCTGGAGCCGCCGCAGCTCCCGCTGCAGGCGCTCCACCAGCACCGCATTGCCACTGGTCACCTGGGCGGAAAGGCTGTCGCCCACCAGCAGCAAGGCCGTCAAGGGGGTGCGCAGTTCATGGGCCACATCACTGACCCAACGCTCCTGTTGGTCGAGTTGGGCCTCAATGGAACGGCGACTCTGCAGCTGCACCCCCACCCAGCCCCCATCACCTGGCAGGGCAATGGCCTCCAGCTCTTCACCCCCCAGCTCCCATGCGAGTCGCTGGGGGCGCTGATGGCGGCGGGCGGCGTGGATGACTTCGCGCAGTTGGGCATCGGCACAGATCTGGTCCAGAAAAACCGGACTGGGCATGGCGGCACCGAGCTGCAGCAACCGTTCGGCCCTGGGATTGAGGAGACGAACCCCATCGTCGGCGGCCACAATCAACCAGCCACTTGGGGCCGCCTCAAGCCAACGCAGCCATTGGCGACTACCCCTTTCGAGGCGGCCCGCTGGCCGTTGACGGGATTGGGCCAGGCTCCAGCCCAGGAGCAAGCCCAGGGCAAGGGCCAATGGCAAAAGCAGGGCAAGCATCACTCAGCCGAAGCGATAGCCAAAGCCGCGCACGGTCAATAGATGTTCAGGGTTGGAGGGATTCGTTTCCAGTTTTTCGCGCAGCCAACGTATATGGACGTCGACAGTTTTACTGTCACCGAAATAATCAAAACCCCAGATCTGCTCTAAAAGCTTGTCGCGACTCCAAACCCGTCGTGGGTTCTGCATGAAAAGCTCCAGCAACCGGTATTCCTTGGGCGAGAGGTTCACCTCCTGGCCATCCCGGGTCACGCGGCATTCTTCGGTGAACAAACGCAGATTGGCATGCTCCAGGACCCGTCCTTGACTGAAACCACCGTTGCTGCGCCGCAGCAGGGCGCGACAGCGGGCCACCAGTTCGCGCATGCCAAAAGGTTTGACCAGATAGTCATCGGCACCCACCTCCAGGCCCAGGATCCGGTCGCGCTCACTGTCACGGGCACTGACGACCAATATAGGGATGCTGTTTTCGCTCTGACGGATTTGACGGCAGAGATCGAGGCCATCAAGACCCGGCAGCATCAGATCCAGGACCACCAGGGAGAAGGGGGCCCGCTCGGCAGATTCCTGCACCAGGGTGAGGGCTTCGCGGCCATTGCCGCTGGCGGTCACCTCGTATCCCTCCAGGATCAGGGCTTCGCGAATCGTGTCGCGAATCGTGTCGTCGTCCTCGACGACCAGCAGGGAGGCGGGCATGCCGCCATTGTGCTCTAGAGGGATGGGGGCATTGATGGGCACGGAGGTCAGGAACGGGGCAGGTGGCTCAACACAAGCCGGCGTTGGCCATCAAGCTGCAGCCAGCCTTCTTCCCGCAGAGCACCGAGGACGCGGGTCACGGTGACCCGGGTGGTGCCGAGGGCACTGGCCAGTTCCTGATGGGTGAGACGAACATTGAGTCGCAGGCCTTCGGCACAGGGTTGGCCGTATTCCGAAGCCAGCAGTTCAAGGAAGCCCCTCAGCCTTTCTTCGACCCGCCTCAATCCCATCAGACCGAGCAGGGATTGGCTCTGGCGATAACGCTGACTAACGGCTTGCAGCATCGCCACCGCCAAGGCGGGATCCCCATGGATCTCCCGCATGGGCAAACAGAGAAGGTCGCTATCGGCGAGGGCCAAGGCGCTGTAGGCCTCAACCCCGGCAAGGGGATCGCCAAAGGGCTCGTTAGCGCCCGCCAGACCAAGCACCATTTCGTCGCCGTGAATGGTCAGGGCCGTGAGCTTGACCATGCCCCGCACAACCAACCAGATGTGGTCCCGCAACAGGGGAACTCCACTGCCGGCGCTTACATGGACAAGGCTGCGTTTCTGATAACTCGTTTCGAGTAAGTCCCTGAATCCATCACTGCTTCCTTTGGCGCGCGGCGAAGTGAAAACCATGGCCGGTATCCTTTTTGGACCCTTCCAGCGTATGGGGCGATACTGCTTGGATTGATGAAGGGGTGGTAGTGGAGAGGTTAAGGTTTGACTAAAGCATTGCCAACTACGGAACCTGGCTTTTCCTGCCCAAGCCATACTTGGAAGGATGCCTTGTGGGCGTCAACCTGCAAAAAAGGCGGTCGTTGTAGACCGCCTGGGATGGAATGAATTAGGCCTCGACTGGTTAGGCCCGGCTCGTTAAATCCTCAGGGACCGATGCGACGCACAGCGCTTTTAGCCTTGCTGAGGATGTCGCCCCGCAGGGGGACATAGCCCAGGTCATCGGCCTTCGACTGACCGGGGCCGAGGAGGTACTCCATCGACTTACGAATCGAGGCGGCCTTGGCTCCATTGCCCTTCTCGTAAGCCAGGATCCAGGTGAGGGTGGTGATCGGATAGCTGCCGGCACCGGCGGGATTGGGATCTTCACCAGCCAAGCGGGAATCCAGGCGGATGTTGCTGAGGGCATCAGTACCGCCCTTGAGACCCGGCATCACGAAGGCACCAGCACGATTCTGCAGCGCAGCCGACCTGAGTTTGCCCTTGACGTAAGCCTGGTTGACGTAGCCGATGGAGCCAGGGGTGTTGGTGAGGATGCCGGCGACGCCTTCATTACCCTTACCGCCCACGCCCACGGGCCAATTGACGCTCTTGCCCTCGCCCACCCGGCTCTTCCAGGCGGGGGAGAACGCGGAGAGGGAGTTGGTGAAGGCGAAGGTGGTGCCGGATCCATCGGAGCGGTGGGCCACAGTGATGGGACCCTTGCCACACTTCAGTGCTTCCCAGGTCTTGATCTCGCCGAGAAACACCTTGACGAGCTGGTCCTGGGTGAGACGCAGGGCGGGGCAGTCAACCTTGTTGAAGGCCACGGCAATCGTGCCGCCGACGGTGGGGAACTGCACCACGCCGCGACCGACCTTGGCGACTTCGGACGCCTTGATCGGTTCATCGGTGGCACCGAAATCAACGGTGCCGGCAATGAATTGGCGCACCCCGGCGCCGGAGCCCACCGATTGATAGTTCACCTTGGGGCCGCCAGCAGCGGCAAGCCCGGCAAAGGCGCTTTGGTAGAAGGGCGCCGGGAACGTCGCCCCCGCGCCATTAAGGGCACTCTGTGCCGTGGCGCTGGTGCCGGCCACGATGGCGGCGACCGTGCCGAAGATCAGGGCCTTCTGGGCGAGGGACATTGATAGGCCTAGAAAAAATTGCCCCACTTGATTAGCAACTGCCGGGCACCGCAGTCGTTATGTCGCGGTTAAGGAAAGCGGGCAACCCGACCCGCCAGGGTGCCCTGACGGGTCACTTCATGGCGGTCCAGTCCTGGAACCAACCCCGGCGCTGCAGCCAGAGGCACTGCACCAGGGCAATCAAGCCCATCAGCGCCAGTGCAACCAGATAGCCGAAGCGCCAGTGCAATTCGGGCATCACCTCAAAGTTCATGCCATAGATGCCAGCGATCAGGGTGAGCGGAGCAAAGATGCTGGTGAGGATGGTCAGGGTCTTCATGACCTGGTTCATGCGATTGCCCACACTGGCGCTGTAGGCCTGGGTAATGGCATCACATTGACTGCGGAGGAGTTCACAGTTTTCAAACAACATTTCCACCATCTCCGCCATCTCCTGGAAACCCATCAACGCCTCCTTTCCCAACAGATTCTGGTTCTGGCGCAGCAGCATCTTGATCTGATGGCGCAATGGCCACACCTGGCTGCGGATGGTGCGCAAATTGCTGCGAAACTTAAAAACCACATTCAACAATTTGGGTTTGGGCCTGCGTAGCACCGCCTCCTCAAGCTCATCGAGTTCAAGGGCAATGCCCTCCAGGAGGGGGAAGAGGCTGTCCAAAATTTCGTCAATCAAAAAATGGAGAATGTCATCCAGATCCCTGTCACTCGGAGCAGCCCGATTCGATAGCAACCATTGGGTGAGGCCCGGAAACGAATCGCCAGGGGCACCTTCTTCGATGGTGATCAGCAAGCCATTGATCAACAACAGACCCACCTGTTCACTCACCAGGAAACCCGGCACCTGGGTGCTACCCAGGCGGTGCATCACCACCATGATCACCGCATCGAGACAGTCCACCTGGGGCCGCTGGGGAACTTCGATCAAGGGAGCGATCAGCGGGGGCGGAATGCCGAGCTGAGCGAGGAGGGAGGTGATTCCAGGGCGGTCGGCCAATCCCCGAATCCGCAACCAGAGGGGCCTTTCCCGCTGGCGCAGCGCCAGGATCTCCCGGGGGTCATGGGGAACATGGCGCTGAACCCCCTCGGGCTCAAAAACAAGCAGTTCAATGGCGGTGGGGGCCAGGCCACCATGGACGTAAAGGTGGCTGGGCCAGGATCCAGGGCGCTGAACCAGCCGTTGGGAACTCAGCGCGCCTGGAGTGAGTCGCAGCACGGAGTGGGAGGGGTAATCCAGCGATTTAACAGGACGCTGCCCCCGACGATGGCCCCCTGAAGCAGCAGGCAGGTGCTCACCGGTGGCAACCAAGTACGCAGCAGGCGGGTCATGGCCACTGAGGTAGCGGTACCCATTCCAGGGGATAGAAACCCTGGGGCTGTGTCTCCCAGACGACACTCTGGTTGGTTCTTTCTACTGCGGGCATCCGGCAGGGGAAGGCGACTAAAGTCGATCGAATCAAATGTGCAGCCTTGAACGACAACCCCTCCGAGAGGCCTGGCGGCAACGGCGGGCTTTCGCCAGCGTCGACCCAGGGCGTGCGCTCACCGCTGGAAGCCCACGGCAGTTACCGAGGGGCTGATTGGAGCCCCGATCGGTTGATGTTTCATCAAAACCTGGAAACCTTCGCCGAGCGGGTGGGGTTGATCGTCGGCCTTCAGGCGAATGGCAAGCTCAGCCAAGACCAGGCCTACGACGAGATCAAGCAGATTTGGAAGCAACTCAAGCAGAGTCGTGATGAGCTGCTGAAGCGGGATTGACGCCCCCCCCTTTCCCCTCGGCCACGCTGCCCCTGGAGGGCCAAAAGGTCGGCCCCCAGGTCGGCGCAGGAGCCGCCGCTGTCTTGCTGGATCTAGCCCTGTTGTTGCAGGGGCTCGTGCTGGTGGTTGGCATCGCCGACCGGGGCAGCCAAATGGCCCTCAGCCGGGGGCTGGTTCTTCGTCACCCAAAGCGAAGCCATCTGTGTCAACAAGACCGATTACGTCTTGCCGGGGTTGGGGTCCTGTGTGGCCTCAGCGATCGGCCAGCAACGGCTTGATCAGGTTGGGTTGGCCCTGCTGACGATGTTGGCGATAGGGGCCCAGTGGTACGTGTTGTTCAACGCCACGGCCGGCGCTTGCGCCATCCCCAGTGACCTGCGGGAGATGGCCCATGGGTTTCAGTTGCGGGGTTGGCAGAAGGGGCGCCGCTTCCTGCTGCCGGCCATGTTCAGCACCTGGATCACGGGGGCGATCACGGCCTGCGGAGCGGCCTGGAACGCCTCGATCGTGGCCGAACTCATCACCAGGGGCCCCAGCGGTTGCGCACCGCTGGTTTGGGCTCTTCCATCGCCGAGGCCAGTGCCCAAGGTGAATCATCTCGCCTGCTGTTGGGTTGGGTGGTGATGGCCCTTGCTGGTGGTCAGCACCAACCGGTTGCTATGGCGCCCTCTCTAGTACTACGGAGCCGAGCGGTATGGGGCCTGATCCCCTCCTGCGGCCTTGGAGGCCAGCCCCCGCGCCGAGGTGGAGGGTGAGCGCGTGTTGGAGCTGCTCAACGAGCAGTTCACCCGAACCGAGGGGCGGCTGTCTTTGCAACCCTGGTGAGCTGGACCCGCAGTTGCGGGTTGTATCGCTACAACCGGGAGCAAGACGTGTTCCGTCTGGCGGAGGTTGGCGCCGCTGACTAAGGAGTGCCGACCCCACCTCGAAACAGATGGTTGTGGCTGGCGGAATACAATTTGGAACGCGCCGCTGGGGGCGGCCTCAGGGCAGGACTCACCACGTAGAGCGTCGTGCGGATCAGTTGCTGCGCGCGGCTGGTGGCGGCCATCTGGTGCAGGGGCACGATCGTTAACCACTGGTCGGGCCAGCTGACGCGATAGCCAATGGCCACAGGTGTCTCCGGGTCGTAGTGAAGCAGCAGCTCGGCTTCGACGGCCTCCACATGTCTGGCACTCAGGTAGAGGCAAAGGGAGGCACCCAAGGCCGCCAGATGGCAGAGAGACTCCCGTTCGGGCACGCCTGTACGACCACCGGCCCGGCTCAGCACGATCGTTTGCACAAGACCAGGAATGGTGAGCTCAGAGCCCAAGGACGCTGCCGTGGCCTGGTAGGCACTGAGCCCCGGCACCACCTCCACCTCCAATTGGGCGTCGGCAAGCCGGCAGACCTGTTCGGCCAAGGCGCCATAGAGACAGGGATCGCCGTCATGGAGACGCACCACCCTCTGGCCCCTCTGGGCCCGTTGCACCACCACCTCCAGCACTTCCTCCAGGGTGAGGGTGCTGGTGCGAATCCGTTCGCAGGACGGCGAGGCCAGGGCGGCAATCGCCGGGTTCACCAGCGAATCCGTCCAAACCAACACCTCCGCCTGCTCAATCGCCCTCAGGGCCCTGAGGGTAAGGAGGTCCGGTGCCCCGGGACCGGCGCCAACAATCTGCACCAGGGCCCCCTTCATGGGGTCAAGCCGGTGGGATCCGGTAGGGGCTGCTGCTGGCCGTAGAGCCGCCAGAGGCCCAGGCCCCCCAGGGCAATCAACATCAAGCTGACCAACTGGGCCATGCGCAGTCCACCGGTACAAAAAGGCGGCTCGGCCCCCAGGCAGAGGGGGTCCATTCGCAACCCCTCTATCCAGACACGTCCCGAGCTGTAGGCCATCAGATAGATACAACTCAGGGCCCCCGCCGGCAGGTCCAGCTTGCCCCTCACTGCCAGGAAGAACAGGCAGAGCAACAGGGCACAAACACCAAGATTCCAGAGGGATTCATACAAAAATGTCGGGTGGAAGGTACTGAAGGTGATGAAACCAGCCGGGCGATTTTCCAAGGGAATCGTCAACTTCCATGGCAGGTTGGTGGGCAGGCCAAAGGCTTCTGAATTAAAGAAATTCCCCCATCTTCCGATGGCCTGTCCCAGGGCTAAAGCTGGCACCAACACATCCAGGAGCGGCCAAAGCGCTTGGCGTCGCCAGCGGCAAAACAGGATTGTGCCGATGAGGCCGCCCAGCAGGGCGCCATGGATGGCGATCCCCCCATGCCATACCGCCAAGGCCTCCTGCCAGTTATGGCGGTATTGGCGCCACTCCAACAGCACGTAATACAGCCTTGCCCCCAGCACTGACGAAATCACCATGACGGGCAGCAGGTCACTGAGGAAGGGGGCCGCAATGTTGCGTTCGCGCCCTAAACGGGTGGCCAGGGCCAAACCGGTCAGGACCGCCGCCGCAATCAGCAGCCCATACCAACGCAAGGAAAGCGGGCCCAGCTGGAAAACCAGGGGCCCGGGGGAGGTGAAAAGAGCCAGGGAAAGCAAGGGGAGATTCAGAGCACGCCCCCTGTGGCCGCCTGGACTTTCTCGACCTGCTTCTTCTTGAGCACCAACAGGATCTGGGTCAGGGCCGTGCCGGCCAGGAAAGCCAGCAGGCCATAGATGCGGGCGGGGTTCTGAAGCACAACCTCCGCATCCACCTGGCCGAAGCCACCCACATTGGGGTCGTTGGTGAGGGGAGTACCGATCTCAAGACGGTCGCCCACCTTGACCAGCAACTTGGGACCGGCGGGAATGGTTTCCTTCACCGTTTTGCCTTCGGCGGTCGTAATGACCACTTCGACAGCACCCTTTTCGGCTTCATCAATTGAGGCAATGCTGCCCGCAACCGTGGCGTTGAAAACACCGTTGTTGGTCTTTTCACCCGTGGGGTTCACCTGGCCGCGGCCGCGGTTGCCACCCACATGAATTTGATATTTGCCGAAGTGAATGTTGCCATCTGTGGCCGGATCAGGGGACAGCACCGGGAAGACGATCTTCTGGTGCTGGTCACCAGGGATGGGTCCCACCAGCAGGATGTTGGGCTGGGTATCGCTGTATTGGGTGTAGAAGATGCCCTTGGTTTCTTCCTTGAGTTCGTCGCTCAATCGTTCGGGGGGCGCCAGACGGAAACCCTCAGGCAGCACCACAACCGCACCCACATTCAGGCCCGTGGCAGTGCCATCCCCGGCGACCTGCTGCACCGAGGTGTCGTAAGGGACCTCTACTTCGGCCTTGAACACCGTGTCGGGGAACACGGCCTGGGGCACTTCGACCCGGGTCGCCTTCTTGGCCAGGTGGCAATTGGCGCAAACAATCTTGCCGGTGGCCTCCCGCGGGTTGGCGTAGTTCTGTTGGGCCCAGAACGGATAGGCCCAACTCGGGGTCGCTCCGAAAAGCAACAAACCCAGGCAAAGGCCGAGGCCCAGGAACCGTTGGCCAAGACCCGCCGCCCTGAAGAGCGGAGCGAGCAGGCGGGATGCGGAGGGGAGGCGACGCATGGCGGGACGATCGGGGGCGGGGAATGGGGGGAGGGCGGACAGGACCCGAATCAGGACCACCAGGGCTTGTCGCCAGTGCGGAAATCGGTTTCAGTCCACTGACTGACAAACACGTTGTCGTTCTCGACCGTCACGTGGGCCAGGGCCAGGGAGAGGGGCGCCGGTCCGCGAACGACCTTGCCCGTGGCGTCGTACTGGCTGCCATGACAGGGGCACATGAACTTGCCGGCCCCGTTGTTCCAAGGCACCACGCAACCCAGATGGGTGCAGATGGCATTGATGCCGTAGTCGCCGATGGAATCGGGACCTTCCACCACGAGGTAGGTGGGGTCCCCTTTGAGACCCTGGACGAGGCTGCGGTCACCTTCTTTGTGGGACCCCAACCAACCGCTGAGGGTGACGGAATTGCCGGCCGCGTCCTTGGCGGTCGTGCCACCGCCGCTGCCGGCGGCCTTGGGGGGGATGAAGTAGTTGACGACCGGATACAAGGCCCCCAGGACCACCCCGCCGACGGAACCGAAGGTGAGCAGATTCATGAACTGCCGACGACCCATGTCGGGGACATCACCAGAAGAGGAAGGCGCTGGGATCTGGGTCATTGGCGTCGCTCTAAAGGAGCGCTGCAACGTGGCGCCATTATGAACCTTGCCCCTATCGTCCCGGGCCTCTGCCCCCCGCCGTCCCCTGGCCCTGAAACAAGCCTTAGTGCTTGGCGGCGCAGACGGCAGGCTGGAGTGGTCCATGCGCCCCCACCGGTGACCTTGGCTGATTTCTTTGGTGCCACCGACGCCGGCGCCGGCGCTCCCCTCAGCGGCGCCGAAGTGAGGGCTCTGCTCGTGGCGCGCTGGCAAGCCAACCACGACCTGCGCCTCGTGCAGATCCGCAGTCGCCTCTACCTCCAGGTGATGTGGAATCACCTGGAGCAACAGTCCTTTCCCCTCAGCGCTGAGGAGTACGCCGACCACATCGAGCGCGTCGCCGCCGCCCTCAACGACCTGGGACTGGCGGCAACGGTGCGTCAGTGGCTGGGCAGCACCCGCGACCGGCCCCGTCTGGGCAGGGCCCTTTCCTTGCCCCTCGAACCCGTGTCGGGTCGTGCCAGCGAATTCCTGCTGTAGCTCAGGCCGCAACTTTGGTTGTGGGGCCCGCGGAACGCCCCTGGCCCACCGATAGTGGGGGCAGGTTGTTTCTGGCACGGTTTGCGGCATGGGTTTTCTTCGCTCCGCCCTTTTGCCCCTGGCGATCGTGCTGCTCTTTGGCATCGCCCTTTTTGCCGTCAGCGCACGCATCTGGCTGCCTGGCGATATGGCCGCCCCGGCTCCCCTCGGCTGAAGGAATGGAGGCCCCTGGGCCTGAACCCGGGCTGGCCGACTTTTAGCATCCCCCCACGAGGTTCGCTTGATGCCGGTCGACGCCCAGCCCTTCCCTGATCCATTCCCGGACGGTCCCGCCGGGCTTGCCCTCGACCCCGAGGTCCTCGCCCGCGAACTGGCCCGGGAGCTGCTTGGCGATCCCCTCGACGAGATCGATGCCGAGGAACCCGATCCCCATGCTGTCGCTGCCGAATGCGACCTGGGCCTGACCCTGCTGCGAGGGGATCAGGAGCAAGGCATGCAGGGGCTGCGCATTTTTTGCGAACACCGCGATCCCCGGTCAGTGCCCCTGCTGCTGCCCCTGCTCAACGCCCCCTGTCCGATTCTGCGCATGAGCGCCGTTTACGCCCTCGGCCGCAATCCCACCCCGCTGGCCGTCGAGCCCCTGCTGGGCCTGCTCAACGCTGACGACAACGGTTACGTCCGCAAGGCAGTGGCCTGGAGTCTGAGCAATTACCCCGAGGCGCCGGTGCTCAACCCCCTGATCCGCGCCCTGCAGTTGGATATCGCGGCCGTCCGCCTCTGGGCCGCCAGCTCCCTGGCCGACGCCGGTGGGACCAATGCCGCCAAGGCCGATCCGGCGGCCGCCCAGCTGCTTCAGACCCTGCGGATCGACAGTGAAGCAGCCGTTCGCAGTAATAGTGCCTGGTCCCTTGGCCGCCTCTATCCCGACCTGGTGGAACCCCGCCAGCAGCAGGTCGTCGAGGCCCTGCTCACCACCTTGCTCCAGGACAATGATCCGGGGGTGCGCGATGAGGCGCGCCTGGCCCTCGAACAGCTTGAGCAGCCTGAGGTGCTGGACCAGTTGCTGACGTTGGTGGAAGAAGGGCTGATCACCTGAGGTTCACGGGGGCCCGCCGCGCTTCGCCATCACGGTTAGCATTGACAGACCTCATTCTCTTGCGTGATGGCCCAGCGCACCATCCGCTTCCGCATCCGACCTGACGGCAGCGTTGACGAAGTCGTCGAGGGCTTCTCAGGTGACGGCTGCCAAGCCCTCACCGCAAGACTTGAGTCCCGTCTTGGCACCGTTCAGCAACGGCTAGCAACGGCTGAGGCCTTCTTACCTGCCGTCCAGAAGCAGGCGCTTAGCCAGCAGAGCCTGCCGATCCAGGCGTTGGCGCTGGACCCCCTCACCTGAATCCCCCCATTGCTTCAAGTCGATGTCTCACTTCAGCACCGTCAAGACCGAGTTACGTGATCGTCAGGCCCTCGTTGAGGCCCTGAATGATTTGGGTTGTCCTCCCCTCGAAGGGGCCCAACCCGTGCGCGGCTATCGCGGCCAGATGATTACTGCTGATTTAGCCATCCGCCAAGCCGAGGGGGGCGACATTGGTTTCCGTTTCAATCCTGAGGCCGGCTGCTACGAATTAGTGGCCGATCTCGATCTCTGGCGTCAGCCCGTGCCGATTGAGCGTTTTTTGGCACGCCTGACCCAGCGCTATGCCCTGCACACGATTTTGGCCGCCAGCGCCGCCGAAGGATTTCAGGTCAATCAACAGACCAATCAGCAAGACGGCAGCATCGAAGTGGTGGTGACCCGCTGGGACGGCTGAGGCCGTGGTGCCCGCCCCGCCGATGAGCGATCCTTCCCTCGCCTACAGCACACCCCTCACCGCCCCGCCAGCAGCCACCGGAATGGAGCCCCTGCTGGGAGGGGGGTTGCGTCAGAAAGCCGTCTGGGTGGACGAGGCCGTCTGCATCGGCTGCCGCTATTGCGCCCATGTAGCAGCCCACACTTTTGTGGTCGAATCCAACTGGGGGCGGTCCCGAGCCATTCGCCAGGATGGCGACAGCACCGAACGCATCCAAGAAGCGATCGACACCTGCCCGGTGGATTGCATCCACTGGGTGGCCTACGAAGAACTGCCGGCCCTCGAACGCCGCCTCGATGAGCAGGAAATCATGCCCCTGGGGGTGCCGACACCGGCCCGACCCAGGCGCACCTTGCCGCGGCCACCAGCCCCAAGGCCATGAGGGTGCCAACCCGTCGGTTCGGACGCACCAACCTGGCCATGCCCTTGCTTTCCCTGGGAGGCATGCGCTTTCAGCAGAGTTGGTCGGATGTGGGCGCCGCCGAGGTCGATCCCAAAAGCCAGGCGAATCTGAGGGCCATTTTGGAGGCGGCCAGCGCCGCCGGCCTGCACCACATCGAAACCGCGCGGGGTTACGGCAGCTCCGAGCGCCAGCTGGGCGAATTGCTCCCCCAAGTGCATGATCCCCAACGGATCCTGCAAACCAAGATCGCCCCCAAGGCCGACGCCGACGCCTTCGAGGCCGAGCTGCGCGTCAGCTTTGAGCGGCTGGCCGTCTCCCGGGTGGACCTCCTCAGCCTGCATGGCATCAACACCGCCGAGCTGCTGGACCAAACCCTGCGGCCCGGGGGCTGTCTGGAGGTAGCCCGTCGCTGGCAGGCCGAAGGCCGCGTCGGCCATGTGGGCTTCTCCACCCATGCCCCCCTCGATCTGATCCTGGCAGCGATCGAGAGCGATGGTTTTGACTACATCAACCTCCATTGGTATTGGATCCTCCAGGACAATGGCGCCGCCATTGCCGCGGCCACCGCCCATGACATGGGGGTGTTTCTGATCAGTCCCACCGACAAAGGCGGCCACCTGCATAGCCCTTCCCAGCGTCTGCTCGAACTCTGCGCCCCCCTGCAT
Organism: Cyanobacteriota bacterium; assembly: GCA_026389315.1. Taxonomy (GTDB): domain Bacteria; phylum Cyanobacteriota; class Cyanobacteriia; order PCC-6307; family Cyanobiaceae; genus Cyanobium. Next base: position 54,328 of record JAPLIC010000067.1, read on the forward strand.
CCGATTGTCTTCAACGATCTTTTCTGTCTCAGTGCCCCAGGCGTCCACACCATGAGCCTGGGGGCCGCCCGACCTGGGGATTTCGATCTCCATCTGGAGGCGGTGGCCCTGCTGCCCCGGGCCCATGAACTGGTGCCACCCGTGCTGGCCCGGCTGGAGGCGGCCCGACTCCAGGCCCTCGGGGCGGCCTGGCTGGAGACCTGGGACCAGGGCCTGCCCCCGTGGCAACAGACCCCTGGAGGCCTCAATCTGCCGGTGTTGCTTTGGCTGCACAATCTGCTGGAAGCTTGGGATCTGGAGGGGTTTTGCCGGGCCCGCTACGGGCTGTTAGGTCAAGGTGACCACTGGTTTCCTGGCGCCAACGCCGGGGCCTTGGACCAAGGGGTCGGGGAGGCGGATCTACTGGAGGTGCTTGGGGCCAGCCCCTGGGCCAGGGAGATTCCCCCCCTGCTTCGTCGCCTTCACCAGCGTCTCGGTGGCCAGAAGCTGCAGAGGTTGGTGAGTCCTTGAAAGGTGTCCGCCGCCCATCAGCTCTCGCTGGCGTCCGCGCCGATCGGCACTTTGAGCGGCACACCAACGGCCCTCGGATAGGCGGCCGGGCAGGGAGCCAACGGCCGCAGCCAGAGGGCATGGCGCACCCCCCGCTCTGCGAGCAATTCGCGGCCCTGGACCGATTCGATTTCGGCCCGCAACAGGGGTAGGGCACGATCGAGATCGGCCCGGTCGCCGGGCTGCCAACGGCCCCGGTAGAGCAAGGCCCGGCCCCGGGGCGCCAGCAAGGGCACCAGATATTCGGCGACGACAGGCGCTGCGGCCACGGCCCGGGCCATGGCCCAATCGAAGCGACCGCGGCAATCGCGGCTGCGGCCGGTGCGCTCGACCCGCTCGCAGCGCAACTGCACCCGATCGCCCAGCCCAAGGGACGCCGCCATCGATCGCACCGCCTCCACCTTGCGGCCCACCGAATCCACCAGGGTGAGCTGGGCCTCGGGCAGGGCGATGGCGATGGCCAAACCCGGGAACCCCCCACCGGTGCCAACGTCGATGAGGTGCAGCGGCATCGCCTGGGGGGGCCGCTGGGTCAGCAGGGGCACCAAGGGCCAGAGGCTGTCAAAGATCTGGGCGATCCAGAAGTCTTCGCCCTCCACCAATCGCGACAGGTTGAGGCGAGTGTTCCAGTGCCTCAACTGCCCTTGGAGCTCCACCAGGCACTGCAGCTGATGGGCCTCCGGCATCCAGCCCAGCTGGGCCCAGAACTCCGCTGTGGGCAAGCCTTGGCCATCGAGCACTGGGGATGGACCCGGCAACGGGTCGCCCTGGGGGGCGTTGGGCGCCATCGGCTCGGAGTCCGAGGGGCGGTCCGAGGGGTGGACGGGGGGGTCAGGACGGTTGACCATCCACGGGGGCCTGGAAGCTTCTTTCTAGGATCCCGCCGACCGCGACCTGCAGCCGCCGTTTTCGGGCCATGGCCCCTTCGCCCAACCCAGCACCGTTGTTCCCCGATTCTCCGAGCGGCTCAAGCCATTACGCGGAGCTGAAACTCTCCAGCGCAGCCACCCCCCAGGAGCTGCATCAAGCCTTCCGTCATCTCAGCAAGCTTTACCACCCGGACACCACCCAACTACCGCCGCAGCAAGCGGCATCGGCCTTTGCGCGGCTGCAGCTGGCCTACGCCACCCTCAGCGATCCGGCCCGCCGCCGGGCCTATGACCAACATCTGGCCTTGCTGGCCGCCCCTTCCTTGCGGCCGGTTGTTGCCCCGGGGCCGGGGACGGCAGCGGGCCGCAGGGTTTCGGTGCACCGCGCCCTCTCGGGCGGTGAATGGTTGGCCCTTTTGCTCCTGGGAGTGGCTTTGATCCTGAGCCTGGTGCTGGGTCTTGGCGTGGCCTGGGCCCGGGGCCTGGCCCTGGTCACCCCGCCCAGTTGGTCGGTCGCTGCTGTTGATAGCCCCCCTGAGCCACCGTTGCCCCCCGTGCTTCCCCAGACTGCCAAAGCTGAGCCACCCACGAATGCTGATGCTCCCCCCTGAGCAGATGCCCCTTTACAACCATCCGCTGCCGTCCTTGGAGGCATGGCTGCGCCAGATCGGCGCCCATCAGGACAGCCGGCAGCCTTCTAGCTGGGATCTGCATCGTCCCCAATGGAGTGCCCGCATCGAGCTGGAGATGGAAGATCTGCGGGTGAGCTGGCAGCAGGATGGTCAAAGCAGGGTGCGCCATTTCCCCTATGGCCTCTCCCGCGCCGATGTCGAGGCGGCGATCTTGGCCGGGCCTTGAGCCGACAGCCGGCGCCTCAGGGGCGTCAGAGTTGATCGAGGGCCTGGGCGATCGCCTGGAAGCACTGGTCCAGTTGCTCGTCCGTGGTGGCCAGGGGTGGAAAGAGATACACCACCGATCCGAGAGGACGTAAAAAGACTCCCTGCTGCTGCACCAACTGCTGCAGGCGGCGGCCAGCCGCATTGAGATAGCCGGGCTCGGCGACCGCGAGGTCAAAGGCGGCGGCGCAACCAAGCTGGCGAGGACGGCACACCTTGGGATGGGCGGCAAGGGCAACGAGGCCGGGCTTCATGCGTGCCTCCATGCCCCGATAACTCTCCGGGCTGGCTTCTAGCAGGTCGAGGCTGGCTAGGGCTGCGGCACAGCCCAGGGGGTTGGCGGTGAAGCTGTGACCATGGAAGAGGGTGAGGCTGGGATCGGTGCCGATAAACCCCGCGTAGAGCGCTTCACGGGCCAGGGTCACACCCATCGGCAGGAAGCCCCCCGTGAGCCCCTTGGAGAGGGCCATCAGATCGGGCGTCAGGCCGGCCCGCTGGCAGGCGAACAGGGAGCCGCTGCGGCCGAAGCCCGTGAGCACTTCATCGGCAATCAGAAGGGCCCCCGCCTGGCGCACCAACCGCTGCACCGCCTGCAGAAAGGCGGGGCGCACCATGGCCATGCCGCCCGACCCTTGCAGCAGGGGTTCCAGGATCACCGCGGCGGTTGGGGTTTGCAAGAGGCGCTCGAGCACCTCCAGGGCCTGGCCTTCCCGCTCTTGCACCGAGTCATCACCCCACCAGGTGGCGGGCCAGGGAGCGCGGGCCACATCAAAAAGCAGGGGTTCGAAGGGGGCGCTGAACAACGAACGCTCGCCGACGGCCATCGCGCCAAAGGTGTCGCCGTGGTAAGCCCCTGCGAAGGCGACCACCTGGGAGCGGGGTTCGCCGCGATTGTGCCACCACTGCCAGGCGATCTTGAGGGCCACCTCAACGGCGGTGGAGCCATTGTCTGAAAAAAAGAGTCGATCAAGACCCGTGTGACGACAGAGACGCTCGGCGAGACGCTCCGCACCGACATGGCGAAAGTTGGCGAAAATCACCTGTTCCAAAACCATGGTCTGGGCGGCAATCGCGGCCGCAATCGAAGGCTCGGCGTGACCGTGCAGCGTCACCCACCAGCTGCTGATGGCGTCAATCAAGGTGGATCCCTGCTCCAAATAGAGCAGGGATCCCCGGGCGGACACCACCCGCAGGGGCGGCTCGGCCGTAGCCACCTGGGTAAAGGGGTGCCAAAGATGGGAATGCCAAAGAGAAGATGAAAATTCAGCCATGGCGAGCCCCAAAAGAACCAAAAAGGAAAATCCTCGACATGATTAAGCCACAGAGAGGCGGATCGACCTTCTTGCCCCCATTGATACCGCTCTTCCCGCCCCTCTCGCTAGTTTCATGAAATCTTCACGATCAGTTTACGTTTCGAAACGATTCACCTCAGTTGCCGCTACTTCTACAAGCTATAACTCCCAAACTTCCCGTAGCAAAGATATGTTTGCCGAGGGTCAATGGCAGATGATCAAGCCCATGCTTGAGCGCCAGGGATGGAGCCAATCTCAATTGGAACTCATGCGAGAACAGCTTCGTCAAGGCTGGCCGCTTTCAATCGCCAAACAAAACGTCGCTGCCCTCATCGGCCATTGCCCGATCAGCTCAAGGGCCATGGCCTGAGGCCCGGGCGCCTCATTGGCAACGGCCATTCCTTGAAGGACCGAGGTGGCCGCAGAGGAACCACCCCCGCAGGCTGCCTTCAAGATCGGTGAACACCACCAAGATGCCACTGCAGATCAGGGCCACAGCCAGGCTCACCAGCCAGTGTCTTTTGGTCATGGCCGCAGGGTTTTCGGCAGGTCACTCTCCAGCCATTGGCGTTGCAGGGCCGCCGCACTGAGCGGTTCCAGTCGGGGGAGTTGGGCCAGTACGGGCACCCCCCCCAGCTCGGCGAGGGTGCGGGGATTGTCAGGATGGAGCGGTCCATTCAGCACCAGTCCCAGCACGGGAATGGAACGGTGCCTGAGGGCTTCGAGAGTTAACAAGGTGTGATTGAGGGTGCCGAGGCCACTGCGGGCAACCAGGACCAAGGGCAAGCCCCAGCGGCGGATCTGGTCAATCTGCAGCCAGTCCCGGCCCAGGGGAGTCATCACCCCGCCGGCCGTTTCCACCACCAAGGGCCCATGGCCAGGGGGCAACGACAACCGCTGGGGGTCAATCACCACCTCGTCCTGTTCCGCTGCCCAATGGGGGGAGACCGGGGCCTGCAGCCGGTAGCTCTCGTTCAGGATTCGACCTGGCGGCAGGCTGAGCCTCTCCTGCACCCATTGGCTGTCACTGCCATCGGCGAGCCCGCTCTGAACAGGTTTCCAGTAGCTGGCTGCCAGTCCCTGGACCAGCAGCGCACTGACCACGGTCTTGCCCACATCGGTATCGGTGCCGCCGACGATCAGACGCATGGATCCCTCTGGGCCAACATGAGCAAGATTTCCCAATTTAGGCAGGCTGGGGAGGGCCAATGGCTGCGCAAACGACGCCACTGGCCGGGCGACAGGGGTTCGTGACGACTGGTGCCGGCACCGATGGCCTTGAGCTGGCGCAGGCAGGCCAGACCGTCAGGAAAGGTCTGGCTGAAGCGCAGCAGGGCCTGGCGATGGGTGCGCAGGCCCCGAGCGCCGCTGGCGGCGAGCAAGGCGGCGGCATCGGGCAGGTCCAGGGCGGTGCAGGGCACGGCCGCCGCCGCCGCCGCCTGGCGCCACTGGCTAAAGCTGCCGGCGGTGGGTACGGCCAGCAGCAGCCAGCCCCCCGGAGCCAGCCGATCGCACCAGCCCTCCAGCTGGCCCAGCGGATCGTCGAGCCAATGCAGGGCGAAGCTGGAGGCCAGCAATGCGGCCTGGGCCAGCTCGGGGGGAAGCCCGTCATTGAGATCCCAGAGCCGTTGGGCCAGGGGAATGGCGCTGAGCAGCAAGGGGTTGAGGGCCAGTAGCGAGGGGCAATGGTCGAGTTGCAGGGGCGGCTGGCCCGCCAGGGCCGACCAGTGCCGCAGCAGGGCGCGGCTGAGCAGGCCGCTGCCGGAGCCCAGATCGGCCACCGGACCGGCGGGCAGGGGGAGATCCCGGCACCAGCGGGCCAATCTCCAGGCCACGGCCTGCTGCAGCCTGGCCTGGCGGTCGTAATGCCCAGCCCGGCGGCTGAAACCGGCCCGCACCCTCTGGCTGAAATCGCTCGTCAGGATCGCTGCCGTCTTCAGGTCAACCCATCCTGCAACCAGTCGAACACCAGGGGGATCAGGGCCGGGTCCCCCATGGCATGGCCGGGCCCTGCCAGCCGCTTCACCTGGGCCTGGGGCAGCTCCTGGCGCAACCGATCACGGGCGGCGGGATGCACGATGGCATCGTCGTCGGCTTCCAGCAACAAGACGGGCACCTGGCGCGGAAAGCTGGCGGGCAGGGCTGTGAGCCTGCCGAGCAGCTCCAGGTCGCAGCGCAGGCGATCGCGGCCCGCGGCCCCAATCGGCTGGTCGGCGGGTCCGGGGGGGGCATCAAGGCCGGCCCCAGCCCCAGGGGCCAGGACCTTGCGGAGAAAACGCTGCAGCAGTTGCTGGGCCCTGAGACTGCTCGTCTTCTCATCGCCGCTTTCTTGCAGTTCGGCGGCCATCCCGGCCAGGGCGATGCGCAGGGGGCGCCCCGCGGCACCCGGCGGCACGAAGCGGCCAAAGCTGGCCAACAAGACCACGGCCTCACTGGCGGCCAGAACCTCAGGGGGCACCAGGTGCACCCCGAGGGAATGGCAAATCAGCCCCTTGCGCCCGTGGGCCGGCCATGGGGGCAGGACCGCTGGCCGCTGGCCGTAGCCCCTTTCCCCCACCTGGAGACCCCAGCCGCGGCTGGTGGCGGCGGGCTGCCAGGACTGCCAGTGGCGGCCATCGCCCGCCCAGCCGTGCATGGCGATGAGCTGGACGGGGGGTTCGGGAACTGGATTGGCGTCCTTGGTGCCAACCACGGTCCTGGTGGCAGTGGGGGCTGGGGGAGCTGACAAGGGCCCGGGTCCAAGGGCCGCCAGCAGCTGGTCAAGGGTGTGGGGCGGCAGGCCAAGGCGCACCACCAATCGCAGTCGGCTGCTGCCTTCGGGCACGGTGGGCGGGCGGATCGCCACCCCCAGCAGGCCGGCGCGTTCCAGGCGCTGTTGCAGCTCCAGGGCGGCGCCATCACCACCCACCAGCAGCGGCAGGATCGGCCCGTAGCCCGGGGGGCGGGGCCAACCGCTGGCCTCCAGTCCATCGCGCCAGCGCCCACTCAAAGCCAGCAGTTCGGCCGATAGCTGGGGCTGGTTGATCAAGAGTTCAAGCGCTGCCAGGGCACCCGCCGCCAGGGCCGGCGCCAGGGCGGTGGTGTACCGGAAGGCGCCGCAGTGCTGCAGCAGCCATTCGCCCAGCACCCCATCGGCAGCCAGGAAGGCACCACCGCTGCCGAAGGCCTTACCCAAGGTGCCGCTGAGCAGGGTGACTCCCGCCAGATCCCGGGCCAGGCCCCGGCCACCGGGCCCGAGCACCCCGAGGGCATGGGCCTCATCGAGCAGCAGCAGGGCCTCAAAGCGGCGGCACAGGGCCGCCAGCGCGGCGACATCCGGGCTGGTGCCGTCCATGCTGAACAGGCTTTCGCTCACCACCAGCAGGCGCTGCGGCGGACCGGCCGGGGCCTGGTGGGCGCACAGCAGACGCCGCTCCAGGTCGGCCAGGTCGTTGGGGGCAAAGCGCTGCAAGCGGGCGCCGCTGGCCCGCACCCCCAGCAACAGCGAATGGTGGCAGTGACGATCAGCCAGCACCAGAGTGTGGCGATCGGCGAGGGCCACCAGGGCGGCCAGGTTGGCCTGGAAGCCGCTGGGGAACAACAGCACCTGATCGCGGCCCAGCCACTGGGCCAATTGCCGCTCTAATTGGCCATGAATCGGCCGGCTGCCGCAAACCAGACGGGAAGCGCCGGCCCCCAGACCACTGGCGGCCAGCTCAGCGGCGGCGGCGGCCACCACGGCGGGATGGCGGCTGAAGCCGAGATAGTCATTGCTGGCCAAGTCCAGCAGGGGCGGCCCCGGAGGGGCGGGCTCTGCCGGCGGTGACCCCTGGGGCCGCATCTCGGCGTTGCCGGCGGGCAGGTAGGTGCGCAGCAGCCGGCGCCGCTCGCCCGGCAGGGCGGCCAGCTCGGCCTCAAGTTGCCGCAACCAGAGGCTCAGGGACCCAAAGGCGGTGGGCTCCAGTTTGCTTCAGGACAACCGGCAGGCGACCCAAACCACCGCGGTCGTGCCAACACAAACCCCATCACGGCGCCAACAGCAGCACCTCTTGGTGGCGCCGGCTGAGGGCTATCTGGGTCTCGATCGCCGCGGGGCTGGGGGGCTGGTCCAGGGCAGCCTGCCATTGCTGCAGCAATTCATCCCATTGCAGGGGCTGGGCTAGGTCCTGGTCGGGGCAACCGATGGCCGCCGCCGCCGCCGACACCTTGGGGTCGTAACTGAGGGCGGCGCAGGGGCTGCCGGCCAGGGCCGCCAGGATCAGGCCGTGCAAGCGCATCGCCAGCACCAGACCGGCACTGGCAAAGAGATCGAGGGCCCCCTGGGGGTCGGCCACCTGCACTTGCGAGCTGCGCTGGCGCAGGGATTCGGGCACCAGCCCCTGCTGTTCGAGCCCCTGCAGCAGGCCGCTGTCCTGCTCCTGGTGGAAGGGCAACCAGAGCACAGGACGATCAGGGGCCAGGCGGTCCATGGCCTGCAAAAGGGTGGCCCAACCCGCCGCCGAAAGCTGGGCGACCGGCCGCCAGCAGAGCACCAGCGGCCCGCCGGCCCCATGCCAGGGCCCGCGCCGCGCCAGGGACCAAACCGGATCACTGCCCACCAGGGCCTCCACCCCCCAACGGCGGGCCAGGGCGGCCGAGGCGCCATCGCGCCAGCTGATGGCGGTCGCCTGGGGCAGCAGGGCCCGCACCAGGGCCCGACTGCGCCGCCGCCGCAGCGGTCCCAGCCCCTGGGCCCACAGCAGCACGGGCTTGCCCTGCAACCGGGCTGCCGCCATCAACACCGCGTAGTAGATGAGGCTGCGCAGGCTGGTGGCGTCCTGCAGCAAACTGCCCCCCCCCAGCACCAGGGCATCGCAGCCCGCCAGGGCCCGCAGCACCGCCGCCAGGCGGCTGCGATCGGTGGTCTGGACGCCAAAAAGCCGGCGCACCTGCTCCTGGTCGCGGGCGGTGACGACGGGCCGGCAGCCCCGGGGCAGCTGCTCCAGCAGCACGGCCAGCAGGGCGTCATCGCCGAGGTTGTGTTCGCCGTAGTAGCCGCAGATCAATACATCCATCGCCAATCGCGGTGAAGCCATTCCGGCACCCCGAAGCATTGCTGCCGAAGCTACGCACCGATAGGCCGATCCCCCTGCGGGGCCCAGAGGATCCGATCGCCATGGGCCCCCAAACCTTTGGGCTGGAAGGTTGGGGCTCAAGCCTGGATGGGGCAGGGTTGAGGGATGGGGCGCACCACTGGCGGCTTCGGCCAAAGACGGCAGCGATGGCAACGACATGACAAGGATTTGATGCCGCGGTAGCTCTTACGGCCCAGGGCTTGATGTCTGATAGAGATAAACAAGGGTGACAGCGGCTAAGCTATGGAGGGCAGCATTGCCAAGCCGCTTTTTGAGCGGGGGCGTTGGCTGTACAAACCAACCACAAACGCCTAAGGCAAGGAGAGGCCTGATGAGCTTGATAGCGATCAACGTACTGCTGCTTCCAGATGCTGCCACGGCAGCAAAGGCGGTGAGTACAAATGCACAGCTGCTAAAGAACTATCCGGCCGGATTCGCGCTTGACGCTAACCATGCGCCCCATATCACCCTGCTGCAACAGTTTGTGCCAAGGGCAGATTTGGCTGCGGTTGCCAATGTGGTGGCCGCGGTGCTGGGCAGCGAGCAGGCGGTGCAATGGAAAAGTACCGCGACTGGTTTCTATGCTATGGCCTATAAGAATCTAGAGCTGGTGGGCATCGTTATCGAACCAACCGAGGAGCTGCGGCGATTTCAACAAACCATCATCGCTGCCGTCGCTCCGTTCGCTGCGGAGAACGGCACGGCCGAGGCTTTTGCACCCCGGGCCGACGGTGAGTCGATCAACCAGGCGACCGTGGACTACGTGAACAACTTCGTCGGGCCCTGCAGCGGCATCAATTACCACCCCCATGTGACCTGCGGCATTGGCACCCGCGATTTTGTTGATGCCCTCAAAGCGGAGCCATTCGAGCCCATCAGCTTCCAGCCCAACTGCGTTTGCATCTACCAAATCGGCGAATATGGTACGGCTCAAACCAAACTCTACGACTTTTCCGATGCTGGCTGATCCCCTGGCCTCCTGGAATGAAGGCGTTGCCAAACAGGCGATCCTGGCATTCATCACCAAAGCAACAACGGCTGAATCAGCAGACTTTGTGCCCCTGGCAGAGCGCATCGCCGTATTCGATAACGACGGCTGTCTGTGGCCGGAGAATCCGCTGCCATTTCAGGTTGCCTTTGCCATCGACGAACTGAAACGACGCCTCGTCAGCGAGCCCGAACTGGCTGAAGAGCCCATGGTTCAGGCCGCCTTAAGCGGGGATTTTGCCAAATTGCTGGCCGGCAAGCATTTTGATGGCCTGATGCAGATCTTGGCGATCACCCATGCAGGCATGACAGCCGATGAGTTTGGCGATGCCGTGCAAGCCTGGCTGCAAACGGCCCGCCATCCGCGATTCAAGCGGCCCTATGACGAACTCACCTACCAACCCATGCAGGAACTGCTGAGTCTGCTGCGGGCCCATGGCTTCAAAAACTTCATTGTTTCCGGTGGTGGTGCGGACTTCATGCGGGTCTGGGTGGAGCGGGTCTACGGCATCCCGCCAGAGCAAGTGGTGGGCTCGACAGCGCGGACGAAGTATGAACTACGCGACAGCGGTCCGGTGCTGATCAAAACGCTCGATTACCTGTTCGTTAATGACAAGCAGGGCAAGCCCGTAGGCATTCATCAGTTCATCGGCCGCCGGCCAACCCTATGTTGTGGCAACAGTGATGGCGATCAGGCGATGTTGCAATACACCACCATCAACAACCCGCTGCCTAGTTTTGGCCTGATCATCCACCACACCGACGCTGAACGCGAATATGCCTATGACGCCGAAACGAAGAGCACCGGCAAGCTAGTCGAAGCTCTTAAAGAGGCCCCCAGTCGCGGCTGGATCGTGGTGGACATGAAGCAGGATTGGAATGCCGTCTTTGCGGAGACGTAGGGCCCAAGCTGATCCTCATGGCTCTGCCTACGCCTGCCTAGGTTTCAACAACCCTTCCTGCTGCCGCCCCCCAAGAACCGATGAACCCGACCTTGAAAGGAGTTGCTTACGTGAGCGTCTGGGTGATGCTGTGGGGCACGGCGTCGTCCGTGGCCGATTTCGTGCTGCTGCAACGCGGCGTCTACGAAGGCGGCACCATTGGCCAGGGGATCACCTTCGCTGCCTACGGCATCGCCGCAGCGGTGCTGGCCGTGCGCCTGGCGGGGCGGTTTCTCAAACCTGAGGCGTGAGGCTTGAGCCCTGAGGCGGTGAATGAGCCTGCCCTTCGACCCATGACGACCACCAACGCCACGCTTGCCGCCTTGCGCTCCGGTGAACTGCAGGGGATCACGCGGCTGGATCTTGCCTGTGACCTGCAGGAATTCCCGCCGGAAATCTTCGCGTTAGCCGACAGCCTTGAGATTCTGAATCTCTCGGGCAACGCATTATCCACACTCCCAGATGACTTGCCTCGGCTAAGCAAGTTACGGGTGTTGTTCTGCTCGGACAATCGCTTTAGCGAGCTGCCCGAGGTGCTGTCCTCGTGCGCTCAGCTGGAGATGGTCGGCTTTAAAGCGAACCGCATTGGCGAGGTATCGGCTGCCGCCATTTCGCCCGGGTTGCGCTGGTTGATCCTCACGGATAATCAGATTTCGGCACTGCCCGATTCCATCGGCCACTGTGCGCGCCTGCAAAAATTGATGTTGGCCGGCAATCAACTGGAGGTTTTGCCGGAGGCGATGGGCGGCTGCGTCGGGCTGGAGTTGCTGCGGATTTCGGCCAACCGGTTCCAAGCTTTGCCGGAGTGGTTGCTGCAACTACCGCGATTGACCTGGTTGGCGTTTGGCGGCAATCCGGTTGCAGCGACGCCGCCGGCGCCGAGTGCGCCCGTGGCCCGCCTGGATTGGCGGGATATTGAATTGGCTGAAAAACTCGGCGAAGGCGCCTCGGGAGTAATTCACAAAGCCCACTGGCAGCCTTTGCCGCAGCAAGCCGGACAACCCGTGGCGGTGAAATTGTTCAAGGGGGCAGTCACCAGTGACGGGTTTCCTGCCGAAGAAATGGCGGCCTGTTTGGCAGCGGGTAATCACCCCCACTTGATTGGGGTGATTGGGGAACTGAGGGGGCACCCGGAAGGCAGCAGCGGCTTGGTGATGCCGTGGGTAGACCCGGAATTTCGCAATCTGGCCGGCCCGCCAAATCTGGCGACGTGCACGCGGGACATCTACGAGGACGGCCAACGGTTCGGCCTGGCCGTGGTGCTGGATCTGGCGCAGGGCTTGGCCGCCGCCGGCGAGCATCTGCACTCCCGGGGGATTTTGCACGGCGATTTTTATGCGCACAACGTGCTTTATCACCCCGAGGGCGGTTGTTTTTTGGGGGACTTCGGGGCGGCCTCGTGTTACCCACCGCAGCCAAGTGACGGCCCTAATCCGTTTGAGGCGCTGGAGGTGCGCGCCTTCGGCTGTTTGCTTGGCGAATTATTAGAGCGCTGTGTATTAGAGCACTGTGAAAGCGAACCGGACGGGCGGCTGGCGTTGTTAAAAGCGCTGCAATTGCGCTGCATGGCAACCGTGGCGGCGGACCGGCCCCGGTTCGCCGAGCTGGTGGCGGAGTTGGCAGAGATGCAGGGTTAAACCCGTAGTTGAGGTTTCACTCAGCAATCGGCGTAAGAGCAAAGGCTACGCCGACCTTATGCATCAACCTGTTGTCAGCGGCTGCGGGAAGAGATTGATTATCCAAAGATCTGGAAGGGGAGCTTGGCGTTTGCGGTGAGCTTTAGATAAGATTGAGATAGGTGCCGGAGGCTTCTATCGTTAAGAAACCTGCTTTCAAGCTAGGCTTACCCATACCACTGAATGGGCATCACCTTGAAAAAGAATGAAGCTAACATGAAGCACCCATTGGCAGCACCCGAGATCGCTAAAAAACCGGAGCAGGTGCAGAGAGTTCGGCTGTCAAATTATCAGATAATTGGTGCCATCATTAGCGTATTGGCACTCTTGATTTTGGCTACGTCTCGTTGGGGCCAACACGCACCATTATATGTTGAAGATGTACAGTGGAAAAGCCTTCAGCGGTTCTGCAGGGTGACGTTTACTGCTAAAAATCCTAGAAGTCAAAGCATAAAAGCGCAAGTATTGATTGTTTTTTTCAAAAGTATTGATGCCGGATATAGTAACACCTATGTACCTTTTGGCTCAGTAAAAGTACCGCTAAGCTTAGCTGGTAATGGGTCGCAAACTGTTACAAAGGACATTGAACATTCAGAGACAACTTCAGGATGTCAAAGGGTTGAAGTTAACGCCCTTGGCGTCATTGACGGTAAATAATCTGATCAGACAGTTTACTTTAACGCCGAAGCACATCGCCCACCATCTCAGGGCTGACCCACCTAACCTATTGACGAATAAAATCCGCGCAGACATGATAGTAAATACCTTATCAACACTAACTGCCCTTGATACCTAGCATTTTCTCTCTAACATTCTATACACAAATAGCAGCATACACCCTAAGCAAATTTAAACATAGACCATCTCTTAATAACTACTTCATTCCATGAAGTACTCCGCAGACGCCTGAGCGATCTTAGCAAACCCTACCTAGGCTTTGGTTGATAGTTTTGCTGAGCTTGATATGGGCAGAAGTCTGATCAGCAGGCTCGCCAGAGCCGCAGGCGCCAGGCCCTCGGCCTTCAGCCGCCGGGAGTTTTTGCTCAGCAGCCTGGCCGCTGGCGCCGCCTTGATGCTGGCGGATCGCCAGCGGGGTGCTGCGGCCAGAAATGGAGCGCCGCGGGTGGTGATCATTGGCGCCGGCTTTGGTGGCCTCAGCTGCGCCTACCAGTTGCAGCGCGCCGGAGCCTTGGTGACGGTACTGGAGGCGCGGCAGCGCCTCGGCGGACGGGTGCATTCGCTCGATAGCCTGCTACCGGGCAAGAGGGTGGAGGCGGGAGCGGAGTTGATCGGCCTCAACCACCCCACCTGGCTGGCCTATGCCAAGCAGTTTGGCCTCAGCCTCAACGAACTGCCTGAAGGCGAGGAGGCCGATTCGCCCATTTTGATTAACGGCCGGCGCCTTCTTGGCAAGGACGTGGCCCAGCTGTGGAGTGCCCTTGATCAGGTGCTGCAGAGCATGAATGGCGATGCCCGCACCATCAACCGCCAGCAGCCCTGGCTGAGCGCCAAGGCCAAGCAACTCGACGGCCAATCCCTGGCGCAGACCTCCCAGCGCTGGCCCGGCAGCCCGTTGGCGCGGCAGGCGGCGATGGCGATGATCGCCAATGACATGAATTGCCTGCCCGATCGATTTAGTTATCTCGCCATGCTGGCCTCAATTGCGGCCGGAGGCGTCGAAGCGTTTTGGAGCGAAAGTGAAAACTTCCGCTGCGCCACGGGCAACCAATCCCTGGCTCATGCCCTAGGAGCGTGTCGCACATTTCCGCAGCCACAGCGGCCCCTCCCCCCGCTTCTTGGGGGCAGTTCTGAGCGCTGCTCTCAGTCCCGGGACTGAGCGGGCCTGAGCGGTGGCCGCTCCCTCAGGCGGTTGCAACCTCTGCT
>JAPLIC010000064.1 GCA_026389315.1 Cyanobacteriota bacterium
GGGATTCTCTCCCCTGCGGGGCTTCATGCACCAGGAGGACTACGAAGCGGTGGTGGCGACCCACCGCACCAGCAGCGGCCTGTTGTTCGGCCTGCCGATCGTCTTTGACACCGATAACGCCAGCATCACCATCGGCGAGCGCCTGTTGCTCACCTACCGGGGCCAGGACCTGGCGGTGCTGACGGTGGAAAGCCGCTGGGAACCCGACAAGGTCAAGGAGGCCAAGGGTTGTTATGGCACCACCTCCCTCGAACACCCGGCCGTGCGCATGATCGCCTGCGAACGGGGCCGTTATTACCTGGGCGGGCGCATCCAGGGGCTGGCCCTGCCCCAGCGAGACTTCCCCTGCCGCACCCCGGCCCAGGTGCGCGCCACCCTGCCGCAAGGCCAGGATGTGGTGGCCTTCCAGTGCCGCAATCCCATCCACCGGGCCCACTACGAGTTATTCACTCGCTCCCTGGAGGCCACCAATGTCAGTCGCCAGGCCGTGGTGCTGGTCCATCCGACCTGCGGGCCCACCCAGGACGACGACATCCCCGGCAGCGTGCGCTTCCAGACCTACGAGAGGCTGGCGGCTGAAGTCAACAATCCCCGCATTCGTTGGGCCTATCTGCCCTATTCGATGCACATGGCCGGCCCGCGGGAGGCCTTGCAGCACATGTTGATCCGCAAAAACTACGGCTGCACCCACTTCATCATTGGTCGCGACATGGCGGGCTGCAAGTCCAGCCTCAGTGGCAGCGACTTTTACGGTGCCTACCAGGCCCAGGATTTCGCCAGGGACCACGCCAGTGAATTGGGCATGGAAACCGTGCCATCCCTCAATCTCGTTTACACCGAGGAGGAGGGCTACGTCACCGCCGAACATGCCGAGGCCCGCAGCCTCCACATCAAGAATCTCAGTGGCACCCAATTCCGTCGCATGCTGCGGGGCGGTGAGGAGATCCCCGAATGGTTCGCCTTCCGCAGCGTGGTCGAAGTCCTGCGCGCCGCAGCGTGATCGCCCCCGCCCCAGCCTTGGGGCGGTTAACGTTCCTTAATCACAAATTCTTTCCCATGAGGATGCAGCCGTGAAGAAAAGCTGGCGCAACGCAGGGCTCTACGCACTCCTGGTGATTGTCTGCATCGCCGTCGGCACGGCCTTCCTCGACCCCAGGCAGCCCGCTAACCAACCCCGCACGCTCCGCTACAGCGATTTCGTCGAGGCGGTTCAATCCAATGAAATTTCCCGGGTGGTGATCTCCCCCGATCGCGGTTCGGCCCAAGTGGTCGAAAACGATGGTCGTCGCGCCGTGGTCAACCTGGCTCCGGATCGCGATCTGCTCAAGCTGCTCACCGACCACAACGTCGACATCGCCGTTCAACCCACCCGCGAGGCCGCCCCCTGGCAGCAGGCCATCGGCAGCCTCATCTTCCCGCTGTTGTTGCTTGGAGGTCTGTTCTTCCTGCTGCGGCGGGCCCAGGGTGGGGGTGGCAATCCCGCCATGAACTTCGGCAAAAGCAAGGCCCGAGTCCAGATGGAGCCCCAGACCCAGGTGACCTTCGGGGATGTGGCCGGCATTGAGGGGGCCAAGCTCGAACTCACCGAAGTGGTCGATTTCCTCAAGAACCCTGATCGCTTCACCGCCGTCGGTGCCAAGATCCCCAAAGGCGTGCTGTTGGTGGGACCTCCAGGCACCGGCAAAACCCTGTTGGCCAAGGCGGTGGCCGGTGAGGCCGGCGTGCCTTTCTTCTCGATTTCAGGTTCTGAATTTGTCGAAATGTTCGTTGGCGTCGGTGCCAGCCGCGTGCGCGATCTATTCGAACAGGCCAAGAAAAATGCCCCTTGCATCGTCTTCATCGACGAAATTGACGCCGTCGGCCGCCAGCGGGGTGCCGGCCTGGGCGGTGGCAACGACGAACGGGAGCAGACCCTCAACCAGCTGCTTACCGAGATGGATGGCTTTGAGGGCAATAACGGCATCATCATCGTTGCGGCCACCAATCGTCCTGATGTGCTTGATTCGGCCCTGATGCGGCCAGGTCGTTTTGACCGCCAGGTGGTGGTTGATCGGCCCGACTACAGCGGTCGCCTCCAGATCCTGGGGGTTCACGCCCGGGGCAAAACCATGGCCAAGGATGTGGACCTCGATCGGGTCGCCCGCCGCACCCCCGGCTTCACCGGTGCCGACCTGGCCAACCTGCTCAACGAAGCGGCCATTTTGGCGGCCCGGCGCCAGCTCACCGAAATCTCCATGGATGAGGTGAACGACTCCATCGAGCGCGTCATGGCCGGACCCGAGAAAAAGGACCGGGTCATGAGCGAGCGCCGCAAGCGC
Source organism: Cyanobacteriota bacterium (assembly GCA_026389315.1). GTDB lineage: Bacteria > Cyanobacteriota > Cyanobacteriia > PCC-6307 > Cyanobiaceae > Cyanobium. The sequence goes on from JAPLIC010000064.1 coordinate 2,319, forward strand.
CTTGTCGCATACCACGAGGCCGGCCATGCCCTCGTCGGCGCCCTGATGCCCGATTACGACCCGGTGCAAAAAATCAGCATCATTCCCCGGGGTCAGGCCGGCGGACTCACCTTCTTCACCCCCAGCGAAGAGCGGATGGAATCGGGTCTCTATTCCCGTGCCTACCTCCAAAACCAAATGGCCGTCGCCCTCGGCGGTCGGGTTGCCGAGGAGATTGTTTACGGGGCCGATGAGGTCACCACCGGTGCCTCCAATGATCTCCAGCAGGTGGCCCGCGTCGCCCGTCAGATGGTCACCCGCTTCGGCATGAGTGACAAGCTCGGGCCCCTGGCCCTCGGCCGCTCCCAGGGGGGCATGTTCCTCGGTCGCGACATCGCCGCCGAGCGCGATTTCTCCGAAGACACCGCAGCCGCCATCGACGACGAAGTCTCCCAATTGGTGGCCGCTGCTTACCGCCGCGCCACCGACGTGCTCAACGCCAACCGGCCCGTTCTCGATGAGCTGGCCGAGATTCTGGTGGAGAAGGAAACCGTCGATGCCGAGGAGCTGCAAGAGCTATTGATCAACCGTGATGTCACGGTCGCGTCCTACGTCTGATCCCAGCGTCCTGATCGCCTCGTTACGTCGCCAGCCCCTGCTGCTGGTTCTCAGACCCGAGTGTCCTTTGCACGCCAGCCCCATGCTGGCGTTGCTTCAGGACCTCGGGTTTGTTCATGTGGAACTCGCCTGGCGATCCGGCCCCCGCTGGGTAGAGCAATGCCGCCAGCTCAAGGATCAATTTCCCCGGTTGCAACTCGGGGCGGCATCGCTCTGCACGACGACGGCCCTGGAAAGCGCCGCCGCCGCCGGTTTGAGCTACGGCGTTTCGCCCATCCTCAATCCCGCCATGATCCGTTTGGCCGCCCAGCTGCAATTCACCCTGGTGCCAGGCGTCTATAGCCCCACCGAAGTGGATCGGGCCCGCCAGTGGGGGTCTGCCATCGTCAAGCTGTTCCCCGCTTCCAGCCTTGGACCCGGTTACTGGCGGCGTCTACGCGAGCCCCTTGGCGAGCCGCTGCCCTTTTGCATCGCCGCCGGTGGTCTCCAGATCGACGACGTCCGGCCTTGGCTGGCGGCAGGAGTGGACGCCGTGGCCCTTGGCTCCACCCTGTTGACCCCATCACCTTCCCTTTCCAGTGGCCTCAATCGAGACCAAATCGTCCGCCTCCAAACGCTGATCGGCTCGCTTGTGCCATGAAATCGGCGGCAAACGGTTGCTGTTTGCCCCTCTTAATGCTACTGATGAGACAGTGAACACTCTTTCTATGTCTCAGCTCACCATCCAGATCAGCGAAAAGGGCGATGCCCTCATTGCCCAGTTGCAGAAGGAAATCTTCCAACGGCGTCGCAAAAAGGTGAGTGCCGAGGGCGTGATCGAAACCCTGATCGAAAGTGGCGCCAAATCCCAATCCGATAAGCGCTTTGCCGCCTCCTGGCAAAACCTGGTCGCCGACATTGAGAAGGCGGCCAAGGTGGCCCAAACCCATGGGGCCAAACCCGCCAACCTCACCGATGCCGAATGGGCGCTGGTCTTGGCGCACCGCACCCGAACCGGCCTTGGCGAAGCGGACAAACCGAAGGGTCGCACCAGCCCGAGCCGCAGCAGGTCAACAACCACCAAGGCTGCCGCCAAGCCCCGGACAAGCCGCAGTGCCTCCCCAGCCAGGTCAGCCAGCAGCTCAGAGCCGGTGAGGTCCCCATCCTCCAGGGCTAAAGCCAGCCCGTCGCGCAGCAAAGCGGCCAGCAGCAAGGCGAAAGCCAGTGCCAAGTCCCTGGCCTTGGCGGCGCCAGTCCTGGCCCCTGAGGTTGCCGAAGTCAGCACGGCCGCCTTTGGGGAGACCTTTCCGGTTGTGGACACCTTTTCACCAGCCACCCCACCATCTGCTCCCTCAACAACCCGTCGCACCCGGACCCGCAGTACCGCCAGCAATGGAGCCAAGCCCCGGACTACCTCCAGTCCGGCGGCACGCCGCATGGCCAAGGCGGCCACTCGCCTCAGCATCGGCAGTACTGCCAGCAAAGCCGCCTCTTCTAAGGCCACCCCTGCGGCCCCCATCCCCGTCAGCTACCCCAGCACGGACAATGGCTCGGCAGCTGGCCCAGAAAGCCCTGCGGAGTGAGGCCTTAAAGGGCCCCCCTAACGCCTACCAGGGCTGGCATTGGCCTCCAATGAACGCCTCCAGCGAGGCTGCCATAGCGATGGGACGTCAGTACCTGGCCGGTCGATGGCTGAGCAGCAGCTGCCTGATGTCCTGCGCTGCTTCGAGTCGCCACGGTCGCGTGAGACGCAATTAGGATCGCCCCAAGTTCGAGGTTCAGAGTTCAGTCCGGACCCATCGACGCGAGCCGGGCCTCCAGCGCGCCGCGCAGTTGGCGGATCAGGGCGAGCAGCAGATTCCTGCTGGCCGGCAATGGCGTGTCTTCCGGCGAGTAGCGGGCCTTCACGGCGAAAGCCTGAAGCTCCAGGAGCTCCTCCGGCAACCTCGCTCCGGCCAGCATCTGCAGGCGAACCAAGTCGTGGCTGAGCGGGGGCTGTTGATCAGCCAGCACGATCAGCCCTTTGAGCAGGTTCTCCACGCACTGCTGGGCCAGAAACCCCCAGTTCTCCTGGGCGAAGGCCGGATCCAGGCTGGCCGCCAGCGAGTGCTCGTGGCGCAGCGCCAGCCTCAGAATGGCGCGGGCGTCCTCTTCAGGAGGCATGGAGCGGCACTCCTTCACGGTGAATGTGACCAAGCACATGCCAGCGGGATCCGGCCCAGTGGGCGGCGGTGGCGGCGTCGTTGATCAGCAGGTCAAGGTCCACCGGCAGCAGGGGCAGCAGCAGGGCGCGGGCCCGATGGCGTAGTTGTTTCTCCCGTTCCGGGGTGAGGAGGTCCCGCACGATGATCAGCAGGTCGAGATCGGAGTCGGCGCGGGCATCGCCCCGGGCGCGGGAGCCGAACAGCACAAGGCTCTGGACTTCAGGATCCTGACCCAGCCAGTCCAGGGCCTGTTCGATGGCCCCATCCTCAAGCCCTGGCCCAAGCCGGCAGGGCTGCCTGTCGGTGGGCAACGCGGCTGTCATGGACTCAGGCTAGAGGCTTCCTTGGCCCTTGACGCCACCAGCAGGAACCGGGCAGAGTCTGGCGGCGTCACCGCTCAAAGCGCACCAGCCAGGGCCTGCGGCTGGGAAGCGAACCTGTTGTTGATATCGCTTTAAACTTTCAGGACTGCGGAAACAGACGGAAAAGGATATAAAGATGGGTATGAGCTATGCGCAAAACTCAACTTATGGGCTAATTGATAGCCAGCGGTGGCTTAAAGTTGCCCGCTGGCTGGGGATTCAAAAATGCCAGCTTGCCAAGTCTAATGAGGCCCTGGCAGCTGCAAAAGGTGCCAGGTATCGGATCAGAGGCTGTAGCTGCTGGAAATAGCGTTGGCGCTACGTTTAGTGCGCTTTCTTAGCTGACGGCTGAAGCCGAAGGCAGCGGCGGCACCAAGGGCAGGCAGGGGCCCGGGGACGCGGACGGGGACGGGAGCAGGTGGGGTGTATTGGGTGGCTTGGGCCCATGTTTTAGTTGCCGATCTTGACGTATTGTAAATGTATTCGTAGGAATTGTTAGACGTGAGACGCATTGACGCAATATTTACCGGCTGGACGGGGAAAACAGCGAAAAATGGACCTTCTGGTCCACTGTTGGGGAGCCCCAAGCTATTGCCTACGGCTCGAGCAAACGCCTCAGGCAAAGATCCATCGGCCCACCAAGGCATCATCCCCCCCGCCGAAGGCAAGGCAAATTTGCTGGTGTTGGCGTTGTAAGTCCCGGTGAATGTGGTCACATCCCAAGCTTGCCCGCCCACCGTCACAATTAAGGCCTGGGCCTGGCCGGCAGTCAGCACCCCCATCGCCAAGGCAAAGCCAACTGCTGACTTGGCCAACGATGCCCAGCCGCTGCGGCGGCAGGGATTGGAGGTGCTGCCCTTGGCATTGGAGGCTGGGCTTGAGAAGCCAGAAAGGGTAAGCATCTGGATTTGGGAAACCTGTGGGTTATGTCCAGAAAATTCTGGATTTCCTGCTGAAATTACGCATTTTTTTAATTTTTGAGGGGGGGTAGACAATTTCAAAAGCGTCCATCTCTGCTGCTGGTCGTCAGGTTCCCGTGGAGTTTGGGGCCGGGGTCGAGCCGGGTTGCCACCGCCAGCCGTCAGCACGTGCCTTTGGGCCGTACGTCAACAACGCAGCGCTGGCACCTGCCCAGGCCGATCAGGTCCCAGCCTGGAGGTAACCGGCGCGCAGCCAAACCAATCGAGCGACCTGGGTCGTTGCACTCCCGGGCTTGGGCCAGGGCCCTGCGATGGCTGCTGTCCATCGCCACTCGCCAGCAGCTGCTTATGCGGGCCCAGCTAACCGCAAGTACAGGCTGTTTGAGGTGTCGAGGTAGGGCCGGAAGCCGTAGCGGCGGTAGAAGCTTTTGGCCGCTTCTCCTTTGGCATCGACAATCAAGGCGTAGCCACCCACGGACTGACGGGCCTGCTGGCAGCGTTCGACCGCAAGGCCCATGAGCAAGTCGCCGAGGCCTTCTGCACGCCAGCGGAGACAACGAGCCAATCGACCCAACCGAAAACAGGGGATTGGATAGGGGGGAAGGGGTCGGGCATCGGCGAGTTGAAGGTGGGCAAGGACGACCTCCGCTGGAGCCAAGGAGTAGTAGCCGGCGATTGTGCTGGGATGATCCAACAGGAAGGTCACCCCTCCTCTCACCAGAGGCTGCACTGCCCTTGTTGGCGCAGCAGGTGATCCGCCAGCACCAGGGCCACCATCGCCTCCACCATCGGCACGGCCCGAGGCAGCACGCAGGGGTCATGGCGGCCCTTGGCCGCCAGGGTGGTGGCCTTGCCCTCGGAATCGATCGTTTGCTGCTCCTTGCGGATCGTGGCGGTGGGCTTGAAGGCCACCCGGATCACGATCGGCTCGCCGTTGCTGATGCCGCCTTGGATGCCGCCGGAGTTGTTGGTGGCGGTGTGCAGCGAGCCGTCGTTGGTGGCCAGGAAGGCGTCGTTGTGCTCGCTGCCCCTGAGCAGGGTGCCGGCAAAACCCGAGCCGATCTCAAAGCCCTTGGTGGCGGGCAGTGACATCAGCGCCTTGGCCAGGTCGGCCTCCAGCTTGTCGAACACCGGCATCCCCAGCCCCACCGGCGGGTTGCGCACCAGGCACTCGATCACGCCGCCGCAGGAATCCCCCTCCCGGCCGATTGTTTCGATCCGCTCGATCATGCGCTCGGCCGTGGCTGGGTCGGGGCAGCGCACGATGTTGGCTTCTACGTCGTCGCGACTTACCCGCTCGCCATCCACCAACGTCTCAATGTCGTGGATGCGCCGCACCCAGGCGATCACCTCGGTGCCGTTGGCGCGGGCCAGCAGCTGACGGGCGATGGCACCGGCCGCCACCCGGCCGATCGTCTCCCGCGCCGAGGCCCGGCCGCCGCCGCTGCGGGCCTGGATGCCGTATTTGGTCTGGTAGGTGGCATCGGCGTGGGAGGGGCGGAAGGCCACCGCCATCTCCTGGTAGTCCTGCGGGCGTTGATCCTTGTTGCGCACCAGCATCGCGATCGGCGTGCCGAGGGTGACGCCGTCGAGCAGGCCGCTGAGGATCTCCACCTGATCGTCCTCCTTGCGGGGGGTGGTGATCTTGCTCTGGCCGGGCTTGCGGCGATCGAGGTCCGCCTGGATCGCCGCCAGATCCAGCTCCAGCCTTGGCGGGCAGCCATCCACGATCACCCCCACCCCGCCGCCGTGGGATTCGCCGAAGGTGTGGATGCGGAAGAGGCTGCCGAAGCTGCTGCCCATGGGCGATCTGCGCTGGGTCGAGCTTACAAACCGGTCCCAGGGCCCAAGGGGTACTTAGGTTCGGCCGGTCTGCAACGCCACAGCCGTGAGGAAGAGCGAGCGCGCTGCCCTGATCCTGAAGCGCCTGGAGGAGCGCTACCCCGAAACGCCGGTGCCGCTGGATCACAGCGATGCATTCACCCTGCTGGTGGCGGTGCTGCTCAGCGCCCAGTGCACCGACAAAAAGGTGAACGAGGTGACGCCGGCCCTGTTCATGGCGGGGCCGGATCCGGCGGCGATGGCCGCCTTGAGCGAGACCACGATCCTGGGCCACATCCGCCAGCTGGGGCTGGCGCGCACCAAGGCGAAGCACGTGAAGCGGCTGGCCGAGCTGCTGCTGGAACGGCACGGCGGCGCGGTACCGGAGGGTTTTGCGGCGCTGGAGGCCCTGCCCGGCGTGGGTCACAAGACCGCCTCGGTGGTGATGGCCCAGGCCTTCGGCGTGCCCGCCTTCCCGGTTGACACCCACATCCACCGCCTGGCCCAGCGCTGGGGCCTGAGCAGTGGCGAGAGCGTGGCCCGCACCGAAACCGACCTCAAACGCCTGTTCCCTCGCCAGGCGTGGAACAAGCTGCACCTGCAGATCATCTTCTATGGCCGCGAGCACTGCAGCGCCCGAGGCTGTGATGGCACGGTGTGCCCCTTGTGCCGGGAGCTGTTCCCCAGCCGCCGCCGTCCTGTCGTGACCAACAAGGCCTGAATGGTGCTCGATGGCAGTGCACGGATGCACACAAAAAAACCCCCTTCCGCAGAAGGGGGCGAGTCAAGGCAATAAATGCCGTTCCGAATCAACCGATAGCGGGGGCGGTCAACGCCACTGGGGTGGCGGTGGCAGCAGCCAGGTCGAGGGGGAAGTTGTGAGCGTTGCGCTCGTGCATCACTTCCATGCCGAGGCCAGCACGGTTAAGCACGTCGGCCCAGGTGTTGA
>JAPLIC010000088.1 GCA_026389315.1 Cyanobacteriota bacterium
ATCACGCCGCGCGGCATCGAGCACGTCGAAGTCGTCCAGCGTGCGGTAGAGCCTTTTGCCTTGAACGAGCTGCTCGGCCAGGGTGCTCTTGCCGGTCTGCCGCGCGCCCGTGACCACAACAGCCGGCATCACCGCCAACCGGTCGGCGAGGGCGCCGCTGACCAGACGGGGAAGAGCATTCATGGAGTGGATGAATTTCATTCACCACATGAATGCTAAATGGGCGGCCGCTGGGGTCGTCTTGTCTTGATCGTGGCGGCCAGCTGTTTCGGAAAACCTATGGGTTGCCCAGGCCAAGCGGCAGAGCGAGCTCCGCCACCACAGCGGTTGCCGTACGGCAACTGGAATAGTCACGATCACTGGTAACGACCAAGAAGGGCGTTCATGGACACGGCGCGACTGTTCCAATCGGGCCGCAGTCAGGCCGTGCGACTGCCCAAGGACTACCGCTTCCGCGGCAGCGAAGTGGCCGTCTGGCAGACCCTGGAGGACGGACTGGCGGCGTTTGAACCGGGATTTGTGCTGCCGCAGCTGCGCTCGTGGCCGCGGCCCCGAACCTTGATCTCCTTGCGGGGGTGGTGGTGTCTCCGGGAGCTGCCCGGATGGGGAGCATCAGGTGGCTTACGGCCCATCGAGCCCCCCAAGCTGCTGATCCGCGAAGCCCACCACGGCCCGCGCCACCGCCAGGGCCAGCGCTCCATCCTTTTCATCGAACAGATCCACCGGAGCCTCATCGCCATCCGGGTAGCGGCTGGCGGTGGTCATCCGCTGCAGGGGTTTCAGCGGCAATTGGCGCAATGGGGCGGTCTCGATGCCAAGCAGCTCCAGGGCACCGAGCAACCGCTCGATCGAATGGGTTCGCTCCGGCTCCTGACCCAGAGCCAGCAGCAAGGCCTTGAGTGCCTTTTCGGCGGCCTGGCAGCAGTGGTAGCAGGCCTGGGCGTGGAAACCTCCCTGGCTGGCATAGGCCGCCATGGCGAGGTCGCTGTGGGCCTGACGCAGCCAGGCGTGCAGGCGGCCTGTCATGGCGTTTGCAGCGGCTGCAGCCGGATCGCATCGCGGCAGATGCCCCGCCACCAGGGATCGTCGCCCCGCTGCCGCTCCAGCCAGCGGCCCTGGCTGAGGCCGATCACGTCGTCGGCCAGGCCCGTTCCCAGCAGGGCCTCGGCCAACTGATCAGCGGTGCTTTGATCGGCCGCCACCGCCAGCAGGTCCACGTCCGAGCGGGCATCCCAGTCGCCACGGGCCAGGGAGCCGAATAGCCACACCTCGGCTCCAGCCCGTCCGGCCAGCAGGGGCTCGATGCGGCTGCGCAAGACCTCGATCCGTTGGCTGCGCAGCCGCTGGCGGATCTCCTGCACGCTCGCCATGGGCTCGCCTCGTCGCGATGGATCGAGGTTAGGAGCAGTTTTCCGGCAGGTTGGCGACTAATCAGCATCCCAGACACGCCAATCGAGCTATTGTGGTTGCAATAGATGTTGCAACCATGTCTGATGTAGTCGCAAGCCAGGTGTCGGTACGGGATCTTAAGACCCACCTTTCCGAGTGGCTTGGCCGGGTGCAGGCCGGTGAGGTGGTGGAGGTCACCTCCCACCGCAAACCGATTGCCCACATCACTGCGGTCAAGTCGCCGGTTCAGGGGTCAGCCAATCCACTTCAAAAGGCCATCGCCGCCGGGGTAGTGAGCTGGAATGGCCAGAAACCATGTCAGCGAGATCATCATCGAAGATCGCGATTGAGCTAGTGATCCTCTGCTGCGATTCCAGTGCGTTGATCAAACTCCTACTCACCGAGCCAGGATCCGATCAGATGCATCAAGCCAGCATTGCAGCCGAGGCCATTGTGGAGGTGAGCCAGGGGCTTGTGGAGACGGCCGGGCGGTTTGTAGATGCTTTTGCCCTGCGCCGCTACGACAGCGTGCAGCTCGCCGCCGCCCATCAACTGCACGTAAACGCCGAACAGCCCGTTGTCTTTGCCAGCCACGACCGCCGCCTCACTCAGGCTGCCCAGTTGCTCCAGCTGGAGGTGTTGCCTTGATAGCCTCAGCTAAGGCAAACCTACCTAAGAGGCAGAAATACTTTTTAGATAGTCTATGGCCTTTTCAATTAATGCCTCTAGCTGAGGGAGCTGCTCGGCGGGCAAAAAGGCACTTTCAGCTCCTCTTACCGAGCAAAAGAAAGAGGGATTGGGGTTAGGATCAGGTTTTGCAACGAATCCGACCTTAAAGTCATCTTTTGTTATATAAGCCAGCTCGATTTGATTTGGCACGCAATGGTGAAGCTGCATAAGCTTTTCATCTAGATAATTTATGCCATTAACCAGCTCTGGCAGCTCGTCTTCATCGATCAAGCATGTCTGCAAGCCGTCGTTATCTGTTTTAAGCGTAACCATGATACCACAAGTGCGGTCTATTTGAGCCACTTTCATCACAGTAAAAATAAAAGCATCTATTCCAACTTTAGAGTTGTACTTGCCTGCAAGTAAACCGATCGAGGAAATCTCTTTCATCACTAAAGCACCACGCTTGGCGATGAAAGTCTGGGCTTTAGTATTGTAATTAGTCTGGGGAATAAGGTCGCTCATCTTTGTGCTTTTAAGCCTACGCATTCTCATGTTAGCTTACTTGTCGGATCTACTTCTGAGCCAGGTGCGCCTGGAGATAGGAGATTCATGTGCAATCGGTGCTGCTTTCTTTCATGACCCGCGCCAAACCCCCTTGGCCGTCTGGGCTTTCCCATTGATGCCGAGTCCCAGCGCAGACGCCTGGCACGAGCCCGCATTCAGCGGCGGGCATCCTGCAACGGGCAGCCATAGGCTTGAAACGCCCTATCTGCACTGACTAGCAGCAGCGATTCAGCGATCGACTGGGCCACCAGCAAGCGGTCGAACGGATCACGGTGATGCAGGGGTAGCTGCTCGAGCGTCAGCAAATGCGGCAGATCAAGCGGGAGTAGCTCAAAGCCGCACTCCTGGGCCCAAGTGATTGCTTGGGCGACCGAGAGCGGCATGTCGCTGCGGGCCAAGGCGTGCTTGATGGCGATTTCCCAAAGCGATACATGGCTGATCAGCACGTTGCTGGCCTCGACGCTGATCAGATCGCGGCTGCGGGCGCCCAGCCTGGGTCCATCGCTGATCGCCCAAAGGAAGGTGTGGGTGTCGAGCAAGAGGCGCATCAGGCCTGTTCAAAGAGCTCGGCGATCAGCGGATTGGCGGCATCGATCGATTCCGGAACCGTGAACTGGCCGCGGGCCACTCCCAGACGCCGGGGCCGCTCCGGGCCCGGCAAGGCGGTGAGCCGCGCCACCGGCCTGCCGTTGCGGGCTATCACCACCTCGGTTGCCGCACCGGTTTCGATGGCCTCGACCAGGCGCGAGAGGTGGGTCTTGGCCTCAAGCATGTTGACCGTGCGACGACCAATGCCGCCGCCCGCAGCCGTTGGCGCTGCCATCTTGCCAAGAACGAAGGAAGAAACACAGCCTAGACCAGACCAGACCATGTCAAGCCGTACAGGCGCCCGCTTGGCGATGAAGACGCTCGAGAGTGCCCGGCAGGTAGAGATGAGCCTACGACCCGGCTGGAAGACCTTAAGGTTGATACCTTTGTCTATGTCGTGCTGAAAAACCTGGTGGGAAGGGAACCACAGCAACTGATTCGTGCCTCGTGCCCCGTGTTCTTCAGTCGGAAGAACTGGTCCTCGCTTGCGGTGGTTATCTGAATGAGCGATGACCCAGCCACCATTGAGTCGCTGCAGCTCCCTCGCTGGAGCCGCGATCTGTTGAGGTTCCTGCCGCTTAAGAGTCAGTTCCTCCTCACCGGCAACGTCCGCGATCGTTACCCCTGGAAGGGGAGTGGTGAGGGCCGCTCCCGTCCCTTATCGCTGCTCGGATACCTCACAGAACTTCTCAGAACAGCTGGCATAAGCCATGTGCTTGCCTTTGATCCCGTTTGTGGTTTTTCACTGCCCCTTGCGGCAGGCGTGGACTTGGCTGCTGAGATCCAGTCATTGGGTTTCCTCGGCCTCAACTGGTCGAAAACCGGCCGCGCCGTGGCCACTCCTGCCAGGCTCTTTGAGCTTCTGCCTGCGATCGTGAACCACAGCGGAGAGCGGATCGCCTTGCTGGCTGATTTCTCTTCCCGTTACTTGATCAGGGTGGACTTGCCGACGGCAGATGAGCACCACTGGTTCACCACTGCCCTTGTGATGGCCCACGAGGTGAGGCCGCAGCCCATGGGGCCAGGCCAGGCGCCGCTGTTCAACCCATTGGTCTGGATCGCGGATAAGGAAGGGGACCTTCCCCCCTGGCTTGTCGTCAACAACCCCCGAATGCGGTCCATCGCCGTGCCTCCGCCCAACCGCACCAGTCGCCGGCAGTTGGTAGGAACGCTGGTGGCTGGGCTGCCCGGGGCGGCAGGTAGTGATGCCGCCGTAATCGCAGAAGCTGAAACCACGCTGGTCGAGCAGTGCGATGGTCTGATGTTGCTCGACATGGTCGCCATCACCGATTTGTGCCGGCGCGAATCGGTGCCGCTCACTGCCGTCGGCGACGGGATACGCCGCTACAAGCTGGGCGTCACCGAAAACCCCTGGGCGAACCTCGACCGGCAGCGCATCCGTGACGCCAACGCCATGGTGGCCCGTCGGATCAAGGGGCAAACCCATGCCGTCACCAAGATGCTCGACATCGTCAAGCGGGCGGTGATTGGTTTGACCGGAGAGCAGGGCCGGCTTGGGCGGCCCCGCGGCGTTGCGTTCCTTGCCGGTCCAACCGGTACCGGCAAAACGGAGCTGGCCAAGACCATCACCGAATTGCTGTTCGGTGATGAAAGCGCCTACATCCGCTTTGACATGAGCGAGTTCTCGGCGGAGCACTCCGATCAACGCTTGATCGGTGCACCTCCGGGCTACGTGGGTTACGACATCGGCGGAGAGCTCACCAATGCCATCCGCGAAAAGCCATTTTCGGTTGTTCTCTTCGACGAGATCGAGAAAGCCCATCCACGCATCCTCGACAAGTTCCTGCAGGTTCTTGACGATGGCGTGCTCACGTCGGGCCGAGGTGAGCGGGTCTATTTCTCCGAGGCCTTTTTGATCTTTACCTCAAACCTTGGTATCTATCGCCTTGATGCCAACAATGAACGGGTGGCCAATACCACAGAAGATGATGGCTTTGATGACGTGCAGACAAAGGTGGCAGCCGAGATTGACCGCTACTTCAAATTCGATCTCGGCCGGCCAGAACTTCTTAACCGGATCGGAGAGAACATCATCGTCTTCGATTTCATCCGACCCGATATCGCTGAACAGATCTACTCCATGATGGTCACCTCCATTCTGGCCAGGGTGCAGCAGGCCAGCGGCCGCCAGGTCCAGTTGAGTGATGCAGTTCTAGATCGGCTGCGAGAACTCTGTCTGGCTGATCTCTCTGATGGTGGGCGAGGTATTCGTAACCAGCTGGAAGCCCATCTAGTGAATCCACTGGCGCGGTTGCTCTTTGATGAGGCGGGGGAAGGAGTCCTCGCGATCGACAGTGTGACCGCCCAGCGGGGGCTCACCGTCCTCCACCCCCTAAGTCCTGCGGAAAACTGAGATGGGGACACAGGCCACAAGCATCAACCTCAACCGGTTGCACTTCCCCGTCAGCACCCTCGGCTTTGGTCAGAGGGTGGCGCTATGGGTGCAGGGCTGTTCCCTGCAATGCCCTGGCTGCATCAGCCATGACACCTGGGAGCCGAATCGTGGCCAGGTCCCCTTCAGCCAGCTCATCGCCACGATCGAGCCCTGGCTTTAGCAGTCCGATGGCCTCACGGTTTCCGGTGGTGAGCCCTTCGAGCAGCCAGAAGCCCTGGCACGGTTAGTCGCCTGGTGGCGTCAGCGTCATCGCGGAGACATTCTTGTGTTCTCTGGCATGAGTTGGGAGAGGTTGTGCAAGCACCACTCCGATGTGCTGGCGCAGATTGATGTGGTAGTCAGCGATCCTTTCCTGGCTTCTGCGGGACACGACCTGCCGCTACGGGGTTCCGATAACCAACGCCTGCATCGGCTGACGCCCTTGGCTGAAGAACGCTATGCAGTGATTGCCGATCAACGAGTCCTGGATCTCTGCTGGGATGGCAATCGGGTTTGGATGGCCGGCATTCCCCACCCTGCCGATTTGGCCTTGTTGCACGAGCGGTTACGCAGCCAAGGCCTCGACTTCCTCAGTTCCGAGCAGGACATCCATCCTGCTGAGGCCATTCTGCCTGTGTCATTGGAGGTGATGCCATGACTGGGCGCTTGATCAAGATCTGTCCCGCCTGTGGCCACATTAATGATCTGGCTGAGATCTTTTGCACAGGCATCCAAGAAGATGGCACAACATGCTCCTACAACCTGCTTGATGTGGAGGCCACACAGGAGGGACGACCGCCAGTCGCTTCTGATTCACCTCCTCCGGCGACAGATGTATCAGATCCATCTCCACAGCCATCGGCGGAATCTCTCGACAGCAATGGCTTAAGCCGGCTCTGCCTCAATGGCCACTCTCTTGCTGATGGGGATCTTCTTTGCCTGACTTGTGGTGCCGTACCCGCGTCCCAGGTCGTTTCCGAAGCCATTGCCAGTGAACCGGAGCCTGCCTCTGAAAGCTGGCAAGGCGAAACACTGGCGGATCTACCTGAGGCGCAACGGCGGGACCCGGCGCTGTTAAGAGCCCTGCTGGGAGAACTGGATGCCTTGCTGTATCGCCTGCAGTTGGAAGGCGGCACCCACGAGGATCTGCAGCCCGATCAGGTGCGACTGGTCTCCCGTCAGCCCCTCCGCCTTGAGCTTGGTGCTAGCGCAGGCGAGAGCTCTTCGCCGCCCAGTGGCGATCTCACCATCAATCCCACCAGCGCTGTAGGGCTCTATTCAGCTCCGGAAAGGCTGGTTGGCATTCAGGCACCCAACTCCGATTGGTGGAGCCTGGGACTGCTGATTTTGGAATGGCTCGTGGGGCCCAGCTTCTGGCAGGGCGTCCATCAACAGGCCTGGCAGCTCCGTGTGATCACCGATGGAGTGCAGATTCCAGACACGGTGAAGGATCCCTGGCGCAGCCTGCTGATGGGGCTGCTGACCCGTGATCCCAATGACCGCTGGGGCCACAGCGAGGTCATCCGCTGGCTCGACGGCCACGAGGAGATCCCCCTGGTTGTGGAAGAGCCGCAAGTTGGAGATGAGGGATCAATCATTCGGCTGGCCGGTCAGCGCTACCGCTCCCCAGACCGCTATGCCCTGGCGGCAGCCCAAGCGGAAGTCTGGGACGAGGCCCTAGCCCAGCTGCAGCAGGGTGAACTTCTCACCTGGCTGGAGCAGAACAATCTGCCCGTCGATTCCCTGGCGGAGGTGAAACGCCTCGCTGCCGATGAATCTTTGGATCAGGACGAGCGTTTGATGTTGGTTTTGCTGCTGCTGAACCTCAATCTGCCCTTGTGTTTGCGCGGTGAGGTCATTGGCGCGGGCAATCTCGCCGCTGATCCACAACGAGCCCGTGCCTGGCTAAGTGGGGTGTTGCCCGGACGCCTGCGCCGAATCGGACGCCACACCTGGCTTGCGGATCTGGCCGATCGGCGGGAAGCTGCACTCGAGCAGGCCCGGACCCTGCGGCTCAATCTCGCCGAGGCGCGCTTTGATGCGGCGGCCCTGATTGGCGACCGGCGCCGATTGGAGCAAGCGTGGGCCGAACGCCGACAAGAGTGGCCGGCAGCGCTCCACAACGGGCTCAGCAACCTGATCTCCAGGAGCCGCCAAAGCGAGGAACAGTTGTTGTTGTTGGTGAGCGCTGAGCTGGAACAGTTCCGCTCCGCTGCCGATGTTCTAAAAGAAGCAGAACGGCTGGCGAAACAGTCAAAGGTCGCTGGGCACTGGGATCAGGCCGCGGCGCGCCGATGGCTCGCCAACAGCCAACGCGACATCTTCCGGGCTCTACAAGAGCATGTGGCGGATTTCGTCAGCTGCGGTCAACGTCAACCTGATGACTGGGCTGATCAATTCCGAAGTGATCAGAATCTGCCTCTTCCGCAGGCCTTGGTGCTGCTCTCCATCCCGTTGGAATGCTGGGTCCGCCCGGAAGGCGGCGAACACTGGCAGCGACTGCTCTATTTCTTTCGCCGTCGGGTGTTATCTGGAATCCAGCGAGGGCCTTTGCTGGCTCTTTCCGTCACGGCGACTGGCAAACGGATTGATTTAGCGGAACTCACTAGTCAGGCACTGCCCGCAAACACACTCGTCGACCACCTGGTGAGCAGACAGGCCAGGGCACGCAGTCTTGACCCTGACTTGCTGGATGCGAATCCACAACTCAGCCAACGGCTCCGCCGACTACGGCAGGAGGCCGACGCCTACCAGAGGGAGACAGGCATCGCGGCTCTCTACTTGGGCTACCCGCTGCTGGTGAAACGGGATCAGGCACCTAACACCGGAACGCCGCGTAAGCCCAAGCTCATTCCCCTGCTTCTTTGGCCTGTTCGGCTCAGCATTACGGGGCAAGGAAATCTGCCCCAACTTGGCTATGACCGAGACCACGGTAGCGGCGATGGGATCCGTCTCAATCCAGCTGTGGGAGGGGTTCTAAGCCATCGGCAGAACCAGTCCTTACAGGAGGCGTTGGAGGAACTACACCAGCGCAGCTCTCTGACAGGGGCGCAGGTCATGGATGTGCTGCGCACGATTTTCAGTGGGTCTGAGGGCATCCTCGAGCGTTGCCCCCAGAAACCTTCACTGCCTACTGGCAGTGATGAGTACCTGCTGCCGAGTGGAGTGCTGTTTCTTTGCAGTTTTTCGGCTCAGACGTTGGCTCATGAGCTTGAGCAGCTGGAACGACGCCCCTCCCTGGAGGGGCCGATGGCCGCGTTGCTGCGCCTGACTCCTGACAGTCCATTTCCGGCAAAGGCTCCCTGTGCTCCGGCGGAACACGAGCGATTCCTAGTGACACCGGCGGATCCGTCTCAGAAAAGAGCTGTCTGGGCATCCAGGCAGGAGCCCGGCGTGTTGATTCAGGGCCCACCCGGTACCGGCAAGAGTCAGACAATCGTCAATATCGTGGCCGACGCTATTGGCCGGCATGAGCGGGTTCTGGTGGTCTGCCAGAAGCAAGCCGCCCTAGAGGTGGTTCGCAACCGCCTTGATGCAGCCCAGCTCGGCGACCGTCTCTGCCTGATCACTGACCCCTCAAGTGATCGTCGTTCGCTCCTCAAAAAGCTTCGAGAAGACCTGGAGGTCTGGGATCCCAACCACCGCCGCGATGAATTCGCCCGGGAGCGCCAAGCCATTGCGACCGACGTCACCAGGCTGGAGAGCGAACTCGATGGCCTGTATCAGGCCATGGCAACACCCCTCGCCAACAGCGGCCTGAACGACCAGCAGGTGATCGATGGCCTGCTGCAGTTGGGCATTAATCCGAACGTTCCTGCCCTCACAGCTCTGCGTCCGCTGTTGCAGAACTGTCATGTGGAAGAGGTCCGCACGATTGCTCGGCAGTGTGCGGATATCGCCTCACTTTGGCTGCGCGCCCAACCGGAAGACAGTCCGCTGCATGTTCTTAGAATCTTCTCCACCGACGAGAGTAATCTCAACTCTTTCTCCCAGGCCTTTAAGCAATTTCAGGAGCTCGAGCTGGCTCGGGCAAAAGACTTCGCCGAACCGTCAGAGGTCCTCGAGAGTTCAGATCCCAAGGCTGTGCAGTGCTGGATCGACAGCTATGCATCCACTCTCCAGGTCGTCGATGTCAATCTGGCCGTCTTGGTTACACGATGGCTGCCCCTGTTCAGTGACAGCACCAGCAGGCTGATTCGTGAGCGACTTGAGGGCCTTGACCAGAAGCGGCGACTTAACAAAGAGCCCGGGGTGATGGTCAAATGGCAAGCGCTATTGACAGACCTTCAAGATATTGAAATTGAGAATCTGCTAAGTGCCGCTCGCCAATGGAGCCCCAAACAGGCGCTCCTATTCTCCTGTCTCACCCGAGAGGCCACCAATGCAAGTATATTTGATGTTTTTAATCATGCTTTTGCGAAGCTTCTAAATATCGAAAGAATCCGAGTAGCGCTGCATGGATCATCGAAGGCAGTCATAGAGGCTCGAGAGACGGGAGTAGCCCAGGCATGGCTAGACAATGGTGGCTCTAGCATTGCACCAGCCACTGATGAACTCGCTTCACGCTTGTCCAGATGGATTCCCCTATTCGATGACAGCAGTGGAAAACTTATCCGTGAGCAACTTGCAGTTCTGGGCTCTGAACGGCGACTGATCGGGGACACTGAGATCATGATGAAATGGCAAGCTCTTTTAACAGATCTAGATGGTATTGCAGTTAAGAACCTGCTTTATGCCGCTCGGCAATGGAGGTCCAAGCAGGCTTTCTTTTTTTCAAGTCTTACCCATGAGGCGACTAATCAAACTTCTATAGCAGTTTTCAGCCAGATCATTACAGGCCTTCTAAGTAGCGAGAGAGCCCGGACGAACTTATTTGGTTTGTCGGAAAATGTACTTGAAGTTTCCGAAATTGGAATGGCCCAGATGTGGCTAGATAATGGCGGTTCTAGAATTTCTGAAGCGAATGATCAGCTTGCAGCACGCCTTTCGATGTGGCTTCCGCTATTCGGTGACAGCAGCAGCAAGCAGATTCGTGAGCGACTAGGAGTCCTTGGCACTAGGCGGAGAATGATCCAAGCGCCTGGATCAATCGTGAAATGGGACGCATTTATGGCAGACCTAAAAGTCCTAGAGATGGAAGATTTGCACGTTGCTACTCGCGAGTGGCGCAAGTGCCGTGAGGCCTTCGATTCTCTGTTCATATCTCATCAACAAGATCTAAAGAGAGATACCGCGCCTTGGACTACCCTTCAAACGCTCTATGGCTTTGAGCATGAAAAGTCTATCATCGAGCCAACCATCTTAGGCGCGACAGAAGCGACATATCTTTCAGGCGTGGTTGCCTGGCTCGAAGAAAACGAGTCAGTTATTGGTGGCGTAGATATTGCAACCGCCCCTCTATTGGCGCCATGCTTGAAGCTTTATGACTCAGATCGCTGGCGCCTGATTCGCCTTAGCCTTAATAAATCAAAATCTTCACTAGAGAGCCAGAAGCCCGGACAAGGTGCATTTGGATGGGACTTTGAAGCTCGCAGTCTTGGCGATGAACTACTCTCTCGCCTACTTAGCGCGACGCAGATTCGAAAGCAATGGATGCGATCTCCTTACTGCATCTTCAGACCCTCCTACTTGCGCTCCAAGGCCCTACTAAAAAGTATTTTCCCAGAATCAGTAAACAATAAAGATGAGAATCAAATTGCTTCACTTGAGCAGTTGCTTGAGCATGAGATTCTCCTTCGGAATGAATGTCGTGAATACGAGCAGATCCTTCGTGATCTTGGGTTGTTTAAAAAGATCTCCAACCTCCCTCAACACGAACTGATCTCTAGTGTCGATGCCCTGATTCGGCAGCTTGACAGCGTAGGAGCCATTCTGGATGCCGTTTCACGTTGTCCCTTGCGACAGGAAGCAGAGCAGGCGATTCGAAGCGGTCGAAGAGATCAAATTCTTGAGTTTCTAGAAAGCCTAAAGCGAGGGATCACGCGGCAGCACCATCGGCAGCAGAGCCTTCAGGCATTGCACGAACTATCTGCATGGTGCAGGCCTGATTGGCTATCGGGGCTGGAGCAGAACATTATGGGGGATCAACCGATCATTTCAGAGCTTGAGGAGGTCTTTGCGATTCACTTGAGCAGGCACTGGAGTATGAAATTCGGCTTCGGCATGATTGCCGCCAATACGAACAGATCCTTCGTGACCTTGGTTTGTTTGAGAAGGTCTACAACATCCCTCAACACGAACTGCTCTCTGGAATCGATGCCCTGATTCAGCAGCTTGACAGCGTAGGAGCCATTCTGGATGCCGTTTCACGTTGTCCCTTGCGACAGGAAGCAGAGCAGGCGATTCGAAGCGGTCGAAGAGATCAAATTCTTGAGTTTCTAGAAAGCCTAAAGCGAGGGATCAAGCGGCAGCACCATCGGCAGCAGAGCCTTCAGGCATTGCACGAACTATCTGCATGGTGCAGGCCTGATTGGCTATCGGGGCTGGAGCAGAACATTATGGGGGATCAACCGATCATTTCAGAGCTTGAGGAGGTCTTTGCGAT
>JAPLIC010000076.1 GCA_026389315.1 Cyanobacteriota bacterium
TCACCACGGTGGTGTGATGCCATCCCTGCTGCCGGATCCCTGAATTTGGCGACACAGAACACTGTTGCTTGATCCCTCAGCGATGAACCATCAGGTGTGCAGTCCTGCGCCGGGGCATCCCGACCTCTGAACGGGTACAACGAAGAAGACCGAACTGCTGTTCATGGCCTTGTTCCTGCAGCTGCTCAAACCCGGCGGCCGGGCGGCGGTGATCGTGCCCGATGGCGTGCTGTTTGGCTCCAGCAAGGCCCACAAGGAACTGCGCCGCACCCTGGTGGAAGACCATTTCCTCGAAGGCGTGGTGTCGCTACCCAGCGGGGTGTTCCGGCCCTATGCCGGCGTGAGCACAGCGATCCTGTTCTTCACCAAGACCGGCCGTGGCGGCACAGACAACGTCTGGTTTTATGACATGACCGCCGACGGCTGGAGCCTCGACGACAAGCGCAATCCGCTGCTGCCGCTGCAGAAACTTGGGCCTGCACCCAAAGAAGCTCTGGCCGAGGGCGAGCACGACAAGAACAACCTGCCCGACTGCCTAGTCCGCTGGCGACAACGCAAGGATTCAGAACGCGATCGGGAACGCACCGCCCAGAGCTTCTGCGTGACCAAGGCCGAGATCGCTGAACAGGGCTACGACCTCAGTCTCAACCGTTACAAGGAGCTGATCCACGAAGAGGTGGAGCACCGCCCGCCGCTGGAGATCCTGGCCGAACTGCGGGCGATCGAACAGGAAATCTTGCAGGGGATCGAGGAGCTGGAGGGGATGCTGCGATGAGGGGCACGCCAGCGCGATCAACGGGCCAGGCCCAGAAACACCAGCATCGAGCGGTTGAGCCGCAGCAGATCGTCATCGGCCAGGCAGCCGATGCACTGACCCAGGCGGCTCTTGGGCACGGTGGTGACTTTGTCGACCATCAGGCGGCTGGTTTCTCGCAGACCATTTTCGGGAGATGGTTCCACCAGGACGCGAAGGATCGGAGCTTCAATCGGTTGACTGGTCAGTGGACAAACGGCAATCGAGAGCGTTTCGGGGAAGCAGTCGTCCTGAATGATTACAGCCGGTCGAGGCTTGCTGGCATAGCCGGGGCCGCCGGCCATGGTCCAGATCTCACCGCGCTTCACTGGCTGTACTCATCGTCGGGCCACTCATACACCGAATCGATGAAGGCCTGGATTTCAGCCTCCTCGGGGCTCTGCGCCACCAGCAGCGACTGCCGCCGCGCCTCGGCGGCAAACTCGGGCGAGTGCACATCCGGCACCCAGATCTGGATCGGCCGCATCCCCTGGGCACGCAGCCGCTGGCGGTGCTCCCGCACCTTGCGCCGGTTGGCGGCCCGGCGCGCCTCCTGGGCGGAGGCCTCTGAGAGACTCAGCTCCGGGGCGGCTTCCGGTGCCATGGCAGCTTCTGCAACGGTTACATGTCATCCTAGCCGGAGCTTGCGGACCTGGCCTGGGCGGATCCACGACGAGGTGGAGCACCGGCCACCGCTGGAGATCCGGTTGGAACTGCGGGTCACTGCTTTAACCAGGATCGGGCTCCAGGCCCAGATAAAGGCGCAGGCCCGCATCGATGGCGGCCAGCTCCGCTTCGCTCACCTGGCCGTAGCGACGGCGGATGCGTTGTTTGTCGATCGAGCGCAGCTGATCCACCAGGGCGTAAGAGGGCTTGGTGAGGCCGTTGGCGCCCGGGGCCAGGGGCGGGTAGAGGGCACCGGGAGCGGGCGTTCCGGCGATCGGAACCACGGCCAGCAGCGGAAAGCGCTGGCTGGAGTTCACCGCCGGGTCGCTCACCACCAGGCAGGGCCGAGTGCCGCGCTGCCCATGACCCAGGGTGGGCACCAGATCCACCAGCACCAGGCTGCCCCGGGCCACGCTCATGGCTGGCTCTCGGGGGAGCCGGCGTGCTGCCAACCCGATTCCGGTCGCCAGTGCACAGGCTCGCCGGCGCTGGGATCGAGCAGGTCGCTGTCCCCTTCTGGCAGGGCCTCGGCCCAGTCCGCCAGGCCAAGGGCCGCAGTGGCGGCGCTGTCGGGATGGGGAGCCTCCAGAGAGCGCAGCAGTTCGAGGCGCTGGCGCCGCTGCAGTTCGTGGCGCACGGCCTCGGCGATGAAGCGGCTGCGGTTGGCCTCGATGCGGTCGATCCCGGCAACCAGCTCGGACGGCATGGTCACGGTCACCCGTTCAGCAAGGGGACTGGAGCGCACCATGACCAGGAAAAAGTATGCAGATCAGTATGATCATACCCACCTTCTGATGGCAGGTCGGGGCCTGGAGCAGCAGATGAACCGTGGGCTTGGGTGCCACCAATTCATGCGCCACTCCGTCATGCCCCTGATCCAGCAGCTCCAGGAGCGGCCCGGCGGCCTACCCGGCGGCGGCACCCTGGGCTACGACCTCAGCTTCAACCGCTACAAGGAACTGATCCACGACGAGGTGGAGCACCGCCCACCGCTGGAGATCCTGGCCGAACTGCGGGCGATCGAGCAGGAGATTCTGCAGGGGCTCGAGGGGCTGGAGGGGATGCTGCGATGAGCGGTAAGCCAGCGCGATCAGCGGGCCAGGCCCAGAAACACCAGCAACGAGCGGTTGAGCCGCAGCAGATCGTCATCAGCAAGGCAGCCGATGCACTGGCCCAGGCGGCTTCTGGGCACTGTGGTGACCTTGTCGACCATCAGGCCGCTGAGGGCTCGCAGACAGTTATCCGTTGTGGGCTCGACGGGGACGCGAAAGACAGGCAGATCAGACGGGTCGGTCGTGATCAGACACACCGTCACGGAGTCGCGGGCGGTAAGGGCGTCGTCCTGAACAATCACCACAGGGCGAGGCTTGCTGGCATAGCCGGAGCCGCCGGCCATGGTCCAGAGCTCACCGCGCTTCACTGGCTGTACTCGTCGTCAGGCCACTCGTACACCGAGTCGATGAAGGCCTGGATTTCGGCTTCCTCCTCGCTGGCATTGGCCAACAGACATTGCCGCCGCGCCTCGGCGGCGAACTGGGGTGAGTGCACATCCGGCACCCAGATCTGGATCGGCCGCATCCCCTGGGCCCGCAACCGCTGGCGGTGTGCGCGCACTTTGCGTCGGGTGGCGGCGCGGCGCGCCTCCTGGGCAGAAGCCTCTGAGGGGCTTGCCTCCGGAGCGGCTTCGGGCACCATGGCGGCTCCCCTTACGGTTACATGTCACCTTAGTCAGGGCCGGCGCTACTGGCCGGGGATGGTGCACGAAGAAATAGAGGGAAGACTGCGATGACCCTGGCCGAGCTGGAGGCCCTGATCTGCACCGGAGAATCCGAACAACTGGAGTTCAAACGCTCCACCAGCCAGCTGCGCTCCGGATGCGACACCCTCTGTGCCTTCCTCAATGGCCGAGGCGGCACGGTGCTGTTCGGGGTGGGCGACAGCGGCCGGATCGTGGGGCAGCACTGCAGCGATGCCAGCCGCCGTGAACTGGCGGAGGCGCTGCGGCGGATCGAACCTTCCGCCCAGGCCACGATCGACGAAGTGCCCCTCCCGGGGGATGGGGATAAGCGGGTGATTGCTGTGCGGGTACCGCCGGGCCAGGGGATGAGACCGTTCTTTCACGACGGGCGCGCCTTTGAACGGATCGCCAGCAGCACGGGGCGCATGCCCCAGCCGGTATTGGAGGGTCTGCTGCTGGAGCGCAGCCATCCGATCCAGCGCTGGGAAACCCAGAAGGCGGTGGGAATCACCGCGGCTGATCTGGATCAGGAGGAATTGCTGCGCACCCTGCGCGTAGGCGTACAGGCGGGCCGCTTGCCTGAGGCGGCCCTCAGCGATCCAGCCAACACCCTGGAGCGGCTGCAGCTGTTGCGCGATGGGGCGATCACCCTGGCGGCCCAGGTGCTGTTCGCCCGGGGCGTCGCTGTGTTGCCCCAGTGCCAGCTGCGTCTGGCCCGCTTCCGCGGCACCGACAAGCGAGAGTTTCTGGATCAGCGGCAACTGAACGGCCATGCCTTCCAGCTGCTGGAGGAAGCGATCCTGTTCTGCCAGCGCCACCTGAGCACGGCGGCGCGCATTCCCAGGGATCGCCTGGAGCGCGAGGAACAGCTGGCGATCCCGCTGCCGGCCTTGCGTGAAGCGCTGGTGAATGCCCTCTGCCATCGCGACTACAGCCAGCAGGGAGCGGCGATCAGCCTGGCGATCTTCGAAGATCGGCTGGAGCTCTGGAGTGAAGGCGGCCTGCCCTTTGGCCTGGAACCGGCCGCCCTGAAGCGGGAGCATGCCTCGCGACCGCGCAACCTGCTGATTGCTGATGTGTTTTTCCGCCGGGGTCTGATCGAACGCTGGGGCCGTGGCACCCAGGTGATCGTGGAGGAATGCGAGCGGGCCGGCTGCAGCGAACCCAGCTACCGGGTGAGCGGCGGCTGTTTTGTGGTGACCTTCCCGCTGCGGGTGGGACTAGGGGCAGAGTCGAAGCCAGAGTCAGGGCCAGAGTCGAAGCCAGAGTCAGGGCCAGAGTCACAGCTGGCTCGCAGTGTTCTCCTGGCCCTGGAGCAAGGACCGCTGGGCAAAGCCGCCATTGCTGATGCGCTGGGCCATCGTTCGATTTCGGCTAGCCTCAACCGGACGATCCGTGGCCTGATGGCTGAAGGGCGAATTGCCCCCACGATTCCAGAAAAGCCCAATAGCCGACTACAGAAGTATCGACTGATCACCACATCATCAGAGGGGCAGGTCCCATGATCACCAAACATCGCCAAACACTCTGGATTGAAGGGGTTGAGGACCGGCACTCGATGAATGAGGAGGCGATTCTGGAGCGGCCCTCACTGGCGGAAAGCCGACGCTGGCTGGAGGAGCAGGTCTGGACCCTGCCGGTCCTGGATCAGCGCAGCGCCGAGGTGATCCTGGGGTTCGGCGATGACGGTCTCTGCGGCTGAAGGCAGCCTGGTGATCGACCTCGCCGTCGATGCCGACGCACCCGGAGATCCTGCTGGTGGCGCTGGTGAAGCGGGGGGAGATCGGCCAGGAGCGCGCCCGGGAGTTTCTCGATCAGCAGGCGTTGCTCACCGTGGCCTGGGATGGGGAGCTGGCCGATCAGGCGGCCCTGGCCTTCACGCGCTATGGCAAGGGGCGCCATGCCAGCGGCCTGAACTTCGGCGACTGTTTCTCCTATGCCCTGGCGGAGCGCTTGAAGGAGCCGCTGCTGTTTGTGGGCAACGATTTCAACCACACCGACCTGGAGTCGGTACTGGGATGACCCTGACGGAACTGCGCGCGATCGAACAGGTGATCCTGCAGGGGATTGAGGAGCTGGAGGGGATGCTGCGATGAAGTGGCCTGAAGCAGCACTTGGCGAAATCGCTAATCTCATTCGGGGGATCACTTACAAGCCGTCTGATGTCTGCGATGCAACTACGCCATCAGCCGTTGCATGCATGAGAACCAAGAATGTTCAAGAGGTTCTTGACGAGTCGGATATTGTCTGGATTCCCGCTTCACTCATCCGCAACTCATCGAAGTATCTCAATCCCGGCGACATCCTCGTTTCGAGTGCCAATAGCTGGAATCTGGTAGGGAAAGGTTGCTGGGTGCCAGAGCTCAAGTACCGAGCAAGCGCGGGGGGATTTATCTCAATTCTTAGGGGAAACCCGAATACCGTCGACTTTCGCTACCTCTATCATTGGTTCGTCTCGCCTCAGACTCAGGCAAAACTGCGGTCATATAGCAACAAGACGACAAACATCTCCAATCTCGACCACTCGAGAACTCTGGCAACAGAAATCCCCCTCCCCCCACTGGAGGAGCAGCGGCGCATCGCGGCGATTCTGGATAAGGCGGGCTCGCTTCAAAAGCTCTCCCAGTCTGCGATTACAAAACTCCATCAGAGATTAGAGTCTAGCTTTAGACGTCTTTCCACAATCACTGCGTGCAATTGCGCCTCCAAAAGGCTCGAAGAAGTCGTTGAAGCGATAATTGACTATCGCGGCAAATCACCCGAGAAGAGCGCCGAGGGTATTCCCCTCATTACTGCACGTCTAATTAAAGAGGGAAGAATACTTGGGGCGACCGAGTTTATTGCACCCGAGAGCTACTCGGAGTGGATGAGGCGCGGCATGCCAAAACAAGGCGATGTGGTATTCACAACGGAAGCTCCTCTTGGGCAAGTCGCTCAAATCGACAATCCTGATGTTGCCCTTGCGCAGCGGTTAGTCTTGTTAAGAGGCAAGTCAAAGGAGCTAGACAACACATATCTTCGATTCGCCTTGAGGATGAACTCAGTGGCGGAGCAGATTCGCAAAAGAGCCACGGGCTCTACCGTTCTAGGGATTAGGCAGAAGGAATTGCGTCAGATTGAGATACCTCTGCCGGCTCTTGAAGTGCAGAGAGATTTCGCAAGGCTAGCTCTTGCAATCGAAGGCGAGATTCAGCGCCTGCGTCAGCGAGCAGACTCCGTTCAAGCACTTAAGGATTCTCTCGCAAACAGGCTGATGGAGGAGTGAACATCACATGAAAGCCACAGGGCCCAAGTTCTTCAAGACCCTGGGCGCCGTCTCCCAGTTCATCATCCCGATTGACCAGCGCACCACTTAGCGGACGCCGAAGCCATGCCAGCAGCTCTGGGCTGAAATCCTCCTCGCCGGTGCCACCGAGAAAATCGGCTTGGCCCACCTCTGTGTCGCCCCTGCCCCCGAAGGAGATGAGACAGGTAGTGTGTGCTAGAGTAACTATATATCGAAAGCCAGGGAGGGGAGATGGTTCATTTCACAGAAAGAGCGCAAGTCGCTTATGATCAATTCACTGGTACAGCAAGAAAGCGACTTGATCTCAGGATAAATGCTCTTGAAAAAGACATCACGCTACCCAATATCAAGACCCTCAGTTCACCATCTGGCAAGCGCCTATGGGTTGCCCCTGTAACCAGCGACCTGAGGCTCATTTATTCAAAGGAATTTGACGACATCATCATTCTTGACATTTTGGATCGCGTTCAATACGAAAGATTCAAATAGTGATACAGTTGATTGATACTGTTTTTGACCTGGATACAGCCTCGCAGGCCATTGCAGAGCTCAACGCTTTTCTTGCCGACCATCAAGAGATCGAGGAAACGGGAGCCGCGGGGTTGCAGCAATTCTTTTATGCACGGCCAAGCTTGTTGCTGTTGGCCGGAGAATGCTTCGGGCCTCCATCGTTCCTGGCTTCAGCCTATGCGCCTGAATTTTCGGTCTTTCGCGAGTTCCGCGCTGACTTCGCGATTGCAAACAAAGAGAGAGACAAGTTTTTGTTTGTCGAGTTCGAGGCTGCCAAAAGAGACAGTGTGTTTTCCGTGAAGCATTCGGGAAAATCAAGCGTTAGTTATGAGTGGGCTAAGCCATTCGAGCATGGTTACAGTCAATTAGTTGACTGGCATTATCTGATGGATGACATGGAGCGCACATCTCGTTTTCAGGAGCACTTCGGAGTAGATCGTGTGTCCTACGATGGACTGCTTGTCATTGGACGAGATTCTTTTGTCAATGAAGCGGGCTGCTATCGTCGGCTGCGCTGGCGTAAAGATAAGACAGTGGTCAATAGTCGTAGACTGCACTGCCTCACCTTCGATGCCTTGGCAAACGAGATTCAGGGCAGATATGAGACCTACGCGATGCGAGATGCATCAAATAGGAGCCTAGCTGAGGTCATTGATGATCCGAGTCAGTGATGTCTAAATAGCAGCGCAAAGTATCACTTTGCTCGCCAAGAGTGTGATCTAAAATCAGCTTGTCTTGTTGTGCTTCCAATAACCGCCGGGCCACATCGCGGGCGATCTCCAGGGTTTCCGCCACCGTGCGACCCTGAGCCACCAAGCCCTTAATGGCCTCCGAGGTGGCCAGATAACCACCCTCCGGCAGCCATTCAACATGCAGCATCACGCAGGATTCAGACTTGGTTTTCGTCTCGATCTGTTAAGCCTAATCGGATCGATTCAGGAGTCAGAAGCGACGCAGCAGCAGCTCACGCACTGAGGGCGACATCCAGAGCCTCCGCCAAAACCGAAGCTGCCAGATGTCGGCTCAGGCCCTCCGTGGTCACCAGATCAACGCGCCTGGCCAGGATCGTTTCCAGGTGGTCCACGAGTTCAAGATAGGCATCAAAATCTTTGCGGCCAGGCTGGAAGCTCACCAAAAGATCAACATCACTCTCAGGATGGATAGCCTGATCACGCGCAAACGATCCGAAAACCGCGCAGCGTGCGAGCCCCATCGCCCTCAGATTGCTGGCATCCACAGAGAGCCGAGCCAGAACATCCGAGCGATGGGCGACAGGGGCGACCCCCGCACTAGGGATGAGGGATGAACCAGGCATCGTGCCAATCTAACGAGAGCGGCCGGTTCATTCGGCCTGATCCGCCAGTCGCTGGATAGGCAACTGGATGACGCTCCCGAGGCCCCTTGACCGGAATGCCCCCATGGTGGCTCTAGTCTGGACAGACTTCCTGTACAGCTCCATGACCATCGAAACCACCTACACCGCCGCCCGCGACCAGCTCAAGGCCCTGATGGACCGTGTGGTGGAGGATCGCGAGGTGGTGATGGTGCGGCGCCGGCAGGGCGGCGATGTGGCCTTAGTGGCGGCCGACGAGCTGGAGGGGCTGCTGGAAACGGCCCACCTGCTGCGCTCACCCCGTAATGCCGCCCGACTGCTTGCGGCCCTGGAACGCGCCCAGAGCGACACCCTTCCCGCCCTCCGCCTTGAGGATCTCGAGGCCCAGCTGGAGGCATGAGCACCCAGCGAGAAGCGGTATGCCATCCGGAGTTCCTGGAGGACCTGCAGCACTGGATCGAGACTGCTCGCCGCACCGCTCGCCGCCTGCTGGAACTGATGAAGGCCGTGCTGCGCGATCCCTTCAGCGGCATCGGCAAACCGGAGCCGCTCAAATACCTCGGTTCAGGGGTCTGGTCGCGCCGAATCACCCAGGAGCACCGCTGCGTCTACCTCGTGAAGGCTGACCGCGTCGAGTTTCTGCAGGGGCGCTACCACTATTGATGCATGAGATGACTAGAACCCTTGCTCAGGGCTGATTGCCAGCTGCAGCCTGTAGTCTGGGCGCAATACCGCCAGATTGATTCGCGTTGGATATGGCGCAATTTTCTGGTCGATGAACTCCCAGTACGCCCTGATTGCTGGCCAGTGGCCGGAGCTGCATGAAGAGGCGCTTAAGGTCGAGCAGTTTGCCCTCTCCGATCCCCGCACCGCCTGCTTCTACGCCCGCCGCACGATCGAGCTGCTGGTGGAGTGGGTCTACGACAACGATTCCCAGCTGGAGAGGCCATACGGCGCCCAGACGCTGGCGGATTTGATGTACGCCCGTGTCTTCTGCGACCTGGCCGGCGAGCAGACGCGCCGCTTCCGATTGCTCAAGGATCTCGGCAACAAGGCCGTGCATCGCAGCGACCCGATCCGGGTCGGGGATGCGGTGACCGCCGCCCGGGAACTGTTCCAGGTGCTGCGCTGGTTTGCCCTCAGCTATGGCCGTGATCCGCAGCGGGTGCGGGGCTGCAGCTTCAACGCTGATCTCCTGCCCAGCCGTGATGCCAGCACCGCCCAGCAGGCCCAAAGCCGGGAGCAGCTGGAAGTTCTGGCCCAGCAGCTTGAGGAACGCGATACCCAGCTGCGCGATCAGCGCCTCGCCACCCTTGCCTCCCAAGCAGAACTGGATCGCCTGCGTCAGGAGATCACCACCCTGCGCAGGGCCAACGAGGCCGCCGCCCGACCCGAGCCCGACCTCAGCGAGTTCGATACGCGCCGCAGCTACATCGACTTTTACATCGAAGAAGCCGGCTGGGTGCATGGCCAGAGCTGCACCCACGAGCACGAGGTGCAGGGCATGCCCAATGCCACCGGCACCGGCTTTGTGGATTACGTGCTCTGGGGGGATGACGGCAAACCCCTGGCCCTGGTGGAAGCCAAGCGCACCAGCCGCGACTCGATGGAGGGCCAGCGCCAGGCCGAGCTCTATGCCAACTGCTTGGAGCAGCGCTACGGCCAACGGCCAATCATCTTCCTCTCCAATGGCTACAGGCACCGTCTCTGGGACGATCTGCGTTACCCGCCGCGGGAGGTCCAGGGTTTCTACAAGAAGGACGAGCTCGAAACCCTGATCCGGCGCCGGGAGATCCGCCAGCCGCTCGCCCAGGCCACCCTTTCCAACACGATTGCGGGTCGTTACTACCAGCAGCGGGCGATCCGGGCGATCTGCGAATCGTTGGAGCAGGGTCGTCTCAAGGCGTTGCTGGTGCAAGCCACCGGCACCGGCAAGACCCGCACCGCCATCTCCCTCACCGATGTCCTGACCCGCTGCAACTGGGTCAAGCGGGTGCTGTTTCTGGCGGATCGAACCTCGCTCGTGCTTCAAGCCGAACGCGCCTTCCGTCGCTTCCTGCCCGATTGCTCACCGGTCAACCTGGTGACAAACAAGGGCGGTGAGGGGCGGGTGTTCCTCTCCACCTACCCCACGATGATGAACCTCATCGATGCCGAGGACGCCAATGGCGTCAAACGCTTCGGGGTGGGGCACTTCGATCTGGTGATCATCGACGAGGCGCACCGCAGCGTCTACCAGAAATACGGCGCCATCTTCGCCTACTTCGATTCGCTGCTCAGCGGCCTCACCGCCACGCCGCGCGAGGAGATCGACCGCAACACCTACGAGCTCTTTGATCGGGCGATTGGCCTACCCACCGATGAATACGGTCTGGATCAGGCGATCGCCGACCGCTTTCTCGTGCCGTTTAGGCCCATCTCTGTCTCTCTCCGTTTTCCGCGGGAGGGCATCAACTATGCCGACCTCAGCGATGAGGAGAAGGCCCAGTGGGACTTGCTCGACTGGGAAGAAAACGTGCTGGGCACAGGCCGGGTCGATTCCGGTGCCATCAACAATTGGCTGTTCAACGACGACACCGTCGACAAGGGACTTGAGGTGCTGATGACCCAGGGCTGTCAAGAAGCCTCCG
Organism: Cyanobacteriota bacterium; assembly: GCA_026389315.1. Classification (GTDB taxonomy): domain Bacteria; phylum Cyanobacteriota; class Cyanobacteriia; order PCC-6307; family Cyanobiaceae; genus Cyanobium. The sequence continues at coordinate 10,957 of JAPLIC010000076.1, forward strand.
GTGATCGTCTCGGCAAATCGGTGATCTTTGCGCGCAACCATAAGCACGCCGAATTCATCCGCGAGCGTTTCGATCACAACTACCCCCACCTGGCCGGCAAGGCCGCCCGGGTGATCGATAACCAGGTGAAATACGCCCAGTCCCTGATTGATGAATTCGCCGATTCAGGCAGCGATCTACGTAGGGCTTGCTGAATTAAGTTTTATTGGGCTTAGGACGTATCGAGGGCAATATGCTGGATCGCCTGCACTTGGACATTCGATCAAGGATTGACTCAAAAGAGCTGTCTAAAACGCACCCAACAGCGCTGTTCGACGATCA
>JAPLIC010000001.1 GCA_026389315.1 Cyanobacteriota bacterium
GCCGCTGGCGCCATCGAGGGTGTCATTCCCACCGCCACCATCAAGGGAATCGATGCCATGCCAGCCGACCAGGTTATCGGCATTGGCACTGCCGGCAGAGATAATTGGTGTCGTGAAAATGGTGTCAAAATTCCAGCTCGTATTATTGGCAAAGTTGATCTGTTCGATGTACTGGTGGCTGCTGGAAAACCAGTCCTTGACAGAGAGATGGTCATTGGCATTAACGAGAAAGCGTAGATCAAGGCCAACGCGATGCAGCGGAAGCTCGCTAGGATTGATGCCTGCACTAAAGGAAATCGCATCAGTGCCGCCATAGCCGTGGTCATTGATGACATCTTTGCCATCACCGATCTCGAACAGATAGGTATCACCAAACCAGACATCAGTGGATTGCAGCAGGTCATCGCCGCTGCCGCCGGCAAAGGTGCCCCGCGAGCGGATCGTGTCATTGCCAGCTCCACCACGCAGGGTATTAACGCCAGAGTGGTCGGTGATCAAGTCCTGGCCGTCACCGCCATCAATGAAGTCGTTGCCGCTGGCGCCATCGAGGGTGTCATTACCGCTACCGCCGAGTAGGGTATCGTCGCCGGCATCGCCGCTGAGGAAATCGTTGCCGGGCTTGCCGTGAAGAATGTCATTACCAGCGCCACCTAATAGGGTATCAAAACCGAGGGTCCCCACCAGTAAGTCTGGCCTGGATGATCCGGTCAGGTTGTTCTCAGTTGGGCCTGCGAAGCGAACAGAGAGATCAATGAGATCATCATTGAAAGCACCAAGTTCAGGAGTATTGTTCAGCTCAGTCAACAGAAATTCAAAGGCATTCCAATTCAGATTTGCCAACCGGGTTGGACCGGAAACACCAATAAACTCAACCAGGTCGATGATCGCTTCGTGAGGATTAGTGCTAATGGCATTCTTGAAGGCATTTTCGATACCCGTTGCATCCACAAGGATCTGGTCATTGCTGTAACGAATGTTGACTTTATTTACATAACCCTGTAGTCTCGATTGGAGCAGCAGCGCCTGATAGAGGTCATTCTTGAACATGTCATAGGCCATCGAGATATTCTCGACTTGCGGACTGGTGAGGCTCACCAAAGTCAGGCCAGAGCCTGCCAGCAGGGGAGTGAATCTAACCGCGCCGGTAGGCCCCCCATAGGTAAACCCCATGAAGCGTTCGACAATTCCTAGCTTGCGAACAAAAGCTTCATAATCAGATGTGCCTGGCGAAAGGCCCGCCAAAGAATACACAAGCTTAACATCATTGCCAGCCAGTCCATCAGCTTGGGCTTTCAATGATTTCATGTTAGAAGTATCAGCCCATTTCTCCAGAAAACGATCGAGCAGGTCCATCTGACCTTGCCGGGTTGTGACTCGCAGATAGGACTCCACCAGGCGCCCCAGTTCGGGCGAGCGGCTAATGGCTTCAGGCAGATCACGAACCTGCCCCGAACCTTGAAGAGCTGGTAGATTGCTCGCCTGATCAGTGATCGCTATTTGATCAATGAACTGGCGATAGAAACTGTTGATAACTAGATCAAGATTAACCGCAGCTCCATTCAGCAAACCCGTTGTGCCATTTGTGCCATCGGAACGGCTGAACACCCCCGCAGCAGTCTGGATATTGCCATTGCCAAGATTAATGTTTGAAGCGGTTGTCTTGAGTCCAATAGCAGTAATGCCGATGGCGTTCAGAGAGCTCAACTCACCGCTTTGGCTAATGCCATCTTGATTGATGTCTCGCCATACTTTTAGCTGGGAAAAAACTCGATCGACCTGATCGATCCTTTCGTCATTGTTTGAATCCATATCCCTCAACGCATCAAATCCATCCGTTGCCAGTTTGTTATTACTTTTCAAGGTATCGACGCCAAATAGTTCACGGCCCGTATCGATGCTGCCATTACCATTGCGATCTAGTACCAGCCAGGCATCATCAGGCTTCAGCCAACCTGTGCCTGTCCTGATGCCATCACTATCATGGTCAAACAAAATCGGTTTGCCATCACGTAAGCCGATGGTTTCAATCCCGTCGCCATCGAGATCAAGGGCCAGGGGATCCCGATTGATTGCTCCATCGGCGGCTCTGGAACCTGTGAGGTCCCTGAAGGTATTGAGCAATTGGCCGAAGCCAGCGCTACCTGCCATACCGCCGAAGATACCCGCCGCAAGCGTCAATGCCCCAGCAAGCAAAGCTCCACCGGGCCCGAAGGACAGCAGGGGCAAAACGGCGGCGCCCATCGCCTGGGCCGCCAGGTGAGCACCAAGGAGACCGCCGCTGAAATTCACCAATCCATTTTCGACAATCCTTTGAGCACCAGCCCTATCGCCTTTGGCATAGGCGGCGTTGGCTTCACTGGCCAGCAGAGATAGGGATATGACGTCTCCGATCATTCCCAGTCGATCGAGATAGCGTGAGGCATTAGCCAACGTCGAAACATCGCGCATAGTCTTAGCCTGCTTAACCCGTTCAGCCGCATCTTGTTGAATAAGCCTATTGACAATCTGAGCATTACGAAACTGATCGGTCTGAACCAGTGAGCGACTTTCGGTATTGAGCAGGCTTGTCTTGTTTGGTGCCGCTGAAAGCTCTGTGCCTGGCGCCTGGATGCCAAGCCGCTCGAAAAATTGTTTGGTCTCGACATGCAGCGCATGTTGGGTTGCTGGATTGGCAATTATCTGGCCATTGCTATCTACATAAGTGCTCAAAAGACTGGTGTGTTCTGCTGACAACTCATTGACGTAGTCCAGAATAATTGCTTTGGCTTGCGACTCAGATCCTGTCGTTTGGGTCAGGGTATTCCTTGCCCTGATCAAATCCTCCTTTGCAATGCCGTTGATGGTGGTTGCCCCGCTTCTGAGGGCGGCATCGAGTTCTGTAGTGCCCCATACCCTGGTGGGATCCGCATTCGGGGTAAGGGAAACAAGGGGTCCCTTCGTTTCCACGACGAAGCGCTCAGACATGATGTCTGTCCAGCCTGGCTTGATGCGAACTTTGTTGCCGGCCTGATCGGTTGCGTATTCGCCATCTAATATATTATTCACAATATCATTATCATAATTATTTGCCTTAAGGAGTGAAAGCTTAAAATCATCATTAAAAAGCAATTTGCTAACATCTGTCTTGCCCATCGACCTGATTTCTCCAGCACTTTGAGCACTAATCGGCTCGGCGATTTGCCAGGTATATCCTGTCTCCAGTGGCCCACTGTAGGTAAGCGTTGTTGCCGATGGATGCACGTTTGGCACCTCGATCGATGCCTTATTAAATAGGTCAAGCAGCTGCTCTGTTGTATAGAATCCAGTTGATTTTGCGTTATTCCTCTGTAGATCTGCAACTATCTCTTCGTATTTCATCGCCTTAACCTCTGGTTATAATATTATTATCAAAATTAAATTTAACAGCTTTTATGCGATCTCTTAACGTGATATCAATATATCCGAAGCTGGTTAGCGCTTGCTTGAGTGTTGCTTGGAAGAGCGAGTCGTCCACCCCGTCCAGCTGACGCAGATATCGAAGTGTCCAGGTTACTTCAAGATCGTGAGTTTTGAGGTTTCCAATAGTTGATGCGACCAGATGTACATCGGTGAATTGACCCTGCCAGTAAATCAAAAAGAAGCTTGGATACATCGAATTTTCCCCAAGCCCACCTCCAAGACTGAGCAAGGCAATATCCCGCTCCCGATCAATGGTCCATTTACTTGGCGTATCGATTGGGCAGGAATGAAGGGGATGGATCACGCTCGCAAAGTCAATGCGGTGCAGATCGGCTTCGGGGATGGTTTCATTGACAAAGGCCATGGTGATGCTCTTGGAAAGAGTGGTTTCGTAATCGTACCCAGGACCAGAGCCCCAGGGCCGCCTGCCAATCGGAAAATCAAGACCGCAGTGACTGCTGTCTTCAAATGCCGTCAATCCCTTGTTCAGAGGCATTGACAAATCCCATAAGTCTGTTGACCTTTGAAGTATGACAGGGCCTGCAACCGTGAAATTACGGAATATCGCTGGTCCGCAACTAGTGGCATTCAGAAATAGGCGAAGCCCACCCCCTGATCTCCCCGCCCCGGCATCAAGACGCCCATCGCCTGCCGCAACCCCGCAGTCCCTGGGCCAGCAAGCCATCGCCATTACCGTGTCCATGGGCTCCAGCATCACGATCAAACGGTGAGTTGCCGAACAGTGTTCCCACGGCCGTCCATTCGGTCGATCCAGCCCCTCAGCCCGGCTGGCCGCTCACTGCAAAGCACAGCCACAACAGGCAGCTCCAAGCCCAGCCCCAACCAAGACACCCCCCCCTGGCCCATCGATTTGGCCGATGCCGAGACGTTGATGCGACCGGCTTGCCCGATGTCAACTACGTGGGCGGGCGCCGATCTAATTGTCGCAGGACAGACCGCGCACGTTGCTGGTGTAGCCCGGCGCTACCGCTCGTGGGGCGCCATCAATGGCCGCGCCCCCAACCGCGCCGCCAACCACACTGGTGGCGAAGGGGGTGGATTGGTCGGCGGGGATTACGGGGGTGGGATCGTGCTGGGTTTGGATCAGATAGCGATAGGTGGTCTCAACCGCACTGCCATCCCAGACGATCGCCTGATCGGGGAAGCCAAAACCCATGAACCGGTTGCCCTCGATGCCGCCCATGGCGATTCCCAGGGCATCGGTGATCTGGTGGGTGATATCAACGCCGCGGGCGAAGGGGGCGCGATAGCTGTAATAACTGGACCGCATCACGCTTGCCATCACCTAGCCGCAGAGTGTGAAGTTTAAAAAATATAATCAATGGTGGCGGTACAAGTGCATGGCAATGTTAGTTTGCATCAAACAGGTCACTCAGAAGCACAGCAACCTCCGCTTTCAAAACAATCAAATCAGAGTAGATAAGGCCATGGACAGCGTTATCATTAATTGCGCCATAGTAATGGGTAAGCAAATTCCGAAAATCAACGACCGACTCGCGCAAAACAGATGACCTTATCGCACGTGTACATCATGAGCCATAGACAAGCCGCTTTGTTCGGTCTATTTCACTTAAAATAATCTTATTTTTTACTGCATCTTACATTACCAAATCAACATCAGCTTGAAAGATCTTTCGAAATGCCTCGCGTGCATCTATGTAGGGCTTGCTGAATTAAGTTTTATTGGGCTTAGGACGTATCGAGGGCAATATGCTGGATCGCCTGCACTTGGACATTCGATCAAGGATTGACTCAAAAGAGCTGTCTAAAACGCACCCAACAGCGCTGTTCGACGATCA
>JAPLIC010000018.1 GCA_026389315.1 Cyanobacteriota bacterium
GTCGAACAGCGCTGTTGGGTGCATTTTAGACAGCTCTTTTGAGTCAATCCTTGATCGAATGTCCAAGTGCAGGCGATCCAGCATATTGCCCTCGATACGTCCTAAGCCCAGTAAAACTTAATTCAGCAAGCCCTAATTAGCCCATTCGTAACTTCAATCCTTTCCTCTCTGCTTCCACATTCCTGAAAAGTTCAATTCCAATCTCTTGCCCTGGCTCCAATTACGGCCATGGCTTTGATTTTTGCTGGGTATTCCAGGAGTTGTGCCCAGACCCGTCCAACCCTGGCGACAAGCGATAACGTTTGACTCAGATAGTCATCTGGTCATGCGCAGAGTCAATCTGGCGGAGGCCAAGGCGGGGCTCTCCGCCCTGCTCGATACGGTGGAAGCCAGGGAAGAGGTGTTGATCACCCGCAGGGGGCGATCCGTGGCGCGGCTGGTCCGGGAAAGCGGCGGCGAGGCGGCAAAAGGGGACGCACCGGGTCGATGGCGGGCCTCCCTTAGCCTGATGGCCCAAAGGCCACTGGAAGATGGGGAAGCAGGTATGGCATGAATAGCTGAAAAATCGAGGCACCTTGGCCCGGGGCGGCGCCCTCAAACCTCCCAGATCCGGCGCGGATCAATCACCAGGCCGGGGAACTCCAGGCCCGCCTCCAGCCGGCTTGGATCGTTGAGCACTAGGGGAGAGTTGGCTGTTTCCGCAGCCGTCCACACCTCCACCGTGCGTTGTTGCGGCAGCAGCAGCCAGCCCAAGCGGGCGCCGTTGGTCATGTAGGCCACCATTTTGCGGCGCAAGACCTCGGGCTCATCGGAGGGGCTGGCCAGCTCCACCACCAGATCGGGGCAGAGGGGTGCAAAGCTCTCCCGCTCGGCCTCGCTCAACGCCTGCGAACGATCCAGGCGCACCACGCTGGCGTCGGGGCTGCGTACGGAGCCATCGGGGAGCAGGAAGCCAGTGGAGCTGTCGAACACGATCCAGCCGAGATCGGCGGCCACCGCCCAGTTTTCGAGCCGAGCCACCAGGCGGCTGTTTCGCGCACCTGTGCTGCCGCCAGTGGGGGTCATCTCAATAAGGGTGCCATCGGCAGCGAGCTCAAGCACCGCCTCTGGGTTTGCCGCACACACCTCGGCAAACTGGGAAGGCGTGAAGGTGAGAGAGCGGGGCAGGGTGAGCATGGGGGCCCTGCGGGATGGGTGGTTTCAGGCTATAGGGATTCAGGAAGATGGGGCATTGGCGGCGGATCAGATCGAGACAGGCCTCGAAGCAGGGAAGTTCGGCGGTGAGCTGGCTGGTGGATGGCAGACGCAGGCGGAGATGCAAGAAAATTGCCGGCTCATACGGCGCCATCTCGGAACAGCCAATAACCAAAAGCCGCAAACCAACAGCCAGGGTTATGAAACAGCCGAATGTTGAGGGATTGAGGGATTGAGGGATTAAGGGTTAAGGGAAGGGCCCTGGGGGAGGCAGGCCACACGGAAACCGACGAGGCCGTCGGAATAGTCGGGCTGGTATAGGCCGCGGCAGGCCGAGCGGCAGAGCCTGGGCCAGCTGCCCCAAGAGCCGCCGCGAAGCACCCTTGGTTCGAAATCATCGATGACGTTCTTCATGGCACCTCGTAAAATTCGAGTTCCGAGCGGGCTCACCAGCGAGACCCACTGCAGCAACTGGAGTGGATGGGGCCCAAGGCCACGCCAGGGCCAATTTTTCGAGGTGCCCTTCACTGGCTTGGTGGACGATTGATTTTGGTGCTCCGCAGTCCTCAACCAGGCCCTGCCATCAGCTGGCGCTCCTTCATAACCGCGATGCCAGTGATCCAGGCACCATTCCCACACATTGCCATGCATATCTTGCAGACCCCAAGCGTTGGCGGGAAAGCTGCCCACTTCCGTGGTACGTGGATTGGGAACACTCGCATGAAACAGGGTGAGGGTGGTTCCAAAGGCATAGCGCGTGGTTGTACCCGCTCGGCAGGCATATTCCCACTGGCTTTCACTGGGCAAGGTGTAATTGCGGCCCGTGCGCTGGCTCAGGCGGCGGCAGAACTCCTGGGCGTCGAACCAGCTCACCTGCTCCACAGGCCGCCGATCGTGCTCGGAGCGCCGATTCTCCACGGGCAAAACGCCCTTGAAGAAAGAAGGCTCGGGATTCAATTCCCGTTCCCAGGGAGGGTCTCCTGGCGCCGGCTGCCAGCGCGCCACTTGCCGCCACTGGGCCTGGGTGATTGGCGTGCGAGCCAGCGAGAAGGGCGCCAGGCGCACCCGATGCTGCGGGCCTTCATTGCCCGCCCGCCCTTCCTCGTCTTCAGGGGAGCCCATCAAGAACTCCCCAGCCGGGATCGGCACCATCTCCAGGGCCACCTCAGCGCCCAGCGGCTCCTGCCAGGGCGGGCCCGCTTGGGGGGTGCCGGCTCGGGCAGTCGCGGTTCGGGCAGTCGCGGCTCGGGCATTGGGAAGCAGACGGGTGTCGTAGAACCAGGGGCGCACAATTTCGGCCACCAGCTCTGCGTGGGCTGGGTGGCGGGGATTGAGCAGCAGGTTGGTTTCCTCCGGCACGATCACCGAAGGCACCTCGGCGAGCAGCGATTCGAGGCCCAACAGCCAGGCATCGCCCCAGGCCCGGGTGGCCGCAAACAGATTCTCGGCGTGCTCAGGGGTGGGGGCGCTGTCCCAGCCGCTGTGCTCCTGCTTGGCAAACCTCTTGCGCTGCTGCCAGTGGTGGCTGGGAATGGTGATCCGCACCAGCTGGCGCGGAAACGGCAGCGGATCATCGCCGGCCAGATGCACCACCGTTTCCAGGCAGGCCAGGGCAATCGAGCTGGAGCTGTAGACGATGGGGCGATCGAGGGAGTTCCAGCGCCCCGGATAGAGAGCGGCGCCGTTGCCGCTGAGATCGTTCGCCTTCCAAGTGAGGCCCTGGCTGGCGATGCGCCAGATGCTGATCTCCCCGCTCACCGCCGCCGCATCACATGTAGGAGCCCGCAGCCATTGCGCCGATCAGGCTGGAGAGCAAGGCCTCGCCTCCAGGCGTGTGCAGGTACAGCTCGGGGACGGCGCCGCCGAGGGCATGGTTGGGGCGGCGCAACCAGCGCTTCACCCAGGCTGCGGCATCGAACGGTTCGGTATTGCCCGACTCACGCAGCAGCAGCTCCACCTGCTTGATCAGTCTGGTTTCCACGGCCGGCATGGCTGCGCCCTCTCCCACTGAATCCAGGTCGCCTGCTGCGGCGACGGTGGAACCGGCAGTGCCACTGGCATTCGCCTCGGTGGTGGATTCAGCTGAGCGGGCCATCACTCCACTATGGCACTGGAATCGAGTTGCCAATGGTGTGGTGATGGCAACCAAAGTGCCAGCGGGGGCCTGGCGCCGAGCTGGCGGGGAGGCCCCCAGCATCCGATGGCGCCGAACGCTTGCGCCTTCAGCTCCATCCCGGAACAACCACAACCCACAAGCCAACAGCCGCCAACCAACAGCCAGAGTTAAAGAAACAGCCGAGTGTTGAGGGATTGAGGGATTAAGGGTTAAGGGAAGGGCCCTGGGGGAAGCAGACCACACGGAAACCGACGCCGTAGCTGGCATAGTCGGGCTGGTAGTGGTTGCGGTAGGTCGAGCGGCAGTACCAGGGGTAGCTGTTCGCGGAGCCGCCGCGCAGCAGCCTTCGTTCATCATCAGCGACAGCAGGAATCAGCCAGGGTTGGTCATCACCAGGGGCAAAGTTGTAACTGTCATGCCAGTGGTCTTCGCACCACTCCCGCACACTGCCGTGCATGTCATGGAGGCCCCAGCCATTGGCTGGGAAGCTGGCCACGTCGATGGTCTGCTCGCGGTAGGTGCCCTTGGGGCCGTTTCCATAAACGTAATTGCCGTCGTAGTTGGCCAGATCCGGCGTCAGCGTGGCCCCGAAATGGAACGGTGTGGTGCTGCCGGCACGGCAGGCGTACTCCCACTGGGCCTCGCTCGGCAAGCGGTAACGCTGGCCAGTGCGCTTGCTCAGGCGGCGGCAATACTCTAGCGCATCAAACCAGCTCACCTGCTCCACCGGACGGTTCGCTCCCTTGAACTTCGAGGGATCGGGCTCCAAGTCGCGTTCCACCTTTTGCCAACCCGCCACCGCCCGCCACTGGGCCTGGGTAATCGGTGTCTGGGCCATCAAAAAAGCGCCCAGCGTCACATCGTGCTGGGGGCCCTCATCGTCTTCACGCTCCGGCTCGTCCTCAGGAGAACCCATCCGAAAGCTGCCCGCCGGGATCTTCACCATCGTGAGAGCCACGCCCTCGCCCAGATCCTCCCGGTAGCCCTCCACCTGCAGCGGGCGGCGCTCCATGCTCCAGCGGCCGCCCTCCTGGCGCAACAGGCAGGTGCTGGTGGGGAAACGCTGCAGCCGCAAGGACTCGGTCGCAGGAGGTGGCTCCGCCGCCTCGGGCTTGGCTATCTCGGGCTGGACAGCCCCTGAGAGGGCCGCTGCAACGCCCTGCCGATCAGCGCCGGGAAGAACCGATGACCCGCTCTTGGAGATAGCAGCCTGCCGAGGACCTCCGTCACTGTCGCCTCGTGTTTTCGCTGCCGCTGATGGCGAATTTTGGCGGGGTGCAAGCGCCTTCTCGATAGCCAAGGCAATCTCCACCAGCGCCTCCTCCTGTTCCACAGGGTTCATCCCCGCCAGAGGCCGGCCCGGATCCAGTAGAGCCTGATACGCATCGATCGGCGTGCGCCTGACAAGGCTGGGCCGCAGGGGCACCCACAGGATGCGCAGTCCTTCCTCCTCTGCCGCCGTGAGCAGCTGCGGCAATTCCGAGTTGGTCACAAACTCAGAAGCCAGGAAATCCGAGCTCACCAGCAACAGCGCAACCTTCGCCGCAGCCAGCGCCGTTTCGATCTCTTCCCTCCACTTAGCCCCTGGTGGAATCTGGGAGTCGTCCCAGAGGCGTAGACCATGGCTGCGCACCAGCGGCCGAATCATCGTCTGCAGCCGCTCCACCCACCTCCGGTCGAAATGGCTGTAGCTGATGAACAGCTGATCACGTTCGGTGGGAAGGGTCATTGCATGCCGCCAGGCGGGGGCCGTTCCGGTGCGGCTGGATTCTGGTGGCGAGAGTAGGGCACCAGGTAAGGACTACTGATGCCGGGATAGCGCTGCGAGGCGGATTTTTGTGGATCAGCTCTAGCAGGCAGCAGCAGGCGTTTTTCTGCTCGCCTTTGTGGAGTCAGCAAGGCCAGACGGATTCGAGCTGCAGAAGCTGTTCCAGTTCACCAACGCCCAACCGATGCATGAAGGGCCAGATGCCGGCAGCTTCATGGCTGAGCTGCGCCGCGCTGCCCGCTATTGATGGCCTGCTACTTGGATACCTCGTTGCTGGTGCCCCTGCTGATCCGGGAGCCCGGAACCCCAAGGGTCCAGGCCTTTCTCTCCGCCGGCGCAGCAAAGGCCTTGTTGATCAGCCCCTGGACCATCACCGAGTTCTCGTCAGCCCTGGCCCTCAAGGAGCGCGTCAGGTCGATCAGCCGCCAGGAAAGACGGGCCGCTCTCACCATGTTTGAAAAATTTCGCAGCCTGCGGCTGGAGCTGGTGCCGATGGAGGCAGCTGATTTTGAAGCCGCCGCCAGGCTCTGCGATGCCAGCGATGCGCCATTGCGGGCAGGTGATGCCCTCCGCGCTCAAGATCAGCGGCGGGAGAATCACTAGGCATTCACAAAGCATCTCTGCCCCCGTCCGCTGTATCTCGATATTATGTGTGCTTTTCCATCTAGTCCAGTTAAACGCCATCGAGCTCGCTAGAAGTTCAGGCCCTCACTCTGCCCCCGCGCTTGCAGGAGGACTTACCATACGCGCATGGTCCTTCAAGCATCCCCCGCGCCCGCTGCTGGGCAACTTAATTCCCTGGCAAAGCTCCGCTCACTTGAGCTCTTTGCCGGTGGCGGGGGAATGGCATTGGGGCTGCACGTCGCTGGCTTTGAACATTCCGCTTTAATTGAGTTTGACCCCAAAGCTTGTGACACATTAAGACATAATGCTCGCCGCTGGGCAATTAGCGGAAGCGATAATCAAGCATGGGAGGACAATTCTGTAATCCTCCATGATGTTCGGCATTTCGATCTGGATACAATTAAAAACCATAAATCATTAGATCTACTGGCCGGTGGTCCACCGTGCCAGCCATTTTCCCTCGGAGGCATTCATGTAGGAATGAATGATAGTAGGAATATGTTTCCTGCTGCTCTTGACTTGGTCAGGCGTTGTAAGCCTAAATTGGTTTTGTTCGAAAATGTAGCTGGTCTATTAAGAAAGTCGTTTGCACCTTACTTTGATTATGTAGAAATGCAGCTTAGGCATCCATCTTGCATCCCCCTGGTCGATGAGGCCTGGTCTGAGCATGCCGAGCGCCTCAAAGTTTGCAGTTTGCGAGACGATAAGCCCGGTTATTACGTTACCAGGCAACTTGTAAATGCGGCAGACTTCGGCGTTCCTCAGATCCGGAAACGCGTAGTTCTAATGGCTGTTCGTTCGGACATTTCTGATCGTCCATTACCCCCCATTACTCCGACACATTCGGAGGCATCGCTTTATTACTCTCAGCATGTTTCCGGTGATTACTGGGATCGGCACAACCTTGCTCCCCCACCAATTAGGAGTGCAAGTAAGTCTCAATTCTCATCAAGACAAGGTGATGTCATCTTGTCTAGACTCAAGCCTTGGAAAACGGTTAGAGATGCAATTACGGAATTGCCAGAACCTGTACCTGGGCAGCCACATCCAAACTATTTAAATCATATAGGGATACCAGGAGCTCGTTCATATCCAGGGCATACGGGATCTGATATCGACTGGCCGAGCAAAACAATAAAAGCTGGAGTTCATGGAGTTTGTGGCGGTGAAGCCATGATCCGGTTTAATGATGGAAGACTACGTTATATGTCTGTTCGCGAGAGTGCGCGTATTCAGACGTTTCCGGATGACTATGAATTTCTTGGAGCGCGATCGCATGCAATGAGGCATATAGGGAATGCCGTACCAGTCCAACTCGCTACAGAAATTGGACTGCATATGAGATTTCACTCTGGAATGTAACCCCCCATGGCAAGAGACGCTGAAACGACATCCCGAATCATGGGGAAGGTTAAGAGGCGAAGTGCAGCACTAGAGCTTATCCTGAGTATACTAATACACAGAATGGGCGTGCGATGCCGAGTTGTCCTCAAAAACATTTACGGCAGACCCGATATATCAACTGCAGATTACAAACTCTTGGTTTTTGTTAATGGAGACTTCTGGCATGGTAACGAGGACAAAGTCAGACAGCTATCCTTACTTGAGGATCTCTTCCCAACCAATGCCAGATTTTGGTGTGCTAAGAACCTAGCCAATATAGAACGGGATACACGCGTAAATCAACGACTTCTGCGTGAAGGCTGGTCGGTGATGAGAATTTGTGTTTCAAGTATACTGGGAAATCCTAATAAAGAGGCAGAATCCGTTTGCAAGGCTCTCATGCGACTAAGCGCAATAAATAGTTCTACAGATCCTTGTTTAGGGCATTTATCGTGACACTTGTAGGCAAATTTTCGGATGGATGCGGCTTATTCGAGTTTGATATAGCAACTCCGCTCTTTCAGCAGTTGGCTTCAGACTTCGAGCTCCTCGCTCCTGTGGCGTTGCAGGATTCTAATCTGGCATCAGTAGAGGAGAGGCCTGGAATCTATGGTTTGCACTACAATAACTCGGTTGTCTATATTGGCAAAGCTGATGACAGCGCGAAGAGTAGACTAGAAAAGCATCGCCGACAGCTAGAAGGAAGAGTTGGAATCTTGCCAAGCGAGATAAGCTTTCGCTGTCTTCACTTTGCGCACACATGGGATGCATTCAAGCCCGAATCCCATATGATATCTCTTTATTCGCCAAGCTGGAATTCCTGCGGCTTTGGCCCTAACGATCCAGGAAGAAGACGCGATAAGACCCGTCTTGCAGATACGCACTGGCATGTCCTTTACCCTGTTGATCCTGAATATCCATGTTTAGGCATCCCGATGGGAACTTACTCTGTATTAGAGTTGCTTAGACTGGTTTGCAAATGTGCGCCATACTGGATCAGATTTCAAGGAAATAGAAATGGCGAAACAGACGAAGAAAGGCTCTCGCATGAACAGGCTCATAATGACTTCTCCGCTTCCAGGGAAATAGTTATTCAAGAAGATGGTATGAGTGTACGAAGCCTTCTTTTCTTGGCAGTGCAGTCTCTGCCTGTGCCTGATGAGTGGCAGCTGACCCTTCTTCCAAGCCATATCTTGCTCTATAGAGAAAGAGGAGAGGTGTACCCGAGAATGAAGCTGCTCTGGCCATTCGGACGCACCACCTAACCCTTATTGGCTGGTTTCCGTGAACCACCATGCCGCCTCTAATGCTTTCCGTGAACCACCTCCACGCGGTAAAGCTGACCTTTGCAGCCGCAGCCGCTTTCGGGCAATTGTGTTCGTACTGCACAGTGGTTATCGGAGCCGATATCCACATGTTGCTGTTGGTACGAACTGCTCCGCGGACCGAGAGGAGGGACGGCCCTGAAAGGCAGGCACGACAGAATCTATTGGTATACCGCTACAGAAAACGAAACCTGCTTATTACTCCCATGGCGGATTTTGGATTAGCTGAGCAAGCGAGATCCAGAGCTAACATTCAACACCATAGCATGAGTGTTGCCAACATGGCCAAGCCATCCTTGTATCGACGAAATTTCTTCGGCGACCTAGGTAATCAATCGGAGAAATCTTAGAGATGTCGATCATCACATGAAACAGTTTCCGGCGAACATTTTCAGGGTCTTGGCTTGGTTTTTCCGATCCTTCGAGCTGGCCGTATGCCGTCGCGTCAGGGGCTCACTCGCCACCATGGACCTTGCCGCCAATCGCTGGCCAGCTGGACCAAGGTTGACGCCTGTTGTATGTACAGGTAAGAGGTGAGGCTGAGCGAACGGGGGCAAAGCGAGCATGGGCGCCCCAGGGAGAGATACAAAAAACGCCGGGCGCCTGCGGCGCCATGGCGGAACAGCCAACAGCCGCAAACCAACAGCCAAAAACCAACAGCCAGCGTAAAGAAACAGCCGAGTGTAAAGATATAAAGGGTTTAAGGGTAAAGAAATTAGTCCTGGGGGAGGCAACAGACGCGGAAACCGATGGCGTTGTAGCGGTCGTCCGGGTGGCTGTTGCTGCGGGAGGCCGAGCGGCAGAACCAGGGGTAGTTGTTCCACGACCCGCCGCGCAGCAGCCTTAGCTCATCATCAGCCGCAGCAGGAATCAGCCAAGGTTGGTCATCGCCAGGGGCGAAGTTGTAACTGTCATGCCAGTGATCTGCGCACCACTCCCAGACATTGCCGTGCAGGTCGTGCAGGCCCCAGGCATTAGCTGGGAAGCTGTCTACCTCGGTGGTCTGCTTTCGATAAGTGCCCTTGAGGCCCTTTCCATAAACGTAATTGCCGTCGTAATTGGCCAGCTCCGGCGTCAGCGTGGCCCCGCAATGAAACGGTGTGGTGCTGCCAGCACGGCAGGCGTACTCCCACTGGGCCTCGCTCGGCAGGCCGTAACGTTGACCCGTGCGTTGGCTCATGCGGCGGCAGAACTCCAGCGCATCAAACCAGCTCACCTGCTCCACCGGGCGGTTTGCACCCTTGAAATTTGAGGGATCCGGCTCCAGGTCGCGCTCCAGCTTTTGCCACCCCGCCACCGCCCGCCACTGGGCCTGGGTAATCGGTGTCTGGGCCATGAAGTAACCGCCCAGCGTCACTTCGTGCTGGGGGCCTTCATCCTGTGAACGCTCCAGCTCGTCCTTCGGAGAGCCCATCAGAAAGCTCCCCGCCGGGATCTTCACCATGGTGAGGGCCAACCCCCCGCCCAACTCCTCCCGGTAGCCCTCCACCTGCAGCGGGCGGCGCTCCATGCTCCAGCGGCCGCTTTCCTGGCGCAACAGGCAGGTGCTGGAGGGGAAGCGCTGCAGCCGCGAGGCATCCTTGGCAGTCGGGGCGGCTGGGGAAGAGGGCGCAGGCACAGGAACGGGCTGCGGTTGAGCCTGCGCGGGATCCTGAGCCTGGGCCGGATCCTGGGCCGGGGCAACCTCAACGCTGAGTGCATCGCGGATGGCCCCGGCGATGGTCTTGAGCGCCATCTTCTGCTGCACCGGAGCCATCGCTTCAAGGGGCTCTCCAGGAGGCAGCACCGCCTGGTATTCGTGAATGGGGGTGGCTTCGTAGAAACAAGGGCCAAGACATACCCAGAGGATGCAAAGGCCTTCCGCCTCGGCAGCCCGCAGCAGCGGCGGCAGCTCCTTGTTGATCACGAATTCGGAGGCCAGAAAGTCGTCGCTCACCAGCAGCAGGGCCACCTTGGCGCTGGCGAGGGCCTTTTCGATCTCAACCTTCCACTTCGCCCCCGCTGGAATCTGGGAGTCATCCCACAGCCGCAGGGCCTCGCTGCGCACCAGCGGTCGAATCATCTTCTGCAGCCGCTCCACCCACCCTCGATCGACATGGCTGTAGCTGATGAACAGCTGATCGCGTTCGGAGGGAAGGGTCATCGCATGCCGCCAGGCAGAGTTCTGCATCATGGCGCTGCAGCTCAAGGGTATCTTCGCCTCGCTACTCAATAAACCGCAATTTCACGCGATCACGGCCGATATCCTTTTCATCCTGATTTTGGTCGAACTCTTTCGACTGCTGATCATTGATCTGCAGGAGCAGCGGGTGGCCGTGCGAAGCGGCGACGGGGCCCTCCTACCCATACCCGTCCACCCCTGGCGACAAGCGATAACCTTTGACTCAGATAATCATCTGGTCATGCGCAGCGTCAATCTGGCGGAGGCCAAGGCGGGGCTCTCCGCCCTGCTCGATGCCGTGGAAGCCGGGGAGGAGGTGGTGATCACCCGGAGGGGGCGATCCGTGGCGCGGCTGATCCGGGAAAGCGACAGCGATGCGGCATCCGGCGATTGGGTCGCCCGCCTGCGTCGCTTCCACGCTCACCAGCAAGGGCCGGCTGGGTCCGCAGTGGAGCTGCTGCGGGAGCTGCGCGATCAGGAGCCGTGAAAGCCACGGCGGGAGGCCTCTACCTCGACACCTGTGTGCTGGTGTCGCTGTTTCACAACGACAGCGGCTACGCGGCGGCGGAGATCTGGCTGGCTGCCAGCGGCCAGCAACCGCTCTGGATCAGCAACTGGGTTCTGGTGGAGTTCGCCTCCGCCACGGCGCTGCGGATGCGGCGGCGCGAACTCAGCAGCAGCCGGGCGACGCGGATCCATGAGGAGCTGGAAAACTTCCGCCGCGAGCGGCTGGGCCTGCTGGAGCCCTGCGCCGAGGATTTCCTGTTGGCAAGGCGTTGGATCGTCGAGGAACGGAACCTCAGCCTGCGGGCCGGCGATGGCCTGCACCTAGCCGTAGCCCATCGCCACCGCTTACCCCTGGTGAGTGCAGACCAGAGCCTGCTGGCTGCGGCTCACCAACTCGGGTGCGAAACAGTGGTGGTGCCGTCCGCGCCAGGGGCCTGACCCCTTCCGTCCTCCTGCTGGACACCATGAGCGGCAGTTACAACGTCGGCGTCCTGATTGCATTGCTGGCCAGCCCCGATGCCGTGGTGGCCGCCACCACCACCATTGCTGATCGTAGATCTGCGACAACAACGTTTTCGAAGGTGCTTTTGGAGCTCAAGGGCAACCTTTTAGTCATGCGGGAGCTGAGCGTGGGCGGCGTGGTCGAAACCTATTGGTGCTACTAGTGCCTGAGCATGGCGGTGTGACTCTGCCTGCCCACCGACTGCCCCCCGTTCTGCAGCCCTCGCCACCAAGTACGGGCCTGCCAGGCTGACAATGGATTCATACTCGACCTGAAGCCGCTGGAGTTCTCACCTCCAACGGCTTCATCAACGGCCGGGGCACATCCCAAAACGGAGTTCCACCATGCACACTCTTGCAGAAAAGGCCCTCGCTGGACTATCCCGGATCCTGCAGCGGCTGATTCCTTGGAAGAAAGTCTCGATCGACGCTTCCCTCATCTTGCGACTGAAGTGGAGGTGTGACGCCCCAGAATGAGTTCCTGGCCACGGCCGACCACTGAGGGGACGACACGGAGGATGCCGTCCCCCCCAGAGACCAGCCCCCCCGTTCTGCAGCCCTCGCCACCAAGAACGGGCCTGCCAGGGACAAAAATGGAAGTGATGTCCCCGCAGCGGCCGGATCCGCGCCCCCAGCCCCCATGCCTGACGCCGCCGCCGCCGCCATCCCCCCCGCCGAATTGCTGCCCGCCTACCGGGCCGCCGCGGCCGACCGCCAGGCCCTCGGGGTGCCGCCCCTGCCGCTGAGCGCGCCCCAAACCCAGGCCCTCACCGCCCTGCTGGCCGCGCCGCCAGCGGGCGAAGAAGCCTTCCTGCTGGAGCTGCTCAGCGAACGCATCCCGCCTGGGGTGGATGAGGCCGCCTACGTGAAGGCCACTTGGCTCACGGCCGTCGCCCGCAGCGAGGCCAGCAGCCCCCTGGTCAGCCCCCTGGAGGCCACCCGCCTGCTGGCCACCATGATCGGCGGCTACAACGTGGGCGCGCTGATCGAGCTGCTGGCCAGCCCCGATGCCGTGGTGGCCGCCGCCGCCGCCGAGGGCCTCAGCCGCACGGTGCTCGTCTACGACGCCTTTCACGACGTGATCGAGCTGGCGGCCAGCAACCCCCTGGCCCAGCAGGTGGTGGATAGCTGGGCCGCTGCGGAATGGTTCACCAGCCGGCCGGAGCTGCCCGCCGAGATCACCGTCACCGTGTTCAAAGTGGAGGGCGAAACCAACACCGACGACCTTTCACCCGCCACCCACGCCACCACCCGCCCCGACATCCCCCTGCACGCCAACGCGATGCTGGAAACCCGCATGCCGGGGGGTCTGGATCTAATCGGCGAGCTCAAGGCCAAGGGCTATCCGGTGGCCTATGTGGGCGATGTGGTGGGCACCGGCAGCTCGCGCAAATCGGCCATCAACTCGGTGCTTTGGCACACCGGCACCGACATCCCCCACGTACCCAACAAGCGCAGTGGCGGTGTAATCCTGGGCGGCAAAATCGCGCCGATCTTTTTCAACACCGCCGAAGATTCCGGCGCCCTGCCGATCGAATGCGATGTCACAGCCCTCAGCTCCGGTGATGTGATCACGATCCGGCCCTATGCCGGCACAATCGAGCGGGCCGCCACAGAACCGGGTGCCGGCGAGATCGTGGCCCGCTTCGAGCTCAAGCCCAGCACGATCGCCGATGAGGTGCGTGCTGGCGGCCGCATCCCCCTGCTGATCGGTCGCTCCCTGACAGACAAAGTGCGCACCCAGCTGGGCCTGGGCGCCAGCGAGCTGTTCATCCGCCCCCTGGCTCCCGCCGACACCGGCAAGGGCTTCACCCTGGCCCAGAAGATGGTGGGCAAGGCCTGCGGCCTGGCCGGCGTGCGCCCCGGCACCAGCTGCGAACCGCTGATGACCACCGTCGGCTCCCAGGACACCACCGGGCCGATGACCCGCGATGAAATGAAGGAGCTGGCCTGCCTCGGTTTCTCCGCCGATCTGGTGATGCAGAGCTTCTGCCACACCGCCGCCTACCCCAAACCCGTAGACATCAAAACCCACGCCGAACTGCCCGATTTCATGGCCTCGCGTGGCGGCGTCGCCCTGCGCCCCGGCGACGGCATCATCCATAGCTGGCTCAACCGCCTGCTGCTGCCCGACACGGTGGGCACCGGCGGCGACAGCCACACCCGTTTCCCCCTGGGCATTTCCTTCCCCGCCGGCTCGGGCCTGGTGGCCTTCGCCGCCGCCATCGGCGCCATGCCGCTGGACATGCCCGAATCGGTGCTGGTGAAATTCTCCGGTTCGCTGCAGCCTGGCGTCACCCTGCGCGATGTGGTGAATGCGATCCCCTACGTGGCGATCCAGCAGGGCCTGCTCACGGTGGCGAAGGCCGGCAAGAAGAACATCTTCTCGGGTCGCATCATGGAGATCGAAGGATTACCCGATCTCAAGCTCGAACAGGCGTTTGAATTGACCGATGCCACGGCAGAGCGCTCCTGTGCCGGCAGCACCATCAAGCTGTCGGTGGAAACAGTCAGCGAATACCTGCGCAGCAACGTGGCGCTGATGAAAAACATGATCGCCCGCGGTTACAGCGATGCCCGCACCCTGGCCCGCCGCATCAAGGCGATGGAGGCCTGGCTGGCTAATCCGCTGCTAATGGAGGCCGACGCCGATGCCGAGTACGCCGCCATCATCGAGATCAACCTCGATGAGCTCAAAGAGCCGATCCTGGCCTGCCCCAATGACCCCGACAACGTCAAGTTACTCAGCGAGGTGGCCGGTGATCGCATCGACGAGGTCTTCATCGGCTCCTGCATGACCAACATCGGCCACTACCGCGCCGCCGCCACCGTATTGGCCGGACAGGGCCCCAACAAGGCCCGCCTCTGGGTCTGCCCGCCCACCCGCATGGACGAAGAAAAGCTCAAGGAAGAGGGCTATTACGCCACCTTTGAAGCCGCCGGCAGCCGCATGGAGATGCCCGGCTGCTCCCTCTGCATGGGCAACCAGGCCCGGGTGGAGGACAACACCAGCGTGTTCTCCACCAGCACCCGCAACTTCAACAACCGTCTCGGCAATGGCGCCCAGGTGTATCTGGGCAGCGCCGAGCTCGCGGCGGTCTGCGCCCAGCTGGGGTACATCCCCAGCCCAGCGGAATACCTGGCGATCGCAGCCGCCAAAATCGACCCGCTCGCCGATCAGCTCTACCGCTACCTCAACTTCGACCTGATCGACGGCTTCGCCGATCAGGGTCGGGTGGTCAGCGACGCTGACGAGGCCAGGGTGCTGGCGGAAGCCTGAGCCCTCGGGGGACCAGCCCCGTAGACGCAAAAACGATTAGGAAAGTTTTACAAAAACTTGCCAGGACCGTGGCTGCGGGCGAAAGCTCTCTGAAGGCGAAAGCTCTCTGAAGGCGAAAGACTGTGATTGTCTGCGCACAATGCAACATCCCGCAACCAGGTCCGAAGCTCGGCCTTGGCTACGGTTCATAATGACGTTGTTTTGGATCTCCATCCCCCATGATTTCCTCCTGGAGCACTGCCCTCGGCCGCTGGATGCAACCCCTGCGCCGCGTGGTCGTCCTTGGCCTCGCCACCCTGCTGGCCTTCAACCTGGCCGCCTGCTCGGGCATCATCTCCCAGGATGCCAAGGATGCTGCCCGCACCGCAGTGCAAGTGGCCAAGACCGCCGCTGACGTCACCGGCAACGAATCGCTCAAGGGCGTCCTTGAACCCGTGCTGAAGGTGCTCAACACCACCGAGAAGCAAGTCAAGGAAGACGATCTCCCCGCCGCTGGCAAAACCATCCAAGCCTTCCAAGGCCTGTGGAAAACCGCCCAACCCGTCGTCAAGCTGGCTTCCGGCAGCAACTACGGTCTGATCGAAAAAGGCGTGAATCTGGTCATCAAGACCTTTGGTGGCGACGTGGCCCCTTCCAAGGACAACGCCCTCACCGCCCTCGGCGGCCTGATTGGTCCCCTGACCAAGCTCCTGACCTGATTGCCCTCCGGCACCTAAGTCACCCTCTAGGGAGAAGCGAGGCGTTTGCCTTTCTTCTCCCTTTTTTCGTGAATGCCAGTCTCCTAAGTGGAGTAACAACCATTACAAGAAGCCAAAAAAATCGCCGTCTCCTCCCGATTTCGTCAAAAATTGGCCTTGTTTAATCATCAAGTTCCATGAAGCGCCTGCTTACCGCCGGTATGGCTTTGGCCATCGCCGGCACCCTGGGCCTCTCCGGTTGCTCCAGCAGCACCACCGAAGCGACCCGTCAGACCGGTGAAGCGGTGGGAGGAGCCGTCAAGGAAGGCGCCAACGCCGTCGGCGATGCCGCCAAAACCGCTGCCAGCGCCACCGGCCAGGCCGCCCTTGCACCGGCCCTCACCCCCGTGCTGAATTTGCTCAACAAGAGCAACGATGAAGTCAAAGCGGGCAACCTGGCGGGTGCCATCGCTTCCATGGGCGGCTTCAGCGCCCTCTGGTCCACCGCTGGTCCCGTGATCAAGCCCCTGGCTGGCGACAAGTGGCCCATCATTGACACCGCCGCACGGCTGGCTCTCTCCACCTTCGAGAAGGGCAAAACCCCCACGGCCGCCAATGCCAGCTCGGCCATCACCGGCCTGCTGGGTCCCCTCAGCGCCCTGCTCAAGTAAGACCTGCCTTTCAGCGCAGACCCTTGCCACCCCTTGTCCCGCAGACAAGGGGTTTTTTGTTGGCAAGCCGAAGTTGCCAAGCGACCGGCCCCGGGTGTGCGCCGCCGTGGTGACACGCTGGGAGGGTTCCCCTCTGCGCCGCACGCTGGACCAGGAAATCCTGCTGTTTGAACCGGCCACCCCCGCTGCCGGGGCCCTCAAGGCCGTCCTGGCCTTTCCCAGTACCTACTCAGTGGGCATTACCAGCCTGGGCTATCAGGTGGTGTGGGCCACATTGGCGCGGCGAGCCGATATCTCGGTGCGGCGTCTGTTCACCGACCGCGGCGATCCGACCCATCGCCACGGGGAACCAGGGCTTGAACTCTTTGGCCTCTCGCTCAGCTGGGAGTTGGATGCGCCGGTGTTGCTTGATTTATTGGAAACCGAGCGGATCCCCGTCTGGAGCAGCCAGCGGGGCGATCGGGATCCGATCGTGTTTGGGGGCGGCCCCGTGCTCACCGCCAATCCCGAACCCCTGGCCCCCTTTCTGGATGTGGTGCTCCTGGGGGACGGCGAGCTGCTGTTGCCCGCCTTCATCGATGCCCTGCAGGCCTGCCGCAACGCGCCTCGATCCGAAAAGCTGCGGGCCCTGGCCCGGGTGAGTGGGGTCTATGTCCCCTCGCTGCATGTGCCTGTCTATGACAGGGAGGGCAACCTGCTGGCCATCGATCCCATCGAGGCCGGCCTGCCGTCCGTCGTGGCCAAACAAACCTGGCGGGGCAACACCCTCAGCCATTCGACGGTGATCACCCCGGAGGCCGCCTGGCCCTCCATCCATCTGGTGGAGGTGGCCCGCAGCTGCCCGGAACTCTGCCGCTTCTGCCTGGCCAGTTACCTCACCCTGCCCTTCCGCACCGCCTCCCTCGATGACGGCCTGATCCCGGCGGTCGAAGCGGGCCTCTCGGCCACCCGCCGGCTGGGATTGCTGGGGGCATCCGTCACCCAGCACCCCCAGTTTGAAGACCTGCTTGGCTGGCTGGGCCAACCCCAATTCGATGACCTCCGCGTCAGCGTCAGCTCGGTGCGGGCCGCCACCGTGACCCCGACCCTGGCGACCAGCCTCGCCGCTCGCGGCAGCCAATCGCTGACCATCGCCATTGAGAGCGGCAGCGATCGCCTGCGGACCCTGGTCAACAAGAAGCTCAGCCGCGAGGAAATCCATGCCGCCGCCCGCCATGCCCGCGATGGTGGCCTCAAGAGCCTCAAGCTCTATGGAATGGTGGGCCTTCCCAGCGAAAACGATGACGACATCGAGGCCACGGCGGACCTGCTGCTGGCCCTGCGCAGCGCCAACCCGGGGCTGCGTTTGACGCTGGGGGTCAGCACCTTTGTGCCCAAGGCCCACACCCCTTTCCAGTGGGAACCGGTGCGCCCCGAGGCCGACAAGCGCTTGAAAACCCTGGCCAAACGACTCAAGCCGAAGGGCATTGCCCTGCGCCCGGAAAGCTACGGCTGGAGCGTGATCCAGGCCCTGCTCTCCCGCGGCGACCGGCGACTGGCTCCGGTGATTGCCGCCGTTCGGGGGCGCCACGGCAGCCTGGGGGGGTGGAAAGCGGCCCATCGCGCCGTGTGCGCTGGCGACCAGCCCCCCCCCGCAGGCTGGGACCTGCCCGCCCCTCCCCCCTGGGAGGAAGTCATTCACCAACGCTGGGACCTTGGGCGGGTGCTCCCCTGGGACCATCTGCAAGGGCCCCTACCCAAGGGGACCCTGGCGATGCACCACCAGGAGGCAATGACCATCAACGATCCAGCCTCTGCCCCGACGCCCCCGGGCTGACGGCCCGCAACCCCGCCAACAGCACCCAGCCGGCGATATTGACCCGGCTGTCATACAGCGGAATATCGGTGGCATGGAGGGCCACCAGAACCAGCGTCGCCGTCCACCAAGCCCGATCGAAGACCGGGCCGGTCGCCATGCCCAGCCGCACCCCCCTCAGCAGCAACCAAAGGGTGAAACCCACCAGCAGCAAAGCGGCCGGCAGGCCGTGGCTGAGCGCCAGATCAATCGGCAGATTGTGGGGATGGCCATGCCAATGGCCGGTGCGGCGCGGATAAATCAGGCTGAAGGCGGCCGCCCCCCAACCCAGCCAGGGACGCTCGGCGATCAACCCCAGGGCCACCTGCCACTGGGCGAGACGCGTGATCGCCAAGGGCCTCTGACCGGCGAACTGGAAATCGTTGAGGCGCGCCCAGACGGCCTGGGGCACCAACTGCTGGGCTGGGCCCTGCAATTGCGAGGGCACCCCCGGCAGGGTGGCCGCAGCGACCAGCCCGAGGCCGATGGCCAGCAAGGGCAGCAACCAGGACCAGCTGGCGGTTCCCGCCACCAGGGGCACGGCCAACATCAGGGCCGCCCAGGCGTTGCGCGAGTCGGTGAGAAAGACAGCCGCCACCATGGCCGCCGCAATCGCCAAGACCCCAAGACGTTGACGCCAACCCAAAAAGGGCTGCAGCAGGGCCGCCAAGGTGAAGGGCCAGGCGATCACCAGCCAGGCACCGGCAATGTTTGCGTAATCGAACAGACCAGCCAACCGCCCCTCTGGATTGCCGCCGGGATGGAGATGCCAGATGAGCAATCCCCCCAGGGCCTGGAAGGGGCCATGCCAACCCCAGGCCAGTTGACCCAGGCCGGTCACAAGCACAGGCAGGGTGCCGGCCACAAGCATCAGGCCGGCACGACGCCTTGAAGCCTGGTCCATCAGATAGGGCTGGAAGCCCCAGAATCCCCAGAAAAAAGGCAGCCAGTTGCCCAAGCCAACCCAGGCCAGCCAACCACTGGAAGCCCCCGCAGCCCCCAGCACCATCAGGCCGGCCACCACGAGCAACAGCCGGTTCGCCCCGTCCGCCAAAAATGGGCTCCGCCGGCGACACCCCAGGATCAGGGCAACCAACAACAGCAACCCGGCCAGTAGGGCACTACTGGCCAACAACACCAGTCCCAACTGAAAGCACGCCCAACCCAACGGGAAGGCACCAGCGGGGCGATCGCTGAGCAGCTTTTGGCGCAGGTCCTTTGGGCGCAGGTCAATGAAACGGATCAACGCAAAACCCCAAAACGAGCACGAACCATGGGCACTGCCCCGTGCTTTCAGCGTTCAATCAAACACCGCCGTCCGGCCCCGATACACCATCACCTGGTGACACAACACCAGGCGGACCGCCCGGGCCAAGGCCAGCCGTTCACAATCGCGGCCCTTGCGAATCAGGTCTTCCACCTCGTCGCGGTGACTGACCGGCACAATCACCTGCTGGATGATCGGTCCACCGTCGAGTTCTTCAGTGACGAAGTGGGCCGTGGCACCGATTAACTTGACGCCCCTTTGCCAGGCCCGCTGATAGGGCTGGGCCCCCTGAAAGGCCGGCAAAAAGGAATGGTGAATGTTGATCACCTCACTGAAGCGTTCCAGAAAAGCAGGGCTAAGCACCTGCATGTACTTCGCCAGGATCACCCAATCAATGCGATGCTCGGCCAGCAAATCCAGCTGGGCGGCTTCCACCTCAGCCCGATCGGCGGCACTGATGGGCCGATACTCGAACCGGGCGCCAAAGGTTTCCACGCTCTGCCGCAGATCGGGATGGTTGGCCACGACAAGGGGCACCTCCATCGGCAACTCCCCTGAGCGGGTCCGCCAGAGAAGATCGATCAGGCAATGGTCTTGGCGGCTCACAAACAGGGCCACCCGGGTCTGGGCATCGGAGAAATGCACCTGACCCTCGCCCCCAAGCCTGGTCGCCAGGGCGGCAACCGCAGGCGCAATCGCCTCCCTGGGCAAACCGAAACCCTCCAGATCCCACTCCAGCCGACTCAGGAACAGACCGGTCCCCGCATCGGTGTGGTGGTCGGCATGACGGATGTTGCCGCCATTGGCGGCCACCCAACCGGCCAGCTCGCTGACAAGGCCGCGGCGATCGGGGCAGATGAATTGCAAGATGACGGTGGCGGGGCGCATGCGGCAGGGGACCAATGCCTTCAGGATGGGGGCCTGCGGTGGCGGTCGCAAGAACGGCCCCCCGGGCAGGGGGGCACCCTGTTGCAACGCGGCAACAACTGGAGCCGGACGTGGATTGGCTCGGTACAGTCCCGAAGAGCTTCCTGCCCCGTTCCATGGCCGTCTCGACGTCCCTGCCCTCACGCCCGCTCGCCGGCTGGCGGGCGGCTCTGCGCCCTCTCTTCGCCCTGGTGCTGGCCCTGGTGCTGAGCCTCGGCCTGGCGGCCTGCGACGGGAGCCCCCGGGCGACCGCAACCCTCAGCGACGAGACCCTGAGCAGCATCACCCGCCAGGCCGAGGGTTTCCTGGCAGCCCGTGACCGGCTGCCCGAACTGGCTGGCTTGGTGAACAGCCGCAACTGGGTCTTCACTCGCAATCTCATTCACGGACCCATGCAGGAAGTGGGTCGCCAGATGCAGTACATCAACAAACTGCTCCTACCCGCCGACCGTGCGGAGGCCCAAAAGCGGGCCACAAGCCTCAAGACGTCCCTGGCCCAATTGGATGAAGCCGCCCGGCTTCAAGACGGCGAATTACTGCGCAAGTCCTACATCAAGGTTGCCAGTGGCTTCGGTCTTTATACCCAGATGTTCCCCGAAAGCGTCCAGCAAGCTCTGAAACAAATGTGAGTGCCAGCGGCACGGACCGAAGCCAGACGCCCTCCTCCCGCAGCGTCATCGTGGTTGGGGGGGGGATAGTAGGAGTTGCTTCCGCCTGGTTGCTGCAACGTCGGGGCCACCGGGTCTTGCTGATTGATCCCGCCCTTGGTTCCGACTCCAGCGCTGAGACGGCCCCGAGCGCCAGCCGGGCGGCCCTCGGGGTTCTGATGGGCCACGTCTTTCGCCGCAGTCATGGCAGGGGTTGGCAGTTACGCCAGCGCAGCCTGGCGCTCTGGAAATCCTGGAGCCATTCGCTGGCGTCCCGTGGACGGCCTATCGCCTATCGCAGCGGTTTGTTGCTCCTGGCCCATGACGGCCCCGAACTGGAGCGCCAGCAAACCTTGCTGGCTGAGCGCCAAAAGCTGGGACTTCCCTTCTCCGCCTGGAGCCTGGAGCAACTGCAAGCCATCGCCCCGCCCCTGCCGGCGCCAGCCCTGGGAGGCTTGTTTTCTGCGGCAGATGGCCAAATCGATCCGCATCAGGCCCTCGAAGCCCTGCACAGCGACGCTTGCGCCGCCGGGCTGACCAGCCTGCCCCAGTCGGTCACGACAATCGAACCCCGGCGCCGGGGGAACGGCTGGCAGGTGCGCCTCCTGGACGGCAGTGTCCTGGAGGCCGAATGGTTGGTCTTGGCCGCCGGCATCGAGGGCCAGTCGCTGCTGGCCGCTCTCGAAAGCCAGGGCGCCAGGGGTGCCGCGGTGAGGGCGGGCCCTCCCCTGAAGCTCGAACCTGTGTTGGGCCAAGCCCTTGAGTTGGAAGTGGAGGCCAGCGTCGCCCAGGCGATCGGCCAACCCCCGCCCCATCAAAACGACAGCGACACAATTCCTGGCTGGCCGGGGGTGGTGGTTTGGCAAGGCATGTGTCTGGTGCCCAGGCCGGACCTTCCTGGCGGACGCCGCCTCTGGCTGGGTTCCAGCCTCGAACCCGGACGAGAACCCGACCCTGCGGCCCTCCAAAGCCTGCGCGATCTGGGGGGCGCGGCCCCCGACTGGTTGCTGCGGGCACGGGTGGTACGCCAATGGCAGGGCCTGCGGCCCCGCCCCTTCGGTCGACCGGCTCCCCTGCTGGAGTGCCTGGCACCGGGCCTGCTGCTGGCGAGCGGCCATTACCGCAATGGGGTGCTGCTGGCCCCGGCCAGTGCGGAGTGGGTGTGCACGCAAGTGGAAAGCTCGCTTTGATCACCCTGCCACCGGGGGTGTGCCAATGGGGCAGAGCCGATCTGGCTACCCCGCAGCCCTGGCCCCCCCCCTGAATGGGCAAGGCCATGCAAGGCTGCTGTCGCAGCTCGAAAGTGCTTTGATCACCTGATGGTGGGCTATTGAAACATCTGCCTTAGTTGCTGTTCCAGACAAAGCGAGAAGAAGCAGCATACTTCCAGACGAAATCCACCGCAATACCAGCTAAAAGTGCCAGCAAGGGCTGATTCATTACCTGTCTGAAGAAAGCTGAGGAAACCCCCACATTCGCCACCATACCCAACGAGGTGACCAGAAGAAACTGTAGCAGACCAATCAAAAGAAAGATTCCCTTGAGCTGTTGGGCGCGAAAGGTGAGCACATTATTGATTAGATAGTTGGAGGTGGCAGCCGTTACGACTGCCATGATCTGTGCCTGCTCAAAACTCCAACCAAAATGACGCCGTGTGAAGGCATAAACCATCAGATGTATCGCGATGCCGGTAGCGCCAACGAGAGCAAAACTCACGGCTCTGCGGGGAATGGCACGAAACAGCAGGGTGTGCAGGATCGAAACACCGAGGTCCCAGATCACGGCGATGTTCAGTTTGGATTCCCCGGCGGTACGAGGCATAAAGGTGAGCGGCACCTCGGAAACCTTTAGGTGACCCTTGCTGATCGCCAGCATCTCATAGAGAAACTTAAAGCCACTAACATCCACATCGCGTACATAGCCGAGACAGCGATCGACTCGCAGGGCAAAAAAACCACTCATGTAATCACTGAGCTGGCGGTAGCGCGGAAGGCTGTAACGGGCAACATCATTGGCAAACTTTGAATTGCGCTCCCGTTCGGCGCTGAGGCCATGGATATTTGCATCGAGATGGAAACGGCTGCCGATAACAAGATCAGATCCTGTTTGCTGCAATGCTTCAACGGTTCGTGCCACAGCGGACGGCTCATGCTGTCCATCGCAGTCCATAACCACCACTACATCACCAGTTGCATCAAGAATGCCCTCCTTGATCGCACTAGAAAGACCATTGCGTCCGACCCTGCGAATCAATCGTACGCATGGATGGTGATGGGCTATATCTCGGACTTCATCTGCTGTGCCATCCCGTGAATCATCGTCAACGAATATCATTTCGAGGTCATAGACCTTTTCCAGAGCCAGCAACTGCATGGCGATCGGACGAATGTTTGCCCGCTCATTGAATGTGGGCAGAATGATGCTGAGTCGCATGCGGGCACTTTGGTCCTATTATCCATGCAATCGTACCGCACTAAGGAATGTCATTCGACGGTTAAACAAGCTGTATTAGGTAAATACTGCCATGCCTGCCCCGATAGGCTATCATCTGTTAGGACAAATTGAGGCGGACAGCCCTGGCCGGGGGGATCTTTGGGCACGTTGATTGGGCTGGGCTTAGTCCTGACAGCTCGCAACACTGATGGGAAGAGTGACAACCACAAAAAAGCCCCCTGAGGGGGGGCTTTAGGGCCAGGGCGGAATTGGGCGGATGGGCGAGCCCAAGGGCTCACTTACTTTCGGTGAATTCAGCGTCGATCACATCATCGGCCGAGCTGGTGCCAGCGGCAGTGCCGTTGCCATTGCCACCAGGGGCCTCACTGGCGGCCGCCCCATCGGCACCAGCCTGCTGGTACACGGAGGCACCGGCGGCATAGAGGGCCTGTTGCAGCTGTTCAAGCACAGTCTTGATCGTGGCGGTGTCGTCGTTGGCCAGGGCTTCTTTAAGTTGGGTGCTGAATTGCTCCACCTTGGCCTTGTCTTCGGCGCCCACCTTGTCGCCGAGGTCTGCGAGTTGTTTCTCGGCCTGATAAACCAGGGTTTCCGCCTGATTCTTGAGGTCGATTTTCTCGCGCTTCTCTTTATCGGCAGAAGCATTGGCCTCCGCATCCTTGACCATGCGATCGACTTCGTTGTCACTCAGGGTGGAAGCCCCGGTGATCTGTCACCGGCCATCTCCCGCTCACCCTGCAGCACGTGGATCTCCACGTTGGTCTGACCGTCCACGGCGGTGGAGTAGGTCTCGGCCTTCTTGGTGGGAATCGTGGTGTTGCGACCAATCATCTTGGTCATCACGCCACCGAGGGTTTCCACCCCAAGCGAGAGGGGCGTGACATCCAGCAGCAGGATGTCCTTGACCTCACCGGCAAGCACGCCGCCCTGAATCGCTGCACCAACAGCCACAACTTCATCAGGATTGACCGTTTGATTCGGATCCTTGCCCGTGACCCGCTTGACCAGTTCCAGCACCGCTGGGATGCGGGTGGAACCGCCCACCATGACGATCTCATCGAGTTCGCTGGTGGAGAGCTTGGCGTCCTTGAGGGCCTGCTCCACCGGCACGCGGCAACGGTCGATGAGCTTGGAGGCCAGCTCCTCGAACTTGGCCCGGGTGAGGGTGACGTCGAGATGCTTGGGGCCCTCCGGTGTCGCGGTGATGAAGGGCAGATTGATCTCGCTCTGGGTGGCGCTGGAAAGCTCGATCTTGGCTTTCTCAGCCGCCTCGGTGAGGCGCTGCAGGGCCTGTTTGTCCTGGCGCAGATCGATGCCCTCGTTGGCCTTGAAGCTGTCGGCCAGGTAATCCACGATCACCTTGTCGAAGTCATCGCCGCCCAGGTGCGTATCGCCACTGGTCGAGAGCACTTCGAAGACACCATCGCCGACTTCGAGGACGGAGACATCGAAGGTGCCACCGCCCAAGTCAAAGACGAGAATGCGTTCGTTGTTCTTCTTGTCCAAGCCGTAGGCCAAGGCCGCGGCGGTGGGTTCGTTGATGATGCGCAGAACTTCAAGACCAGCGATCTTGCCGGCGTCCTTGGTGGCCTGGCGCTGGGAGTCGTTGAAATAGGCGGGAACGGTAATCACCGCCTGGGTGACGGGTTCACCGAGATACTTGCCAGCATCTTCAGCCAACTTGCGCAGCACTTCGGCCGAAATTTCCTCAGGGGCGAATTGCTTGTTGAGGACAGGGCACTTCACCTTGACATTGGCGCCGGCCTTCTCAACGGTATAACTCACCTCCTTGGATTCTTCGTTGACCTCATCGACCCTGCGGCCAATGAAACGTTTCACAGAATAGAAAGTGTTTTCCGGGTTCATGACCGCCTGACGCTTAGCGATCTGCCCTACCAACTTGTCCTGGTTCTTCGTGTAGGCCACCACCGAGGGGGTCGTGCGGAAGCCTTCGGCGTTGGCGATCACGGTAGGCTTGCCACCCTCCATCACCGCGACGCAACTGTTGGTGGTGCCGAGGTCAATACCGACGACCTTACCCATGGGTTCTCTGCTCCTGTGTCAAATGAATTAGGGATGTGTGCATCTTCAGCAGGCCACCCCTGCCCCGGCGAGGGGTGGTTCCCGAACCCAAGTGGTGGGTCGAATCCCGCCAAACCCTTGGCGGGCAAGGGTTTGCAGCCGGCCTACTCTCGCCCCAGCCCTCCGGCCAAGCCATGTCCCAGACCCCTGCCGGCGCGCCTGACGCCACCTCTCCCCCCGTCGTGCACCCGGGGGATGGCTCCTTGGCTCAGGATGCCCAGGAGCGCTGCCGGCGCCGATCCACCATCAGTGGGGCCAGTGGCCTGGTGGCGGTGCTGGGCGATCCGGTGCGGCACAGCTTGTCACCGGCCATGCATAACGCCGCCTTGCAAGAGCTGGGGCTGGACTGGGTGTACATGGCCCTGCGCACCCCCCCTGGCCGGTTGGCGGCGGTGCTGGCAGGGCTGGAGTCCGTGGAGTGCCGCGGCCTCAACATCACCCTGCCCCATAAAGCCGAAGCCGCCCAGCTAGCCCAAGAGCTCAGCCCCCTGGCCGCCCGTCTTGGGGCCGTCAACACTTTGGTGCCCCGCGCGGAGGGGGGGTGGTTCGGCACCAACACCGACGTGGAAGGCTTCCTGGCGCCACTTCGGTCCGGCGGCGTCTCCTGGCAAGGCCAACAGGCCCTGGTGCTGGGCAACGGCGGCAGCGCCCGGGCGATCGTGGCGGCCCTCACCGAACTGGGGCTGGCAGCGATCCTGGTGGCGGGCAGGCGCCAGCAGAACCTGGACCGTCTGCTGCAGGCCTGTGGCGGCTGGGCCCCCACCCTGGAGGGGGTGCCTTGGAGCGCAGGCCCTCTGCGCTCAGCCCTGGGCGGCAGCGCTTTGGTGGTGAACACCACGCCGGTGGGCATGGCCAGTTCCGGGGACCCCGAACCCGCCGCCTCTCCCCTGAACCCAAGCGACCTGGACGCTCTCCAGCAGGGCGCCACGGTGTACGACCTCATCTACACCCCCCGGCCGACAGCCTTGCTGCAACAGGCGAAAGTGCGGGGTTGCCGCACCATTGATGGGCTGGAGATGCTGGTGCAACAGGGTGCGGCTTCGCTGCAGCTGTGGACGGGCCAAGCCGTCGTCCCCGTGAACGTGATGCGGCAGGCGGCCCTTGAGCAGCTAGCCGCCCAGTCGCCGACCCATCCCTAGCCTGGCCATCCGAACGCCCTCGCCATGCAAGACCCCCCCCTCTGGCAACGTCTGCTCGCCCTGCTGCCTTACAGCCTCACCTGGAGTGATGCCCTGCCCTTTGGCCGGGATCTCTTCAGCACCTTCCCCCCCCTCAGCGCCCTGATGCTGCCGGCCATGCCGGCCCTGCTGGTCCAGAACCTGGGCTCGATGGGGGGCATGAATCTGGGGGGCCTGCTGCTGTTCGTGCTGTTGTTCGCCGCCGTGGTTCGCAATCCCAAGGTGCCGTACACCATTCGGTTCAACACCCTGCAGGCCCTGATGCTCGACATCCTGCTGGTGGTGATCGGCCTGGTGTTTCAGTTGCTGCAATCGTTGCTGGGGGGCGGCCTGCTGTTTCGAACCCTGGCCAACACCGTCTTCCTGGGAACCCTCCTGATCCTGCTGTTCACCGTGGTTCAGGTTCTGCGGGGCAAGGAGGCGGACCTTCCCACCCTGTCGGAAGCGGTTCGGATGCAACTTTGAGTCCCCAGCTCGTGGTCGCACGCTGGGGTAGTTTGCTTGATCCGTCGGTGGGGTTCTGTCCCCCCCGCCCCTGACCTGCTCTGAAGGCGCCCATGACGCAGCCCTACTACGAAACCATGTACATCCTCAGTCCGGACATTCCGGAAGAAGAGGTTGAAAGCCATGTCAGCAAGTATCGCGACCTTGTCACCGAAGCCGGTGCCGAGGTCCTCGACACCCAAATGCGGGGCAAGCGCCGCCTGGCCTATCCCATCGCCAAGCATCGCGAAGGCATCTATGTGCAGCTGAACCACAATGGTGACGGCCAGCAAGTCGCGACTCTGGAGCGCGCCATGCGCCTCTCCGAAGACGTGATCCGCTATCTCACCGTCAAGCAGGACGGCCCCATGCCTCCACCCCGGGTGCTGCCCAACCAGGCGGAAACCACCCCGGTGACCGAAACCGCTACTGAAGCCGAATCAGACTGATCGTCTCGTCTCCCAAAAGCCACGAAAATCCCACTGCTGCCCGGCACCCCAAGGTGGCGGGCCTTTTTTTGTTGGGCCACCTGGAAGACAGGCGTCCACCCATGCCAATAACTCCGCAATCCTTGCCATAGGGTGATGGCTCTTTCGTGGCAAAACAGTGGACCCCGATCCGCTGAAGCCCTCCCCATCCACTCCGCCAGATCCGCCTCAGGCCGAACAGGCTGAGCCGCGTCCCTTTGGTCTGGCTGGGCGGTCAGCGGTCGATCCCCCCTTGACTGCGACGACCGAAACCCTGCGCAGCTCGGATCGCCCCCTGAGGGTGGTGCCCGCGCCCCCCCCGTCTTCGGTGCCGCCAAGGGAAGCCCCCCCCCTGCCTGCACAAGGGGCCGGCGGGACCGGCCAACCCTCCCTGGAGCGTTTGCGCCGTGAACTGGAGGTGACCCGTGAGGAGATCCGGCACTTGCATGAGATGACCCTGGAACTGCCGGATATCTTCGAGAACAAATTTCGCCAAAGGCTGCGCGCAACCCTGGCTCAGCAGCGTCTTTTGCTGGCGGAAAACGCCTCGCTGAAGCGAAAACTGCTTGAACTGGGTCCGGCGGCCAGCCAGGGGCCCCGGCCTCCCCTACTGCTGCCGCCCGCCCGAACCGAACGGGTCGAACCCCTTGACCGCCATGCACGACCAGGTCTGGTGCAGTCCCTGCGGCAGGCTTGGGCGGGGCGGACGGGTGGCCGAGCCAGCCCAACCCTTAACGGTGACGAGCCGACCAGAGACGGGTGGGCAGACCCCAAACATAAATAAATCCTTCGGCGGCCCGATGGTCAAAGCGATCATCGCTGCCGTAGGTGGCCATGGCATCGACATAAAGGCTGTCGCTGGGGCTGGAGCGACCAATGACCACCGCATTGCCTTTGTGCAGACGGACCCGCACGTTGCCGTTCACCGTGGCCTGGGTGCGGTCGATGAAGGCATCGAGGGCCTGTTTGAGGGGACCGAACCAAAGACCCTGGTACACCAGGTCGGCCCAGGCCATTTCCACCTGGCGCTTGTAGCGCTGAACATCCGCGGCCAGGGTGAGGCTCTCCAGGTCTTGATGGGCACGAATCAATAACAACAGCCCTGGAGTTTCGTAAATCTCCCGGCTCTTGATGCCCACCACCCGATTCTCGATCATGTCGAGGCGGCCAAAGCCATGGCGGCCAGCCAGGGCATTGGCGCGACGGATCAGCTCAACCGGGGCTAACCGCTCGCCATTGATGGCGACGGGCAGGCCCTGCTCAAAGCCAATGTCCACATCTTCTGGCGCCTCGGGAGCCGCCGCCACCGAAACGGTCATGGCGTAGATCTCCTCGGGCGGCTCCACCTGGGGATCCTCGAGGGAACCGGCCTCAATGCTGCGACCCAGCAGGTTGAGGTCGATGGAATAGGGGGACTTCTTGCTCACCGGTGCCGGAATCCCCCAGCGTTCGCCGTAGGCAATGGTCTCTTCGCGACTCATGCCCCATTCCCGGGCGGGAGCCAGCACCTTGAGTTCCGGCGCCAGGGCGCCGATCGCCACATCGAAGCGCACCTGGTCATTTCCCTTGCCGGTGCAGCCATGGGCCACGGCATCGGCTCCCACCTCCCGGGCCACCTCCACCAGGCGCCTGGCGATGAGCGGTCGAGCCAGGGCGGTGGACAGGGGATAGCGACCCTCGTAGAGGGCATTGGCCCGAATGGCCGGAAACGCAAACTCGCCAATGAAGGGCTCGATCAGGTCGTCCACCCGGGACTCACTGGCGCCGGCATCGAGGGCCTTGAGACGGATCGGCTCGAGTTCATCGCCCTGGCCGAGATCGGCGGCAAAGGTGATGACCTCTTCGACCCCCCACTCCCGCTTGAGATAGGGAATGCAAACACTGGTGTCGACGCCACCGGAGTAGGCCAGCACCACGCGCCTGGCCCGGGGGGCTGGGCCTGTCTCCGGTTGCTCCTGCCCGCTGAATCCCATCAGTGCCGCTCCTGCTGTGAATGGATGGATTGTGGTCCGAGCGAGGATTCTCCCCCCTCGCCGCCTGGGGGCAAGCTCCAGCGACTCGCCAGCCAGAGGGCCATGACGGCGGGCGGCCCTAAAACCAGCAGCCAGATCAACCGGGGAGTGATCACCAGGGGCTGGGGCCAATGCCTGCCGGCGGCCACCAGCAGGGCACTGAATCCAAGGGCCAGGACCCATAGCCAGGCGACCTGGCGCCACTTCGGATCAGGCATCGCAAGGGGTTGGGGGGGGATGGGCGAAGGTCGGGAACAAGCTTGAATCCAATTGGGGGGCTTGAGAGTAGGGTGATGGGTCGATCCACGCCCATTGGCCAAGGTCGCCATCTTGATGGACAGCAGGGCTGTTTGTCCGGATCGCGGGCTTGCCGGGGGGCCTCCAGAGCGACGGCATGAGCATTCTTGACACCATCAACCCATCGCTGACGCGCTATCGGCGTGATGAGCCAGCGCCCGTTCTGCCGCTGCGCGACGAGCCGGACCTGCTCAGCCTGCTGGAGGCCAGCGGTCGCTTGGTGGCCGACGAAGAAACCGCCAGCACCGATGTCAGTACGGTGGAAGAAGAAGAACTCTCGGCGCTGATGGGCGAAAAAGAGGAGTACATCCAGACGGATGAGCAGCCCGAGGAAGCCTGGGAGGACTGACCTCTCCTCTAGCGCCCCAACCCCCATGGCCCCCATCAACGGCAAGCTGACCGCCGCCCTTCTCGGTGGCCTTCTCCTGCTGGCTTGCCTGGCCAGTGACGGCTTTTTGGCCAACTCCATGCTCACCTTGCCCTTTGTGGTGGCCACCCTGGTGAGTGCCGGGGTCCTGGCCTGGGGGGTACCGAAACTGCGCAGCCTCAAGCTCGGCCAGGTGATCCGCGAGGACGGCCCCCAGGGCCACCTCAACAAAGCTGGGACCCCAACGATGGGCGGCCTGCTGGTCGTTCCCGTTGGATTGCTCATCGGCGGTTGGACCAGCGCCGGCGATCCGCGCTTGCTCGCCGTCGCCGCCGTCACCCTCGCCTTCATGGCGATCGGTGCCATTGATGATTGGCGCAGCCTGACCAAGCGCCGCAATACGGGCCTCAGCCCCCGCGCCAAGCTTGTGCTGCAGGCCCTGGCCGCAACCCTGTTTCTGGTTTGGGCCTGGCAGGGCAACTGGCTGGGTGCAGGGCTGCCCGGAGATGTGGGCCTGCCCTTCGGCCGACTCCTGCCCCTTGGCCTGCTGATTTGGCCCCTGGGGTTGTTTGTGTTCATGGCCGAAAGCAACGCCACCAACCTCACCGACGGCCTTGATGGCCTGGCGGCCGGTTGTGGGGCCGTGGTCTTCACCGGCATGGCCCTGCAACTGATGCTGCGGGGCAATGGGGGCGACCCCTCCCTGGCGGCCTTCTGCGTGGCGATGGCGGGGTGCTGGGTGGGCTTTCTGAGCCAAAACCGCCATCCGGCGCGGGTGTTCATGGGGGATACGGGTTCCCTGGCCATGGGGGCGGCCCTCTCGGCCGTCGCCCTGCTGAGCGACAGCCTCTGGCCGCTGCTGCTGATGGGGGGAGTGTTCTTGGCCGAATCCCTTTCGGTGATCCTGCAGGTGTGGGTCTACAAAGCCACCAAGGGTGCCGACGGCAAGGGGCGGCGGATTTTTCGCATGGCTCCCCTGCACCACCACTTCGAGTTGGGCGGATTGAGCGAACAGGGGGTGGTTCTGAGTTTCTGGGGGGCCAGCGCCCTGTTGGTGGTGTTAGGACTCGTGCTGCGACCCTGAGCTTCCGTGCGGCTCCGAGGCAGGCCACCGCGTTGACCACCCTTGTGTTCCAGGGAGCAAACCTGTCAGCCTGGATGCCATCCCCGAATCTGGTCGATGGCTTATTTCACCTGGAGAGAAGCGGGCCTCACCTCTGACTGCGCCAGTCTCGACGCCATGGCGGCCCGCTTCGAAGAAGCGGCCGCCCTGATGCGACGCATGGCGGCGGAAGGGTTCCAGTTGGAGCCTGCGGCAGACGGATCCCAAATCACCCACCCCGATCCGGCGGTGTTTGAGGCCTATGGCTTCGTCAGCGAGGAATCCCCGGAGCGTCAATTGACAATGTTGCCCTGAGGCCCAGGAGGAAGGTTGCCCTGAGGCCCAGGGGGAAGGTTGCCCTGAAGCCCAGGGGGAAGTCCTAACGCCGCAGATAGCCGAGCACCCAAACCAGTACAAAGACCAGCGACGACAAACCCAGATACACCAGGGTCCAGCGCTGCAGGCTCTCGATCGTGAGGTCGAAGGGGAGGTCAATGGCATCGCCAGCGGTGCGAAAGGCCAGGGGCCCGACCTGATGCGGCACCCCGAAGAGCGTCAGGGGGAAGCGAACGGTCACCGCAGGGGGCAGCGTGGGTCGCAGGCAGGTTAGGCAGTGGGGGGTTCCATCTCGCCTTTGGCCAACCCTGACCGCGGGGCTGGGGGCCCAGGCGGCGGCCAGAGAGGATGGGCAGCGGTCTTTGGAGAGCGGCCCATGGCCCCAGCCCATCCCACTCGCTTGCCTTGCACCTTGATGCTGCTGGGCAGCGGCGAGCTGGGCAAGGAAGTGGCGATCGCCGCCCAGCGACTGGGGTGCCGGGTGATCGCGGTGGATCGCTATGCCGGCGCCCCGGCCATGGCCGTGGCCCATGCGTTCGAGGTGATCTCGATGACCGATCCGGAGGCCCTCAAGGCGGTTGTGCGGCGTCACCGACCCGATCTGGTGATTCCGGAGATCGAGGCCCTGGCGGTTGATGCCCTGGTCGAGCTGGAGGCCGAGGGCATCACGGTGATCCCCACCGCCCGCGCCACAGCGATCACGATGAACCGCGACCGGATCCGCGACCTGGCGGCAGCGGAACTGGGCCTGCGCACCGCCCGCTATTCCTACGCCGACAGTGCCGCAAGCCTGGCCGCCGCCGCCGCCCCCTTGGGCTGGCCCGTGGTCGTCAAGCCGGTGATGAGCTCCTCTGGCAAGGGTCAAAGCGTGGTGAATGGCCCCGACGACGTGGCGCTGGCCTGGGCCGCCGCCCAGGCAGGGGCCCGGGGCAGCGGCACCCGCGTGATCGTGGAGGAGTTTCTGCGCTTCAGCCTGGAGATCACCCTGCTGACGGTGCGTCAGTGGGATGGACCCACCCTGTTTTGTCCGCCGATTGGCCACCTCCAGGAGCGGGGCGATTACCAATGCAGCTGGCAACCGGCCGCCATGGGAGCAGCCCAGCTGCAGGCCGCCCAGGCGATGGCCCGCCAAGTGACGGACCACCTGGGTGGGGCTGGCCTGTTTGGGGTGGAGTTCTTTCTCTGTGGACCCCAAGGATCAGAAGAAGTGGTGTTCTCCGAGCTCTCGCCCCGGCCCCACGACACGGGATTGGTCACCCTCATCGGCCAGAACCTGAGCGAATTCGAGCTGCACGTCAGGGCGGTGCTGGGTCTACCGATTCCCGCCATCCGCTGCCTGGGGCCCGCAGCCAGCCGGGTGGTGCTGGCCAGCGAAAGCCACGACCAGGTCAGCTACAGCGGTGTCGCCGAGGCCCTGGTGAATCCGGACACCCAGCTGTTGCTTTTCGGCAAACCAGACGCCAGGCCCCACCGGCGCATGGGTGTGGCCCTCGCCCTCGGGGCCGACGAGGCGGAGGCCCGCCGCAAAGCCGATGGGGCCGCCGCCTGTCT
This sequence comes from Cyanobacteriota bacterium, assembly GCA_026389315.1. Lineage (GTDB taxonomy): Bacteria > Cyanobacteriota > Cyanobacteriia > PCC-6307 > Cyanobiaceae > Cyanobium. Next base: position 33,209 of record JAPLIC010000018.1, read on the forward strand.
CCGTGTCGGACCCGGCTGACAACGGCGGATTGGGCCTGGTTCCCTGTGGGCAGGAGCCTTATGGTGCCTTGGAGATTGCGGCACCATGAGTCACACTTGCTTCCCCTATCTGTGCTGAAGAGACCCAGGGAGGAGAAGGAACCCCTGGGAGCGGTTAGCACCCTTATGCCCCGTCGCCGGCCCCGTCGTCGCAAGTTGCCCTGGCTGACCTTCCTGCTTGGCCTGTCCCTGGGGTACGGACTGGCCAAACCTGCCGCCTTCGCCCAGCTCTCGGCCAGCCTGGGCGAGGGCGCTGTGCTGTTGCAGCCACTCTTCGATCGCCTTGGGGTGGGCCGGCGCCAGGTGCTGGTGCTGGGCACAGACAAGGTGGGCGATAACACCGATGTCATGTTCAGCGTGCGGGTTCAAGACGGAGAGACCCACATCGTCCAACTGCCCCGCGACACCTACATCACCTCTGGGCGGCTCGGGGTCGTCAAGGCCAATGCCCTCTTCAGCCAGGCCGGCATCGCCGAGACCAAGCTGGAAATGGGCCGCCTGCTGGGGGTGCCCATCGATCGCTACATCAAGGTGAATCTGGACGCGGTGGCCCGGGTCGGGGATGCCTTGGGAGGAGTGGAGGTGGAGGTCCCCAAACGGATGGTTTATGTCGATCGCAGCCAAAACCTGAGCATTGATCTCTACCCCGGCCGCCAGGTGCTCAAGGGGAACGACCTGCTGGGCTTCTTACGCTTTCGCCACGATGAGGCCGGCGACCTGGGACGCATGGAACGGCAACGACTCGTGCTCAATGAGATCTTCCGCAAACTGAGCCAACCCACCACATTGGTTCAGCTGCCCGCCCTGATCCAAATCGCCGGGGAGGACATCCACACCGACCTCTCAGCCGTGGAGATCACCCAGTTGGCGGCCCGTCTGGGCCACACCCGCCTCAACACCGAGCGGCTGGCGGGGCGCCTCTACTGGGAAGACAACCTCAGCTACTGGATGCCCGATTCCAACCTGGAGCATCCGGCCGGCAACGACGCCCCGCCCCCACCCTGATGGCCAGGGATCAGGCAGCATCCTGCTGCGGAGGATGCTGGGCCAGCACCTCTTTGAGGTAGCGGCCGGTGTGGCTGGTGGAGTGGTCAGCCACCGCTTCGGGAGTCCCGCAAACGACGATCTCGCCGCCTTTGTCGCCCCCTTCGGGGCCCAGATCAATCAACCAATCGGCGCAGCGAATCACATCGAGGTTGTGCTCAATCACCAGGATCGAGTTGCCCTTGTCCACCAGCCGTTGCATCACCTCCATCAACTTGTGCACGTCATAGAAGCTGAGGCCGGTGGTGGGTTCGTCAATCAGATAGAGGGTTTTGCCGGTGGCGCGTTTGGAGAGTTCGGTGGCCAGTTTCACCCGCTGGGCCTCACCCCCGGAGAGGGTGGGGGCTGGTTGACCAAGTTTGATGTAGCCCAGGCCCACATCCACTAGGGTGCGCAGCCGATCGGCGGCCTGGGGGATGGCGGCAAACTCTTCGGCCGCCTGCTCGACCGTCATCTCGAGCACATCGGCGATGGTATGGCCGCGGTAGGTCACCTGCAGGGTCTCGCGATTATAACGAGCGCTCTTACAAACGTCGCACTGCACATAGACATCCGGCAGAAAATTCATCTCAATGACGTTGACACCCTGCCCCCCACAGGCCTCGCAACGCCCCCCTTTGACATTGAAACTGAACTGCCCCACCTGATAACCCCGGGCCTTGGCCTCCACCGTGGCGGCAAACACCTGGCGGATCGGATCGAAGGCGCCGGTGTAGGTCGCTGGATTGGAGCGGGGCGTGCGCCCGATCGGGCTCTGGTCAATGACGATCACCTTGTCAATCGCCTTGATTCCGCGCAGCTCCTCCAGACCCGCAGGGAACGGCACCTTGAGGCCCAGCTGGTGTTCCAGGGCCGGGTGCAACAACTCATTCACCAGGGTGCTTTTACCACTGCCACTCACCCCGGTCACCGCCACCAGGCGCCCCAGGGGAATGTCGACATCAATGCCGCGAAGGTTATTGCGGTTGCAATTGACGAGCCGCAAACGCCGGCTGCCCGCCTCCCGGCGACTGGCGGGGGTGGGAATGGCGCGGCGGCCACTGAGATAGGCGCCAGTGAGGGAGTCTTCGGCCTCCAGCAGGTTCTGCAGCGACCCCTCGGCGACGATATGGCCGCCGTGGACGCCGGCTCCGGGGCCAATATCGACGAGGTGATCGGCGGCACGGATGGTGTCTTCGTCGTGTTCGACAACGATGAGGGTGTTGCCCAGATCGCGCAGCTTGGTGAGGGTGGCAAGCAAGCGGTCGTTATCCCTCTGGTGCAGGCCGATGCTGGGTTCATCCAGCACATACAAAACTCCAGTCAGGCCGGCGCCAATCTGGGTGGCGAGGCGAATGCGCTGGGCCTCACCGCCCGAAAGGGTCATGGCGGGCCGATCCAGGCTGAGGTAATCCAGGCCCACGTCCAGAAGAAAACGCAAGCGCATGCGAATTTCACGCAGCACCAGATCACCGATCTGGATCTGGCGCTCGCTGAGCAGCGGGGTGGACCCGGCGGCGGAACCCACCCCCATCAGCGCTTCGACGGCGGCAAGGGTGTCGGCCACACTGACCGCCGTCAACTGGTGAATGGCATAGGGACCCACCTTGACCGCCAGGGCCTCAGGCCGCAGACGCAATCCCTGGCAGCTGGAGCAGGGCACTAGATCCTGAAATTTCTCCAACTTCTGGCGCACCGCCTCGCCGCCGGCATCCTTTAGCTGGCGCTCCAGGATGGGGAGAATGCCCTCAAAGGGGCGGGTATAACTCTGGCCCTTGCGATAGCGGCTGTCAGCCTGAATGGCGATGGGTTCTTCACTGCCATGCAGCAACATCTGCCGCTGGCTGTCACTGAGGTCCTTCCAGGGGGTTTTAAGTTCGAAACCACAGGCCTCGCCCACGGAAAAAAGCAAAGAGAAGTAATAGCTGTTCTCCTTGTCACTCCAGGGGGCGACGGCCGCATAGACGGGCAGGGAGGGGTCGGGCACCACCCTTTCCACGGTGAACCGGCGCAGGTGGCCGATGCCGTGGCAATCGGGACAGGCGCCGTAGGGACTGTTGAACGAAAACAGCCGCGGCGACAGCTCCTCAATCACGGCGCCGTGGACAGGACAGGCAAAATTTTCGGAATAGAGGCGTTCCCGCTCCTGGCCCTCCGGCAGGGATTCCCCCTCCCGGGGCACCACTTCCACCAGGGCCAGTCCCTCACCGCGCTTGAGAGCGGTCCGCAGGGAATCGGTGAGCCGCTCGGTGATGCCCTCGCGCGCCACCAGGCGGTCCACAACCACTTCGATGTTGTGGGCGTGGTTTTTATCGAGTTCGATGTTGTCCGCCAGCTCCCGCACCTCCCCGTTGATGCGCACCCGGGCGAATCCCTCCGCCACCAGCCCGGAGAGCAGCTTGACGTGGGTGCCCTTTTTGCCGCGCACCACCGGGGCCAGCAGCTGGAAGCGGGTGCCCTCGGGCAGGGTGATGATCTGGTCCACCATCTGGTCGATGGTTTCGGGCCGGATCGGACGCTCGCACTGGGGGCAGTGGGGTTCACCGGCGCGGCCAAACAGCAGCCGCAGATAGTCCTGGATTTCGGTGACGGTGCCGACGGTGGACCGGGGGTTGTGGCTGGTGGATTTCTGGTCGATGGAGATGGCCGGTGACAGGCCCTCAATCGCATCGACATCGGGTTTGTCCACCTGGCCCAGAAACTGGCGGGCATAGGCGGACAAACTCTCCACGTAGCGCCGCTGGCCCTCGGCAAAGATCGTGTCGAAGGCCAGGGAGCTCTTGCCGCTGCCGCTGACGCCGGTGAACACGACCAATTTGTTGCGCGGAATCGTCAGATCGATGTTGCGCAGGTTGTGCTGGCGGGCACCCCGCACCCGGATCACGTTGTCCAGGCTGCCGCCATTGAGGGTTTGGAGAGCGGCCTTCTCGACCACGGTGGCCTGATGGGATCGCAGAGGCTGGCCCTTGCCGGCAGCAGTGGTGGCGCGGGGCATGAAGAGCCTTCGGCAGCCACAGATTCTAGGGACGTCGGGTGAGACACGTTGATGAGCCAAGCTCAACACCCCTCAAACGGCGGCGGGGGCGACCGAGGGCGGAGCGAAGGACTATTACAAGTGGGTCTGTCCCAAGGAGAAGACCTCGGCGTGATGATGGCAGTGACCTGTATGGCGCCGGGGATTTTGATTGATTCTTGTTTTTATCACCATCGAATGCATGGGAACCAAATGACGAAATCTGCCTGGTTTGATGATTTGGAACTCCTCTCGCGCACCTGCGCCTGGCTGAGGGGACCCGCCACCACCAGTGGCCCGGGATCTGCTTTTCGTTGGATCTGCCGTTAGAGGCAATCCACCTGGCGCCAAGCCGAACAGCCAGCCAACAACTCCTGACTCACCTGCCAGAGGCGCTGGCATTGGCTGGCATCGAGGGCTGCGGCAGCGACAGGCACCGGCTTGGGCCAGCCCCCCATCCCCCCGAAGCCATCGGGGCCGTAATGCCCAGCCGACGAAGCGTCTGGGGCCGTGGCCGCGTACAGCTGGGGCAGGGCCCCCATGGCGGCGCTTTGAAACAGGGGGCCCATGAGCCGATAGGCGATGGGTTCAAACCAAGAACCATTGGCGGCCACCGAGGAGGGCTGCAGGGAGGTGCGGGCCAAGCCGGGGTGGGCCGCCAGGGCCCGGATGCCGGTGTTGGCGCCATCCAGCCGGCGCTGGAGCTCGAGGGTGAACATCACATTGGCCAGCTTGCTCTGGCCGTAGGCCTTCCAGCGGTCGTAGCGGCGCTCGCCCTGGAGATCGTCGAAATCAATGCGACCGAAGTATTGGGCTCCGGAGGTGACACTGACGACGCGGGCATCGCTTTGACCCTTGAGCAGGGGTAGAAGGGCCTGGGTGAGGGCGAAATGGCCCAGGTGGTTGGTGCCGAACTGAAGCTCGAAGCCGTCCCGGGTCAGGGTGCGGGGAGGGGCCATGACGCCGGCGTTGTTGATCAGCAGATCAAGGCGGCCGTAGCGCTGGGCCAGGGTGTCGGCGGCGGCGGCAACGCTGGCCAGATCGGCCAGATCGAGGCTGAGGCAATCGAGAGCACCGTGAGGACTGGCGACGCTTTGATGGGCCAGGTCGGTCAGGAGCTGGGTCCGAGCCGCCGCCGCCTTCTGGGGCGAGCGGCAGGCCATCACCACAGTGGCCCCGTGGGCCGCCAGGGCGCGCGCTGTTTCAAGACCCAGTCCACTGTTGGCCCCGGTCACCAAGGCCAGGCGACCACCCTGGTCAGGGATCGCCGCAGCGCTCCAGGGGCCGGAGCGGGCTGGGACAGGGGCGGTCGCAACGGAGGGGTTCACGGGGCTTGAGTGGGGCCAAAAATAAGACCTTCACCGTATTGGGGCTTGAGGGGGAACTGGGACCCTTGACAGTTTCATGGGGTCATGCCATGCGCAGGCCACACCGCCTAAAGTTGGGAACCGGCATTTCGGCCCCCGCAGCGTCCTCGTGGCAGCACCCGCCCAGAACGCCCCCAGAGCCAAGCTGGCCCCCGCATTGGTCCTCGCCTTGGCGGTGCTGGCGGGCCTCGCTGCTGTCGGAGCCTGGCAATGGCAACGCAGCGGGGACCAGAAGCGCCAGCAGTCCGTGGAGCGGGAAACCGCGGCGGTCGTGCGCCAGGACATCACGGTCAAGGTGAGCGCCACCGGCGTCATCCGGCCGGTGGCGCCGGTGAACATCAGCCCCAAGCAACCGGGGCGGATTCAGCAGTTGCTGGTGGAGCAGGGGGATCGGGTGACAGCGGGCCAGTTGCTGGCCCAGATGGATGCCAGCAATCTGCAGGGCCAGCGTCTGAGCGCCATGGGCGACCTGGCCGCCGCCGAGGCCAACCTCAGCAAGCTGGTGGCCGGCAACCGTCCCGAAGAAATCGCCCAGGCCCGCAATGGCGCCAATGATGCCCGGGCCCAGCTGGTGGCCATCCGCTCGGCTTACACCAGCAATAAAAAGCTGTTTGAGGCCGGAGCCCTGGGGCGGGTGGCCTTCGATGCCAGCGCCGCCCAGTACCGGGCCGCCCAGGAAAAAGTCCAGGCCACCCAGTCCCAGCTGGAGCTGCTGCAGGCCGGTTTTCGCAAGGAGGACATCGCCCTGGCCCGCGCCCAGGTGCTCAAGGCGCAGGGCAGCCTGCAGTCCATCAACAGCCTGATCGAGGACACTTTGATAAGGGCGCCGTTCGCCGGGGTCATCACCCAGAAATTCGCCGATGTGGGGGCCTTCGTGACGCCGACCACCTCCGCCAGCGCCACCAGCTCGGCCACCTCCAGCTCGATCGTGGCGCTGGCTGGAGCCCTCGAAGGCCTGGCCAATGTGTCGGAAGTGGACATCGGCAGCATCCATCCGGGCCAGGCGGTGGACCTGCTGGTAGATGCCTACCCGCGGCGTCCGGTGCCGGCCAAGGTGCGGCTGATCGCCCCGGAATCGGTGGTGGTGCAGAACGTCACCAGCTTCCAGGTGCGGTTGGGTCTGCCCAAAGAGGGCGGCCCGAAGCTGATGTCCGGCATGAATTTCACCGCCAACTTTTTGGTGGGACGCCGTAACAACGCCCTGCTGGTGCCGACCTCGGCGATCGTCAGCCAGGAGGGGGGAACGGGTGTGCTGCTGCACCAGGCCGGCGGCAAACCCCGCTTCCAGCCAGTGCGGGTGGGGGCCACGGTGGGATCCCAAACAGAGGTGTTGAGCGGAATCAAGGAAAGCCAGCGGGTGTACATCAGCTTTCCGGGGCAACGCAAACCGAATGACAAGCCGGTCAAGAGCGGCTCCCCGTTCCAACCCGCCGGTGGCGGCCGCGGGATTCGATGAGGCGGCACCATGCGGGCCACTGGCCGGGCCGACCGGTGGCTGCCCGCCGGTCGGGCGGCCCGGGGGCTGGCCGCGGCAGGCGCGGCTGGCTGGCGGCGGGGCGGCGCGGCTGGGGGCGGTTGCGGCGCGGCGGTTGGCCGGGGCTGCGGCGGGGGGTGCGGGAGCTGGGCCGGGCGCCCCTGCTGGCGGATTTGCGCGAAACGGTGCCCCTGGCCTGGCAGTCCCTGGTGGCCAATCGCCTGCGCTCGATACTGACGATGCTGGGGGTGATCATCGGCATCGCCGCCGTGATCACGATGGTGACGGTGGGCCGGGGCGCCCAGACCCAGGCCGAAAGCCAACTCAAATCCTTGGGTTCGAACCTACTGTTCGTCCAAAGCGGCGTGGCCACCACCGGCAGCGCCGCCTCCCAGGGGGCGGGATCCGCCTCGACGCTGGTGTGGGATGACGCCAGGGCGATTCTGGCCTCGGCGCCGGCAGTAGCTGATGTGGCGCCGGTCCTGAATCGGCGCGTGCAGGTGGTGTGGGCGGAGCGCAACACCAACACCTCGGTGGTGGGCACCACCCCGGCCTACCAACAGGTGCGCGATTTCCTGCCGCTGACGGGCCGCTTCTTCAATGACGCCGAACTGGAGCGGGCCGAACGGGTGGCGGTGCTGGGCCAGACGGTGCTGGACAGCCTGGGGTTGACGGCCACGGAGGCGTTGAGCCAGACCATCCGCATCCAGGGCGAATCCTTCACCGTCATCGGCACCATGGAATACAAGGGGGTCAATTCGTTTCGCGACGCGGATGACCAGGTGTTCATCCCCCTGACCACCATGGCCGGCCGCATCGTGGGGGTGAATGCGATCAGCGGCATCGCCCTGGACAGCATCTCGGTGTCGGCCCGCAACCCTGATGCGATGCCGGCGGCGGAATTTCAGATCGGCAATCTGCTGCGCCTGCGCCACAAGATCACGCCGCCCCGCAAGGACGATTTCATCATCCGCAACCAGGCCGATCTGGTCAGCGCCTCCAATTCGGTCACCCAGATCTTCACCAGCCTGCTGGGCGGATCCGCCGCCATCTCCCTGGTGGTGGGAGGCATCGGCATCATGAACATCATGTTGGTGTCGGTGAGCGAACGCACCCGCGAGATCGGCATCCGCCGCGCCCTCGGCGCCCGCGCCGGCCACATCCTGCGCCAGTTCCTGATCGAGGCCATCACCCTGTCGTTGGTCGGCGGCCTGCTGGTGGTCAGCCTGGGGGTGGCGACCGCCCTGCTGGCCAAGCGCCTGTTCGCCTGGCCGGCGTCTTCTTCGGGGCCTATCCGGCCCAAAAGGCGGCCCAGCTGGATCCGATCACGGCGTTGCGGACGGATTGAGGCGGGCTGGCTGGCATTTGGTGGCAATGGGTGGGACCCCACCCCTAAACCGAAATTCGCGGCGGTGCCAGCAGGCTGGCGGCGTAGGAGTGGGCCTCGCCGGAATCGCCGCCGGCCAGTTCGGCCAGTTCGGCCTGGCGGGCGCGAGTGTCCCGCAGTTGGGACACCCGGGTGCGGGTGTCGCCGTCCTGGACCTGTTTGGACACCTTGAAGTGGTGGTCGGCGGCGGCGGCCACCAGGGGCTGGTGGGTGACGCAAAAAACCTGCCTGGTGGCGGCCAACTGCTTCAAAAGGGCGGCCATGGCGCCACTGATGCGGCCGCTGACGCCGCTGTCGATTTCGTCGAAGAGCAGGGTGACATGGGGGTCGGCGGCGGCCAGACAGGTCTTGAGGGCCAACAGAAAACGGCTCATCTCACCGCCGGAGGCCACCTCGGCCAGGGGCGCCAGCGGTTGGCCGGGATTGGCCGTAAACAAGAAGCGCACCGCATCGCTGCCCTCCTCGCTGGCGGGGGCGGCCTGCAGCTGCACCGCAAAGCGCACGTGGGCCAGCCCCATCGGCCGCAATGCCTGCATCAGTTGCTCTTCGAGGCGGCGGGCGGCGGCGGCCCGGGAGACGCTCAGCGCGCTGTGGGCCTGGTCGCGCTGCTGGCGGTCGGCGATTTCCCGCTGTTCGAGGGCGGCGAGGGCGGCGGCGGCACCACCGGGCAGCAACTGCTGGCGCAGCTGGTCGCGGCGGGCGATCAGGGCGGCCAGATCGAGGCCATGGCGCCGTTCGAGGGCCTTGAGCTGGGCCATGCGCTCCTGCAGGCCGGCCAGACTTTCCGGATCGCTGTCGAGGGCGGCGCCGTAGCGATCGAGCTGGCGGGCCAGATCCTGCAGGGTTTCGAGGCCAGCGACGCAGGCCTGGCGCAAGCCATCAACGCTGGCATCGAGGCCGGCCATGGTCTGGAGTTCGTGATCGCAGGCGGCGAGGTGGTCGAGCACCGACGGCGCCGCCTCGGCCCCCTCCACCAGCCGGCCCAGCAGCTGGGTCACCCCCTCCTGGAGACGCACGCCGTGGGCCAGGCGGTCCTGGTCGGCCTGCAGCCGCTGGCGCTCGAGCGGATCATCCAAGGCCGCCGCCTCCAGATCTTCCAGCCACTGCTCTTGCTGCAGCCGCTCGCGCTCAAAGGCCGCCTGCTCGGCCGCCGCCCGCTCCAAGGCCGCCGCTGCCGCCTTCCAAGCCGTAAAGGTCTGGCGGGCGGATTCCAGCAGGCCCTGGTGGCCCTCACCAGCAGAGCGGTCCAGCCAGCGGCGCTGCTGACCGGGGCGGGCCAGCTGCTGGCTCTGGCCCTGGACGGTGAGATCGAGCAACAGGGGCCGCAGCTCCAGCACCTGGGAGCGGCTGATGACGACGCCATTGAGGCGATGGCGGCTGCTGAGGCGGCCCTGCAACAGGCGCCAGTCGCGGCTGAGCAGCAAGTCATCGTCTTCGGCGTCGAGCTGCTGGGCCGCCAACCAGGCCAGCAGCGGCGGCGTCAGGCGGAAGCTGGCCTCAATGCGCCCCCGCTCGCAACCGCGCCGCAGCAGGCGGGATGCGGCAGCTCCCTGGGCGCCGCCCAGCAGGGCATCGAGGGCATCGAGGAGGATGGACTTGCCGGCGCCGGTTTCGCCGGTGAGCACGGTGAAGCCCGGCTCGAAGGTCAGCTCCAGCCGCTCGATCAGGGCGATGTTCTCCAGGCTCAGACCCGTGAGCACCCCGGCCTCCGCTGTATGTGGGATGGATGGCCTGACCGTAGCGGCTGCGGGCAGAAAGCAGAAGGGGTGCCGGCCAACAGCTGGAGCGGTGATCCTGCGCCAAGACAGCGCCCAACCGGGGCTGGCCCTGCTGAACCGCAACAGCGGCCAGGCCGATCTAGCGGCCCACACCCCCGCCGATCTGTTTCCGCAGGAGGCCTTTGATGAGGCCCTGGAACTAACCGCCGGCCTGCCCTATTCGAGCCGCGGTCCGGTGCGCAGTCCCGCCGCGGTGGCCGGGTCGGCGGTGGCCGAGGCAGCGGCAGCGGCAACGGCAACGACAGCGGCCCCCAGCCCCCTGGCCGAAGACCACACCCCCGAGGAGCTGGCCACGGTCAACAGCGCCGACTACGCGGCGATCGTCAAGGCCTACACCAACAAAAAGGGCGAGATTTCCTACGAGCTGCTCAACAAGGCCCTGATCCAGGCGGCCCGCTCCAACCCCTACGTGGCCGAAATGGTCGGCCGCCAGGCCAGCCTCGAAGAAATCCGCGACCATGTGCTGAAGGCCAACTTCGAAGCCGTCAGCGGCAACCGCTCCCTGAGCCTGGCGGAAGTGCACCGCATCCTGGAGCTGCTCGATGAAGTCAGCCCCCGCTCGGTGCTGCGGGACTTCAATGAAGATCTGCGCAAGATGTTGGGGGGAGCGGGGGGCTGAGGCTGCCGGGTTACACGAAGACCTCACAGCACGCTGCCTGCGGTAGTCCTCCAAAGAAATAGCTTGGAGGACATCTTCAATTGCAATGCATGCAGCAAAGATGTCCTGCAAATAAGCGGATAGATTACGCGCCCTAGAGGAGTTTCTTTGTTCGATCAATCTCGCCAGCGATGCCTTTGTTTTTCAGAGAACCAGCTTCACCAAGTCAACTTTGATCCGCAAAATCTCCATAATGCATTACAAGCGTCTAGATAAATGTAAAATCGCTTGGCAATATCCAACTGGCCAAACTAAACAAGAAGTTTCTGCATCTGGATGTTGGGAATGCCACTAACATAGCTCAATCTTCAAAGTCTTCCCCACTGCTGATGCTGCTCTGCCAAGGGTAGAAAGAGTAACTGACCGATTAGAGGGATCAAGCAGGCGATCAACAACTGGTCTACTTGTATGCATGCGGTGAGCAAGTTCCGTTTTGGTGATATTTGACTTCTTCATTTCCTTGGCTATCTGAAAGGCGATAACTCTTTTGGCTGCGACCGCTTCAGCATCCTCGATGAATCCCTCGTTACGAAGAAAACCATCAAAATCACTTCCAAGGAACTCATTATTTATCATTGGACATCTCTCAACCTAGAGCGTCGTTCTCGTGCCACCTGAAGATCAGCAGATGGGGTACCCGTGCAATGCCTATTTCAATAGCCGATCGCACCCCCCACAATCCAGGTTCAAGCTTACGAATCAAAGGCATTCCTATAGGCCAACCATATTGAGCGGTCTTAATGTCGCACCCAATAGCCTTGCGATCGCCTCGGCTCAGATCAAGCAACCAAGCTCTCACTGGCTCCCCCTCCCTCCTTGAGAACGGAAGAAGACAACTCGAAGGACAGGGTGGGTTCCCATGCCGCGAGCCGCCCTAACCAACCAATTGTACCATAAATGATGCGGCCCTGCCGGTTCTCTGCGTCTTGGCCCTGATCTCAGGTCATCGCAACGCTGGCCATCACCTGCCCGCAATGAGCTGAAGCGGAAGAAGCTTTAAGGGCACAGTGAATATTAGGTGGCGGGCCCAGTGGATGGCTATGATAGCCCTTTTGTTTACTGACAGCATTACAGTATTAGTGACTGAGTGCCAGTTTGTCTACTTTAAATGTTTCTGTTGCGAGGAGTGGAAAGAAACTTGTTTTCGTAGTACTGTGAGTTATTGGTTGTCCATTTCCAGGCTTCCGTTCGACGGCTATACAGGATTTTATTGTTGCATTGAAAAACGCCTCAAGATTAGCGATATGGTATTCAGCAAAGGATCTGCTGTCCCAAAAGAGCTTGTCGTAGTCTTTATGCTCTATCTCAATGAAAGACGATGGGATTGCGATTGGCACGGGCAAAGCTCCAAGGCCTGTTGGCGGGTAAATCTGAGGAATTGATGGTGCTCCAATATGAATCCAGTAATCACGAAGTGCGGATATACTCTTGCAGGTCTTATTAGACTTATCAAGCCAAGGCTTAAGTCGTGAAAGTATTTTGCCAAGAACATTGTCTGCATGCGATACTTTTGAGCGAAAACGGGGCCACTTGAGATCGCGATCTCCACCTTGGATCCCCAGCCCATGGACATCATTTAGGCAGACAGACAGGCTATCAAGGGCGGATTTCGCATGAGCTACCAGCTCAAATAGAGCTTTGGCATGCTGAACCTGGCCTAGAAGGTGCAGCGAAAGGACCCCTGGTTTATATTGAGCGATTATCTCTTGTTCGACTGAGATTGCCTGTACAGCGGATATTTTTGCCCATTGGACTTTCTGAAGAGCTTCGCGAGCAGCCGCATAATGATGATCCCGCTCATTATATATTGCTAACTGGCTAAGTTCCTCGAGATCGGTATAACCTATATCAGGCATCAAGTCAAAGGCTACTCCGGTGAAAAAATGCAAGGCTTCTTGGGTCAACGTCATTGATTCATTTGTGGTTGTATGCTAACGCTGCCCCTGAGTGGCAGGCAGGAAGCTTGCGATGGCGAAGCAGGGAGTTGGTGGTGGCCTGTCCACTCAAGGGGCTTGTTAGCCAGGCCGCTTCACAGCAAACATAGACTGCAGAGGTACAAGAAGCACATGTACAGTTTTACCAGGCAGACTTCCCAAGTACCTGTGAAGTCAAAACCTAGCATCAACCCTCAGCTGGGGATCAGCCAACACGTGACCAAATGTGCTATCGAACCTGCAAAGTAGTCTGCACAGGGTATGGATGGCCACCTGTCCTAGTAGCCGGAGTAAACGCTGTCGATTCCACTGGGGTAGCGCCCCTTCGAGTGGTGTAACTCAGGAGGTCCTGGGACCCTTTTGGAGGGTGAACAGGAGCAGTCGGAGAATGACTGCTTGGAGGCTGATTGCTCAACCCCATTAAACCACTATAAACCCTGATCGCTGAATA
>JAPLIC010000016.1 GCA_026389315.1 Cyanobacteriota bacterium
TTTGTTGGTTGTGCTCCAAACAGGGTCACAGACCGGCCCACCCATTGCAACAGCAGAGAACTGATGGAGGCGAACCGTCAGCCCCGGCTACGCCGGGGCTGCTCCTCCTGAGTTACACCACTCCACGGGACGCTGCTTCCACTGGCACACCGGTAGACTGGATGCTGGAGAAATTCATGATGCTCTTCCTACAGTATGCAGAGATTCACGAAAGACCTCCTCAGCGCAAGCTGCAAACTTGGGAGATCTATTGCATACCATGAAATTAGACTAATCTTTCTTGTTGGAGTTGCCGCTGCCATGTTGGCTTCGGCAACTCCAGCGCAGGCTCAGAATTTAAAATCTTCTAGCTGCTGGGAAATGACATCTTCTAAGCCATTCTCGGGTGGCAAGCCCGCGCACGGCTTCAAATGGCGTCTGCTCGGAGGCTGCACCGTAACCGTTCAGACTGATGGGCTTCCCTCAGCACTTTGGATTACCGAAACGAAGGAAACGATCCCGATTACGAACTTTACTTGGCTTAAGCCTTATCAGAACCCCACCGGAATGACGCTGGCTGGCTCGTGGATGAACAGCACAGGCACTCGCGCCATTTTTGCCATCAAGACATGGTGAACCGATGAACCGCCTATTGAATGTATTCCTTCGCAGCCCACCGGAGCCAGTTCCTGCTAACAGGTCTTAGACGGATCCGCATAATATCCCCTTCTCCGGCGATTTGGCCGCATAAAAGCGGGAGGCAAACGGCAAGCACCCGTGAGATCGCTTGCGATGACAAGCAATTCACGCAAGTCGGAAGCAATCCGGGTTTGATGGGAGGATCCGCCTATAAGGGTTCGCCATGCTACAAATGGCCAGGAGGGCAGGTCGTGTTCAGGGACTAAAGTTCAGCACATGCGTCTGTAAATCATCGTGATTTCTGATGTCATTTAAGCCATAAAGTTGTCTCGGCAAAAGGGTCCGAAACGAACATCGAAACCGGTGATGGTGTCATGTTCTGCTGACTCTAGCGAAGAGTAACCTTCCAATTAGTCGAACAAGTTCTTCACAGGAACGCGCGTGCCCGAAAAGCAGAGCGCTCCGCTCATGATTTCATCGTCTCGCCTGACGAGTGCAGGGTCCATACGCACCTCGAATTTCTCAACTCTAGAGCGTGGGGCACCGCAGATCTGCTTTTTGAGGCCAAGTCAATATAAGCAAAACCTCTCGCAAGACCTGCCCCTGATTGTCTCCTGAGCCCTTGAGCGCCGGCTTGGCATCCCCGAAGACCATGGCTGTCTGGTGCAATTCGAACAGGTCATGCCTCAGGCCTCTGCGGTTCTGATCCCTCACCCGCCTGGCTGGAAAGAAGGGAGGGCACGAAGGGGGAGGAACAACCGCTCCGGGCGGCCAGGCAAAGGCTTGAAGCCCATCGCGGCGTAGAAGCGATGCAGACGAGTTTGGACCTCTTCCCCGCCCTCTGCCGTCACATCCAAGAGCAACAGCCGCACACCCAGGATCTGCCCCACCCGCTGGCACTGCAACAGCGCATCCACCAGCAGAATGCGGCCCAATCCCTGCCCCTGATGCCTTTGGTCAACGGCGAGGTGGCTGAGGAATACAGCGGGAATCAGGTTGGAGCGCGGTGGCCGGGGGGCGGCCTCCGCAGGCAGATCGGCTGTGCCAATGGCATGGGCATTGATGGCATCGCGCTTCTGGCATCGTGCCGTGCGACGCAAAAAATTGGCCTGACCGGCGCTGCCGCAGCGGAAATCTTTGCTGTCGTGCCGGCCGGAGTCAAAGGCCTCAATCCGATAGCGCTCCAGATCAGGAGCGCACGACCCGGTTCTGATGCAGCTGCCAGGCCTCCAGCAGCGCCGGGGTTGGTTTGGACGCTTTGTCGAGGGCAGCGAGCAGGACCTGGTGGTCGCCCTGATGGAGCAGGGTCTGCTGCGTGCTACATAGCAATTCCTGGGCGCGGGCATAGGCCGACATCACCACGAAGGCGGAGGCTTCAATCCCCATCATGTCAGCGGCGGCCTCGATGCTGGCCTTCACCGAGGGCTTGGTGCGCTGGTCCATCCGGGCCGTGCGGGGCTCATCGACGTACAGCCGTAGGTGGCCCCACGTCTGCACGGGGTGACCGTGCTGGTTCCGGTCGGTGCCTTATATCCGCCCGTTACAATGCACCTGGATTACCATGCCAGCATCCGCCCCAGAGGCGAGGTGGTGTTGACCCGATCTACAAGCCCCGAAGGCCTTGAAGCAGACGACCCAGTGCTCGGTGAGTTCCTAGGCTTCCTGGCTATCGACATAGCAAGCCATCCCGAGCGCCTGCAGGCCGTGGATGAGGGACTGGTCGACCGGCTCCAGTCACTGGTCGGTGGCATCGAAGTCGATCTCGATGCGGCCCTGTCGGCGGATGAAGCATGAGTGCGGCCTGGGCCCGATCCCTGATCGTTCATGGTTGGACGGTTTTCGCCCAGCCACTCTTCCTCAATCGTCAAGTTGGCCTTCGACGTCATCCGTCAAGACACGACCCATCCGGAGTTCCGCCAAGTCGCCACTTTGGGTGCCGATCACAAGCACTGTTTTCGGGCGAAGTTCTTCCAGCAGTACCGGCTCTTATTCCGCTACCACGCAGCTAGCCAGCTGATCGTGTTCGCCTGGGTCAATGACGAGAACAGCAAGCGCGCCTACGGCAGCAGCGACGACGCCTTTCGGGTGTTCCGCAAGATGCTGGAGGTCGGCCTGGCTAGAACCAAAAGCCCAAACCTGCTGGTTGATCATGGCGACGAGCTTGACATCGTCCGCAGGAGATTGATTTCCTCCATGGGCATCCCTTCGTTCCTGGCCCAGCTGGTAATTTCTTCCCAATTCACGGGGTGGCTTCGGCACACCAGTACGGCCTGATCCCAGCACTGACGATCATTCCAGTGCAGATAGGCTGCCAATCTGTCGATCACACAAAGGATTGGCGTGATAATACGCAGGGATCCATAGGGCGTTTCAAGCAAAGGAATCGCCCGATGATCAACCTCTCTGGCACCAAAGCCAAGTGGTCCGGCGGGAAACTCGACCAGCCAAGCGGTGAGTGGATGCTCAAACAGCCGCTTGGACGAACTCTGGCGAAAGCCCAGTGGAGCAATCGCGTCGTGCAGCCTTCTGGCATCAGCTGATGTCACGAAATCCAGGTCGTGACTCATGTATTGATTCTTGCTATAGATCGATACCGCGCCTCCTCCAGATAGGGTGGCGATGATTCCAGCCGCCTCAAGAGCTTCGCTGATCAACACGGCCAATTCCTCAAGAGTGGTGGCCCCATTGATCTCAGCCATGGCTCACCAGGGCCTTGCCCGTCTGCCTCGGTCGTTGGCGCTGGCGGAAGTAATTCTGCAGCTGATCGTCAGGCAGAAGCTTGAGTTCAGCTTCCAGCAGTTGCCTTAGGTTGCGAACGGTTTGGTTGCGCTCATTGAAGGAAAACAGCCGGATATTACCCACCAATCGGCTCACCAGTACTCCTTCTTCTTCCAGGCGTTTCAATTGCCGCTGGGTCATGTTCAACCCAAAACCAAAGGTTTTGGCAATCCGCAAGGCATGGCCTTCTCCGTAGCACTGCAAAAACAGCAGCACCCAGGCGGCGGTGCGATTGCCGAAAATCGCTTCGAGCACAGGGTTCATGGAGAAACCAACAGCAAACCCCATTGCGGGGTCGTTCGACTCCGCAATGGGGTCATGCTACCCCTATTCGGGGTGACATTGTGTCCCCCCCTCAGGCCGTCACCTTCACCTTGCCGACGCCCATGCTGCGCAGCTCGGAAAGCAGGCCGTTGAGCACCGCCTTGGCATCGCCGAAGACCATGGCGGTCTGGGGTCGCTCGAACAGGGCATTGGAGATGCCGGAGTAGCCGGCGCCGAGGCTGCGCTTGACCACGAACACCTGGCGGGCCTGGTCCACCTCCAGCACGGGCATGCCGTAGAGGGGGCTGGTGGGGTCGCTCTTGGCGTCGGGATTGACGACATCATTGGCGCCAAGCACGATAACCACATCGGTGCGGGGGAACTCGGGGTTGATGGTGTCCATCTCCAGCAGCTGCTCGTAGGGCACATCGGCCTCGGCCAGCAGCACATTCATGTGGCCGGGCATGCGACCCGCCACCGGATGGATGGCATAGCTGACCTCAACGCCGTGGTTTTCGAGCAGCTTGGCCAGCTCGCGCAGGGCGTGCTGGGCTTGGGCCACCGCCAGGCCGTAGCCGGGCACAAACACGACGCGCTCGGCCTGCTCGAGGGCCATGGCGCATTCCTCGGGGCTGCAGCTGGTGATGCGGCTGTAGCCCGCCTCGCCGCCGGCACCACCGCCACCGCTGAGGGCACTGGCACCGAGGGCACCACCAAACAGCACCGACAACAGCGAGCGGTTCATGGCCGTGCACATCACCTGGGTGAGGATCAGGCCGGCCGCACCGACCATGGCGCCAGCCACGATCAGCAGCTGGCTGCCGACGACAAAGCCGGCGGCGGCGGCGGCCACCCCCGAATAGGAATTGAGCAACGAGATGACCACCGGCATGTCGGCGCCGCCGATCGGCAGGGTGACACCCACCCCCAGCAGGCTGGAGCTGATCACCAGCAACCACAGCGGCAGGCCGGCGGGATCGCCAGGCAGCAGCACGGCCCCCACCAGGGCCGCCACCGCCAGGGAGATGTTGACGACGTGGCGCAACGAACTCTGGGTCCAGGCGGGGGTGCTGAGCCAGCCCTGCAGCTTGGCCATCGCCACAATCGAGCCGCTGAAGGTGATCGCTCCGACAAACACCGAAATGGCGATCGACACCAGGGCCACCATGTCGGCGCCGTCGGAATCAAACAGGGCCACACCAACGGCCACCAGCAAGGAGGCCAGACCGCCGCAGCCATTGAACAGGGCCACCACTTCGGGCATGGCCGTCATCGGCACCCGCAGGGCGGTAACAACGCCGGCCAGGCCACCGGCGGCGGTGCCGGCGGCGATCCACAACCAGGCCATCGGCCCCGGACGGATTTCGATCAACAGGCCCAGCACCGCCAGGCCCATGGCCACGGCCGCCAGCTGGTTGGCGCCGCGGGCGGAGCGCACCTTGGAAAGGCCCTTGATGCCCAGGCCCAGCAGCAGCACCGCCACCAGGTCGATGCCATCGGTCAGTAATTCAGTCGACATCAGTTGTCTCCCTTGCGGCGGAACATGGCGAGCATGCGGTCGGTGACCAGGAAGCCACCGACCACGTTGTAAAGGGCGAAGCCCAGGGAAAGGGCGCCGATCAACAGCAGGGCCTGGTTGTCACCGGCCTTCTGGATAAGCGTGAGCGAAGCCAGCACGGTGATGCCGCTGATGGCGTTGGCGCCGGACATCAGCGGCGTGTGCAGGGTGGGGGGCACCTTGCCGATCAACTCAAGACCCAGCAGGCTGCCGAGCAGCAACACCCACAGGGCCTGGGAAAAAGCACTCATCACGAACCTCCGTTGCGGGAACCATTGGGATAGACGACATCCTCACGCCGGCAGACGCCGCCGTGGGTGAGCAGGCAGCCCGCCAGGATCGGATCCTCGGGATCGAGCCGCAGCCCCTCCTCGGCCAGCAGGTGCTCGATCAGGGCCGCCACGTTGCGGGCATAAAGGGCACTGGCGTGGTTGGGGACGCTGGAGGGCAGGGCATCAGCACCAATCAATTGCACCCCCCGGCGCTCGACCGTCTGGCCGGCGACGGTGCCGAAGCAGTTGCCGCCCTGGGCCACCGCCAGATCGACGACCACGGCGCCGGGCCGCATGCCATCAAGCATCTCCTCGCTGATGAGTCGGGGCGCCGCGCGGCCCGGCACCAGGGCGGTGCAGATCACCATGTCGGCGAGGGCAAGCTGATCGGCCAGCTGCTGGCGTTGGGCCGCCAGGAAGGCCTCACTGGCGGCCTTGGCATAGCCGCCCTCCTCGGCGGGCTTGTCCTCCAGTTCGGGCGGATCAATGAAGCGGCCCCCCAGGGATTCGACCTGCTCTTTGGCGGCGGCACGCACATCAGAGACGTAAACCACACCGCCTAGGCGCTTGGCGGTGGCGATGGCCTGCAGGCCGGCCACACCGGCCCCCAGCACCAGCACCCGCGAGGGCTGGATGGTGCCGGCGGCCGTCATCAGCATCGGCACATAGCGATCGAGGGCGGCGGCGGCCAGCAGCACCGCCTTGTAGCCGGCGATGTTGGCCTGAGACGAGAGCACGTCCATGCTCTGGGCGCGGCTGATGCGCGGCAACAGCTCGAGGGCGATGGCCGAGGCCTCGCGGCCGTTGAGGGTCTCGGCCAGGTCGGTGGCGCCGTAGGGCGAAAGCAGCCCCACCAGCAGGGCGCCCGGCCGCAGGCGTTGCAGGCTTGCGGCCGGTGGCGTCTGCACGCACAGCACCCCGTCGGCCTCCTCCCAGGGCAGGCCCTCCTCCGGGCCCAGTTCGGCGCCGACGGCCAAAAAATCATCATCCCGGAACCCAGCCGCCGCACCGGCCCCCTGCTGCACCTGCACGCTCACGCCCTTGCCCAGCAGGCGGCGGACGGTTTCGGGCGTGGCGGCCACCCGCTTTTCACCGGGGGAGTGCTCCCGCGGCACCAGAAATCTCACCAAGGATCCACCTGACACAGGCCGAGACCATTAGTAGGGAGGAAGGCCGCCCCCACAAGCAAAACCGCGGCCAATGTGCGGAGTCGCGCACCGGGGGGAGGTTGGAGCGTGATGAACCGTGCCAAGTGCTCAGGCGACTTCTTCCTCCAGCAGCGCCGTTTCCCGCAGCGCCGTTGCATAGGTCTTCAACCGGGGTGGCAGGGGCCAACGCTGGCTGCGGAGCACGGCATGCAACCGCAGGGTGGCCTCGGGCAGCCTGGCGGTCGCCAGGGCCGGAAAGGCATGGTGGGTGCTGTGGTGGGGCAGCCCACCCATCAGCGCATTCAGCCAGGGGCCGCTCGCAACATCACGGCTGGTGGCCAGTTGGCGCAGCCGCCGGGGCAGAGGGTCTGCCCCGGCGCGGCCCTCTGCCTGCCGCCACAGCCCGTGGTGTTCCACCAGGCCGCGGTACTGCACGACCACACCAATCACCCGTTCCAGGACGAGCCAAAACAACGCATAGCGCAGCAGCACCCCCTGACGGATGGCCAAGGCAAGCAAGCACGATTGCAGCAGGATCACCCCTGCGCCATCGAGGCGACGGGCTCGATCCAGCCGGGGATCCACCGCACGCAGACGCCAGCCTTGGCCGGCAGTGTCGAGGATCAACCCGACGCCACCCAGCAGCAGACAGCGCAGCCCGAAGGGATGGCGCTGCAGCCAGCGTTCCAGCGGGCTGGCGGGCAGAGGGTCTGCAGGCAGGTGTTGGGTCCGCTCCGGATCGC
The DNA here is from genome assembly GCA_026389315.1 of Cyanobacteriota bacterium. Taxonomy (GTDB): domain Bacteria; phylum Cyanobacteriota; class Cyanobacteriia; order PCC-6307; family Cyanobiaceae; genus Cyanobium. Next base: position 7,382 of record JAPLIC010000016.1, read on the forward strand.
GCCCGTCCACACCGTTCCAGCGGTGATGCAGCAGGTGCAACCTGGCGTAGGTGGCAAAAGGCCAGGCCATCGGCCAGCTCAGCAGGCAACCGAGGCCGTACTCCAGCGATCGACTGCCAAACAACGTGCCATGCACCATCTCGTGGGTGGCGATCAGCAGCAGGGCATAGGCCACCCCTGCCAGCAACACTGCAAGGCAGCCAGCAAAGCCCGCCGGCAGGAGCCAGTAAGCGGCCGTAGCACCAACCAGCAGCAGCAACAGGCCCAGCAAACGACCAGCCGACCCCAGCCGCTCAACCCGGGTGGCAGGACCATGCAGATCGGCCACAGCCTTCACCAACAACCGATCCAACTCCCGGAGCCGCTGCCTGCTGGGCGGAGAGATCGGGTCGTCAGGATGGCCCATGACCTGCGCTGAGCCTGAGAATCAGATCGTAAGCGGAGGATTCGCTGCTGCTCCACGGTCGGCCCGGGGGCGGTCCCTGGCCTGGACCTGCGGGGCCTTGATGTTCATGCCCATGGCTTGAGCGGCTTGGCCCGTGGGGCTACCTAGGTTCGATGGACAAACAACTGGGGCAACCCCACGACAGCATCGCCATGGCTGCAGCGATCCCCATCCCTGCCCGGCTTCTGCGGCGACAGTGCCTGCACCGGAGCCAGACCTTGTTTCTGCCTGTGAGCGAGGCCCTGGCCGCCGTCGCCCTGCTGGCCGGGTCTTTCATCGGCCCCGCTGCCGCGGCCCCGCTGGCCTGCAAGGGGCCCGCCCCTATCCATCCAGGCGATGCCGCCGCCATCGCCCGCCATCTGAAAGCATCAGGCAAGAAAGTGCTTACCTTCGTGGGCTATTCGGGGGCCGGTTATCAAGATCCCGATGCCCTGGTGCGGGAAGTCAGCCGCATCCTTGATCGCCACGCTCCGGCCCGCACCTTGATCAATAGCGGCGGCACCGCCGAAGGCATTGGCCAGATCTACGCACTGGCCAAGGGGAAAGGGTTCGAGACCATGGGCATCGTCTCCAGCCTGGCCCGCCAGGAGCAGGTTCCCCTCTCTCCCTGTGTGGACACGGTGTTCTTCGTGCCGGACAGCACCTGGGGGGGCGAGCTGCCGCAGGGCAAGGGTTTGTCGCCCACATCCAGCGCCATTGTGCGCAGCAGCGATGCCTTGGTGGGCCTCGGCGGTGGCGAAGTCGCCCGCGACGAACTGCTCGCCGCCCGTCGAGCCGGCAAGCCGGTGACCTTCATTCCTGCCGACATGAACCATGAGCTGGCCCGCGAGAAGGCCCGCCGCAAGGGGCAGCCGGAGCCCACAGAGTTTGGCGGGGCGGCGGCGGCAGGGCTGGCGGCGGCAGGGCTGGGGGCGGCACAGTGAATAGAATCGATTTACCCCATCGATTTATCCAATTGATAACCATCAGCCGCCCATTAACGGCCTGCAGTGATATTCAAGTTACACGACAACAGGTCTATTAGGCTATCTGACGCTACGAGCTTCACCCATGGCCACGATCCGGTTGCTTTCCGTGGGTTCTCGCGGTGATCTTCAGCCTTACCTGGCGATTTTGCTGGAGTTGCAGCGGCGGGGGCATGCGATTCAGTTGATTGGTAGTGTCAACTTCGAGGCGATTGCCACGGCGCACGCCATTCCGTTTGTGCCGCTGCCTGGCGATTACAGGCAACTGCTGGCATCGAAGCAGGGGCTGGAGCTGCTGCGGGGCAAGCCCGTAAAGCTGGTCTCAAAGCAGCTGCTGGAGGCGATGCTGACAACGGCCGCTGCGGCGATGGCCGGCACCGATTTGTTGTTGGTCACGCCGCTGGCCCTGTGGGGATATCACCTGGCTGAGGCCGAGGGCTGCCCGTTGATGGTGCTGAGTCCGATTCCGATCATCGCCACTGGAGACTTTGCCTTTCTGCAATTCCCTGGCCCAGCCGACCCGCCGCCGCCCCGCAGAATTGGTCAGCGACTGAGGCGGCGGCTGAACCGGTTGAGTTATCACAGCGTCAGCCTCTTGAAATGGCGCCAGGACAGCGGCGTCATCCAGGCCTGGCGGCGCAATAGAGGTCTGGCGCCGCTGCCCTGGGGTGGGGCGCGCAGCCGCAGGGACGCGCCTGCGCAACTGGCTCATCCGGCCGTGCTGCACCTGTTCAGCCCCCGGGTCTTGGCCCGTCCTGCCGACTGGCAGGCATCGGCCAGCGTGGCGGGCTACTGCTTTCTGGAATCGCCCTCCGCCACTGACGAAATCCGGGCTTCCAGCTATCAACCAGCCGACGATCTTCGCGAGTTTCTGGACTCCGGCGACAGGCCTTTCCATGCCGGCTTCGGCAGCATGATGGCCCGCGATCCCGCCGCCCTGGGATCGCTGCTGGTGGAGGCGGCCCGCATAGCCGGCCAACGGCTGATTCTGTCACCGGGCTGGGGGCGCATCGTCCCCCGCACGGCGCTACCAGCCTCGGTGTATCTCCTGGAGGAATGCCCCCACAGTTGGCTGTTCCCGCAACTGAAGGGAGCGATTCACCACGGCGGCGCCGGCACCACCGCCACCACCCTGCGCCATGGCCTGCCCTCAACGGTGGTGGCCTTCTTCGCGGATCAGCCCGCCTGGGGCCGAACCCTGGAGCGGCTTGGTGTCAGTCCGGCGACCCATCGGCTGCCAACCTTGAACGCCGAGACCCTGGCGCTCAGCATGGGGGCCATCGCCGACAACCCCAGCTTTCGCATCCGGGCCCAGGAGTTGCGGCAGATGCTTGCCGGCGAAGATGGCGTCGCCAATGTGGTGGCTGCGATTGAGGCGCAATTGATCAAAGACGGCATCATCTAGCCGGGCTGGTCAGCGCTCAACCTCCCCCTCCCATCCCCTTCCCCTCCTTCTCCAATTCGCGGCGAATCGCCCGCAGTAGGTCAGCCTCCAGAATGGTGTTGTTACCGCGGGCGATCGCCTGCAGGCTCACCTGGCGCACCACGTTGAGGATCAGGCCGCCGGAGAGTTCGTGGCGTTGGGCGAGGGTCGCCAGGTCAATTTCCAGTTGGGCCTGGGGTGAGAAGGCGTCCTGCCATAGCCTTAGCCGTTGCTCGGGGCCCGGCAGCGGGAAATACACCACGCTCTCGAAACGGCGCAGGAAGGCCCCATCGAGGTTGACGGGCAAATTGGTGGCCAGAATCACCACACTGCTAAAACTTTCGAGCCGTTGCAGTAGATAGGCCACCTCCTGGTTGGCATAGCGGTCGTGGGCGTTTTGGGTTTCGCTGCGCTTGCCGAATAGGGCATCGGCCTCATCGAACACCAGCAGCCATTGGCGTTGCTCGGCCCGATCCATCACTGCGGCCAGGTTTTTTTCGGTGTCGCCGATGTATTTCGACACCGTCTGGGATAGATCCACCCGCCGCACCTCCAGCCCCAACCGGGCCCCCAGCAGTGCCGCCGTCAGGGTTTTGCCCGTACCCGGTGGGCCATGGAACAGGGCCCGATAGCCAGGCCGCAACCGCTTGGCCATGCCCCATGCGGCCAGCAGGGTGGGCCGGTGGTGGAGATAGGTCTCGATCTCCTCCAATTGGTGCAGGGTGCCGGCCGGCAACACCAGGTCTTGCCAGGCCATATCCGTGGTCAATCGCCGGGCGGTGGTTGCTGCCAGTTCATCGCCGGGCCGGGGGCCGGCGCCGGCAATCCACTCCAGCCAGCCGCCGCTCAGCCTGAGCCCCCCCTTGAGCGGCGCATCAGCTTCCGGTGGCGCCAGCAACCCCAGCCGCCGCAGCGGCCCCTCCTCCGCCAGCAGCCGCAGCACCGCCAGCCGACCCGCCACCTGGCCGCCATCGGCCAGCAGGGCCAGGGTGTCACCGGTGGGTTCAAAGCCCGTTTCCCGCACCACCCCGCCGCATTCGCTGAAGCGCCGCTCCAGTTGTGAGTTGCGCACCTGCAGGGCATCGAGGGCCTGGGGGCGCAGCTGGGCCGCCAGCAGTAGCGCCAGGGCAAGACGGGCCAGGGGTTCGTCGGTCAACTCAGCCGCCAGCTGGGCCCAGGGGCTGGCGGTCTCATGGGCCATGGCGCCGGCGGTGGGCAGGGGGGGTGGCTCGGGGATGGGTGGCAGCTTGTTGTTGGGATCTCCGCCCCCCTGGAACAGGCGCTCCAAACGCACTTGCACCAGAGCCGCCAGCCAGTCGAGTTCGCGCTCCAGCTCTTTGGACGTCTCCAGTTCGCGCCTACTCGCTAAGCGCTGCTGAGCATCTTTGTCGGCTGGAGGCTCCAAGGGTGCCGGGTCCACAAGCCAGCGTTGTAAGGCTAAGTCAGCGGGATGGCTGGCCAGTTTTTGCTGCTCAGCGCGGGGATGGGCTCGAACTCGCGCAGGTTGCGCGTTACGGCGTTCTGCTCCAGGGGAAAGCGCTCCGGTGCCTCGGCCAGCAGGGCGGCCAGCAATTGCAGGTGGGGTTGCCCCTCAGGCCACCAGGATCACAGTGGATCCATAGCGCTTTAGCTGGCTGTCGCCCGTCAGCAGCAGCAGCGGCTCCATCCGGCTCTGGCAGACCAGCAAGCGATCAAAGGGATCCCGGTGGACGCCATCACTCTCCACCTCCCCCACCGCGAGCAGATGGCTGTTGCGGATCGGCAGCCAACGGAAGCCTTGCAGCGGCACCTGGCGCTCCAGGTCCGGCAGATCCACCTGCAGCCTGCCGATCGACAGCTTGATCACGATCTCCCACAGCGACGCCTGGCTCACGAACACTTCCGCCCCCGGCGCCTGCACACGCTCCACCACCTGCTGCGGCAGCCGTGGATCGCCGCTCAGCCACCACAGAAGCAGATGGGTATCGAGCAGCAACCGCATCACGGCAATGCCTCAAACAACCCATCCAGAGGCGCATCGAAATCATCGGCCAGCTTGATCTGGCCGTGCATTGCCCCTGGCGCCGCCACCGCTTGGGCTGGTGGATGCCAGGCCACCAGCCGCGCAATCGGCACCCCTGAGCGGGCGATCACCACCTCCTGGCCCTGCTCCACTTGCTGCAGCAGCTGGGAGAGATGGGTCTTGGCCTGGTGCACGTTCACGAGCTGATGGCTTGCCAGGGGAAGGTCGGACAGGGGTCGGCTGACCTGGAAATCCTTCGGGGCAACCATCGAACGTCCTTATGAACTAAGTCTTAGTTTAGTCCCACTTATTTTAGTCCCACTCGACAACCCTGGTTGGACTGCCCTGGAGCCAGGCCCATGACAGCTCCTCCCTGCTGCCTGCTCTGCTGAGCCGTCGGCGTCGGCATGGGCTCAGCCTTACCCCTCCAGATCGGGCAAACTGACGTCCGCGATCAACGTCAGGAAGAACTGGAACCGGGCTCGGTTGGTGGGAGTGGGGTTGAGTTGGAATCGTCCGGAAAGCAGTGCTGCTTGATCAAGGCGCTTAAAGCTTTCTCTCTGGCGTTTTCGCGCCTCAGCTGCTCCGTTTCTTTCTTGGTTTGCTGAACCCTGATCGCGAGCGTGTTAATGCACCGCAAGGCACTAGCGCCTCCTGAGGAGTGCGGAGCGTTCTGCCAAATCAGGGTGCACAATATCGAATTGGGAATGGGTGCCGGCCCTTACACAGCGCTTGACTTGCATGACGTGGCGGTGGCGCAGTCGCATTGGGCGGGACTGACGTCGGTTACATTACGCTACCATTTCAATAATCTTGCGTCAAGTTAATTGATCTGACACTGCGTGATGACCGATTATTATCGCAATGCTGATCTGCTCCGAATCGGTTTGGGTGCTATTTTTAATGGATCAATGGCAGCAGGCTGGATTCATTTCAGCCTGGCATTTGCGCTTTTGTGTTGCGATAATTGGCGAACCCACTCAACCCTGCTATTGAAAAGTCGCCCGAATTTCGCGTAAAGATGCCGCTGTATAGGCATCGACGGCGCCATCTGGTGCCAAGGTTCTTAAGTCCATTTGAAACACATTTTCGCGTACTTCCTCAATGCCAAACATTAGATAAACGGGCTTCGGCACGTTTGGAACTCGGACGTTTTTGATGCCAACGAAACTTGGCAGCTCTTCATCTTCCTCTTTATTGTCAAACAAATCGGTCACGTAAGAATACACGTACAACATCGCTGCGTTGGCATACGCGACAATGTTTTCAGCGGTAGTTCCCACCGGCCAAAAGGTATTGACCAGCTTAATATCAGCATCGACGAAGGTAAAATAGTCATAGGTGTGTCTGGCAAGAAAGTGGCTAAGATTTGCGGGCGCTGCATACGTCCATGTAGAAAAGTTCTCAGGGGTCTCTTCATCCACTTCGTCATTGGGGGCGCGCATGCCAATTTCGGCAAGGACGGGAATGGGGGTGCGAAGAAATCGATCAGCCCCCTCAGCGGCACCCAAAAACCCATATAGTCCTTTACGAAAAAAGCGGCGGTCGGCACCGTTGCCACTACTCAGCCACTGCTCCATGTTCGGCACATCGATCGTCGCATCGCCGTAAGAGTCTTTCGCACTTCTTAACGCTGTATTCGCCTGCTCCCACAAAGGGCCGCTCTCTTCGCCGCCCAATATTTCAACTGTGTTGTTTTCAATCAAATCATTAATGATGGATAATTGCGCAGAAACAGGTGTCATCACTCTTGCACCAGTATCGCCTTCAACCGTATCGGGATCAAAGCCTACGCCGGGATCGTTCAAGGGATTTATCGGCCCGTAGGATAGGTTGAGCGGCATGTTTTCAAGAATCTTCGCTTCCAAGCCAAGCGATTGCCGGCGAATCTCAATATTTGTGGCACCCTTGGCAGTTTCCCAAAACGTTTCTGCTTCCTCAATGTTATTGCGTTTTGCCATGGCTAAGGCGCGGCTGAATTTTTTGATGCTGTCGCGACTGATAATGTGATGCAGGGCAGAGCCTCTCGCACCGCCGGGGAAAAAATTTCTACCGTCAAGTTCGCTTTTTTGCCTGGTAATCTCTGCCACGTTCCATACCCCTTGAATTACAGCATCAGGGCTGCTGCTTAAAGCGTGCGTTTGCCTCAGCTGCGCGCACTGAAGCGATAATTTTGGATTAAATGCTAACATATTCGACATTTCGCCATTTTCTTGTTTTGCACACTGCAATACGCCAACTCGCAGAGCCCGTGAGCCCATCACATCCGCCTCCCGCTCCAGCCCCGCGTCTTCATTCACCGCCACCCCACCTACAATTTGCATGTTTGGCTGCACCCGACCCTGAGCCTGCTGCACCACATGCCAGGCTTCATGTGGCAGATGCTGTGCTTGCCCCGGTGCGAGGTGTATGTCGCTGCCCTGCGCATAGGCCAACGCGTTGAGTTGCGCCGGCTGCGACGAGTTGTAGTGGACCTTCACGTGGGCCAGCGACAGCCCGGACAGCGATTCGATGCCGGCCTTGAGGTTGTCGGGCAGGCCGGTATTGTTAGCGCGGGGCGCCTTCCGGAGCTGGTGCTGTAGCTGAGCAGGAGCAAACTTACCCTGGAGAGATTCCTCTTCCTCTAGTGGTCCCGCAAGCTGGGCCACCGGGGCGGATCGGCCATCGGCCAGCGCCTGCAGCCGCCGCAACTGCGCCACCTGGGGGCTGGCATCGGCCAGTTGCTGGAGGCGGCTCAGGCTGTCCAGTGCGGCGGGCGCTGCAGAGGCGGCGGAGGTTGCCCCTTGCTGGGCCCGCTGGGGATCTGCGCTGGTGCGCCGCGTGCGGCCAATTCTCTGTTGGCTGGTGTCCGGATGGGTTGCGGTAGCGGCCTTATGGGCAGACGCGGCTTCAGGCATGGCCCACGCAAATGCTTGTTCCATCGTGCCTCACCCCTACGACCCTCCGCCAGACCAGCGAGCGTTGGCGACACGTTGGTCGCGGTTTCGGGCGCCGAAGAGGGGCGATCACGGGCCCAGCTCCCTTCCGCCTCCGCAGCCGGACCTCCCAGCCGCTCCAGCCAGCTGCTGATCTGCGGTGAGCTGGAGCACTGTGGAGCACAGCTCCATGCTGGCCATGGTGCGCAGGGGCAGCCGCTGGAGTTCCGCGAGCAGCTCTGCGGCTTCTTCCAACCGTTCCGGCAGCGGACCATCGGCCAGGTACAACCGCAACAGGGCGGAGGCATCGAGCACGTGGCGCTCCCCGTGGAGCGTTGGCTCAACGCTCACGATCGGCGCGCAGATCCTCCAGCAGCTGGGGCATGCTCCGATCGCGCATGCGCTCGCGCCAGCTGCGGGCACGCTCCATGGCACCGGGTTGATGCAGGCGCACCTCCCGTTCGATCAGCAGCCTGGCCTGCTCCTGCATGCTGCGGTGATTCTGGGCCGCCATGGCCTTGAGGCCGTCGTAGATGTCCTGGGAGAGGCCCCGCAGGCTGAGGGCTGGCATCGAGATGCCGCAGGAGTGCAATCAAAACGCTAGCGCTTTCGGCCGCGCCTTCTTCCCTCACCACACCACCTGCAGCAGATCGTCCATCCAGGGCAACCGGATCCAGCTCCAGCTCCAGGGCAACCCATCCAGCACCTCATCGCCGGAGCAGCGCTCCACCTGCAGCACCCAGGCGCCGGGGCGGGCCGACAGCAGCCCGGGACGCTGCAGGAAGCCTTGGCGCAGGGCCGCGCCGTCGTCGCCCAGCCGGCCGTCAGCATGGTCCAGCAGGGCCTGCAGCAGGGCCTCCGCCTCGGCTTGTTCGGCATCGCTGAGGGGGGCTTCCAGGCCATAGGGGGCCTGGGGCAGGGCGCCGCAGAGCAGCTTCGCCAGAGTGAGGCGCCATTCGGGGGGATCCCCATCGCCATCCACCAGAAACCCCAACAGGGCCATGGCCCGCTGCCGCTGGGCCTCATCGCCAAACAGCCGTTCTTGCGTGAGCAGCTCCAGGCGGCTGAACAGGGTTTCCAGAAACGGCCAGAGCAGCACCATGCCGGCGCCATCGATCACCAGGTCGTCATCAACGTCGCTCCGGGACTGGGGGGTTGGAGGAGTGGTGAGGCGGGCCGTCGCGGTTGGATCGCTTGCGGCCGGTTCGGTTGGCTTCAGTGCCTTTTGTAAAGCCGCGTCAAGCGCCTCCACTTGCGCCGCCTTCATCGCCGCCTCCCCCTGCAACGCCACCTCCAGCTCCTCCGCCTGCAACGCCGCCTCCAGCCGAGACCGCTGCTGGGGGCTGGCGGCGGCCAGCAGCCGTTGTGCGGCAACCGAATCGGCCCCTGGCGCACCGGCCAGCTGCTGCAGCAGGGCCCGTAGCTCGGGCGAAGGCAGGGCCAGGGCGCTGTCGAGGGCGGCCTCCAGGGCTTGGGGCGGGTTGGGGCCGAGGCCTTCCCCAGGCGGCCAGCGGCCGGTGCTGGCATAGATGGCGAGGTGCGCAAGGGCGCTGGGGTTTGGCGGGTTGGGGTCGGGTTCGCCAGGCGCCTCAGGGGGAGCGGTGGTGGTTGGGCTTGCCTCGGCGTTGGTTGGGGGTTCGTCGGGCGCGTCGAAGTTATTGGCAGCGAACAGCTGCGCTTGCAACTCCGCCTCTGGCGCCGCCTCCTGCAACGCCTGTTCAATCCTTGGCCGCTGCTGGGGACTGGCGGCGGCCAGCAACCGTTGCAGAGCCACCGATGGCTCCCCTGGCGGGCCGGCCAGTTGCTGCAGCAGGGCCCGCAGCTCTGGCGGCGGCAGGGCCAGGGCGTTGTCGAGGGCTGACGGGATCAGCTGGCGATCGTCGCGGGGGGCCCACCAGGGCAAGCTGCCGGTGGCGGTGAACATGGCGAGCAGCTCCAGCTGGCGTTGGAGTCGATCGGCGTCAGCGGCGGGGCCGGCTGGGGCCGTTGAGGTTTCAGGCGGGTCGGTTGCTGATGGTGGTTGATGGCGCTTTGGGGGCACCTGCGGCTGGAGCGGGGGCGGCAAGGGCTGCGCCTGGGGCGGCGGCAACCGGGCGGCCAGGGCGCGGCGCAGGGCCGCTTCCAGCCGTTGGGGCAGCTGCTGCTCCAGGTCGCTGGCCTGGAGGGTGCCCAGATCCAGCTCCAGATGCTCCAGCCGGTCCCGGCGGCCGGGGGGGCTGAGTTCGCTGAACACTTGCTCCAACAGGGATTCCAGGGCGGCGTGATGCAGCTGGCTGAGCCGATCCATGAGGCTGCGGGCAAAGGGCTCCTCAGCGGTGCTGATCTCCAGCTCGAGGCGATGCAGCCGGTGGCTGGGCGGGGCTGGGGAGTCATCCCCAGCCCCGCCTTCAACGAAATTCACCAATTCATCCAAGGGGTTGCGTCACAACAACCGCGACGGGGAACTTCCAGATATTGCTCGTTTCATCAGCCGTGATCACTAGATCCAAAACCGTGCTCTCGGCTAACGGACCTGGCACCAGATCGATCGACTTGGCGGGATCCTCGCTACCGACCTGGGGCGCAGCCAGCTCGACCTTTTGCAGCATCAACTTGGCCTGTTCGTTGGGCTGCAGGCCCCACACCTTCACCGTGGCGGAGCTGGCGGCGGCCACTGGCGTCGGCTCCACGGCCACCCAGAGCGGCCCCCGTCGCAGGCTGCCGCTGCTGCCGGTGTGGGCCCAGCTCACCCGCAGCACCGTCGCCCGCAGGGCCGCCAGATCGGCCTTGGTCTCCAGGGCCGGGCCGCTGGCGCCAGCCAGGGCCAGGTCGACTTCGAGGCGCAGACAGCCAATCCCCCGGGCGGCGGGGGGATTGGCCGTAATTTGCCGGTGCACGTACACCGGCAGAGCGATTGGCTGACCATCGCCACGGGCCAAGAAGTTGTAGAAGCAGCCGGGCTCGCCGCCATGCAGCAACCAACGGCTTGGCACCGAGCCAACCCCGGTGGCATCAATCCCGGCGGTATCAGCCACCAGAGCCAGCCGTTGCGAGGGATCTGGTCTGATGAGCTGGCTAACCAGCTGCTTGATCAGCACTTGGCTGGCGGCACCGGTTCCGGCCCAGGTGCTGCCTGCGGGTCCGAGGCTGTGCTGCTTGCTGGCGATCACCGCCAAATAGGCATCTGCCTTGGCCTGGCCGAGGGAGAGCTGGAGTTGACCCTCGTTTCCGGCTTTCTGTTGGCCATCGGTTCCCTTCTTGGGCTGGCCTCTGCCGATCCATCCCGTCAGGTTCGGATCCACAGGCGCAGGCAACACCGGGGCCCGCAGCCGTCGATCCGCTGGGGGGAGCGATCGCTGGCCATCGAGGACAGGGGGCAGGGTATTGACCTGCTGGCCTGCGGCCTGCGGCAGGTCGGCAAAGAACAGCAGGTCGTCGATGGTCACCGGCATCGACCAGGTCTTGTAGGAGACACTGCTCTGGGATGACGTGCGGGCGTCTCCCACCAACAAGAGGCTCTGCTCCGCTAGCTCCGGCACCGCCTGGGCCAGGGTGATGGACACATCGGGATTGGCCCGCACCCGCATTGCTATCACGGTTGCCAGATAGCCACTGGCCCTGTGCAAGCCCTGGTCATCCAGTCGGCGCGTGCCCCGCACCAGCAGATCCACGTCCTCTGTGGCGTTGCTGAAGCGAAGCACCAGGGGGCCCCCAGTGCCCGGCGATATGGGTGAAAGCGGTTGTTGCTGCTCCAGGGGTTTGTCGCGGTCGGCTGCAGCAATCAGCGCATATTCCACATCTTTTTGAGTATCGAGCAGCTCCACCTCGGCGCTGGCGCCCCAATCCATCAGGTGGGCTGGGGCATCGGGCTGCAGGGGGTTGAAATTCAGCACCCGCAGCTTCAGATCGGTGTTCACCCCCTGGGCGATCCACACCGCACAGCGCACCCCCACGTCCAGCTGCAGGGTGGTGGCACCAGGCAAGGGGCCGGTGGCCAGGCGCAGGCGACCCTCCCCATCCGCCCGGCCCTCCTGCAGGAGTGTCTCCCCCTGCAGCAACCTGCCGCCCTGGGCCGCCGCCAGCCCCGAGACCACCACCTCGGCGCTGTCGCCCCGCCCCACTGCCGCCGGCTCCACCCACGACAGGATCGGTGGCCGCTCCAAGAGCACCTCCACGCCGCTGCGCAGGAAGCGGGCCAGCAGCCGCAGGTTCGCCACGGCGGCCGGATCCCGCTCCAGCTCGCTGCGGGGCGGGCCATCGGCTGCGGCCACCAGCAGATCGCGCCCCAGCCGCATCCGCCCGATCCCCCGCGGGCCTCCAGGGGCCTCGGCCAGCTCCGGCAGCGGCACCGAGGGGGCCAGGGGGGTGTCCGCCCCGTCCTGCCCGGTGGCCTGCAAGCTGTAGGCGACCCCGGGCTGGCCGCCCCAGAACGACCAGACGCAGCGGCCCTCGCTCTGGCGCCGCAGGAGCAACGGCCGCTGGGCGTCGGGCTGCGTCAACACGACCGCCGCCTGGTGCAAGACCACCTCGCTGGGATGGGTGCGGCTGTCGGGGTCGCCCAGGGGTGCCAGGTGGTGCTGCTTGCACGCCAGAGCCGCCAGCACCATTCCTTCGCCGCTGACGACCTGCTGGAGGGTGAGAATCGCGCCATTGCCGTTGGCGTTGCCATTGCCGTTGGTCTGGGCGCTGGCCTGGTCGCTGGCCGGCTGGGCCGTGAATCCCGTCGTGTCGTCGCCGATGGTGGTGAGCTCGGGCGCGGTGGCCGGAGCATCGAAGCGCCAGTCGGCATCGGCCAGGGGCCGGGCCAGCAGCTGATAACGCACGCTCTTCTGGCTGCCGCTAGCCCCTGCGGCGGCTGCGGCGCCGATGGCTACCGAGGCGGGGGTGTCCGCCGCCACCACCGGCACATCCAGCCGCAGGGGCAGGGTCCGATTGGCCCGCACCCGCAGCGGCAGCACGGCAAGCAGCACCTGCCGGTCTTCGCTTTTGGCCCGTCCCCGTTGCCGTTCCAGGCTGGCGCGCACCGTCAGGTCCTGGTCTTCGTCGGCGGGGCTGATGAGTTCCAGAACGATGGGACCGGAGGTGCCGGTCACCTTGGCGCTGAGGGGTTTCTGGTTGGCAAAAGGCGTCTTGCGCTGGGCGTTGTCGATCACCTCGTAGACCACCCCCTCTTGGCTGGCGGCCACCTCCACCAGCAGCCCCTGGCCATGGTGGGCCAGCAGCGCCGCTCCCTCGGGGTGCAGCGGCGGCAGGGGGTTCTGACTGAGATCGAGCAGGCGCAGGCCAAGGCTGGGATCCACGCCCTCCACCACCAGGATCTCGCCCGCCACCAAGGTGCTGCGCAAGCGGCCGTTGGCGGTGGCCACGGGGCTGGGGGGCAGCACGCTGGCCTGCACCCGCAGGATCAGATCGCGGCTGATCGCCGGGGTGGTGAGGGTGAGGGGGCCATCGCTGCCCTCGGCGGCTTCGCCGATGGAGGCGCCGCTGGCCACCTCCACCAGCTGGTAGTTCACGCCTGGTTGGCTGTAGCGCAGTTCAATCGCGGCGCTTTTGCCGGTGGCCACCATCACCTGTTCCTCCTTGAAGGGGATCCCGCGCAGCGGCCAGGGGAGCCCGATTCCAAGCAGGCTGAGCAGTCGATCGCGGCGGTCGCGCAGCCGCAGCGATAGCAAGCGTTTGCCCAGATCGTCCTCGGCCGCCCAGGCCCCCAGCCCCGTCCGCCGCTGGGCCCGCAACTGCTCGCGGAAGCCGCACCAGGCCGTGACCATGGCGCTCCAGGGGCCCTGGCCCTGGCCGGGGCTGGCGTCAGCATCGGCGAGCAGGTGCAGCTCCGCCACCAGGTGGGCCGGCAGCTCCTGCCGCACCACGTTGACCAGCCAGCGGTCGCAGGCGTCTGCCGGGGCGTCTACCGGCCACGGCGGCAGCAAGGCGGCATTGATCACGACGCTCACCCGAGCGCTCCAGGGATCGGGCCGGGCCACATCGGCAAGGAAGGGAATCGGGTCTTCCCCGCCCTGAACTCGTTGGCTGCTGTCGTCGGGGAGGGGCCGCAGCAGCAGGTGCTCGATCACCAGCAGCGGCGGGCTGCCATCGGGGGCGAGGGGCAGGCCGAGCTTGCGCCGCAACCGTTCGGCGAACGCTCCCTGGCTGTCCTCGCGGAGCTGCTCGGGAGCGGCGGCCAGCAGATCGGGGCCGGAGCCACGACCACCGCTGAGGGGCACGATGCGGCGCAGGAAATCCGAGCGCGCCTGCACCAACGTTTGTGCCCCCGCCTGGGGCTGCCCCCCCGGGTTCAACTCCTCGCCGAAGCGCTGCAGCAGATGGGCCAGCAGGGCCTGGCGCTGGCCCGCCGTGCCAATCGCGACGTCCGCCTCGACGGGGGAGAGCAGGGGGATGGCCTGGGCCAGCTGGGTCTGGCCGTTGGCCAGCAGCTGATCGAAGAACAGCAGGTAGGTCCGCAGCTGGCCGGCCTGCTGTTGCCGTTCCGGGCTGGCCCCCGCCGGCAGCCCGGCCAGACCCACGCCATAGACGGCGGGCAGATCCAGGGCCAGGGAGCGGTTGCTGGTAAGGGTGCGGCGGCGGCCTGGGCTGGCCACGGCAGCTGCGCCGGCATCGGCTGGGCGGAGGCTGGATGTGGTGGGCTCTGACGTGGGGAGCCCGAAGCTGCCGGGTTCGGCCAGGGCGGGGCGCGGCGGAGCTTGCCTCAATTCCCCAGTGGGCACCGCCAGCCGGACGCCGCGGTGAAACAGGCTCAAGCTGGAGGCGGGATGGAGGCGTGCGCCCCCGCCGGGCAGGGACAGATGCCAGGGCCGCCAGGGGCCACTGGGATTGTCGGCGAGTTCGAAGGAGGTCACCTGGCGCACCTCCGGCAGGGCGAGGAGGACCTGGATCAGCGCACCGCTGCGCAGGCCGCCGCCGTTGTCGTCAGCCCCGGCGCGGCGAATCGCCTGATCCAGGCAGGCCTGCAGGCGCACCATTAGGTGAGAAGTCGCCTGGGCCGGATCCACCTCCAGCTCGGCGCGCACCACCACCGCAAACGGATCCAACACCTCCAGGGTGAAATCTCGCCCCAGCAGGCGCGCGCCATGGAGGCGCTGGGCGATCGGCAGCAGGGTGGCCGGGCCGCTGCCCTGCGCCATGGCCCCGAGCTGGGCCGCCACCCGCCAGACGCCCCGGGGCACCACCGCAGGCTGGGGGCTGGCTGCGAAACCGAAGGCCAGGTCGGGCTCCAACTCCAGATCGCCAGCCCCAGGGGGGAAGCCGTTGGTCTGGGCGCCTTCGGGCAGAGCACTGGCGCTGGTGGAGGGGCGGAAGTAGAGCGGCAGATCGGGTTGGTCCAGCGCCTCCACCCGCACCGCCTCGCAGCCCAGAGCCCGCACCAGAGCGATCAGGTCGTCCCGTGTCACCGGGTCGCCGCTCAAGATCTCTTGGGCAGCAGGTTGCCAGTCGGGCCCGGCGCTGGCGATCAAATCCTCGATCGACCACTGGCTGCGGTAGGCCAGCTCGGTGAGGGCAAAGCACAGTTGCTCCAGGATCGTGATGCCCGGATCGTGGCTGTTGAAATCACTCCACTGATCGCCGCACAGCCGCCCCAGCAGCTCCAGCGCCTCAGCCCGCAGCCCGACATAGCTCAGGGCGGGGTGGGGGTTGGGGTTGAGGCTGATGGAGGGGGGAGAGATGGCCATAGGGGTGCATCAGATCTGATCAAATCGAAGTCGATGAATATCTTCACAAACAACTATTCGTAGCCGCCGTAATAGACACTGTCGATCTAAGAAGGAAGCCAAACTTCCTCCGCTTCCAAAGACCATGTCGAAGCGCTCCAGCCGGTCTCGACATCAGTCCCCCTCCCTTGATTGTGGGGATGCGCAACAATCCATACCTGGATCTCATGGGCACCGGCCGCAACACCCCTGGTATATCCCATAACTGTTCCATGGAGGTGCCTGTTTCCACTTGATTCATATCTATCAGCGAGAATGGGTGGATTGACGGAGTTTCCGTCTACGCGAATCTCCCAGCGGCAGGCCACGTTATCCCCATTAACTCTGAAGTTGTCGCAATAAACAATGCGCAACGCGGTTTCGGGGAAGAGCTTGTTGATACGGATGGTTCTCGAATGCAACCTGCCCATGTCCCCCACTTCAGTTGGGCCATTGCCACTCCCTGCCCAAATCGAGCGCACAACAGCTCCCTTGACCAGCAGATCGCCGAGGACATGCAGTTTGGCCAGGGGGTTGTCGGTGCCAATCCCAACTCTACCCCCGCCATCTAAGACTAGATCTGTAAACTCCCACGGCTGCCTAATAAAATACATCTTATTGCTATTGACGTGAATCGACCAATCATTGTGGTCGGTGTCAATAAAGTCAATTTGTGGCGCATTGCCTTTAATGGCTAGCTGACCACCAGCAGTTATTCCACTTTCTGGATCCTTGCTGGCGTTGTTTGCTCCTGAGACTGTCAGCTTGGCACCTGGTGTCGTAGTGCCAATCCCCACATTGCCTGATCCGTGAATTACCATTTTAGATGTTTCCTGACCCTGAGTAGATCCCGACGAGAAAACAATATCCCCGTACTCTCTGAGTTCCATCTTGGATTCATCAATGCGGAACAGGATCTTGTGATTGTCATCTAGGCTTCGAATCTGTCCGTATTTAGGAAAAAAGATCTCACATCCCGCGCCCATACGCAGGCTACCACCTATGGATGCATCCCCATTAACATCCAACTTGCATCCAGGTGTCGTGGTGCCTATCCCCACATTGCCCGATGGCATTAAAGCGATGTGGTCATTGATGTCGTTCTGCATGCCTATCGTCAGCAAGGCAGCCTCACCAACGTTAATCAAGGGATTCTTATCCCTAAACTCAATAAAGGCATGATCACTGCCCCGATTCACCTTGCTTCGGAAGACAATGCTGCTGGCGCCTCCAGTATCCTCATGGTCCAACAGCAAGGTGCCCTTGGTGGCTGATGCGAGGGTGCCTGTTATCTCGCGGATGTTGAGCTTGGCTTCTGGCACAGAGGAGCCGATGCCAATGTTTCCCTTGCCATCTAGCACAAGATCCTGATGCTCCCATGGTTCGCGAATGAAATACATGCGCCCTTCATTGACATGAATCGACCAGTCGCCATGTTCAGTGTCGATGAAGTCAATTTGCGGGGCGTTGCCTTTCAGCGCCAATAACCCCCCTTTCGCAATGCCGCCTTCTGGGTCTTTGGACTCATTAAAGGTTCCTTGAACGGTGAGCTTGTTCCCCGGGTTGACCGTGCCAATACCAACATTATTGCCAATTGCATTGATGCTTAAAGGCTTGCTGCCATGGGATTGAATCCAGCTGTAGCCTTGATTGTATCCCAATCTTAAGTTGGACTGACTAATTGGGCCAAGAATTAGGGCGCCACCATTTGGCTCCTGGTTAGCATGGGCAATATGCAGTTTGGCGGCCAAGCTATCCGTCCCAATCCCCACATTGCCGGTCTTCCCATCCACAAACAACGCCAACTTGCCATCCGCTGCCGCCAAGCCAAAGCCGGGCTTGTCTCCGGCGCCCAACTGCACCTGCCACACCGAGCCCTCCGCGGCGGGATCGGCAAAGAAGCGCAGCACCGGCTGATCCGGTTTCTGACGCACCAGGCCGAGCGGTTGATCCGGCAGCTTCAGCACACCGTCATCGGCCTGGTTGAGGCTGGCGGCGATCAGATCGGCGAAAT
Source organism: Cyanobacteriota bacterium (assembly GCA_026389315.1). GTDB lineage: Bacteria > Cyanobacteriota > Cyanobacteriia > PCC-6307 > Cyanobiaceae > Cyanobium. The sequence goes on from JAPLIC010000016.1 coordinate 24,828, forward strand.
CCGTCTCCGTCGGGATCGCGTTGCGCACGAAGCGGGAGCGCAGCTCCTGGCGGCTTTTGGAGGTGGGCTTGGGCATGGTGGAAACCGGAATCGGGGGGGGGAAACGAAGGGTGGGGCGGGAAGGGGTCAGGCCACCTGGAAATCCAGGCTGATCCGCAGGTTGCCGATCCCGATCAGGGAAGGCAAGGTGACGCCGGCGGAGACGAACTCGATCTCCTGGCTGGCGGCGGCGATCAACACGACGTCGGCAGCCGGCGCCTCCAAGATCGCGTCGCTGCTGCGCAGGGGCTTGCCGCCGGGATCCAACAGGAACAGCCGCAGCCGCTCCAGGTAGGCCACAAACGGCAACGCCTCCACGGCCGCCACCAGGTCGCTGGCCCGCACCGCACCGCCCAGCCGCACCTCGGCGGCGGCGTCAAAACACCAGGGCGATAACGCGCGGATCAGCTCCTGGCGTAGCTGTCGCTCCGCATAGGCCGGATCCACCCCCTGCCGCAGGCACACCCACAGCCGCACTGTCACCGGCAGGTAGACGGCGTTGCGCACCACTGGCGCCAGCTCCGCCGGGCAGCGCTGGCGCAGGTGCCGTTCCATCGCCGCCAGCTGATCGATCGACGCGCCGGGGGCAAACAGATTGCGGGGCACCTGCTCCAGCAGGTTGGGGATTACCAGCACCTCCACGCCCCGCTCTTGCTGCGCCGGCAGGCACACCACCGTGTGCAACTGGCTGGCGAACGCCTCCCAGAGCAGCCGCTCGTAGTCCCCGCCGGCCAGGGCCCGGCCCTTGTGGCGCAGCTGCTCGGCCGCCCGCCGCCGCAGCTGGGCTTCCGTTTCGGCGGCCCGCCCGGCCCGAGAGCTGAAGGGCTGCTGGATCGCGGCAATCTCCGGCACCAGCTCCTCCAGATCGGTGATGCTGTGGGGCGGCAGCGGCTCCGCGTCGCAAGGCCGCACCGCTTCGGCCTCCACCGCCTGGCTCTGGATCGCCAGGATCGTGGCGTAGGCCTCCACCGGGGCCAGCAGGCTGGCCCGGATCCATATTCGTTCCAGCGGCGGCGGGTTCTCGGCTGCGGCCTCCGGCAAAGCAAAGCGCAGGATGCCGGAATGGAGCAGCCCATCGGTGCCGTCCGCCTGCACCGGCAGCGGCTGCCAGCCCCAGCCCTGTTGCCGTTGCCAGCGGATCGCCTCAGCCGGCCGCAGGCCCCGGGCGCTGCCCTCCGCCAGCTGAAACGCCAGGGCAATCGGCTGACCGGGCCGGATGCCCTCCAGCTCCAGCCACAGCTCGCCGGGGTGGGGATGGCTCGGCAGCAGCAGCGGCGCTTGCCAGGCCGCTTGGCTCCCCGGCGCCAGCGGCGGCGGCAGCTGCAGCGGTTCCTCCTCGCCAAACAGGTGCACGCGCAGGAGCTGGCCCCCCTCAACCCCGCTGGCGCCCAGCTCCTGGGAGCGGATGTAGCCCACCTCCAGGCCCGCCAGCAGGGGCGTGTAGGGCTCCGGCAGGGCGTAGCTCTCCGGCTCGATCGGGGTGGCCTCCAGCGCGGCGAGGGCATCGTCGTAGCGCTCTTTCAGGGTGCCAGCCGTGCCCCGCAGCGCTTCGGCCATCGCCAGAGACTGAAGCCCTGCCCGCTCGGTGATGGCCAGGGCCATCGCCTGGGCCTTGGTTGCAGCGAGCGCCGGATAGCGGCCATGGCCGAAATCCGTCGGCGTCAGCCGCCAGCGCCACACCCGCGCCTGCTGCCGCAGATCCTCCTGCCGCAGCGCCTCGCCATTCGGGGCGCTGGCCAGGGGCCTCGACGTTCCCGGGGGATTGAACGTACAGGTGATCTTCAGCCGGTCGAAATCGGCGCCGGCGGGCTGGAACAAGGGCAGCGCCGTTTGCTCGACCAGGGTGGGGGCGTTTTGCTCCAACAGGCTCAGGTTGATTTGAAAGCTCTTTGCCGTCACCGCGGTCGCCGCCAAGCCGGTGTAGTCGCTGTAGTGAGCGGCCAGATCGTCTGGAAGCTTCTGCCAGCTGCCGCAAAATCGGATTTCCTCGAGGTCGCCATCCAGCAGCTCCGGATGGCTGAGGAAAAGGCTGCTGCCCAGCAGTGGCTGGCTACCGAAGGGCGTGAATGGTTCGGCCGGATCCACCGGAGTGCCGTCCTGCTGCAGCCCCAACCCCTTGAGCCCCTGCGCCTTTCCCTTAATCTCCCCCCCCACCTCCACCCGCAGGCGGGCCCGGGCCACCCGCAGGCCCTCGAAGCCGCCGCAGCTGCGCCACTGCCCCCCGCCCGTTCCCCCCTCTCTCCAGGGGCGCAACCGCAACCGCAGCCGGGGCAGCTCGCCCGGCGTCAAGGGCGCCAGGGGGGGATCGCTGGGCAACAGCGCCAGCGTCAAGGCCAGCTCCCACTGGGCGGGCTTGGCTTTGGCAGGGCTGTCCTTGGCAGGGCTGTCTTTCAGGCTGGCGGCCTCGATCGGCAGCGTCCACCAGCCTGCCGCCGTGCTCACCTCCACCAGCAGGGCCTGGTTGAGGCCCCAGCCCGGCCGATCCGGGCCCTGGGGCGGCTCGCCGGCGATGGCGGCACTGGGCAGCGTCTTTCCCGGCTCTGGGCGCAGGGAGGCGAGCAGGTTGGTGAGGCTGCCGCTTTCGGCGGTGAAGGCGAGACTGAGCTGGATCTGGCGGCTTCCCTCCGCCAGGGCCAGTAGCCGGCTCGCCACCGCGAACCCCACCCCCGGCCCGGGATTGGGCGGGTCCACGCCGCCGTCCTGAGAACTGCCGAAGCAGGGCGCCAGGGGAGTGCCCGCGGCCATCGCCTTGGCGTCAATTGTCAGCTCCCTGCCCCGGAGCTGGCGCCAGTTCACCTGCAGCAGCTCCGGCGGTTGCTCGCCGCCCCGGGCCCCCCGTTGCGCCCCCTCCAGCAGGCCATCCACCTCCGGCCAGCTGAGGCGCCGCGGGGCTGTGCCGGGCGCCTCCAGCAGCGCGCCAAAGCGTTCCAGTGCCTCGCTGGAACCGCGGGGCAACCAGGGCTCCAGCTGCTTCAGGCAGTCCCGCCAGGGCGGCGGCCCGCCCCCCGGCGGGAGCGGCTCTTGGGTCTGGGCCTCCTGCACTGATGGCGGCAGGGCTTGCCACAGGGTTTGCTGAAAGGCGGCCACCCCCTGCTGCCCCTGCCGGCCGCGGGCCAGGGCCTCGCGACGGCGGGCCGCCCAAAGCTCTCCGTGGGCGGCGCTGAGGATTTCCTGGATCTGGGGCCAGGGGTTGGCCTTGGCCTGGCTGGCCGCCGCAGCCGCGGTGGTGGTGGAGGGGGCCGCGACCTGGGCCAGCTGGCTCAGACGCAGTAGCGATTCCAGGGGCAGGGCATGGCGCCTTTGGAGGGCCTCCAGATCCGTGAATGCCAGCCAGCAACGCTCAGGGATGGCCTCGGGCCGCATGGTCGGCTGCTCGACCAGCCGCTCGGGCAGCGATTCGGGCGGAAGTTCGGGCCAGGCGAAGGCTTGGGCGTCAGCAAGGTCGAGGGCCTTGGCCAGGTTGGCGCTGAAATGGGCCGAGGCGGAGTTGGGGGTCTCGGGATCGAGTCGCCAGCTCGCTAGCTGGCGGCGCCTGCGGCCACAGCGCTCCAGCAGCCAGTTCACCTGCTGCCATTGGGCATCAATGTGCAGCTTCATCGTCATCAGCTGCACGAAGGTGTTCAGCCTGGCGGTGAACAGCTTCTGCTGGTCTTTGGCATCTTCCGCTCTCAAAGAATGCAGCAGACGGCAGGTGGAGGCGGTGAACAGCTGCCAGAGATAGCCCTTCACATTCTCGTTGTCGCGTTGGAGGTATAGATCATCAAGGCAATTCACCTCGCTGAGGCCATCATTTTCCCAATCCAATTCGCCGCCCGAAGAGCCCAGCAGGCTGGCGCAGAAGTTGCGGTCGAAGTCGCGGCGATCGCTGAGCTCTCCGCTGTCCAACAGCTCCTCCACACCGAGCCAGCGGTTGATGGCATCCCATTCCTGATCGGAGCCCCCATCGCAGCGTTGGCGCACCAGATTCATCAGCTGCAGAAACTCCCGCAGCTCCAGGGGCAGATGCTTCAAGTTGGCGTCGATCGACCAGAACTGCAGGAAGGGCCCCAGGGACTGGATCGCTTCGACGGCAGGGGCGGCCTCCCCGTACACCAGGCGCAGCATGCGATCGAGTCGCTCGCGGTGCTGCGGGTTGCCAGCCACAATCGTGGTCAGGCTGGTGACGCCCCGTTCCAGCTGGCTGGCCCGCAGACGACACACCCGGGCGTGGTTGAGCGAAAGCTCCGTCAAGGTGCGATAAAGCCGCTCCTCCCCCTCGCCGTCCACCCCGGCCCGCAGCAACGAGCCGGCCGGCAAGATGATCGGAGCGGCGTCCGCCACCAGGGAGAAGGCCACCGTCACCCGGTCGGGTTCGCCGGGGCGGGGCCTGAAGCCAAGCCGTTCGTGGTTGTAGTGGTCCAGGTGGCGAGCGGGCAGGGCATTGAGCAGCTGGCGCTGATGGCGCAGCAGGTGGATGAACACCAGCAGCAAGGCGAAATGGGGCCGACCGAGCCAGGTCCGCTGCGCTGCGCTCCAGGGGCCAGTGCCCGGCGCCGCCGCCGCTGTCGCCGCCAGGAAGGCGGCCATCGCCTCCGGCGTCAGCTCGGGGTGGTCGGGGTGGCGACAAAAGGCCTCCCAGTCAAGCGGCTTTGCTAGCTCCTGCACCCAGCTGATCAGCTCGGCATCGCCGCCGTCATCCAATGTCACCGCCTCGGGATCGGGGGCCTGCCGCTGCCGCGACACCGCCGTCGTGCCCCAGGCGGGGACGTCGTTGACGGGCAGCCATCGCGAAACGGGTTGGGCCATGGCTCAGGCAGCAGCGGCGGTGGCTTCGTTGAGGTAGAAGGGAAACACCATATTGAAGCGGGAATTGGTGGCAGGAACCATGTAGTCGAGCTGGATATCCAGTACCCCGGCCAGTTGGGCGTTGGGGTTGATCTCCACATCCAGCAGTACAATGCGGGGTTCATGCAATAGCACGGCTTCCTCAATCACCGTGGCAAGGTTGATGATCAGTTGGCTGTCGATTTCTTCATAGAGCCACTCCTCCAGGGCAGCTCCGTAGGATTCCTGCATCAGTCTTTCGCCCTTGCGGGTGGCAAACAACAGCCCCAGGGATTGGTGGATGTCCGCTTCGTCGGCCACCATCGCCACCTGGCCCCCATCGGTCGAGAAGCTGGGCGGGAAAGACCAGCCCCGCCCCAGAAAGCCAGTGGCCGTCATGACCACTCCCGGGCCGGGGTGGCTTCCAGCACCGCAGCAGTGCTGGCTTCGGGTTCGGCCAGGCTGGTGTCTTCAGCTGAAGTCTCAGGCTGCAATTGGGCCCTGGCCTGGCTCTGCAGCCGGCTGACCAGCCCGTAGACCGATTTGAACGGGCGCTCGCCGAGGGCTTCGAGAATCAGATTGATGTCGTCGACGCTGAGCTCAAGACTGAGGGTGGTTTCGCCCATGGGAAAAGTGGCAGAAAGAGGTGGCAGAAAGAGGTGGCAGTTAGGGGAGGAAAGCGGTGATCAGCCCCCGATCAAAACCGTGGGGAAGCCCACGGCGATCGAGCCGCCGTGGGCCGTGCTGTCCCCCATGCGGGCGGCGGGTTTGCCGCCGATCAGCACGCTGGACGACCCCTTGACGATGGAATCGGGGGGGCCCACACAGATGCAGTTGTCCCCCAGGCAGGCCGCCGGCAGGTTGCCGATCAGCACCGTGGGGCTGCCCGGTCCGACGATCGGGCCGCCCACGTGGGGAATCGGCGACGGAACAGCGGGGGTCTGCATCGGGCAGGTGTGTAAATCGGTGAGGCGGGCGGCGGGGGGCATGGTGGCGTAGTTGGTGCAGGATTTGTTGTGGAATTAATTGATCTTGACCAGGGCGGCCTTGATTTCCACCATCGCATTGGATCCCAACTTGGCTTCGGCGCCTCCTTGGGCGGCAAAGGTGGCATCGGCGGCCAGATCCACCTGGGCGGCCTTGGCGCTGAATTTGCTTTTGGCAGCCACCTCCACCGCGGTGGCCTGCAGCGAAGCCTTGGTTTGACCCTGCAAAGCGAGATTGGCTTTAGAGTCGAGTTTGATGTTGCCTTTGGCGCTAATCATGATGTCTTTATCGCTCGTCAGACTGATGCCCTTGTCGCTGAGTTCGATCTTGTTATTGTGCTGATCTTCGATGGTGATTGTTTTTGCCTTTTCATCCAGACTGATTTTATTTTTGTATTCACCATCTGCCTTGCCGGCCGCTGTGGTTTCGATGTGCAGGGCCGGTGTTTTGTCGTCAAAGACGATGCGGCTGCCGGCGCGGCTGACGATCGCCCGCAGCGGATTGGTCTTGTCCGGGTTATGCACCGGCTGGGGCGGTTTGTTCTTGCTGCCAAACAGGGCCCCCAGAATCAGGGGCTGGCGCGGATCGTCGTTGAGGAAACCGATCACCACCTCATCGCCCACCTCCGGCCGGAACACGAACCCCCGGCCGGCGCCCGCATCGGGGCTCAGGGGCCGGGCCCATTGCAGGGCTTGATCCGCGGCCATCTGGGGCAGCTTCACCTGCACCCGCAGTTCGCCATCGGGATCCACCGCCAGGGAGGCCACGGTGGCGATCTGCAAACCGATCGCCGGCGGCAGCAAGCCGGCAGCCGGCGCCTCCGCCAGCTCCGCTGTGCGGGCAAACCAATCGGCGCTCAGGCCCAGGCGCAGCTGGCTGCGCCAGCCATCGCCATCAATGGTATGGGTGATGCCAGACACCAACGCCTTGCCGTTGAAGCGCTGACCCACCCCCTTGATCTCCACCGTGTCGAGGGGTTGGAGGTCTGCGCTGCCATCCACCACGGCCGTGCCGCGCAGCAGGGACAAGCGGCTGCGCAGCAAGCGCGCATCAGCCCAGGCCTGCAGTTCGTCGGGGGCCGTTGGCGCCCCATGCAGCAGGGTGGCAGCGCTCGCTTCCACGGCCTTGGCAAGGAGCGTGTCGGATTGATTGCCGATCTGCAGGTTCGCAGGCTTGGCCCGCACCGGGGCCGTTGGCGCCAGCTTGGCGCGATCCCAGCTCTGCACCTTGATTGATGCCCATTGCTGGACGCCATCCAGCTCCAGCTCCAGCTCCCTGGTGTCATCGAGGCCGTAGTCGAGGATGCGCTTCGGGGCCCCCAGCGCCAGGGGCAGGGCACTGATGGCTCCGTTCTGCACGCGGATGGCCAGTCCGAGCACATCGCTGCGGCAGACGATGAAATCCCAATCACTCACATTGAACTGCACCAGTTCGGGATGGGTGATGGGGGTGCGGGCCAGGCGGCCCACCTTGAGATTGGCCTGGCTGATCAGTTGGCGCATCACCGCCGCATCGTTCTTGTTGGCATGCACGCGCGAATGGCGGGTCCGAGTCATGGTGATCGCCCGGTCCCTGACGTTCACCTTGAGCCGCAGACCCTCGCCACCGGCCGACACCGCATGGCGGGTGACGATGCCCTCGAAGATTTTTTTAGGAGCGGGGCCACCCGCCTGATAGCCCAGGGCGATGCTGATCCGGCTGCCCGGTTTGAACAGGCCGCCATCACTGATTTCAAAACAACGCTCGGCCACACTGCCATCGAGCAGGGTGAGGCTGGCCTGGGGGATGCGATTGAGCTCCAGCTGGATCTCCAGGTCCAGCAGCTCCAGCTCGGCGGGCAAGGGCCGTCCATCGCAGCTGATTTTGATGTCGGGGAGGGCCATCAACTTGGGCCTCCTGGGGGAGTCAACGGCGGAAACAGCAACTGGCTGCCGGGGGCGAGGCTGCGCAAGCTCTCCAGTTGATTGAAGGCCGCCACCTGCAGGTAGGGATCGGTGGATCCGTAATACCTCAGGCAGAGCATCGGCAGGGTTTCACCAGCGAGCACCAGGTGGCGATGGCTGAGATCGGGAGACGACAATCGCAGGCGCGCCTGTTGTTTTTTGACATCTACCGCCTCCACAAAATTGGCATTGATTTCAGCCAACAAAGGCTCGCCGTTTTTATCCATTAATGGATAAACTAATTCGTAATTCTTGAGCCTTGCTTCCAAGGTCGAGCGGATACCTGCCTGTACCCAACTCAAACGCAGAAAGGAAGGCTCATGGGAATCGCCATTGATTTGATTGCAGAGCCTGAGAAAGAGGGCCACCTGCTTGGCCACCCCTTGCTTGGGGCCCAGGAGCTCGCTAGCGCCATAGCGTCCGAAGTTGATGCCATTGAACAACAAGGTGACCGCGAGCTGCCGCGAGCCGCTGGCGTGGAAGCGAGCCTGGGCCGAACTTGTCGACAGTCCTTGGCCCGACTGGTAATTTTGTTCTTGCTTTACTTTTAAGCTTGTTAGATCGTATTGAGCATGTAGTTTATGAGGGGCTGGGCTGACGGGGCGTGAGTATTTCTTGTCCACAAAGGCGGTGATATTGAACCGTTGTGGTTTGGCGAGGTTGAGTTCGGGCATGGCTGGTTCAGCGCTCTTTGAGCTGGGCCAGTTGGCGCAGCACGGACCGGGTGCAGCGGGCCACAAGCTCGCTTTCCTGGGATCCTCCCAGGCTGGACAGGGGCGCCGTCGACCAACCGGCTTGGGGGCTTCCGGTCGGATCCCTGCCCTGCTGGGGTGGCGCTGGGGCTGGTTGGGCTTGCACCACGGCCCGAATAATGAGTTGCCTGATTTCGATGGTCATCAGAGCTGGATCAGCCGCATGCCGGCATAGGTGAGACTCAAGCTTTCAATCAAGACCTCTTCGCCTTTGGCGTTGAGGCTGGCGAGTTGCCAGGCCACGGGAAAGGCTTCGCAGAATTTCCACGCCATCGTGGGAATGCCAAGTTCTGAAAAGACGGTGACCAAGACATCGGAGCGAAAGAACTGAAATTCGTTGAGAACCTCTTTGATTTGCATCGAAAGGGGCGAGCCGATGACGACGCCTCGTTTAAGCTCGAGTTTGGCGTAGTCGATGCCCGTAGGGATGACCCTTTTCGAAATAGAACTGACTGAGGTTGGATCTGGTTTGGTGCTGATGGTGGCCCCCATGCCAGAAACCTCCTGAAAGCGAATATCCAGGGGATTCGGGATGATGCCGGCGGCAAAGAAAAAGACACCGAAGCGATGGGTCATCGGTAGACCCAAGGCTTGATTCCATGGTGGAGTCGGTAGGGGGAAAGCCATGCTGATCAGAAGGGATGTTTGATAGACCAGCCCTTGGCCCGTAGCTCCAACCTCTCAACGACCACCTCATTGCCCTGGGCGTCCAGATTGGCTCCGGTCAGCTTTACGGGGATGGCCCGATTGGCCTGCCAGGCGATCTTGGGTTGGCCATCGGCTTGGCAGAGCTGGACCTGCAGCATCCGAGCATCACCCTGGCGCAACCAATCATGCAGACTCGATTCGGCCACCACCACCCCCTGGGACAGGGTGAGGGTGGTGTAAGTGCTGATGTAATAAGTGCTAATACTCTCGCCATCGAGAAAGGAGAGGCCGTCGCGATAGGTGACCGCCGATCGCTCCCAAACCAGACCTTCCACCTTGCTGAAACGCATGGCAATGGCGCCAACAATTACACGATAGTTATAGGCAACTAAGGGGTAGTCTGTCGGTTTTGCACTGGGAGCGGGAGCTGCCATCAGGTTTCTTCCATGGTGATGAGATCGGCTTGAAGATCCAGGGTTTCAATAGCGGCGTCATTCGATTTGGCATCAAAACTTGGGGCGCTTAGTTTGGTCGGAAAGGCATTGATCGCTTTCCAGGAAATGACGGGGTTTCCTTGCTCGTCACAAAGCCGAATGAAAACATCTTTTTTTTCCACCTGGTTAGTTTGTATGGTTTGAATCCAGCCATATAACGACTTGATGCTGACGCTTTTGACCACCCCTTTTTTCAGGCTGATGGTAGTGGCGCTGCGTTGGCCAGGGAAATAGAAGGTTCGTGGTCCTGGTTGCTTGGTAATTGGGCTTTCCTTATAGGTGCCGACTTCATAGCCAATTGTCAGGCCAGAGACCTCCGAGAAAGCGATGCTTTCACCGCCGATCTCAACCCTGTAGTTATAGACAGGTAGTGGGTATTCTGTGCGAATGGTGGCTGGAGTGGTGGCCATGGTGCTGGGGACAGAGGTGAGGGGACTAGGCTGTAGAGAGAAAGGGTCTGATCAGATAAGCGGGTATTGAACTACTCGGCGAGCTTGTGGGAAAAGCGCAGAATGATGAATTCGGCTGGCCTTACAGCAGCCAAGCCAATTTCCACAATCAATTTGCCGGCCAAGATGTCATCCGTGGTCATAGTTTTGCCTAGGCCCACATTGACGAAGTAAGCTTGTTCGGCTTTGGTTCCCTGCAGGGCGCCACGCTCCCATAAAGTGTAGAGATAACTGTCAATCATGCCCTTAACTTTGAGCCACGTAGAAATATCGTTAGGCTCAAAGACGGCGAAAGCGGTTGCTTTTTTCACCGATTCTTCGACAGTAATGAACAGGCGTCGAACCGGAATGAATCTCCACTCATTACTATTGCCATCCAGGGTGCGCGCACCCCACACCACGGTGCCTGAGCCTGGGAAGCTGCGGATGGCGTTGATGGATTTGCCAGTGGAGTCGATATTGAGACCCTCTTGGTCTTCCGTTGTGACTTGGATCACAGGAGCTACTACGGCTTGAAGGCTGATATTGGCGGGCGCTTTCCAGATGCCACGCTCGCGATCGACACTGACATAGGCGCCAGCAATGGCAGCGCTGGGGGGCAGGATGACCCGCTGGTCGGCAAGTAATTTTAAGATTTTATTGTAATGTATATTATTTACGCCTGTACTAAGTTCATTGAGTTTAAACTTTGTTGCCACCGCTGCAGGAGCTGCACCAGCGGCCTTAGGCTTTGCAGCGCCTTCCCCCGAGGCGGCTTCCCCAGCGCCTCCAGCGGCGACGGCTCCAGCGGCATTTGTTTTAATATAAACTTCAATTTCACTCGTCGTGGTCCTATGGGACAAGGAGGTAATTAGATCAGGATAGTAAACTGCTCCACGATCAAGACGCTCTGTCCCAACAACACTGCGTAGCCCCGTTGCCGAATCTGAAGTAACATCACTTGGCATTTTATTAGTATAATCCATTTGCGTGTCAAGGATGGCGAATCGATCTTTCATTTTATAGGCGTGAGCCAGGGCTTTCTGATAGATATCACCATAATCTTTGCCGAGCTGAGTTGCTTCTGGAATAAGAACTAATGTTGGATCATCGGCTTTCTCTAGTTCTTCAATACCGCCCAGGAATTTTTCTTTGACAAAATCAGCCCCAGGGGCAGTGCTTCCAACGGACACCACGTAACAGCGTCCTCCGCCATTACGGAAATAATGGTCAATAGCATACCAGAGCAAAAATTTAGGCTTGCTAAATATTGGTACGGTTTTGCTACTTGAATCTTGGATCTCATAGGAAAATTCTAGGGCTTCACCTGCTGTGACGATGATTTTCCAAGGTGCACTTGGTGCTTGGCCAAAGCTTTCCTCATAATCACGTAGCGATCTGATTACCTTGACGATTGGGAGGTCACCAGTATGGGTTTCTGTGTATCCAATAAAGGCGGGGATTGCCGTAGCAATTTCTGCTACTGAAGGGGGTAGCGTGGAGATTTCCTCCACATAGATTCCCGGGGTTGCGTAGGTGGTTGGAGCCATGGAAAGGTGGGGGAGCGAGGGGGTCGAAGTGGCTGATCGAATCGAAAGGCCAAGAGCCTTATCAAGGGCAGAGGCTTAGATTAGGTCCATGATTAAGTTGTATTGCTGTCTATCATTGTGTCTATTACTTCAGCCTTTTCTTTATCCATTAATTTGACAATTATATCTTTTGTTTTCTCGCTGCTTTGCGGTTGTGGGTCCCTAAGGGTAATCAGTTTGATCTTGTACAAAAGAGCGGGGTGTTGGGTGATTTTCAGGGCGCCCCATACTTCATTTTGTTGCTGGAAATTGAGTGAAATCATCTCGCATCTAAGGCTTTCGATACCATCTGGCATATTATTTGGTGATGGAGCCTGATTGTCCGCCTTTTTTAGGACCGGATGGGTTTGGAAGAATCGGATAATATCGGTTAGATAGTTCCAGGATGTGGGGTAATCGTTGAAGCGGGCAATGAAAAGCGCAGATATTGTAAGAGGAATGTCGGGATTGATCCGTTGTTTGTAACTATCATAGTATGGATTAGCGCCTCTCATTTCCCGCTCTTCTTCGATATTGACGACGAGTATGTTGACCCTGCCTGATTGAATATTCAGCGGATCAATCTTGTCTCCTTCAATAAACACAACCAGGGGCTGCCCAGAGTCTGTTTTCCCCTCCTGAAGGTGAGCATTGACCTGATCGCGCAGAAATGTGAGGGCAGCGCCTATCAACTGGACCTCCAGCATGGAGGTCCCTTGCGGAAATTGACTAGGCAGGATGGGAGATGTTCCATTACCTTGCCAATACAAGGCCAATATAAGATTTATTCCAATATTAACTTATCGGCATTCCTTGCTTAGGAATGATTTTGACAAAATTTGTCGCAATCTGTAACCTGTCTGGGGGCATGGCGCCACATTTTTTGCTTCCCTGGCTGCCCCAGGCTTTCTCCGGCCTGGCGCGGCGAAGCTGCCTAGGTGATCTTCAGCGATCCACCGACCCCATGATCACGTCGATGGAGCCGAGGATGGCCATGATGTCGGCCACCTTGGCCCCCTTGAGGATGTGGGGCAGGATCTGGAGGTTGTTGAGGTCGGCGGCACGGATTTTGAAGCGCCAGGGGGTGACATCGTCGTTGCCCTGGATGAAGACACCGATTTCGCCCTTGCCGGATTCAAGGCGGGTGTAGAGCTCGCCGCTGGGAATCTTGAAAGTGGGGGCTACTTTTTTGGCGACGTATTGGTAGTCGAAGCCATAGGCGTCACTGCTTTTGCCTTCGCTGATGCGGCGGGCCTCCAGGTTTTCGGTGGGTCCGCCGGGAATCATGCGGATCGCCTGGCGCAGAATCTTGAGGGATTGGCGCATTTCTTCGACGCGCACGCGGTAGCGGGCGAAGCAGTCGCCTTCTTTTTCCCAGGCAACGGCCCACTCGAAGTCGTCGTAGCACTCGTAGTGGTCGACCTTGCGCAGGTCCCAGGGGACGCCGGAGGCGCGCAGCATCGGTCCGGACAGGCTCCAGTTGATGGCTTGATCGCGGCTGACGACGCCAAGGCCCTCAATGCGGCGGCGGAAGATGGGATTGTTGGTGATCAGTTTTTCGTATTCATCGATTTTGGGGCCGAACCAGTTGCAAAAGTCTTCGCATTTCTCCAGCCAGCCGTAGGGCAGATCGACCGCCACACCACCGATGCGGAAATAGTTGTTGTTGATCAGTCGTTGGCCGGTGGCCGCTTCCCAGAGGTCGTAGATCATCTCCCGTTCGCGGAAGATGTAAAAGAAGGGCGTCTGGGCCCCCACATCGGCCAAAAAGGGGCCCAGCCACAGCAGGTGGTTGGCGATGCGGTTCAGCTCCAGCATCAAGACGCGGATGTAGCTGGCCCGCCGCGGCACCTGGACATTGGCCAGCCGCTCGGGGGCATTGACCACGATGGCCTCATAGAACATGCCGGCCGCGTAGTCCATGCGGCTCACGTAGGGCACGTACATGATGCTGGTGCGGTTTTCGGCGATCTTCTCCATGCCGCGATGGAGATAGCCGATCACCGGCTCGCAGTCCACCACATCCTCGCCATCAAGGGTCACCACCAGCCGCAGCACCCCGTGCATCGAGGGGTGGTGGGGGCCGAAGTTGACCACCATCGGCTCGGTGCGCGTTTCCAGCTGGGTCATGGGAAGGCGAAGGCCGTGGCAAGCGGGGATTCTAAGGAGCCCGCGGCGGAAATCTGGTGGTCGGTGGCGGTGGCGGCCCACCAGGCCGTGCGGTCTGGTTGGGCCGCCACCGCCACCGACCAGCTGGGCCAGGGCCCTATGGTCAGGCCCAGAGGTTCTGGACCACGGCGGCACCCACATTCAGGCCGACATCAAAGGAATCCTCACAGGCTTCGCGGATGTGCAGGCCGGCATAGACGCGGCTGATCGCATCCTCCAGGCCGGCCTCATAAAAGCTGTTGCGCGCTACTCCCCCCCCATCGATAAAACCGTCAAAGCTGCGCACCACGCCGGGGAGTTCCTGCGATGTGGCATCAAAGGTGAGACTGTCACCAAAGAAATGGCTCATGACGCTGGCAAAAGTGCCCCCCATCACCGAGTGGCCGGAAAGGAAATCCGGGAAGGGGGGCGACGGGACGCCATTGATGGAAGACAGCAAGGAATTCCAGTTTTGGTCTCGGACGGTGAGGGCCGAACCATCCGTATCGGAGAAGCTGCCGGTGATCAGGTCCCAGGGGCGGGGCTGAACGTTGTCGTATTTCTCTTTCCAGGCGCAAATCACGGCATCGGCCATGGAGAGGCTGAGGCTGGCGATCAGCTTGGCGTTGGTGACCAAGGAGGTCCCTTGGTCGAGCGCCACATCCATGGCGATCTCCAGAAGCTGGCCGTAGGGCCGGAAGGTGTCTGTCCTGTCGTAGGCCCAGAAGAGAGCGATTTCCGTCTGATCGGGGCTGCGCTCCAACGTCGTTGTGGAGGTGTTCGCCAAGCCGCCGTAGAGCCGCACTTCGTTCAACTGCTGGGCATAGAGGTCGAGGTCGACATCGGGCCGGCACTGCAGACCGTCGGAGCTGAAGTCATCGGGACTGCTGATCACCCAGGGGGTCACCGATCCCCAGTTAGGCCCCACAGCCGCTCCTGCGGTGGGTCCGGACGGGGCCGGCGTCCAGACATACCCTGGCAAGCCGCCGCTGGGGGGCGTGTAGGGGGTGGTGTTGGCCGAGCCGTCGTTGGCTCGCAGAGCACGGATCTGGTCGGCCATGCCGGCACCGAAGGCCAGGCCCGCCTGAATGCTCTCCGCCGACCCCGTGAGGGACTGGAGGCTGGAGGAGTATTGCGCCTGAATCAAACTGCTCTCCCCGGGAAGTTCGAGCGAGAGAATCCGTTGCGCCGCACCCAATAGGGCCGCATTCATGTTGGCGCCCGTCGGGGCGTTCTGGTCGATTCGGTAGAAATCCACCTGGTCGCCGAAGGCGGCCACTGTGTCCAGCATCGCCGTGGAGAGCATGGCCATCAGGCGGCTGCCGGTGGTGGGGGGCACACCGGGCTTGCCATTGCTGCCCGCGGATTGGATCGCATTCAGGGCAGTGTTGGTCCAAATCAGGATCGGGTCAGACCCCGGCGGCACAAGGGGCGCGATGGGGGTAAGGGTATCGATGCTGACCGAATCGAAGGCGGCGCTGCCGGCGTTGCCGGCCCTATCGGTGTAGGAGCCCGCGGCGACCGAAACCGTACCCGTGGTGGCGATGCCGTCTTGGGCGGTGAAGAGGGCGGAATAGAAGGTTCCGAATCCAGTGAAGCCGCTGAGGATGCCGTTGCTTATGCTGACATCTGCAGCGGTGAAACCCAAGACGTTTTCACTGAAGGAGAAGTTGACCAGGGAGCTCTTGGCATCTTTGTTGATGGCGGGGGAGACGAAGCTGATGGCAAGGGCAGGGTTGATGGTGTCGACCTGCAGCGTGGGTGACGAGACTCCCGCACCCGCATTGCCGAAAACGTCGTTATAAGAGGCATTGGCTATGGCGATCGAAGTGGTGCCTTCCGTATTGGCCGTGGGCGTAAAGGTGGCGGTATAGGTGTTGCCGGAGCCGTTCAAGTTGGAGAGGCTGCCGCCGGCAAGGGTGACATCGCCGCTGCTGAAGGAGGTGCCGGGATTGCGGTTAAACGCAAAAGTGACCAGGGCGGTTTCTCCATTGATGATCGAAGGATCATTACTGCTAATCGTGACGCTATTGGCGATGCCGGTGAGATTGGTTGCCGTGAGATTACGAAAGAAGAAGGCCGTCTGATTGGTGCTGAGAGAGCGAATGTCGCCGAAGCCGGCATTGTCGAATCCATTCAAGCTGGTATAAGTGACGGCGACGGTGTCCGTGGCGAGGATCGGTGCGGCGAGGGTCAGGCGGATGGTGGTGCCGCCGCCGCTGAGCACTGCGGGGCCAGTGATGCTGCGGCGCACCCCGTTAACGAACGCATGAAAGCGGCCAAAACTGGGGATGGTGCTGTTGAGAATCTCGCTATAGCGCAGGGCGAGAACAGAGCCGTCAACAGCCAACTCAACAAGGTTTGGGATCGGCATCGGTTTAGGAAATGACGTGAGACGTTGCCTTTAGCGCTAACAAACTGGGGTTGCTACACCCCACAAAACACCTGAAGTAGTCCTTAACTTCTTGAAGATTTATTGGATTGATTGTGGGATTTTGAAGCGATCTTGGCGGCGCTGGTCGCGGCTGGCACTACGCATTCGCTTCGCCAGCCTCCAGGCGACAGCGATGCCAGCCAGGGGCAGGGGAGCAGGTACCGGAACAGGCTCGACCTTGATCTGGAAGCTGTCGGCGTTCGGATGACTGCCCCAGCTCCAGGAAAAAACTCCGGGGCTCAGGCCGAGGCCGGCTAGTGTGGAATCATTGAAGCGGCTGGTGCCATCGAGGATGGCGCCGCTCACATAGTTGAGAGGCAGCACGAGAATGCTTTTCCCCGTGCCGTTTTGAGAAACGAGGCCGAAAAGATCACCGGAACCCGTCTTCGGGTTTGCGGTGAAGTTGGGATCATTGCCGAAGGAACTGGGACCGGTGAGTCCACTCCACTGGTTGACGTCTACGTCAGGAGTATTTGGGTAGTTCGGGAAGGCAGCGGGGCCAGCATAAATTTGATTATAAGTGAGAACATTGGTGTAGTCGTAGCGTGGGGTGGGGTTGGTGGGTGGGTTGTAGAGATCGGTGGTGTTGGCCGAACCGCTGCCGCTGATCACCACATCGCTGCCGTCCTGCTTGACGGTGAGCACAATGGCGGCATTGGCTGCGATTGAAGGCCAGAATACCACAATCAGCCCAAGAAGTGCCAGGGGGCGGCTATGGCGGGAGGCCATCAAGGCGAAATTCTTAAATCAATCTGTAACTATGAAGCAAAAGTGAATAATTTCAGCAATTGATAAGCATTGCCCATGCCAACCGGGTCAATTGATAAAAAAAAATCGAAATTGCTTGAGGGGTCTGGCCGGTTGGGCGGCCCCCCGTCTCCCGGGCGCTCCCCCGGCCGGTTCCGCTTAGGAATGGCCCATGGATGCCTTCGCCCATCTCCCCGTTCTCGCCGACGTGGTGCGTCAGGCCTTCGCCGCCCTCCCCCCAGGGGCCGGGGCAGCGCCGCCCCGGCTGATTGATGCGACCCTCGGCGGCGGCGGTCACAGCGCCCTGCTGCTGGAGGACCATCCCCGGCTGGAGGTGATCGGCCTCGACCAGGACGCCACCGCCCGCGCCGCCGCCGCCGCACGGCTCGCCCCCTGGGCGGAGCGGCTGCGGATCGTGGCCACCAACTTCGCCGCCTACAGCCCCGCTGCCCCGGTGCAGGCGGTGCTGGCGGATCTGGGCGTCAGCAGCCCCCAGCTGGATCGGGCCGAGCGGGGCTTCAGCTTCCGCGCCGACGGTCCGATCGACATGCGCATGAACCCCGAGGCGGGCGAAACCGCTGCCCAGCTGCTCGATCGGCTCGAGGAAGGGGCGCTGGCGGATTTGCTGTTTCAGTTCGGCGACGAGCGCCTGTCGCGGCGGATCGCCCGGCGGCTGGTGGCCGAACGGAAGGTGAAGCCCTGGGGTGAGCGCAGCACCAGCGAGCTGGCCTATGCCGTGGCCGGTTGCTATCCGCCCAAAGCCCGCCGCGGCCGCATCCACCCCGCCACCCGCAGCTTCCAGGCGCTGCGCATCGCCGTCAACGATGAGCTGGGCTCCCTAGAGCGGCTGCTGCAGCGGGCGCCGGATTGGCTGGCACCTGGCGGGCTGCTGGCGATCATCAGTTTCCATTCCCTCGAAGATCGGTTGGTGAAGCAGGCGTTTCTCGCCGATGCAAGGCTCGAGCGGATCGCCCGGCGACCGGTGGTGGCCGACCCGGCCGAGGCGGAGGCCAACCCCCGCAGCCGCTCGGCCAAGCTGAGGCTGGCCCGCCGCCTGCCATGACCTTCCAAAGGGCCGTGCACCTGAGTATCTGCTGATCCCGGGGGCCTGAGGCTCCTTTGAGCCACCTGCCCTCAGGGCGCCCGGCATAAGGTCGGACCATGGGTACCGAAGGTGAACCTGCATCGATCGAAGTTTCACGAAAGTGTGTATGTCTTTCCCACCTTTTTTTCAAGGCCTGATCCGCTCGAAGCCTTCACCCCATGACAACAGAACAAGCTGCTGTGTCCCTGGCTGCTGTCGATCGCGTCGCCCTGATCACGGGCGCCTCCCGCGGCATCGGCCTGGCGACAGCACGCTCGCTGGCGCAGCGTGGCTTCAGGATCGTGATCACGGCACGGCAGGAGTCGGATCTGGCCCAGGCTGTCGTCGATCTTCGTGCGCTGCATCCCAGCGTCAGCTCCTTCGCCGGTGACTGCTCCGATCCCGGCGTGGTGAACGACCTGATCGGCTCGATTCAGCGGGATTTCGGTCGCCTGGATGTGGTGGTGAACAATGCCGGCGGCAGTCACCATGCTTCGGATTTTGCCGCGCTCTCCCCCGAGGACTGGGATCAGACCCTTCGTCAAAATCTCAAGTCAGCGGTGATGGTCACCCAGGCGGCTCT
Source organism: Cyanobacteriota bacterium (assembly GCA_026389315.1). GTDB lineage: Bacteria > Cyanobacteriota > Cyanobacteriia > PCC-6307 > Cyanobiaceae > Cyanobium. Next base: position 43,486 of record JAPLIC010000016.1, read on the forward strand.
CCCCCTTCTCAAGGCCACAGGCTCAGCCTCGATCGTGAACGTGTCCTCCAAGGCAGGACGCCATCGCACCGACATGGCTGCCTGCGACTATGTCGCGGCTAAGGCGGGCCTGATTGGATTCACGCGCCAGCTCGCCCAGGAGCTTGGTCCTTGCGGGATTCGGGTGAACTGCGTAGCGCCCGGCATCACGGTGACGGCACGCGTGGAGAAGCGGTGGGACCAGAGGCCCGAGCCCATCCGTGCCCAGGTGATTGCCGGGATCCCACTCGGTCGTTTTGCCCGTCCCGAGGAGATCGCCGCCGCGATCGTGTTTTTGGCCTCCGATGAGGCGAGCTACATCTGAAGAGAGTGAGATCGACTATTTCGATCTACTGCATCGGCGTTACCGACCTGTGTCCCTGCCGCTGCAGGTGCAACTGTTGATCTCGAAGCATGATCCACGTCTGAAGCATCGCCTCTGGCGTGCCTTGGCCTGCAGGGGGGTGGTGCTCCGCCAACTGTTTGACGAGCATCATCACTTCCATACGGCGTCCATGGCAGGGAAACTGGCCGCCACCATCGCTGAAATCATGGTACTGGTCGGGGATGGGGATTCAAGCCCGCAGCCGGTGCATCCGGTAAGCCACGCAAGCCGTTGAACTTCCTGACCCGCGACAAGCAGAGGTATTGCCACGAGACAGCAAGCATCAGCCATCGAAAAAATAAACTTTTTTATAGCCAGCATCACGCTCATCACCCATCTCTGGCAGGGGAACAGGCCGCCGCCTTCGCCCGCATCTGGAACCAGATTGCTTGGCATGCCCCCGTCGATCCTTGAGGGTCATGCCAACGGGCTTGTGAGCCAGCCCCGGAAGGCGTTCAGCTCGCCCCGCAGCTCCGGCCAGAGGGCGAGGGCAAGGGTGAGGAGCCGCTCCACCGGCTCTGATTGGAGCTCGTAGGCATACAGATGCCGCACCAGGTGGCGGAAGCGCAGTAACTCCTGCAACGAAGCTATCGAGGCCTCACGAAGCACGGCGGGCCTCTCCTCCGTGGGCTGGCCCATGCGCTCGAGGAGTCGCCGATGCCAATCCTGCCCGTCGGGGGTGCCGCCATTGAGCACCCGGCTGATCTGCAGGAAGCACCGTTCGATCCCGGTGTAGAAGCTCTGTAGGCGCAGGGCTGCAGCGTCGATTCGCAGGCGATCACCGGCCACGTCTCCCAGGGCCGCCAGGCTGTCCACCAGGGCATTGAGCTTGCGTTCCTCTACGGCCAGATCCAGGGCCAGATCACGCAGTTGCTGGGGAGAAGGGGCCGCCATGTCTTCAAGTGAGGGCTATGGCCTGCCGCCGCAGGCGTGCTTGCCAGTGGGACGGCAGATCCTCCCAGCGCGCCAGGTCGATGGCGATGCCCTCCTGGCCGGCGTTGGCCAAGGATCGATCCACCACAGCCTCCACCAGTCCCAAGGCCTCTAGTTGGGCAACTGAGGGAAGCCCCTCCACCATTACATCCAGATCAGAGTGGCGCCGAAAGGAGCTGGCCTCCAGAGCCGAACCAAACAACCACACCCCATGCAGCTCCGGCCAACGGTTGTGCAGGGCCTCCGCCGCCAGGCCCGCTGCCACCAGCAGCCGCTGCCGCCGTTCCTCCACAAGCCCCTGCTCCTGGGCCCAGCGCCGCTGCAAGTGCTGGTGATGGAGATCAACAACAGCCATGGAAAAGCCGAGAGCTGGGCGCCCTGGTGCGGCTGCTGCAGCACGCTCCAGACTGGCTGGAGCCCGGCGGACTGCTGGCGACCATAAGCTTCAATTCGCTCGAGGATCGTCGCGTCAAGATCGCCTTCCTGGCCGATGAGCGCCTGGAGCGGGTCACCCGCAAGCCCCTGGTGGCCGAGGCTGCCGAGGCCAAACCCCGCAGTCGCTCCGCCAAGCTGCGGGTGGCCCGCCGCCCGCCATGACCCTCTCTGAATCCCTTCCCGCACTGCTGCATGGGCTCCAGTATGGGCCTCACCTGGTCGGGCCGCCGTTTGTTATTCACCCGGCGGTCCTGGCCCTGCCCTCGTTGTCGACCCTGCGCTGGCATCTTTCCCTGCCGCCCGTGCAGCGGGCCGATCTGGCCTGGTGGGGCGCCCTGTTGATTCAGGCCGCCGCCATCCCCGGCACCCTGCTGCCGGTGTTGCCGGGGTTGGCCCTGCTGCCCCTGGGGGCCCTGCTGTGGGTGTGGGCGGTGGGCTTCGCCGCCGGTTGGCCGGCGTTGGCCCTGGCGTCGCTGATGCTGGTGTTGGGCTGGGGGGCCGATGCCTTGGGACTGGTGCTGGGGGCGGCCCGCTTGCAGGCCAGTCGCTGGGCTTACGTCGGCTCGGGCCTGGGTTTGTTGGTGGGGCTGGTGGGCTTGCTGCCGGCCCTGCCGGTGGGGGGGCCGCTGCTGGGGGCTTTGCTGGGCCCGCTGCTGGGGGCGAGCCTGGGGGAATTGCTGACGGCACCCACCAGCTTGGGGCCCCTGGGCCTGCTGCGTTTGAAGCGCTCCCTGCTGGTGGGGCTGGCGGTGGTGGCGGGGATGCTGGTGAGCCGGGTGGCGCAACTGGGGCTAGCGCTGCTGGGGGTGCTTGGTTTTGTCTTGCTTACGCGCGGTCACTAGCAAGGCCCACGGACAGGCTGGGGGGCAGGGCCTTGCTGCTGAAGCCCATCTGGTCGATCGGGCCGAACAGCTGCCGGTAGGCGGCGGTCTGGATGCAGACCACCAGCGGCCAAGCGATGAATAGGCCGAAGCCGAGGCCCAACAAGGCTCCCGCCAGCAGCAGCACGAAGCTCAGGACCGCCAGGCCCGCCACCTGATCCCAGTGGCGATCGACCTGGCGCTGGCCGGCCTGGAGGGTGTCGAGGGCGTTGGGGTCGTGCAGCAGGGCCAGTTGGGGCAGGAAGAACTGGCTGACCGAGACATAGAGAACGATGGCGAGGGCAACCAGCAGGGGCACCAGGGCCAGCCAGGGCTGGAGACCGCCCAGCACCACCGCCAGCAGCCCGGCCATGGCGAAAACCAGCCCCAGGCCCCAGCGCAGCAACAACGAAGGCAGGGCCAGCCGCAGCAGCGCCCTGGCATCCCAGTGGCTGAAATCGGCGAACCGGGGGCGGCGACCTTCGAGCGCCAGCCAGGACCCGCGGATCAGGCCGCTGGTGCCCCAGAGGTTGAGCAGCAAAGAGAGGCCGCCAAGCAGCACGCTTTGGCACAGCACCACCAGGCCGTAGCGCAGCAGGTCGAGGGATTGGCGCAGCAGCCGCGGCCAGTTGACGCTGTTGAGGTCGAGGCGGCACTCCAGCACCCCTGCATCGAAGCGACAGGGACTCCAGGCCCAGGGGGTGGCGCCCGTCAGCCAGGCGGAGGGTTTCCAGGCGAAGGGCAGGCGGGGTTGCAGCAGCAGGTGCAGGGCCAGTTCCAGGCCCACCAGCAGCAGGCCGAAGAGCAGGAAACTCCAGGGATTGCGGGCGAAGGCCCGCCAGCCATCCCGCAGGGCCTGGCCCAGGTCAAGGCGGCGGGGGGAGAAGGGGGACATCGCCATGGGATCGCCGGGCCGTAGGGCCAAAACCTAGGCGGGGCCTGGGGACTTAGCTGGGGTTTGGCGCAGCTCTGTCACCGCCTCGGTCACGGCGGCGATAGCGGCATCAATGCTGGCGTCATCGCTGCCGCGGCCCAGCCCGAACCGAATCGAAGCGGCGGCTTGGCTGCGGCTGCGGCCCAGGGCCGCCAGCACATGGGAGGGGCTGCCCTGGCTGCAGGCGGAGCCGCTGCTGACCGCCAGCCGCTGCCGCAGGATCCGGTGCAGCCGTTGGCCATCGACGCCAGCGACGCTGACATTGAGATTGTGGGGCAGGGTGTGCTGGGCGCTGCCATTGCGCTGGATGTCCCCGAGGGCCTCCAGTCCCCGCCAGAGGCGATCCCGCAGGGCGGCCAGCCGCAGGCCGCGTTCGGCCCGATCGGCCTGCGCCAGCGTGACGGCCACCCCCAACCCCACCAGCAGGGGCACGGGCGAGGTGCCGGCCCGCAGGCCCCCTTCCTGGCCGCCGCCGTGCTGTTGGGGGGCCAGGGGCAGCTCGGGGCGCCGCAGCAGGGCGCCAACGCCCTTGGGGCCATAGAGCTTGTGGCCGCTCAGGGACAGCAGGTCGATGCCGCTAGCGGCCATGGCCAGGGGCATGTGGCCGACGGCCTGGGCGGCATCGCAGTGGAAGAGCACGCCGCGCTCGCGGCAGAGGGAGGCGATGGCGGCCAGGGGTTGCAGCACGCCGATTTCATTGTTGGCCGCCATCACCGACAGCAGCAGGGTGGAGGGGCCGAGGGCCGCCGCCAGGCGCTCCAGGTCGACGCGGCCATCGGCCTGCACGGGCAGAACCGTGAGGGGAAAGCCATGGCGGTGCAGCCAGGCCAGGGGATCGAGGACGGCGCGGTGTTCGGTGGCCAGGGTGACGAGGCCGCGGCGGGGGTTGCCGCCCTCCAGGGCGGCCTCGGCGACCCCCTTGAGGGCCAGGTTGTTGGCCTCGGTGGCGCCACTGGTGAACACCACGCTGGCGGCGGGCATGGCGAGGGCGGCGGCCACCTGTTCGCGGGCGCTGGCGACGGCGGCGGCGGCCTCCAGGGCGGGTCGGTATTGGCGGCTGGAGGGGTTGGCGAACTGCTCGCTCCACCAGGGGGCCATGGCCGCCAGCACGGCGGCATCGCAGGGGGTGGTGGCGTGGTGGTCGAGGTAGGCGAGCATGGAGCCATGTTCCCAATTTTTCTGCCCCTGCGGCGCCCCGGGGCCCGCTTCCAGAACGGGGCGCCCCAGCCCGCCCCCTGGCCGGGCCAGGGGCTGCGGACCTGCCTGCTGCTAGCCAGCCTAGAAGTGGCCGCCGGAGCGCTCGTCGGCGGGTGGGCGGCGGCCCCAGCCCAGGCGGCAGAACCCGGCAGCAGCCCGGATCGGCCGGCCGATCTGGTGATCCTGGAGGAGCGCGAAAGCCTGCAGGGGCACCTCACCGTGGGGGTGTTCGGGCTGCAGAAGGATCCGAGCAGCCCCGATCTGTGGCGGGTGAACATCTGGCGCCAGTGGCCCGACCGGGTGGTGATCGCCACCGATGTGGTGCGCTGTGACACCAAAGGGCCCATGCGCATCACCGGCGACCGCAAGCACGTAATTGTGCGGTTGTTGAATCCGGGGGGGGCGATCAGCCGGGCCAACCGGCTGGACCACATGGTGTGGTGGGCCAGCTGCTTCCCCCAGCAGGGGGGCCAGGATCCAGCGGGGCTGGCGGCAACGGCGCGGCAACTGGGGTTTTCGGGCCAACTGCCCGAAAGTGAACAGGTGATCGCCACCCCACCCCGATAGATTTCGGCAATGGCCAACATTCCCGCCGCCGGCCCCGCCGGCCTCCCCGATCCCACCGCAACGGCGACCCCCAGCCCGCCGGTGAGGTTGCTGCTGGTGGACGACGAACCGGGCCTGCGCACGGCCGTCAAGGCCTACCTGGAAGACGAAGGCTTCCAGGTGACCACCGCCAACGACGGCGAGGAGGGCTGGACGGTGGCGCAGCAGATGCTGCCCGATGTGGTGATCACGGACGTGATGATGCCGCGCTGCGACGGCTTTGGCCTGCTCAAGCGCCTGCGGGGGGACGAGAGGCTGGGGGGGCCGCCGGTGGTGTTTCTCACCGCCAAGGGCATGACGGCCGACCGCATCGCCGGCTTCCAGGCCGGGGCGGATGACTACATCCCCAAGCCCTTTGATCCCGACGAACTGGTGGCGCGGGTGCGCAATGTGGTGCGGCGCCAAGAGCGTTTGCTCGCCGAGGCGGCCCGCTTTGCCGATGCCGACATCGGCAGCCTGGCCAAGCAGATCACCGAGATCCGCTCGATGTTGGGCCCCGGTGGCGCCCGCAAGCCCACCCCCGATGTCTCCCTCGATTTCACCCCCCGTGAAGCCAGCGTGCTGCAACTGGTGGCGGAGGGAATGATGAACAAGGAAATCGCCCGTCGCCTCGAAACTTCGATCCGCAACGTCGAGAAGTACGTCAGCCGCCTGTTCATCAAGACGGGCACCTCCAGCCGCACCGAACTGGTGCGCTATGCCTTGGAGCATGGCTTGGTGGAGTGAAAACTTTGCTATCAGCTAGAGGGAAGTGGCCAGCAGCGCAACGGCTGGCCCCGTTTGAACAGGCCCGGGTTTGGTGATCTTCAGGCCGCCCGCCGCCAGTGGAGCCCCTCACCGGCCTCGCCGTCGGCGCTCCAGCGCAGGCAGTCCCCCAGCCGCCGCCCGACTAGCAGTTCCTGCAGCGGCCGCCGCTCCCCCAGGACGCGCCGCGGCAGCACGGTGGCGGCAGCGATGGCCCACTCCGGCCGGCCGCTCCAGCCGGCCAGGCGCCGCGCCCCCTCCAGCAGGGGCAGGGTGACGCCGGCCAGGGTGCCGTCCTCGAGGCGGCAACTGCCATTGGCAACGATGAGAGTGCGTTCATCCCAGCGGTGCAGGCCCTCGGCCAGGCCGTAGGGCGCCAGGGCATCGCTGACCAGCACCACCTGCCCTGGCGCCAGCCGTTGCAGCAGCACCGCCATCCCCGGGGCCACATGGACCCCATCGGCGATCAGCCCCAGGGCCACATCACCCCGCAGGGCGGCCGCCGCGATCGGCCCCGGCTGCCGGTGGCCCAGGCCCGCCATGGCGTTGAAGGCATGGGTCACCATCGCCACGCCGGCCTCGTAGGCCGCCATGGCCTCGCTGTCATTGGCAGCGCTGTGGCCCAGGCTGACGACGATGCCCTGATCCCGCAGGGCCTGGATCACCGCAGCGGCCCCCTCCAGCTCGGGGGCCAACGTGACCAGGGCGATGTCGGCGGCATCCGCGCCCCCTCCGCCTGGACCGTCCGCCGGGCCGCAAAAACCGTCGATGCGCTCGGCGAGGGCCGCCAGCGACGGGGTGCACAAATGCGCTTGGGGATGGGCACCACGCCGGGCCGGCGCCAGGAACGGGCCCTCCAGGTGGGCCCCCAGCAAGCGGCAGCGCCCCGGCTGGTGGTCGGCCCGGGCCTGGCGCAGCACCGCCAGCGCCTGCCGCAGGGGGGGCACGGCGCAGGTCACCAGGGTGGGGCAGATGGCCTCCACCCCATCGCGCCAGAGAAGTTCCAGCAGCTGCTGCAGCCGGGGTTGGTCGGCGGCGCTGAGTTCGGTGAAGGCCAGCCCCAGGCCGCCATTGATCTGCAGATCGACCCCCATCGGGCTCAACCAGTCCCCGCCCCAGTCATCGCCGGCGGCGGCGCTGCCCGCCGCCAAGGCTTCGATCTGCTGCACCCGATCGTCCCCATCGAGGCCGATGCGCCAGCGTTGCCCACTGTGGCTGCAGGGCGAGGCCCGGGGCAGGCGCACGTTGCTCAGCCAGCGCATCGGCGGTGGGGGGGGATGGTGCCCCCATCTTGATGGCGGCTGGGGGGACGACTGGCCAGGGGCGCTGGCCCGGGCCCGTTGCCCTGGCGTCGGCGGCCGGGGCGGGAGGATGGGGCGAAACGCCTTGCCGCCGTGGTCGCTGTCGCCTCCGACCCTTCGCCCCCCAGTGCCGGCGGCGGCGCTCCAGCGCCGGTGGCGGTGGTGATGGGCAGCGATTCCGATCTGCCCACCCTGCAGCCGGCCGTGGTGATCCTGCGGGAGCTGGGGGTGGCCTGCGAGGTGCGGGTGCTCTCGGCCCACCGCACCCCCCTGGAGATGGTGGCCTTCGCCGAGGCCGCCGCCGCTCGGGGCCTGAAGGTGATCATCGCCGGCGCCGGCGGTGCCGCCCACCTGCCCGGCATGGTGGCGGCCCTCACCCTGCTGCCGGTGATCGGTGTGCCGGTGCAGAGCCGGGCCCTGTCCGGGGTGGATTCGCTGCATTCGATCGTGCAGATGCCCGCCGGCATCCCGGTGGCCACCGTGGCGATTGGCAACGGCACCAATGCGGGTCTGCTGGCGGCCCAGATCCTGGCCCTGGCCGATGCCGACCTGGCCCAGCGGTTGGCGGCCCACCGGCGCGGCCTGCATGACCAGGTGCGTGCCAAGGATGAACGGCTGCAGCAGCTGGGCAGTGATGCCTATCTGGAGACCATGGGCGCCTGAGGGCCCCGGTCTCTGGGCCCCTGGGTCCAGGGGCCGGATCCCGCCTGCAACAGAAGCTGGCGGCCCGGCGCCGACACCGCCAAGCTGAAGGCAGGTTTCGGTGGCCCCTATGGGCCCTGCGCAGATGCTTGAGCGGCTGGTGCTGCCCCCATGGTTGCGGATCAGCCTGGCGTTGCCGCTGCTCACCCTCAATCTCTGGGTGTTGAAGCAGCTGCTGCTGCCCCTGGCCCCCTTCCCGGCGTTGTTTCTGACGGCGGCCCTGCTGGCCTTTCTGCTGGATCTCCCCACCCGCTGGCTGATCGACCAGGGATTGCCGCGGGCCTTGGCCCTGCTGCTGGTGCTGGGCCTCACCCTGGGCCTGGTGGCCCTGGCGGCCGTCTGGCTGGTGCCGCGCCTGGCCCAGCAGCTCGATGAACTGATCCATGCCCTGCCCCGCTGGTTGGTGCAGGGGGAGACCGTGCTGGCCCAACTGCAGGAATGGGCCAGCCAGCGGGGCCTGCCGGTGCGCTTCGATGACCTCACCAGCGAATTGCTGAACCGCGCCAGCCGCCTCGCCAGCCAGTTCAGCCAGCAGCTCTTGGGGGTGCTGGGGGCGACGCTGGGCCTCACGGTCAACACCGTGATCGTGTTGGTGCTGACGGTGTTTCTGCTGCTGGGCGGCGAGCGCACCGCCGAGGGCCTGGGCCAGTGGCTGCCAGCCCCGGTGCGGCCCCTGGTGCTCAATACCCTCAATCGCACCTTCAGCGGCTATTTCGCCGGCCAGGTGCTGCTGGCCCTGATTCTGAGTGCCCTGCAGCTGGTGGTGTTCACCCTGCTTGGCATTCCCTATGGGGTGCTGTTCGCCGTGGCAATCGGCTTCACCACCTTGATTCCCTATGCCAGCGCCCTAACGATTGTGGTGGTGAGCCTGTTGCTGGCCCTGGAAGATCCCCGCAAAGGATTTGAGGTGCTGGCCGCGGCAATCACCGTCGGCCAGGTGGTCGATCAGATCATCCAGCCCCGCCTGATGGGCAGCATCGTCGGCCTGCAGCCCGCCTGGCTGCTGATCTGCCTGCCCATCGGCGCCCGCATCGGCAGCCTGCTGGGCTTGGGCGAACTGCTGCCTTTTTCGATGCCTGGGCGCTGCGGCTGCGGGCGGGGGAGGTGGTGGAGTGACCTGGCGGTTATTCAATAGATGGCAGAACGAGCCGATGCCGGGCTACATGAGTTGCTTCAGAAGAGGCCGCCCGTGATGGGGCCTTCGATGCCATTGGGCAATTCTGGTCAGCCTGCGACGGCCATTGGTGGATCGTCTCGAAGGCGGGCCCACGCATGCAGGAGCGAACAGCGCTTAATAGTATTTTCTACTACTATATGCTCCAGTGCCAGCCAGTAGCGGAGAACGTGCGATGCAATCTGCTGAAAAGCTTTCCATCACTCTGCCGCCGGAAATGGCCAGTTTCATCCGTCAGAAGGTGGAATCCGGCCTCTATGGCTCCAACAGCGAGATCATCCGCGAGGCCATGCGCGGCCTGATGGAGCGGGAGCGTCGTCTGGAGCGGCTCGACGGGGCCATTGCCCTGGGCCTGGCCGACGCCGAGGCGGGGCGGGTGCAGGAGATTGAGGCGGTGCGCCGAGAGCTCCGCATCGCAGCCGCTGAGAGCGCTCCTGCCGCATGAAGGTGGTGATTACGGCGGCGGCGAAGGCCGATCTGCTTGCCATTCGCCGCTACATCGAAGCCGACAACCCCTCCCGGGCGGTCAGCTTCGTCGAGGAGCTACTGGATCGCTGCCTGGCCCTGGCCGACACCCCCAGGGCCTACCCATTGGTGCCGCGCTACGAGCGCTACGGGATTCGCCGCTGCGTCCATGGTGATTATCTGATTTTTTACCGCCTGCAGCCGGAGCAGATCGAGGTCATCCACGTCCTGCAGGGCGCACGGGACGATCAGCAGGAACCCCCTTGCCGAAAGCCCACCGACACGGGTCTCTGGTCGTGGGGCGAACGGAGCGGGCAGGGGGTTGACGGGCCGCCAGCACCGCCCCGATTCCGCCCACGCCTCCTTGATAAATTACGGCAGTTTGCCGTATAATCTCCTTAAGGAGAGCCTTCATGGCCACAGAACAAACCTCACGCCTCGAAGCACGCCTACCTGCAAGCGTCTATGCCACGCTGAAGCGGGCGGCGGAACTGCAAGGGCGCAGCCTCACGGATTTCGTCGTCAGCGCCGCCCATGATGCCGCCCAGCGCGCCATTGAGGAGCAAGCCATCCTCCGCCTGTCCGCTGAGGATCAACGGCGTTTTGCCGAAGCCCTGATCCAGCCACCGGCTCCGAACGCTGCCCTGAAGCACGCCAAGCGTCTGCATTTGGAGAATGTTGAGGTTCGGTGACGCGCTTCGTTTCAGAAGCCCTCGCCAAGCACGAACGGGCGGCATTCCTCAGCGGCAATGACCGTGTTGACCTTTACTTCCGCGAGACGGTTTCGCAGGACGTCAAGCGCAAGTACGCCGCCTGCTATGTCCTGATCGAGCGCGGCACCGGCAAGGTCGCGGGCTTCTACACGCTTTCGGCCCACAGCATCCCACTGAACGATGTTGCCCCGGAACTGGCCAAGAAACTGCCGCGCTACCCCAGCGTGCCCGTCGTCTTGATTGGCTGGATGGGGAGAGACTTGGCCTTCCGAGGGGCAGGGGTCGGCAGCCTGCTGCTTTATGACGCCATCAGTCGCGTGGCCAAAGCGCCGGTTGGTGCCTACGCGATTTGCGCCGATGCCATTGCCGATGCCATTGATCAGCTCGCTGCGGCCTTCTACCGCGACCACCAGTTTCAACCCCTGGTGAGTCGTCCGCAGAGCCTGTTCCTGCCGATGAAGACCGCCCTGGCCCTCGTCAGCGGCTAAGGCCCTACCTTCCTCACCCGCAGGGGCTGTTTGGGGCCGGTTGCCCGGCGCCGGCTGGCGCTCAGGCCAGCTGCTCCCGCAGCGCCGCCAGGTCGGCTTTCTCGTGGCGGCTGACGGTCATGGCTGCTGATGCCGAGCTCGCCTGCGATGCTCCGCAGCGACCGGCTCTCCAGCACCCGCAGGCGCAGGATCGCGGCCTCGTTCGCGGGAAGCCTCTGCAGCAGTGCTTCAGCCGAGTAGCTCCAAAGAGCTTGTCCAACACCGAATAGATCGCGGCTTTCGCGCGATCTATCCTTGTTCGTTACCCTTTAGCATTGCAGTAGGTTCAACGGCGAAATGGCAGGATATGAAATACACTGCTAATATAATATAGAGTAATTCAAGGCAACTGCTGCTGTTTGCTTTCGGCTTTTTGTTGGATTTGCAGCTTTTTTGTTAAGCCAAAAATCGGCTATTTATCTGGCATCTTCCAATATTGCAGCTTCGATTCAAGTGGCTTGATTTCAGACGGGCAAGGTGGCTCTCTCGCTTGCCTGAACACTTAAGACGCCACCGCATTCTGATCATCGGCAAACACGGCGGCATAAGCAGCCATCAGCTCGGAATCTGGCTCCTGACCGAGCTGGCGCAGGGTTTCGAAATAGTCCCCCGCAAGGCCGCGCGCCAGGGGCAGGAACGCGTCGCGGTAGACCTGCAGCACGGGCAACAGCACGGCCAGGCCTTCCTGGAAGCTCTCTCTGGCGGCCTGGAGCTCACCCGCCTGGCGCTGCACCGATCCATAGGCACCGAGGCTGGTGGCCAGATTCGGCAGGAAGGCCGGGTTGCTCTGCGACAGCTCCCGATAGATCCCCACCGCCTCTTCCGTTGGCTGTAGCGCCTCCTCGCGCCGCCCCAGCTCGCTGTATCGGTTGCCCAGGTTGTTCAGGGCACGCGCCAGATTCGGCAGGAAGGCCGGGTTGCTCTGCGACAGCTCCCGATAGATCCCCACCGCCTCTTCCGTTGGCTGTAGCGCCTCCTCGCGCCGCCCCAGCTCGCTGTATCGGTTGCCCAGGTTGTTCAGGGCCATAGCCAGATTCATAGCCAGATTCGGCAGGAACGCCGGGTTGCTCTGCGACAGCTCCCGATAGATCCCCACCGCCTCTTCCGTTGGCTGTAGCGCCTCCTCGCGCCGCCCCAGCTCGCTGTATCGGATGCCCAGGTTGTTCAGGGCCATAGCCAGATCCGGCAGGAACGCCGGGTTGCTCTGCGACAGCTCCCGCAGGCGAACGATCCCCGCCGCGCCTCCATCCACCGCGTGGGCCCAGAGATAGGTCCAGAGATAGGGCTGCTCCTCGGGCGGCCGGCCAGAGCGGCACCAGGTGAGGGCCGCCTCCCCCAGCGCTTCGGCCAAAGCCACAGCTTCCCTATCTCCCACCGGCTTCCAGGGTCTGGCCCAGGCAGGGGGGCGTAGGTGATCTGCTAGGCGCTGGTGGCTGAGGCGATAGACGGCCTGGCCCTGCTCGCCGCTTTCCACCACCCAACGGCTGGCCTGGCTGAGAAGCCAGAACACCTCCTGGCGGCCATAGGTCGTGCCGGTGGGCGATAGGGCCGTGGCCGCCAACGCCCATTCCTCCACCGGGTACCCCTGGCCATAGGCCCAGGCCAGGGCTGCCAGCAGCTCCCGGGCCGCCTGCGGCAGCCCCTCCTCGCCGCGCACCAGTGCCGGCAGGGCCTCGAGCTCCTGATTCAGAGCCTGGGCAACGCTGCCGGCCAGCTGGTGCTGCCAGCCCGGCACGGCCGTGTCGAGAGGCTGTTGGCGCAGCCGCGCCGTGATCAGCCGGGCCAACAGAAAGCCGCCCTCCTCCTGGCGCCTCACCAGCCGCAGGATCTCGCCCGCCACAGCGGTGGGGTCCATGGCGGCGGAAACGCCAGCCAATCGCCTGGCCCCGTAGGCCGCCAGGTCTTGCTGGGTTTGCTCAGCCCCCTCCAGCGCTCCGAGATCCACCACCAGTGCCGGTTGCAAGGCGTCGAGCGGGGGGGGCTCGCCTTGCTGGCGCGGCGGGATCGGTCTGCTGCTGATCAACAGCCGGGCCACGCCAGCCAGGGGCCGCAGCAGCTCCTCCACGATCTGAGTCAGCTCACTGCCGGCCTCCTCCAAGCCGTCGATCAGCAGCAATGGCGGTGTGCCTTTCTGGGCCAGACGCTCCAGGGCGCCGAGCAGCTCCAGCCGGTTGCGGGGCTCATCGGCACGCTCCGGTAGTAGGCCTCTAAGCACCAGCTCCGCCTCCAGCCGCCGCACCAGATCGGCCAGATTCGCCCCCCGCGCCGCCGCCGCCGCCTGCACGCTGCGCTCCCCCGGATCGGCATGGGCCAGCGCTTCCTCCTCCAGGATTCGCTTGCGATCTTGGGGATCGGAGAGGGCAGCGATCCGACCCAGCAGCGCCGATTTGCCGCAGCCCGCGGGGCCGCTCACCAGGGCCACGCCCACCTCGCCGCGACCGATCCACGCCACCAGCTCCCCCAGGGGTTCCACCCGCCCGGTGAAAAAATCTCCCTCCTCGTTGGCGCTGATCCCCCGCGCCGCCACCAGTAACTGCTCCACCATCACGTCCCGGGCCATCCGGTCGTAGCGCGGATTGGGGAGCATCACGCCGGCATTGCCACGCATCAGCGGCACCAGGGTCTGGTCGAGTGACCGCCACTGCTTCACCAGGCAATCGATCACGTCATCGCCGCGGATGCCGGCGTTGTGGGCGCTCCAGCGCAGGCGCAGCGCCGGATCGGTGGGGCCTTCCCGGAGCAGTTGCAGGAGCCGGGCGCCGAAGACTCCATCCCGCGCCGTTTCGTAGGCCAGGGCGGCGGGCAGGATGCCGATCCAGCGCTGGGCGCCATCGCTGGGAAGGCTCTCCTCGATGCGGCGGGCCAGGGCCATCGCCTCCATGGCCCCCGCTTCGGCGAAGCAGGTGTCGAGTAGCACGAGGATCTGGCTGGCGCCGCTGCGTAGCGCCGCTTTCACCATCGCGCTGGAGGTGACCTGCTGGATCTGGCCGGGGCGGCTGTTGCGGCTCACCAGATGCAGGTCGCCGTTCTCCGTGGGCTCCCCATGGCCCGCCCAGAGCACCACAAGACAGCTCTCAGAGGCAAGAGCAGTGCCTGCGAGCTCGTCCAGCAGCCCGAAGGCATCCTCCAGGGCTGGATGCGGTGGGCTTGGCAGCACGGCGTAGCCATACCCCGCCATCACCTTGGCCAGATCCGCCACCTCCTCTGCCGCCTTCAAGGGGCCGAACGCCTGCGGGTGGTCGTAATCGCCCACCCCCACCCCGAAAAACAGATGGCTTGCCCCAGGGCTCTCGGCAGCGGGCGTGTCCAGCGGGCCACTCATGGCCCCTCCTCCAGCGGACACACCAGGCTGACAGCGCTCACCGGCGTCGTCATGGCGCCCGCGCTCCCCCCCGCGGCCCCCACCCGCACCTGCCAGGCCCCAGCCCGGGGCGGCTGGAACACACAGCCCTGGCCCGAACCCTCCACCCGCAACTTGCGCCGCTCCACGACACGGCCGCCCTCGTCCAGCAGCTCCGCCATCAGCCCCAGCGGCTCTCTAGCGGCCACCTCGGCCCACACCACCAGCGGATCGCCGAACAGCAGCAGGGGTTCGGTGCGCACCCCAATCTGCGGCCCAAAAATGGCCCGATGGATGACGGGCCGGGCCGTGAGCACTCCCTCCAGCTCATCGAGCACCGCCTGGTGGCTGTGCAGGCCCAGGTGTTGATCCGGCGCATAGCGCAGACGCGGATCATCGGGGTTCAGGGCCTTCGGTGCCGCCGACAGGCGCGGCACCGTGCCATCGCCTCCCTCCCGGGCCCCCTCGATCGCTTCGCTGGTTTCGATCCGCTCCCCCACCAACCGGGCTGTGGTGGGGGTGGGCTGGCGCGTGCCCACGATCGGGTGCAGGTCATAGGCGGACGCCGGTGCTGCATCGAGGGCGGCATGGAAGGCCACCGCATCGGCCACCAGGGCCGGATTCACACCTGGCAGGGCAACCGCGCTGATTGGCGCGAGGCCAGCGCCGGTCTGCAGACAGGCGTACTGGGGAAGAAGCTGGTGGGCCGAGGGCAGGCTGCGCGCGAAACGGGTGAGGTCGAGGCGCAGCGGCCCGACCGATTTCTCTACCCCATTCACTAGCTGCTGCAGGGCTGCAACCGCACCTCGGTGGGGTGTACCGATGGTGATCAGCTTGCGGGTGTGGGCCGCGCCACCCTCCTGCTCCACATACCAACGGGCCACCAGGCCGCCCATGGAATGGCAGATGAAGATCAGCCGCCCCTCGCGGTTGGCTTCGGCCAGGGCACGCCAGCGCTCCAGGGCCGGCTCCACCACCGCCCTAAGGCGGCGGGCGTTGTAGCGGTTGGAGAGGCGCCAGTCGTAGGCAAAGGGCAGCAGGTTGGCGGGCTTGGCGGGATCCTTTGGATCGGGTGGAACCAGTGTGAATCGCTGCGTGAGCCAGTCCAGCAGCCTGCTGTAGCCGATGTTGGCGCTCCAGAGTCCCGGCAGAAGGTGCAGATCTGGCATCAACGCCAGCGGTTCCACCCCATCGCCGGGATCATCATCGCCCAGGTCAGCGGGGAGGGTGAGGGACTGAATACTGGCGCCGAAGCTGCGGATCGCCTGCCACACCACTCCGGCTGAGGGGGCCCAGGCTTCCTGGCCATCGCGTGCGAGGGTGCTGCCGAGGATGCCGGGCAGCACCACAACCAGATCACGTACCTCAAGACGCTCAGCTTCTCCAGACAAAAGAGTTTGGCGATATAAATAGCTTCAACCCTACCGCCTTCGGGCGGATTGGCCCATGCCTCTGCAAGACCCAACACAGCCAGGGGACCAACCATCACCGGCGGCAAGCGAGACTGAAGACGCTCATCCTGATGGACAATTGCTAAGACAGGAAGTCTAGATGGGGGCGAACAGATGCTTATCGAATTCACAAAGAATCTAGATCGGCCGCATACTCGCTGCAGCAGATCTAGCTCGCTAATGTGAAATCAGCTGCCGCTCAGGGTCAGCGTTGCAGCCACAACTTCTCAATCCGTGCGGGGTTGGTGGCGGTGTAGCGAACGGTGTGCTGAATGTTGCGGTGCCCGAGATAGTCCTGAATCAGTCGGGTGTCAGCACCCTGGTCGGCGAGAGCAATACCGCAGGCATGGCGCAACGTGTGGGGATGGACGGCAAAGGGAAGGCGGGCCTTCTCTCCATATTTGCGCAAGGCCAGGTTGACGGTTGAGCGGTGCAGGGGCTTGCGCTGCTCACTGAGGAAGAACGTCCGCCCCAACTCCTTGCCAGGCGCTTTCATGCGGCCCACTCGATGAGCCAGGCCTTGATGGCCCGGATCTCGTCGCCACGGAGAGGGTGGGTGGTGGAGAGGCCCCCCTTGAGGCGAGCGCGTGCAGCACCCGGCTTTCATCGTCCACCTGCCCCAGCACCAGTCCGCAGGCCTCGGAGACCCGGAGCCCATGCCGAAACATCAACAGGACTAGACAGCTGGCGCGGATCTCGTTCCGATTGCCCTTGATGGCCTCCAGCAGGCGCTCAAATTCCCTGCCAGAGAGGTGTTTTCGGTCAGTCATTCATCGGCGTCCGGCTTTGTGAATGCCGCTTCGATGTCGCGGGCACCATGCAGCACCCGCACAATCTGAACGCCGCCGGGAATGGCGAGATAGAAGATGACGTAACGGCCCACCGGGAAGCTACGCAAGCCTTCGGCCAGCTCCTCCCGTCGCCGCCCGAGCCCGGCCTGCTGTGCCAGCAGCTGAAACTTCTGATCGATCAGATCAATGAACGCATCGGCTTGATCGTCGCTGTCATCGGCGATGAACTCCCAGATTTGAGAGAGATCGGCTTTGGCGCGGGGCTGGAGAACAATCACCGCCACGGCTTACCCGGCCTGGGCGGCAGCACGGCGCGAGGCCTTGCGCTTGCGGCCATCCTGCTTGATCTCGTCGGGGCTCCAGGGGACGGGAGAGCCACTGGCCAGACCCTCCTGGATGTCGGAGCGCAACTGCTGGAGCTGAAGAGAGCGCAGCTGGTCTTGCTGCTCCATGAGGCGCAGGGCTTCGCGCACGACCTCACTGGCGGAGGTGTAGAGACCCGAGGCAACTTTGGCCTTGACCATGGCTTCGAGGTGGGGGGAGAGATTGACGTTCATCGTCATGACGACCTCCGCTGTGCCTGCTTAGACCATCACCCTGCACGAATTGGCAAGTCTTGTCAATCTTTGTCAACGGCGGCGGCTTTCTGGCTCGCTCACCGTTTTGTCCAGAGTTGTCGCTTGGAGGCCCTCGGGAGGAGCGCTGACGGGATTCTGGTTGCGGCCACTATCAATCTTTGATAGGATCAAGGCCAGGCAACAGGGAGGGCGCCATGCCGTCGAGCTATGTCATCGGGGAGCATTTCGAGCAGTTCATCAAGGGGCAGCTGCAGCAGGGCCGTTACGCCAGCGCCAGCGAGGTGATCCGCGACGGGCTCCGCGCCCTGGAGGATCGCGAGAAGCTCCGGGCCCTGAAGCTGGAAGCCCTCCGCGCCGACATTCAGCAGGGGATCAACAGCGGCCCCGGCAGGCCCGTGCAGGAGGTGACGGCCGATCTGCAGGCCCGTTACCAGCAATGGGCCGAGAAGGGCGCACCCGCTGATGCGCTGTGAGCTCTCCCCCCAGGCCGAGATCGACCTGCGGGAGATCGGTGATTACATCGCCAGGGACAATCCGCAGCGGGCCGCCAGCTTTGTCGGTGAGCTGCTGGCCCATAGCAAAAGGATCGCCGAACAACCCGAGGCCTATCCCGCCCGGCCTGAGCTGTGCGAAGGGCTGCGCTCCTGCGCTCACCAGCGCTACGTCATTTTCTTCTCGGCCAGCCCTGAGCGTGTGCGGATCGAGCGGGTCATCCACGGCTCCCGCGACATCACAGACAAGAGTTTCGATCTGGAAGAGCCATAGCGCCTCGTTGGTCGTTCCTCTCCAGAGCAGTCGACACTCATTGGCTACCCACTGCCTGGATGTGCTGCGGTCCCGCGTCGAAAGGGTCGTCCATTCGGCGGATCAATGGCGCGAGGCCTTGCGCTTGCGCCCGTCCTGCTTGATCTCGTCGGGGCTCCAGGGGACGGGGGGGCCACTGGCCAGACCATCCTGGATATCGGTGCGCAACTGCCGGAGCTGGAGGGAGCGCAGCTGGTCTTGCTGTTCCATGAGGCGAAGGGCTTCGCGGACGACCGCACTGGCGGAGGTGTAAAGACCCGAGGCGACCTTGGCTTTGACCATGGCTTCGAGGGGGGGGGGAGATTGACATTCATCGTCATGGCGAGCACCTCTAGGCCGATTCAAACTTTCAAGCTGCCAGAATTGGCAAGACTTGTCAATCTTTGACAGCAGCAGCGGCTTTCTGGCTCGTTCACCATTTTGTCGAGAGTTTGCCCCATTCAAAAGCCCCAAACCCCGTGCAATGCGGGGGGTGAGTTTTGAGACTATCGACAAATTGTACCCATTTGTCGAGTTTTTAAGAACCCAGAAACGGCAGGCCGACGTCACCAAAAAAGACGCTTGACGTAGTGCGTCATTGCTGGCAGTCTGTCCCTATGGCGACGGAGAGCGATGACGGAAGCCCACAAGGTCCCGACGAGCAGAGAGCACCGCCCCTGTACCGGGACAAGTGCACCGCGCGATTTGCCAACGGTGAGCGGGTCAGGGAATTTCAGGCTTTCTAAGAGCAGGCCAAAAAGCGCCTACTTATCCTTAAAGCCGCCGTCTCCCGCCAGGGCTTGATGCTCTTGCCCAGCAACCGCTTTGAGGCTCTCGGCGGTGACCGCAAGGGGCAGTTCAGCATCCGCATCAATCAGCAGTGGCGCATCTGCTTTGAGTGGCCGGTGCACTCACTACGACCATTCAATATCGAAATTGTTGATTATCACTAAGGGAGAACTGCCATGACTAAAACAAAAAAACGCCCGGTCTATCCCATTCATCCCGGCACGATTCTGGCAGATGAGTTGCAGGAGCTGAACATCTCAGCAGCCGAACTAGCCCGGCAGCTGCATGTGCCTTCCAATCGGATTTATCAGCTCATCAGCGGCAAACGGGCCATGACAGCAGATACCGCCTTGCGCCTGGAACAGTGGCTCGGCGTCGAGGCTGCCTTTTGGATGAACCTGCAAAACCGCTATGAGCTTGACTTGGCCACCGAAAAGTCCGGCGAGAAGATCAAGAAAACAGTTCACCGCCGGTTGCCACTCCCTGCCGCCGTTTCCCCGCGCCTAGGCTAATGCAGTACACTGGTACTATCTGCAATTAGCGCCATGGCCGACCATCAGCACGTAGTCAAGCAAGAAGACGGCTGGGCCGTCAGGGGAGAAGGCAATTCCCGCTACACCGCCAGGGCAATGAAGACTCAGGAAGAAGCCAGGCAACGAGCTGAGCAAATTGCCCGCAACAAAGGCAGCGATGTCATCATCCATCGCCCTAACGGTCAGATCAGGGATCGGGACAGCTACGGCAACGATCCTTTCCCGCCTAAGGGATAAAGAACTGATCCCTGGTCCTTCACCAGCAACCAGCAACTCTTCTCTGATGTCACTTCAGCAGAAGGCGTTTGTAGCAAAGAAAAGTGGACAGGTTGCTGGGCCCAAACCAAGACACCTGCGCCTGAAACACCATTTTTATTGTGGACGCAGGCGCTGATGTTGAAGCCGGTGACTGGTAGTAGGCCCGATCCCCGCCATGGACCACCACCGCCCCTGTGGCTGCTACAAAGCGCTCGGTGCTCTCCAGCCGCACCGCCAGACCCGGTAGCTCGGGCCGCTCGGGAGCTCGCCCTCCACCAGCGCCGCATTGAAGCCAGTGCTGGTCTCAGGGCCCCTGCCCGTCCATTTGGAAACTGCCGCGTTGGTAGCCGTTGCGCTCAATGATGGCGGCGATGGTTTGCAGCGTGTTCGGGTCCAGCGTCTTGCTGCGGGCCAGGATCCAGCAGTATTTGCGGTTTGGTGCGCCAACCACAGCCCAGCGGTAGTTCGGATCCAAGCCAACAATCCAGTAATCGCCCCAGAACGGTCGCCAGCCCAGCAAACTCACCAGGCTGACCTTGAGCTTGGCGCCCGTAGCGGCGTCAACAACCTTGGCGATGCCCCTGGCCTGATCCACACTGCCGTTGCGCTTGATGCACTGATTGACCACATCAATGCGGCCATCAGGGCGCAGGGTGTATTGGGCAAGGGTGTCGCGGGCACATTGTTTTTGAAACCGGTTGGGAATCTTGGCGATTTCGTACCAGATACCGGCATAGCGGGCGAGATCAACCCTGCTCACCGGCGCAACAGCACCACTGCTGCTGGGGATATCAGCCTGGGGAGTGGCATGCACCCCAGGCAGCGGCAACGTCACCGCCACCAGCAGAGGCATAACAAGTAAGCCGAGGCGCTGGTTCATGCCGGTGAGGGAAGAGCCGACGGCGCTGCCCCCGGCACCACCCCCTGGGCCGTCAGGTAGGCCAACACCTGGGCCACCGAATCCTCCAGGCTTTGGCAACCCGTATCGATGCGCAGCTCGGGGTGTTCCGGTTCTTCGTAGGGGCTGGAGATGCCGGTGAATTCTTTGATCTCACCAGCGCGGGCCTTGGCGTAGAGCCCCTTGGTGTCGCGGCCTTCACAGACGGCCAGGTCGGCGGCGCAGTGGATCTCGATGAAATCGACGGCTTCGACCAGGGCCCGGGCGCGGCGGCGGTCGTCGCGGAAGGGGGACACAAAGGCCGTCAGCACCACCACGCCGGCATCGAGAAACAACTTGGCCACCTCACCGATGCGGCGGATGTTCTCCTCCCGGTCGGCATCGGAGAAACCCAGATCGCCGCAGAGGCCATGGCGCACATTGTCGCCATCGAGCACATAGCAGGCCAGCCCCTGCTCAAACAGGGCCGAATTGACGGCATTGGCCAGGGTGCTCTTGCCGGCGCCGCTCAGCCCCGTGAACCAGAGGATGGCGCTGCGGTGGCCCCGTTGGTGCGCCCGGGCCGCCCGGGTCACGGTGGAGTGGTGCCAAACGATGTTGGTGGCCTTGGCGGCCGGTCCTTCGGGGGCCTGGGAGCTGGTCATCGGCGGCCGCGGCAAGTGGAGGGATGGGGGCCATTGTCCCTGGCGGCGGCAACCGGGTTGAGCCTCAGACCGCCACCGCCTCCACAACGCTCACGGGCGAGGGGGTGGGCACGATCCTCTGCAGGCTCAGCCCCGCTTTGGCGAGCAGGCTGGCGTACTCCGAGGGGGTGCGTTCGCGGCCGCCCTCGGTCATCACCAGCATGTTGAGATCGAGCAGCTTGCCAGGGAAGGGATCGTTGCCCGGTGGGATCACCTGCTCCACCACCAGCACCCGCGCGCCGGGGGCCATCGCGGCGCGGATCTGGCCCAGGATCCGCAGGCAAGCGTCATCTCCCCAGTCGTGGATGATGTGCTTGAGCAGGTAGGCATCGGCGCCGGCGGGGACGGCGGCAAAAAAGTCGCCGCCCTGCAGCGTCAGCCTGCCCCCCAGTTCCGGCGGCAGCGCCACCGGCGCCACCACCTGGGGCTGATCGAACACCGTGCCGCGCAGTTCGGGGTATGCCGCCAGCACCTTCTGCAGCAGCAGACCCTGGCCGCCCCCCACATCCACCAGGTGGGTGATGCCACTGAAATCGTAGGCGGCGAGCAGGGCCTCGATCTGGGCGCGGGAGTGGTCGCCCATCGCCCCAGCAAAGATGGAGCCGCGGCGCGGGTTCTGCTGATACCACTCGAACACCGACATGCCGTAGCGGTGGCGAAAGGCCCCTTCGCCGCTGCGCACGCTGTGAAGCAGATCGGCCCAGCCGAGGTAGTGCTCATCGCCCACCAGGCGGGCAAATTGCCGCAGCGATTGGGGGTGATCGCTGCGCAGCAGCTCCGCCAGCGGCGTCAGCGCGAAGCGGCGCGGCGCCGTTTCCTCGAAGATGTCCAGGCTGGCAAGGCCCCGCAGCAGCCGGAACAGCCCATCGGCATCGGCACCGCAGGCCTGCGCCAGCTCCTCGACGGATCGCTCGCCGCTGGCCAGCTGGTCGGCCACGCCGAGCTCGGCGGCCACGTGGATCATCTGGGTCACCCAGGCGCCGCTGGCCAGCTGCATCAGTTGGTCCGAGGGGGAGAGGGCCGGGGGACCGCTGCGGGCGTTGGGTTCGGCGGGCGGGGGGGTGGATTCGGCGGGCGCCATCGGGGCGGGAGGGAGCTGCCTTAACTCTGGCGCCGGGGTGGGGTTTTGGAACGTTTACGGCGGACGGGGTGAGCTGGTTTTGCGGTCCAATTCAGAAAGCTTCATCAGGCCCGGGGGCCTTCTGGACTGGGACATTTTCGTGACGAGCTGACCGCCGAAGCCGCATGGGGTGACTTTTCCTGCGGCCCCGCTCCTGCGGCCCCGCCGACGGGATCGCGGTCAACAGCAGCCAGGGTCACTATTGCTGATATCACTACCGCTTCCACCACTACCGCTTCCACCGTCGTCACGGGCTTTAGCGATGGGTTGGTTCTGCGATTCGAGCTGAACCAGGCGACCGGCTGGAGGGAAGACGATGCTCGCTTGCCGTTGCCGCAGGGTCGTCCGGCGGCCTGCAGTTGGCGGCAGCCGCCGATTGGCCCCTGTTGGGCACCGGCCCCGGCCGGGTGGTGCCGATACTCACGC
Source organism: Cyanobacteriota bacterium (assembly GCA_026389315.1). Taxonomy (GTDB): domain Bacteria; phylum Cyanobacteriota; class Cyanobacteriia; order PCC-6307; family Cyanobiaceae; genus Cyanobium. The sequence continues at coordinate 66,130 of JAPLIC010000016.1, forward strand.
TCAAGGGCTGCAAGCAGGGAAAGGGTTGCGGCAACGCACCGTGGTGGTGGTGGCCCGCCGCGGGGTACGGCTGCAGAGCTTTGCCTTGCTGCGTCATCCGATCAGCCAAGGCCAATGGCGGACCTTGGTGAGAGGGGCTTCTGAAGCCATGCCCAACTCTGTAAATGGCAGCCCCGGCAGCTTTGAGCCGAAAGGATCTGGCAGCGGTACGGAGGGGCAGAAACGGCGAATAGAATAGCTTTCTACATGGTTTTGGTGGAATGGCGGTCAACATCAAAAGTCCCCAGGTTGATGGGCTGATCAGCCAGCTGCGCCAGATCACCGGCCGGGGGGCCACCGACATCGTGCGCGAAGCCCTGGAGCGCGAGCTGCAGCGGCAGCGCCGGATCCGCCGCGCCGCACGCCTCCAGCAAGATCTCTCCCCTGCAGGACCAAGCCGCAGCGCTGGCCAGGCCGTTTGATGCCAGCGAGCTCTACGGAGCCGATGGCCTGCCCGGATGATTCTCGACACCTCCGCTGTGCTCGCCATCATCCAGCGCGAGCCCGGTTGGCAGCAGATTCGCAACTAGCTGGAACAGGCAACGCTGCTGCAGATCTCCGCCGGCACCCTGCAGGAGTTGCTGGTGGTGGCCCACTGCCGCGGGGTCCTGGAAGCCGTGGAGGAGCTGTTGCTGCTGCTCGATGCCGATGTGGTGCCCGTGGATGAAGATCTGGCCCGCCGGGCTTGCGGAACGGGCGCAGTATCCGCTTGCTTGTGTCGGCGACGACTTCCGCGCCGCCGAGTTATAAGGAGTTTTGGTGATGACTGGCCCGCAAACAATGCAATCCATTCGCTTTTATCTGATTTTTTCCGCAGTTGGTCTGCTGCCCATTGCTTTGAGCTATGGGGTTGACCCGAATCAAATCCTGCCTAAACTCTTGCAAATACAACCTGTTGAGCCAGGAGTGATTCAAATCTTTAGAGCCATCATGGGTCTCTACCTTGCATCAATCGTTCTTTGGTTGCTAGGGGCTGTCCGTGGTGGTCCCCTGATGCGTACCGCTTTGATTGGCGAAATTGTCTTTATGGCTGGCTTGGCGGCTGGCAGGCTGTTGGACTTATTGGTGGCTGGCTGGCCCAGTCCGATGCTGATTGCTTATGCCGTTGCCGAATTGGTGCTAGCGGCCTGGGGTGTTTTTTGTCTGAAGAAGTTTGACGACATGGCTGAAGTCACCGAAAAACTTGCGATCAGAAACTCAGGCCGGCCTGTCTAATCTAAGCCAGGCCATGCCAGCGAAGGGGCCGCTCCTGTCATCCAGGAGAGCTATAGCGAAGTGCACCCCTTACCTGTCGGTGATCACCCCACTCCCCACCGGCTCCGGTGGCGCCCAAGAGACCTGGAAGCTCAACCACTATTACGCGCAAGGCGTACCAGCCACCGAGCCCCTGACCCCTGGGCCCGGGCCCATCTTTGAACTGCACAACCTCTCCACCGACCCAGAGGAACGCCACAACCTGCCCCCCGAGTCCACCGAAGTGCTGGCTCAGCTGCAGGCGATACTCGTCGCCGAACGGCACGCCAAACACAGGCAGCCCCGCCAGCCCCAATAGGGGAGCCGCAATTGGCGGCGCTTCGGACAAGATATCCGCATGATGCAGGAATTACCCGGTCACAGCGATATAAAAACCACAATGATCTACACTCATGAGCTTGGCCGAGGCCCGCTGGGCGTGTGGAGCCATGCTGACATTTTGTAACACCGCGAACCCTTACAGGTGGGTCCGCCCATCAAACCTGGAATGGTTCCGACTAAAGAGGATCGCTTGTCATTGCAAGCGATCTCACGGGTGCCTGCCGCTTGCCTCTCGCTTTTAGGCGGCGAAAAAGGCAGGAGAAGGGGATAATATACAGTTGAGTTTAAAACCTGTTAGGCAAAAAACTATGGAAAATCCAAAATACACATATCGCGGCTTCACTGGAGCCCGCCAAAACCCGAACGGGACCTGGGTATGCGGAAGCGGATTCGAAGGTGCTCGCCAAAACCCAGACGGCACTTGGGTTTGTGGTGGTGCCTTCGCCGGCGCGAGACAAAACCCCGATGGAACGTGGGTTTGCGGAGGTGCTTTTGAGGGTGCGCGGAAGAATCCAAACGGGAACTGGGTATGCGGAGGCGCTTTCGAAGGAGCGCGACAGAACCCAGACGGCACTTGGGTTTGTGGTGGAGCCTTTAACGGCGCTCGCCAGAACCCTGACGGCACGTGGGTGTGCGGCTAATACGGAAATGAAAAAGTGAACCTAACAAAGCGCTAGAGGAACACATATGCTTGTCCCTCAGCTTTGACGTTATGTGCCTTCGAACGTTAACCCGACCTCACCGTTAATTGAGAGTGCTATGAAGTTCGCATACGAAGACCTCAGTGATGGACAGTTCGAGACATTAGTTGTTCTTCTCTGCCAGCGCCTGCTTGGGGCTTCCGTCCAAGGCTTTGCAAAGGGGCCAGATGGTGGTCGTGATGCAAAATTTACGGGAACTGCGGAACTACTCCCAAGCAAGACGGCGCCATGGTTCGGTACAATCATCGTCCAGGCCAAGCACACTAATGGTTATAACCGTAATTTCTCCGAATCCGACTTCTTCAGCATGACAGCCATGAACACCGTCTTGAACAAAGAGATTCCCCGCATCAAGCAATTGCGAGAGTCTAACAAGCTCGATCACTACATGCTGTTTGCTAACCGGAGATTGGCGGGGAATGCGGAAACAGAAATATGTGAATACATCGCCTCTGAATGTGGCATTCCCGCCTCATCGATCTATCTCTGCGGACTTGAGCAACTGGAGATTTGGCTGAAGCGCTTTCCCGAGGTTGCGAGGGAAGCCGATCTTGATCCTGTCGATTCGCCGTTGATCGTCAGCCCCGATGACTTAGCCGAAGTAGTGCAGGCACTGGCTCGTCAGGTTAACATGGTTGCATTTCATGACGATCCCCCGACAGAGCGCGTTACCTATCAGCAGAAGAATATCCTTAATAACATGAGTGCTGAATACGCCAAAGCGCAGCGCAAGAAATACCTCAAGGAGACCGTTCAAATACAAGCCTTTTTGGCGGCACCGGAAAACCTTGGCCTTTTGCAAATGTACGCGTTGGTGGTTGATGAGTTCCAGCTAAAGATTATCGCTAAGCGCAAAGGCTACCAAACCTTTGACGAGGTTATGGAGTATCTGGTGGACTTATTGTTCAACCGCGATGCTGTATTACGGCAGAAAGCCCACAAACGCTTGACGCGTGCCATACTTTTTTACATGTACTGGAATTGTGATATTGGGGAGGTGGGCGATGCTGCGGCCAACTAAGCACTCTCATCCTGATCGCACTGTGATCAACGTTTCGTTGCTGCTTCTGACCCGCCTTAAAACCTTTCGTGTGGGCGAGTACGGCGAGCTTCGCGCACTTGCGAGGAAAAGAATTGTCGGCGGGGATGTGCTGTTTTTGCCCGCGCTCAATTTTCTTTTTCTCATGGGACTTATTGAATATCACCCCAAGACCGACGCCGTGGAGTACATAGGGCCAAATGAAGCTGTCTAGATTTTATTCCAGCAAGCCAGACTTGTTCGAACCCGTGGAGTTCGTCCAAGGCCTCAACGTCGTTATGGCCGAAATTCGACTACCTGAGAATCGCAGTAAGGATACACACAACCTTGGAAAGACCACGCTTGGGCGCTTGGTAGACTTCGGCTTTCTTGCCAAGCGCGACCCTAAGTTCTTTTTATTCAAGCACATTGAATTGTTCCAGGATTTCATCTTCTTCATGGAAGTTGAACTACAAGATGGTTCGTTCGTTACTATTCGACGTGGCGTGCAAGAGGCCACCAAGATTAGCTTCAAACGCCACGAGGCCGGCCATCAAGACTTGTCGGGGTTGCCGCTGGCGGAGTGGGATCACCAGAGCATGCCCTTCGAACGAGCGCGCGATTTGTTGGATGCTTTGCTTGACTGGCGAGGGCTAAAGCCTTGGACGTTCCGTAAAGGCTTGGGCTACCTTCTCCGTTCCCAGGACGATTTCCGCGACGTGTTTCATCTGCGCAAGTTTGCAGCCGCACATTCTGATTGGAAACCTTTTTTAGCTCACGTTCTAGGCTTTGACGCCCAACTCGTTGAGCAGCATTACGAGAAGGAAAAGCAGCTCGCAGAGAAGCAATCTACTGCACAGACAATTAAGAAAGAGCTTGGCGGATCCATTGAAGACATCAGTAAGATTGAAGGCATTCTATTGCTGAAACAGAAAGAGGCTGAGAAGAAGCAGAAACTGCTTGACGCCTTCGATTTTCGTACCCAAGATAAGGACAGTACCAAGCAGTTGGTTGATGTTATCGATCAAAGCATAGCATCACTCAATGCTGAACGCTATTCTCTTAGTCTGAACAAGAAGAAGATCAACACATCGCTGGAAGAGGATCGAATCTTCTTTGATCCTGACGAAGCGCAGCGCTTATTCAAGGAAGCTAACATTTTGTTCAATGGTCAGATTAAGAGAGATTTCCACCAGCTGATTGCTTTCAATCGAGCTATTACCCATGAGCGCCGTGGATATCTTGAGGAAGAACGCGCAGAGGTGGAAGCAGATCTCAATCGCGTCAACGCAGAACTCGGTTCCTTGGGGAAAAAGCGGTCGGAGATGCTTTCGTACCTAAGTGAAACCGACGTCTTTGGTAAGTACAAGCAGGTTTCGGACGAAATGGTGATGCTGCGCTCTGACATTACTTCGCTGGAACGTCAACGCGGCTTCCTGCATCGACTGCAGGAGTTGCGAAGCGAGATCAGGGCGTTAGGCGAAGAGAGTGGGCATATACAGACCCTTATAGAGACTGACGTCGAGAAGCAAAACTCAGATCAAGACAGCTTGTTCTCGACAATCCGTGTGTTCTTCAGCGAGATTGTCGAAGAGGTGATCGACCGCAAGGCACTACTCAGTGTGTCGCCGAATCAAAAGGGTCATTTGGAGTTCAGAGCTGAAATACTTGACGCGTCAGGAAACGCAACTAGTGCTGACGATGGATATACCTACAGAAAATTATTGTGTATTGCTTTTGACTTGGCAGTCCTTCGATCTCACCTGCAGGATAAATTCCCGCGCTTCGTTTACCACGACGGTGTTTTTGAGTCTCTAGACGATCGAAAAAAGGAAAATCTCCTATTGGTTCTTCGTCGATATGCCGACTTGGGCCTTCAACCAATCATCACGCTGATCGACTCTGACTTGCCTTCGCGAGCCGCCGGTGACGAAGCTGTATTCAATGCCGAGGAAATAGTCCTTACTCTACACGATGAGAACGACTGTGGGCTGTTATTCAAAATGCGAGCTTGGTGAATGATCGGCACGTAACAACAGCATTAGCAGACTGCGCTGCGCGCCGCCCGCGTGATCCGTGGCGTCAGTCATCAGCAAGCAATCGCGTGCGCTGAGGAAAAGCCTTCGCCAGTTTACCGTCGGCTGTCACCAATACCAAGTCCAGGAACTCTGCGAGCGCAACGTACTCGCAATCGTAGGCCGAACAGTTGCTCTCTTTGCTCAGGCGCAGCACATCAGCCGTCTCCATTTCATACACCTCAGCACCAACCAACTCCGTGGCTCGCTGGAAGATGAGCGTGGCCTCAGCCAGATCCATCTGATTCAGGCGCAGGTAGGTCGCGAGGTTGTTACGGAGTTCGCTGCGCCCAAGCCGGGGCACGACCCAAGCTGAATCTTCCGCGAGGAGTTGCTCGGCTGCCTCGGTGAACTTGCCGGGGATGAGCAGGTACGCGAGAACGTTGACATCGACGACGATCACGCGCGCCCCTCACGCTTGGAACGGTCAACCAGGTCGTGATCGAAGCTGGCCTTGGTCAGCCGGTTTCTTGTCGCCCGGATGGCAGCCAGTTGTTCGGTGGCAGAGCGCCTGGGCAGCACCTGCGCCAGAAGCTCATGTGCCCACCCACCACCACCAAAGCGGAACGGTCCCTAGGGCCAACAAAGTGCTCCACAGCACCAGGTGAGCCGTGCGGTCCTGGTGCATACCCGCAGCCTCGGCAATCAGCAACACCGAAATCGCTGTAGGCGCGGCGGCCTGCAGCACCACGGCGTGGCGCACCAGTTCGGGCAGTCGCAGCAGCTGGCCCACCACCAGCGCCAGCAGCGGCAGCACCAGCAGTTTGAAGGCCAGGGCCGTGGCCAGGGGCCCCCTTTCGCCGGCCCTGATCGCCGCCCCCTCCGGCCGCAGCAGCATCACCCCCAGCCGCATGCCCACCACCGCCAGGGCCAGCAGCAGCACCAGCCTGGACGGTATCCAGAGCAGGCCAGCCACGGCATCGCCCCAGGGGCTGAGGTGGATGGCCAAGGCAATGACCAGCCCCTTGAGGGCCGGACTGTCCAGGAAAATCGCCAGCAACTTGGCGGGGGTGATCGCCAGGCCGCCGATCAGCAGCGGCCCCACGCTCCACGTAATCAAGGTGCCGACCAGGTCGTAGGTGATGCTATAGCCGAGGGCCTGGGGCGGCAGCAGGGCCAGGGCTACCGGGATGCCGAAATAGCCGGTGTTACCCACCACCGCGCCGAGCTGCAGGCCGCCATTGGCCAGCGCCCGCCGCAGCGGCGCCACGCCGAGCAGCAGCAACAGGCCGATGCCATTGATCAGGCCCGCCGCGGCGCCGGCGACCAGCAGATCTCCCCCCAGGCCGGATCGCAGCAGCAACCCCACCAGAGTGATCGGAATGCCCCAGGTCACCAGCGGGGCAGCCAGCCGGGTGGGAAAGGAAGGGAAGCGGTACCCCAGCAGCAATCCCAGCAGCAGGGCGGGGATCAGTTCGTAGGCGAAGCGCAGCACGATGGCTCCCTTTGGGTGGCATGGACCTGCGGGTCCTTGATGCTGCATCATCCGCATCCGTGGCCAAAGGGCGGAGCTCCCTCTGGGAGAGGGGGGGTCAGCAATGCTCCAGGCTCAAGCGCAAGCCCTGGAGATCCCCGCATGAGCCACGACGCCCTGCCGCCAATCGCCGGCCGTGAAGCGGAGATCCTGGCCCTGGTGCAGCAAGGCCAGCCGGTAGTTGCAAGCCAAACGCCTCTGGCCCTGGAGTCGATCCGCTCGGTCTTTGCCTGCGCCCTGCACATGCATCAGCCGACGATCCCGGCCGGGGCCCAGGGGGAGCTGATCGGCCATCTGCAGTACATGTTCGAGCATCCCGGCGAAGGCGATAACCACAACGCCGAGGCCTTTGCCCACTGCTACAAGCGCATGGCCGAGCTGCTGCCCCAGCTGATCGCGGAGGGCTGCGACCCGCGCATCATGCTGGATTACTCCGGCAACCTGCTCTGGGGCTTCGAGCAGATGGGCCGGAGTGACATTCTTGAGGCGCTGCAACGGCTCGCTTGTGATGCCAGCCTGCAACCCCATGTGGAGTGGCTGGGCACCTTCTGGAGCCATGCCGTGGCCCCCTCCACCCCGATTCCCGACCTGAAGCTGCAGATCTTGGCCTGGCAGCACCATTTCGCCGCCCTGTTTGGCAGCGAGGCCCTGCAGCGGGTGAAGGGGTTTTCACCACCGGAGATGCACCTGCCCAACCACCCCGACACCCTCTACGAATTGGTGCGGGCCCTCAAGGAGTGCGGCTACCGCTGGCTGCTGGTGCAGGAACACAGCGTGGAAAACCTCGATGGCAGCAGCCTGACCCAAAACCAAAAGCTGATCCCCAACCTGCTGCAGGCCCGCAACTCCAGGGGCGAAACAATCTCGATTGTGGCGTTGATCAAAACCCAAGGCTCCGATACCAAGCTGGTGGGCCAGATGCAGCCCTACTACGAAGCCCTGGGGCTGGGCCGTCAGGAGCTGGGGGGAATAGCGGTGCCAGCGATCGTCACCCAGATCGCCGACGGTGAAAATGGCGGCGTGATGATGAATGAATTCCCGCCGGCCTTTCTGCAGGCCCACCACAAGATCGCTCGGCCCGAGGGCGGCCAAGCGCAAACGGTGGCGATCAACGGCAGCGAATATCTGGACTTGCTGGAGGCCGCCGGGGTGCGAGAAGGCGATTTGCCGGTGATTCAGGCGGTGCAGCAACACAGGCTGTGGCAACACCTGGATGGCCCCCCGACGCCTGAAAGCGTGGCTGCCGCGATCGCCGAGCTGCAGGGGCAGGATCCGCCCCTCTCGATGGCGGGGGCCTCCTGGACCAACAACCTGAGCTGGGTGGAGGGCTACGCCAATGTGCTGGAACCGATCCACAGCCTCAGCGCCCAATTCCACCAGCGCTTTGATGCCCAGGTGGCCCAGGATCCGAGCGTCACCCAAACCGAGCCCTATCAAAGGGCGCTGCTGCACTTATTGCTGCTGGAAACCAGCTGCTTCCGCTACTGGGGCCAGGGCACCTGGACCGACTACGCCCGCGAGCTGCACCGGCGCGGGGTTGGGGCGCTGCAGGGATCACCTGTCCTATAGCCATCGATCTTTAACTTTGACGAAGTTCAACGCGATGAATGGTCTCTTTACATGGTTGATCGATCCAGGGGCATGAATATCCAGCTCGACCTGTATGACATCCAGACTGGGCCAGGCGTACCGCGCCACACCACATATAGTGTGGCCGCGACCATAAGGAGCCATCCCCGATGTCAGACATCATGATCAAGCTGGAACGCCCTTTGGTGGAAGAACTGCTTGGGCGATACGACAATCTGATCGGCAAAGACTTCCCCAGCTACCGGAACCACGTTTATCGCACGATCACGTATGCAATGCATTTTCTAGGCAATGCCGAAGAACATGAGCAGCTGGTCGAGGCTGCATTCGTCTACCATGACATCGGTCTCTGGACTGATCATGAATTGGCCTATCTGGAGCCATCCGAGGCTGTGGCGATAGCCGACAACCAGAGGTATGGACTGGGGTTAGATCCTGGCTTGTTGCGTGCAGCCATCCATTGGCACCACAAGATATTTCCTTACACCGGACCTCACAGAGAAGTTATTGAGGCCTGCCGCAAGGCCGACTGGATCGATGCTTCCAAGGGAATCCTTCGCAAGGGCATGGGGAGAGGGCAAATTCAAAAAGTAGAAAACGCGTTTCCAAACCTGGGCTTCCAAGAAACACTGCTGCGACTTGCCAAGGATTATGGAGGCTCAACAATTGTTGGGGGGATTAAGGTGACTTTGGGCATCGTAAAATGGTAATCGAGTCCATGGCTCGAACTAACAATTAATGGGGGATCTGGGCCAGTTTCCCCCGGCACAACATTTAACTCGCCAGGGGCATGATGCGGCTTGGTCCATGCTTTGTCTTTAACTGTCCCAAACCCGCCACCGCCTTGGTGACAACGCCCCGGCCTGTTGATCTGATCGTCTGCCACGGCATCGTCGTCACCATGGACCAGCAGCGGCGGGTGCTGGCTGATGGGGCCATTGCCGTCAGCGATGGCTGCATCAACGCCGTTGATGACGCCGCCACCGTACTGGCGGCCTACAGCGCCGCTGAGCAGATTGATGCCAGTGGCCAGGTGGTCCATCCGGGCCTGATCAATGGCCATACCCATGGGCCGATGGAGCTGTTCCGAGGCCTGGCCGATGACGAACTGCTGGATGACTGGCTGCAGCACACCATCTTTCCGGCCGAGGCGCTCAACGTCGATGAGGCCTTCGTGCGCACCGGCATGCGGCTGGCCCTGGCCGAAATGATCCGGGGTGGCATCAGCACCTTCGCTGACATGTATTACTTCGAGGCCGCCGTGGCCGAGGAAACCGCCCGGGCCGGCCTGCGGGCGGTGCTGGGGCAGGTGGTGATTGATTTTCCAGCGCCGGACAATGCCAGTCAGAGCGAGGCGATGGCCTGCGTGGACCGCTTTGTGGGCAGCTGGCAGGGCCATCGCCTCATCACTCCCGCCATCGCCCCCCACGCCCCTTACACCGTCTGCGACGCCCACCTGCAACAGGTGCAAGCCCTGGCCGAACGACGCTCCTGTCCGGTGGTGATGCATGTGGCCGAAACCCGCCACGAGCGGGACGAATGCCTGCGGCTGCACGGCAGCTCCCCGGTGGAGCACCTGCGCGGCATCGGCCTGCTCAGCGAGCGCCTGATCGCCGCCCACATGGTGTGGACCGACGAGAACGACCTCGAACTGCTGCGCCAGCACGGTGTCGGTTTGGTGCACAACCCCCAATCCAACATGAAGCTGGCCTCGGGCATCGCGCCGGTGCCGGCCATGCTCAGCCTCGACCTGCCCGTGGGCCTGGGCACCGACAGCTCCGCCTCCAACAACGCCCTCAGCATCTGGGACGAAATGAACAGCGCCGCCAAGCTGCACAAGGTGATCCACGCGGACCCCAAGGTGGTGTCGGCGCGGGAGGCCTTCGAGATGGCCACCATCCGGGGGGCGGCCTCCTTGCACCTGGAGGACGAGATCGGCTCGTTGGAGTTGGGCAAACGGGCCGACATCGCCATCGTCGCCATGGATCCCATCAACCAGACACCGCTCTCAAGCATCTATTCAGCCCTCGTCTACGACACCAAGGCCAGCGACGTGCGGGACCTGATCGTCGAGGGCCGGCCGATCATGCGCAATCGCCAACTGCTCAGCCTCGATGAGCCAATGATCGGGGCGGAGGGCCTGAAGGCCCGTCAACAGGTGGTGCAGCGGCTGGGCCTCCAGCCTTGAACGCTGCCGCCCGCCAGCCCCAGCTGCTGTTGGCGGGCGGTGGTCACAGCCATGTGTTGGTGTTGCGCCAATGGGCCCTGCGGCCCCAAAGCCGGCCCGCCAGCGGATCGATCACCCTGGTGAGCCGCCACCCCACCAGCCTGTATTCCGGCCTGGTACCGGCGGTGGTGGCCGGCCTGGCGACCCTGGATTCGGCCCGCATCGACCTGAAACAGCTCTGCCAGCAGGCCGGCGTGCGCTTTCTGCAGGCTGACATCACGGGCCTTGAATGGGGGCGTCGCCAACTGCTGCTGCAGGGGGGAGAGCGTCTGGGTTGCGACATCCTCAGTCTGGATGTGGGAGCGATCACGCCAGCGCCGGCGGACGGGGCGATGGCGGTCAAACCCCTGGAGCCCTTTCTGGCCTGGGTGCACGCCCTGCCTGCGGGGGCCCCCCTGCGCCTGCGGGGCGGTGGCGCCAGCGCCGTTGAGCTGGCCCTGGCCCTGGTCCGGCGCGGCCACCCCTGCCGCCTGCTGCTGCGGGGCCCCGGCCTGGCCCTGGGCAACCCCGCCGCCAACCGGGCCGGCGAGCGGCTGCTGGCGGCGGCAGGCGTGGCCCTCGAACGCAATGGCATCTACTTGGGCCCGGCCGATCTGGCCTGCACCGGCAGTCAGGCGCCCCCCTGGCTGGCGGCCTCCGGCCTGCCGGTGGATCCCGGCAGCGGCCGGGTGCTGACGGAAACCAGCTTGGCGGTGCTGGGACAAAGGGGACTGTTTGCCGTGGGCGACTGCGGCCTGGTAAGCGCCCGCCCCAGGCCGGCGGCGGGGGTGTGGGCGGTGCGGGCGGCGGCGGTGCTGGCCACCAACCTGGAGCGCTCGCTGGCGGAGCCACCAGTGGCGGAGCCGCCCCAGGCGCTGCGCTGCTGGACGCCGCGGCGCCACGCCCTGCAATTGCTGGGGGATTCGGGTGCCGGCCGGCCGGACCAGCAGCCCCGGGCCCTGGCCCTGTGGGGCCCCTGGGCATTGGGACCAACGGCCTGGCTAGGGGTGCTCAAACACCGGATCGACCGGCGCTTCATGGACGGTTTCCAGGGCTGGGTCCCGCCAAACTGACCCCCTGGCGCCAAGACCATGGGGAAGGGAACTGGAGGGGATTTTGTGAACCTGAAGCGGTTTTTCAGTAAAGAGTTATGATTGTCTTCAATATTTAGGGGTTTTGGTATTCCTGTTCTAGAAACCACAGCAGCCAACCTGGGGTCCCCCTCAGAGTGGTCCACTCCCCAACACACTGCAGCAGGGTCCCCGAAACGCACTGATTTCGAGCTCAAGCCTTTCTTAGCCAGCAGCAACTGGCTGGCTGCCTGGCAGGTCGCCAACACCCTGGTGCCCTATGGCCTGCTGTGGTGGCTTGCGGTGTCCTGCCTGCGGCAGGGTTCCTGGCTGCTGTTGCCCGTGCTGGCGTTGATGGTGCTGTTCCTGGCCCGCTGCTTCTCGCTGATGCACGACTGTGGCCATAACGCCCTATTTCGTGATGCCGCCACCAATCGCGCCGTCGGCTTTTTGTTTGGCATCGTGGCAGGCATCCCCCAGCTGCCCTGGTCGCGGGGACACGCCTTTCACCATCGCCACAACGGCAACTGGGCCAAATACAGGGGGCCTGCGGCGGTCGTCAGCGCCAAGGTTTACAGCGGTTACAGCCCCCGCGCCAAGACCTTCTACCGCTTGTTGCGGCACCCCCTGATGCTGATTCCCGGGGGCTTCTTCTACCTGGTGATCAAGCCGCGGATCGAACTGCTGGCAGGCCTGGCGGGCCTGGTGCCCCATTTGATCTCCAGCCTGGGGAAATCACCCAACACAGGCTGGCGCGAGATCGTCGCCAGCCATAAGACCAGCTGGTGGCACAGCCCAGAAGAATTTGTCGACCTGCTGCTCAACAATCTTGCCGTTATCGCCAGCTGGATTGTCATGGCCCGCTGGCTGGGGGCGGGGACCTTCTGGTTGATCTATGCCCCGGTGATGGCCTGTGGGGCCGCCATCTTCATCTGCATTTTCTTTGTGCAACACAACTTTCCAGGCTCCTATGCCAGGGGCAACGAGGATTGGAAGGCCATGGATGGGGCCATGCAGGGCACCAGTGACCTGGAGCTGCCAGCTGTGCTGAATTGGTTCTCGGCCGACATTGGCTGCCATGCGATCCATCACCTCTGCGAGGCGATTCCGAACTATCGATTACAGGCCTGCCAAAAGCGCAACGCCCATCTGCTCACCGGCGTGAAGCGTCTCAAGCTTGGCGACCTGCCGACCTGTTTTGATTACATCCTCTGGGATGAAAGCGCTGGCAGGCTCACCACCGTGGCGGCCCTCACCGCCTAGAAGCGTGGCTGATGGGCCGGCGCCGCCCGCCCTGGCCGTGGGAAAGTGAATTCTTGTTCTGGTGTGCCCGTGGCTAACGACAGCGGTTCCTCCAAATCAGTGCTCCTGGGCCTGCTGACGGTGCTCGGTTCGATCGGCGGCCTGGCCCTGCTGGCTTGGTTGACGGTCGTGATGCTCGACCTCAAGCACATCAACACCTCCGGCTTCACCCTGCCATGAGGGCTGGAAACGCCCCCCTCCACCCCTGCCGGCCATGGCTGCCGCTGGCCCTGGGTGCTTTGGTGACCCTGACGGGTGGTACCACCAGGGCTGAAGTCCAATTGCGTTGCCAAGGCACCCTGCTGGAGGCCCGCGGCAAGGCGGAGATCCAGCGGCCCACCAGTGCCCTGGGGGTTTCGCTGGGGCTGGAGGCGGAGGCCGCCAAGGCGGACCAGGCCCTGGAGCAACTGCAATGGCGCCTGGCGGCGGTGCGCCAAAAACTGCAGGCCCTGGATGTAAAGGAATGGCGGGCGGGGGCCCCCAGCACCTGGGAGCGCACAGGACCCCAGGGCCAACCAAAGAGCGTCCAGGCCAGCCTGCAGGTCAGTGGCCGCATCGAGCCGGCCCAGCTGCAGGCCATGATCAGCGCGGTGGGCGGCCTGCCGGGAGTACGGCTTGCGCCGGTGACTGCCGAGACGGATCGAAGCCAGGACGGCGCCATCCGCGCCCAGCTGCTGCGGGCGGCCTACCAGGACGCGCTCCACCAGGCCCAAGAGGTGGCGGCGGCGATCGGCCGCAGGCGCCAGCTCTCTCCCCTGGAGGTGCAACTGGATGGCAACGGTGATCTGCGACCCATGCCCATGGCGATGCGGTCCGACGCGCCGGCCCCGGCACCACCGCCTTTCAATGCGGCCGAACTGCCCAAGCCCACCCAGCAACTTTCGCTGCTGGCGCGCTTTTGTGCCCTCTAAGACCCAGCGCCAGGGCCACCAGGACAGCATCTCAGCTTTTCCCGCATCGGCATACCCGTTTTTTCTGCATCAGCAGGCCAGTTTTTCCTGCATCGGAAGCCCGGCTTTTCCTGCATCCGTAAGCCAGTTTTTCCGGCATTAGGATCCCGGCATCTGCTGCATTTACTGCCGCCCGATGGCGGGCGGTGGATGCCGTCGATGCGCCCGGGCAATTTCTGCTGACCGGTTCGGCGGTGCCGACCGATGACGCCGAGCGCCATACCGGAGCGGGGCGGTTTGCGTTTCTGCGACTGCGGCCGATGAGCCTGGTGGAAAGTGGCGCCGGCCAGGGCGGCGTCTCCCTGGCAGCGCTGCTGGAGGGGCAGCCGCCCAGCTGCGCCGATCCGGGGTTGGGCGTGGCGGATCTTGCCGAGCTCGTCTGCCGCGGCGGCTGGCCGACCCAGCTGGAGCGGCCCCTGGCGGCCGATGCCGGCGGCGCCGATGGCCCCCTCGACTCGCGCACCGTGGCCGACCACCTGCAGGCCCTGGAACGGTTGATGGTGCTGGAAAACCAACCCGCCTGGCGCCCCCATCTGCGGTCCAAGGCCGCCCTGCGCCAGGCACCCCGGCGCCACTTCTGCGACCCCTCCCTGGCGGTGGCGGCCCTCGGCGGCAGCCCCGATCGACTGCTCAAGGATCTGGAGTGGCTGGGGTTGCTGTTCGAGTCGCTGGTGATCCGCGACCTGCGGGTGCTGGCCCAGGCGCTGGATGGTGAGATGTTCCACTACCGCGACGACTACGGCATTGAAGTAGACGCGATCGTGCAGTTGCGCGATGGCCGCTGGGGCGCGATCGAGGTGAAGCTGGGACCGGGTCAGGTGGAGGCCGCTGCCGCCGGCCTGCTGCGCTTTCGCCAACAGATCGATACCCGTCGCACCGGCGAACCAGCCTTCCTGGCGGTGATCTGCGGTAGCGGCTACGGCTACCGGCGGGCGGATGGTATCGCCGTGGTGCCTGTGGGAGCACTGGGGCCTTGATCAGGGAGGGGATAAGACTGCACAAGGGCCTGCCAGGACGCCCTTCATCAGGCCCAAGAGCTGGCGGCAGCGGATCGGACGCAGGGGTCATTGGTGTAGCGGCGAACCACCACCTCCCCTTCCACCACCGTGTCGTCGATCACGCCAGAGGTTCTCCGCGGCGAAGCGGCGGGCCCAGAGTTCCTAGGTCGAGGGGAAGGCCTCCAGCGGCCCTTCCTCGCCGCTCGCCATGTCGATGGCGTAAATGCCGAGACCGTTGCTGGCGGAGGTGAAGCGAAGCTGCAGCTTGCCGGCGGAGTCCTTGGCCTGGGCCACCCCTTCAGTCAGCGGTGCCGTGTCGGGCTTGGCCTCCACCACCGCCAAGCCGGCGGCGGCGAGCAGCGGATCGATCAGCTCAGCGCGGGTTTCGGCCTCGTTCATCGCTGGAATGCATCACGCCACTCTTGAGGATCCACCCGATCGCCATAGCTGGAGGGACGAGAAGAAGCGGCTGTGCGGTCAGTCTGGCGCATCTCAAGGCCTGTCGCCCTGCCCCTGATGCATCTCAGGCTTCTCTTGGCCACTCACGCAGCCGCGTCGCCAGCTCCGGCAAGTCCATCTGAATGATGGCCCAGATCACCGCAAGGCTGAGACCGAAGTATTCGTGCACGATGCGATTCCTCATCCCCCTGATGGCTCGCCAGTCGATGTCAGGTCTCAGAAGCTTCTGATCCTCGGGGATACCATTGGACGCCTCGCCGATGATTTCGAGATTGCGGACCACGGCATCCACCGTGCGCGTGTCAGCGCAGAACGCCTCAAAATCCATGCCGGTGGTGTACGCCGCGATCTTGTCGCACGCCTCCTGCATGTCGGCGACAAACAGCGTCTAGTCACGGCGCGACATTAACCAGGCTGCTGAGAATGAAGGGACGGCGGTTCTCCTTGATCCCGTCGGCCGCCACCAGATCCACCTTGCGGCCGAGCAGCTCTTCCAGGCGATCGGCCAGGTGGATGAAGCCGAAGCCGATCGGTTCGGCGAAGCTCGCCAGCAGATCCACGTCGCTGCTGGCCGTGGCCTCATCGGTAGCGAAGGAGCCAAACAGCTGCAGGCTGCTGAGCCTGAATTCAGCCGCCAGATCTGGAAAGTGCGCGCGCAGCACCGCCAACACCTCAGCGCGGCTGGTGCAGGGGTGGGCGACGGATGCCGTCATGGCAGCGGCGGGGCTGATGGCTGAATCCTAGGAGCGATGCCCTGGAGGCCCAAGGCGCGTGTTCAGAGCACGCCGTTGAAGGCCTGCTGCTGGAGCTTCTCGATGCTCAAGACAATTCTTTCCTGTTCCTCGGCCGCTGCTTGTACTGCTCCAGATAGGGGAACAGCCGCTGGTTCACGAAGTGGCGCAGGTAGTCACCGGTGAGGGCGGCGTGGTGATCGAGCTGGCCATCGGCGTCCTTCGGCGCCGCCCAGCTGTTCCAGCGGTAGGCCTCCTCAAGGATTGGGCTGGGGCTGCGGCCCTCCAGCAGGGCCATGAAGGCGCGGTCGTCCTCCTTGCGCAGGCAGTCGTCGATGGCGCGGAAGGCCGTTTCGAAGCTGCTGGCCGTTGTGGCGCTGGACCCCCGCGTAGCCCTCGTGCGCCGGCCGGGGCGTTCGCCAGCAGGACCCATGGATGCCGTAGTTACATCCTAATCGGCGAGGGTAACAGAGCCACCTCGGCCCCGGCCTGGCAAGATCAGGCCCTGGTTCAGCAGCTCGGTTTTGATGGTGTCGTAGCTGACCTCATCCCACTCGAGCACGTCGCGCAGGCGGCCATTGCCGGCGGAGCCCCCCAGGGCGGCCAGGGCTCCCAGGTACTCGTCGTAGAGGTCGTCGTCGTTGCTGCCGACGTCGCTCAGCTGGGTTGAAGCCGGGACAAGGCTGGAGGGAGTTGGGCTTATGCCAGGCGGATGGGTGGCATGGTCAGGCAACCAAAGGGGTACTGCCAGGAGGAGATAGGTAGCCAGGGCGCAGGGGTTTTGATATGTGCCTAACGCTGCCCCAGAGTGGCAAGCAAGGAGCAAAGGGCGGCGAAGCAGAGTGTTTTGGAGGCCTGTTCACTCCAGGGGCTGGTTAGACAGCCATCTACGCGTCGTCAACAGCCGTGACATGCAATTCCAAACCCAGCGCAGAAATCACCTTCAATACTGATGCCAGCTCGGGATTGCCCGAAGAGGATAACGACTTGTATAGACTTTCCCTGCCAAGGCCAGCATTACAGGCAACTTGGCTCATACCTTTAGCCCTAGCTATATCGCCTAAGGCAGCTGCGACAAGCCGAGGATCACCATCCTGCAGTGCGGCTTCCAAATAAGCCACAACATCATCAGCAGTGCGAAGGTGTGCGGCGGGGTCCCAGATTGTCGTGGTGGTTTTGTTCATTGGATTCTCCTAAAGATTTCGAACAAGGTCTTTGGCGAGAAAAATATCCTTGTCTTGGAAACTCTTGTCGTCGCCTGCAAGCCAAATGACGACGGCAGAGGACCCTTCATTCAAGGAGTGACCAAGGGAATCATCTGTCTTCCATGGCGGCGGTAGATATGAAAATCACTGTCGGTAGTAAGGAGCAATGGCGAATCGTTGATTTCCGCCAGCCGAATCAATGCAGCATCAGCGAGGGATGCGGGAACATTTTCGTATCGCTTAAACAAGGAACTGACAGAGCCAATCTGCTCCTGCAGCACGAAAGGCAGTTGAACAACTCCTCGTTCGATGAACCGCAAAGCCAATGAAGGATCAAAGCCCGACCGCTTGAGCAGAAAACAAGTCTCGGCAACCACAGCCTCACAGCTCAGCAAGGGAG
This sequence comes from Cyanobacteriota bacterium, assembly GCA_026389315.1. GTDB lineage: Bacteria > Cyanobacteriota > Cyanobacteriia > PCC-6307 > Cyanobiaceae > Cyanobium. The sequence continues at coordinate 83,923 of JAPLIC010000016.1, forward strand.
GAGTCAACAGTCGAAACTGCTCTATAGCCCATTTGTGGTGAATATCATTGCGACTTAGGAGGGCAACCCATGGCCCGGTGTCTAGCAGCACCGCCATGATCAGTTAATGCCAAAGTCAGACAGGTGAGCAGGATTAGAGGAAAGATCAGGCGGACCATCTTCACAACAACCCACGAGATCGGCCAAAAGATCAGCCGCGGATTGTGGCTGCGGGCCAT
>JAPLIC010000007.1 GCA_026389315.1 Cyanobacteriota bacterium
AGGGTTCCAGGGACGGAAGGTTTTGGGCTTGCGCATAGCCCATTCTCTCGCTCGTATCCATTGCTGTCACTGGGATTTGGGCAGATTGGAGGTCGTCTGTGGAGAAGTGGGTGGTGGGGTTATGTGCGACAGGCTCCTAGCTGGCGCCATCGGGGCTGGCCCTATCCAGCTGCGCTCGCCGGTGGCCGCGATCGACCTAACGGGCAATAACGCCAAGCTGACGCTGCAATCTGGGGCGTTGCTGGAGGCCGATGCGGTCGTGTTGACGGCACCGCCGAGCACCTGGGACGAGCTGCGCGTCAGCCCGGCCATTCCAGGCGACTACCGGATGGCCACCGGCAGCGCCATCAAGGTGCTGAACCGCGTCGATCAACCCTTCTGGCAGGCCGCCGCACTGGAGCCGGACTCACTTAGTGATGGGGCTGTGGGCATGACCTGGCGCGGCGGTGAACCCGCTGCCGCAACTGCCAAGGAACCCGCCTGTTTGACGGTCTTTGCTGGCGGCCAAGCGGCCTGGGATTGGCTGGAGCGCAGCCCGGCCGAGCGCCACGAGCTGAACAAGCAGCAACTCGATCGTCTTTATCCTGGTTACGGAGGCCACCAGCAGTCGCAGATTTTCTGCCTCTGGCCGAACGAGCGCTGGACCCGCTGCGGCTATAGCGCCCCCGGCGTGGGGCAGGTGGGCAAGGTGTTGCCGAGGCTGGAGGGCGGCTGTCAGGACAAGCTATTTTTCGCCGGTGAATACAGCAGCCCCGGCTTCTACGGGTACATGGAAGGGGGCCTGCACAGCGGGGCGGTGCTGGCCGGCCGCCTGGCCCGCAAATTCAATCTGGTGCAGTCGGGTTGAAGAGGGGGGTGGGTGAGGGCTGGCGATTGGAATTAGGCGAGCCGGAACGGTGCCAATGAATAGGGACGGCAAGGATGCCATTTGTACGCAGAGATAGGGTATCAAGCAATGTGTCGACCTGAACCAAAGGCTTGAGATGCGGACATTCTGAGTGCTCCTATTTGATCTCAGCCATTAAGCGCCATTCAGTCCTCGGTTCGATTGGCCATACCCTTGGGTTGGCCGTGGTAGCAGCTTTCTTGTCGCTCTGGGGATCATCCGCCCAGGCCGTTGGGCCCAACCTGGTGCAGAATCCAAGCTTCGAGACCAACACGGGCACCCAATTCCAGGGCACGGGATTTTTTTTCAACCAGCCAGGTCAAACGCCTGCGAACTTTCCAGGTTGGACAGTGACGCCAACAACTCAAAGCATCGCTGTTGTCGGCGATAACACTGTAACGGGCGGGAACGCATGGGTGCAATTGGCAGCTTGGCCTAGCCCAATGACGACGTCTGGACAATATTTCTTTATAGCGGATGGCGACTTCACTAATGGTGTTGATGCGTTGATTTCACAGGTAATCAGTGGATTGTCGATTGGCTCTCCCTATCAACTTTCTTTTGATTGGGGGGCAAGCGTATGTACGGTTGTTCCGCCCTGCGATACACTGCCACCATTTAATAGCGGTTGGGATATCACATTTGGCTCCAATGCAGATTCGGTTAATAGTGGCCCTGTTCCCTTTCAAAGCTTCAGTGGTTGGAAAACCTACAGCAACATTTTTACTGCAACCGCCACCTCCCAGACCCTTTCATTTCTCTCAAAGGGTGGACCATCTGGCGTGCCTCCTTTGTCCCTGCTTGATAATGTCTCACTTACGATGGCAGATGCACCAGGCCCCCTTGGCATCCTCGGAGTAGCAACCGCCTTTGGCTATAGCCGCCGCCTGCGCCGGCGCATTGGACGCGACTGAACAACGCACCGAGGCGATCGGCTGAAGTTCACACCCATTTCTCTAGATCAGGTTCCGCACCAATCCCCTGCACCCATGGCTGAGCTGCCGCTGTCAGAACTATTGCGTTTGGTGGTGTGGCTGGGCCTGCTGGGTGTGATCTTCATCCCGCTGGAGCGGCTGTTTCCGCTCAAGCGTGCGCCCCTCCTGCGTCCCCAAATCCGGGCCGACCTGGCCTATTACTTCATCAATGGCCTGCTGCCGAGGCTGCTGCTGATTGTGCCCCTCTCCGCCCTGGCGTGGGCGGTGCGCCATCTCCAGCCCATCCCCTTCTACGGCTGGGCGGCGTCGCTGCCCTGGCGTGAACGGCTGCTGCTGATCATCCTGGTGGCCGAGGTGGGGGGCTACTGGGGCCATCGCCTCAGCCACGAAGTGCCGTGGCTGTGGCGGTTCCACGCTGTGCACCATTCCGCCGCCCATATCGACTGGCTGGTCAATAGCCGGGGCCATCCTGTTGATATCGCCTTTGGCCGCTTCTCTGCTTTGCTGCCGGTGTATGTGGTCGGTCTGGCCCAACCCAGTGCTGCCAGCCCCGATTTTCTGCCGATGTTCTACACGGTGATCGCCACCACCTGGAGCTTTTTTGTGCATGCCAATGTGAACTGGCGGCTGGGCTGGCTAGAACATTTGATCGCCACGCCCGCCTTCCACCACTGGCACCACACCAACGACGATAGGCGCCATTTCAATAAAAACTACGCCACCTTCCTGCCGCTGATGGACAGGATTTTTGGCACGCACTTTCTGCCCAGCAAGCGCTGGCCGCTGTCTTATGGATTGCTGGAGGCGCAGGAGGGCGAGCTGGAGAAGGCCTCTGTTGGTTGAGTTGGTGGCCTATCGTCGCTGATTGGCTTGTACATGGATGATTCGAAGCCTGAACGATGGAAGAGCCGGCACAATAAGTGCCGGGCTGGGGTGGATAGCGTGAGCGCAAGCGTTACGGGCAGGGAGTACCTAGAGCCAGTTTGCCGCAATCACCGAATTCAAGGCACTAAAATAGTTGCCGGATAGGCTGGTCTGACCAACAGAGGGTGGCGAAAATCCTGCCATCGCACTGACAAGGGAATCAACATTAGAATTGGACAAAACCTTGCCATCACCAGAAAGAAAACGCTCGATCTGCTGGTAGCTGCTGGCGTACCAGTTTTTGATGCTGATGCCTTCGGTTGATCCGATTCTCGTCACATCTAGGTCGGTCCCTGATTTCTGTAGCCAAAGCATGTTGGCATTGATTCCACCGCCAAAAATAATAGAATCGGTGCCGCCATAGCCGTGGTCATTGATGACATCCTTGCCATCACCGATCTCGAACAGATAGGTATCACCAAACCAGACATCAGTGGATTGCAGCAGGTCATCGCCGCTGCCGCCGGCAAAGGTGCCCCGCGAGCGGATCGTGTCATTACCAGCTCCACCACGCAGGGTATTAACGCCGGAGTGGTCGGTGATCAAGTCCTGGCCATCACCGCCATCAATGAGGTCGTTGCCGCTGGCGCCATCGAGGGTGTCATTCCCACCGCCACCATCAAGGGAATCGATGCCATGCCAGCCGACCAGGTTATCGGCATTGGCACTGCCGGCAGAGATAATTGGTGTCGTGAAAATGGTGTCAAAATTCCA
>JAPLIC010000054.1 GCA_026389315.1 Cyanobacteriota bacterium
ACGCCGGACGTGAGATCGAGAAGGAAGGCCGCGACATCCTGACCGAGGCCGCCAAGCATAGCCCCGAGCTGGCGATTGCCCTGGAAACCTGGAAGGAAATCAAGTTCGAGTTCGACACTGTCGACAAACTCGACGTTTAGTAGCTCCCCAGAAACCGGTGGTAGGGCGGTGTTCATGCACCAAGCCCTGCCCCGGAACCATTCATTTGGTGCTCGGGTCCCTGATCCGTAACCAACAATTTCAAGGATTTTGCGCTTCTGCGCCGACCCCATTCCTCCCCCAAGGAGCCCCATGCCCTTCACGAGCACCGTGGGTGACTATCAAACAGTCGCCACCCTGGAGACCTTCGGCTTCCTGCCGCCGCTCACCCAGGACGAAATCTACGATCAAATCGCCTACATCATCGCCCAGGGTTGGAGCCCCCTGATCGAGCACATTCATCCCAGTCGCTCCATGGCTACCTACTGGTCCTACTGGAAACTTCCTTTCTTCGGAGAGAAGGATCTTGGCGTGATTGTTAATGAGCTCGAAGCTTGCCATCGCGCTTATCCCGACCACCACGTTCGCCTGGTTGGCTACGACGCCTATACCCAAAGCCAGGGATCCTGCTTCGTTGTCTTCGAAGGTCGCTGATTGCGCCGTTCGTAAGTCATCACATTTTGGTGTGATTTGTCTAACAGCTAAGCCCTATTCCGGCTGATATCCCTATGGGGTTTTCAGCCGGTTATTCCCAGGCAAGCTGTTTCAAGATTTTTTATTCCCCTCATTTTCCGGGCGGACATGGCCAGCACAACCAGTCGTGAAGCTGCTCTGGAGCGGCGCAAAGCGCTTACCAATGGCGGCAAGAAAGCCGAAGGTCGCTTCCAATCGGCCCCGGTTCGGGTCCGATCTGCTGCCGATGCCCGTGCCACCCGCACGGAGCCGGTCGCCGCTGCCCCTGCCAACCCTTCCCCCGCCAACACTGCCCCTGCGGCCGTAGCCGCAGCACCCGCCAGGGCGAGGGGTAGGGCGGCCAGCTCCGCCACTTCACGGCCGGCCCCGGACCTTTCCAGCCGGTCGGCCGAATCCCGCCGCAGCCCCGCCCGGGCGATCCCCAATCCCAGCCGCGATTTGGTGCTGGCGCGCCGTGAGGCCCTCTCCCGCCGTGGCAAGCGCGCCGACAATTCCCGCGATCGCACCCGCAGCGAAATCGCCCGCCAGCAGCCCGCCGCAGCGACCGTTGTGGCCGTGGCCCCCCCGCTCGAAGCCAAAGCTGCAGCTCCCTCCCGTTCGTTGAGCAGCAGCGCCGCCCGCAGCCGCAACCAGGTTGGACGCAACGGCAACGCCGCCACCAACACCGCCGCCAACGCCGCCGTAGAGCGACGCGCCACCGCCAAGCGCTCGGCCCAATACAACCCCAGCCGGGCCCTGGTCCTGGCCCGCCGTGAAGCTCTCTCAAAAAGGGGTAAATCGGCCACCACTCCCACCAGCACCACCGCCGCCGCCGTGGCACGCCAGGCCAACCCGGACCTCTCAAGTCGGGAATTGGCCCAGAAGGTGCGCGAGCTCAAGAGCAAGGTGGGTTCGGCAGGCACGGCCCGCAATGGCGGCAGTTGTCGCCCCTGTGGCCCCAACCGCAACGGCGCCCGCTTGGCGGCCGCCGCCGAAGCCAGTTGGAAGGTGGGCCTGACCGAAACCAGCCAGGGCCAGACCGTCACCGGCACCCAGGCCAATCGCTCCCTGGCCACCACGGGTAACGAAGCCGGAACCTGCCGCACAGTTACCGGCACCGAATACCTCGGAGCAGAGATTTTCAATACCTTTTGTCAGAGCTCTCCCTTGGGTACCCAGCCGCCCAAGGTGCGGGTCTCCGCCACCAGTCAAGGCAATCGCGTCACCGGCAACGAGGTCGGTCGCTCTGAGAAGGTCACAGGTGATGAACCCGGCACTTGCAAGCTGGTGACCGGTACCGAATACGTTTCCGCCAACCAGGATGGAGCCTGGTGCGGAACATCCACACCTGGACCCCGCAAGGTGGGCCAAGGCCTGAGCGCTGGTGGCCAAAAAGTCTCGGGAGTCATGGTGGGCCGCTCCGAGCTGGTGACCGGCAATGAGAGCGGTTCGGGCCGCCAACTCTCGGGCGATCAATACGTCGGACAGCAAAACCAGTTGCCTGGCAAGGCCCCCAGCAAGGTCAGCCAGCTCCAGACCCTGCGGGGCACAGGGGTCACGGGTACCGCCGTCGGTCGCAGTGAAAGGGTCACTGGTGATGAACCGGGTTCCTGCCGCCTGGTCACCGGCGACGAATATGTCGGCAACCAGCAGTACCAAGCCTTCTGTGGCATCAGCGCTCCTGCCGAAGCAGCCAAGGTCGGCTTCAGCATCACCAACCGCAATCAAGTCGTCAGTGGTACCAGTACCGGCCGCTCCGAACTGGTGACCGGCGACGAACCGGGCACCTGCAAGGCTGTCACCGGCACCCCCTACGCCGGTCTGGAGCAGGCTGGAGGCTGGTGCTCCACCGAGCAGGTTGACAACGTGCGCCGTCGCACACCCGTGCGCCTGGGCACGGTCATGACTGGAATCCAACCCGGCATCGGCGGTGTCATGACCGGTGCCGATCGGGGAGCCTGTGAAGTGATCTCCGGCACCCAGTACATCGGCGGCGACCAGACCCGCGCCGTCTGTGGGGCCGCCAAGGAAAGTGATGCGGACTTTCCCCAGACCCTCGCGACCCAGCCATGGCAGGAATTCAGCGTCCAATCTCCGGCCAGGGTCGCCCAGGGGGAGCGCGACCGCAGTGGTTGTGTCACCGGCAGCACCTACGAGTTTGGCGGACGCATCACGGGCCCCTTTGACATGGCCAACGACAAGGTGACCGGCACCGAGCAGTTCCGCTTCGATCGCCGCGGTCCTGCGGTCCCCCGTAATGCCCTTGCCGCCGGTGCGGCCCGGGGTGCCGCCGCTTCCCTGGCCGCAGCGCCTGCCGCAACAGCTCCAGCCAAGGTGGATCCCTCCGCTCGCCAGACCTCCCGAGTCACTGGTGCAGGCCAGTCTTCGGGTCTCTCCATCAGCGGCGATGACTGGAACCGGGGTAAGCATGTGACCGGCACCGAAGGGGCCTCCGCCCGTCGCCGCAACCCCACCCGTCCAGGTCCGATCGCAGCGATGCCGGCCTTCCAGTCCAAACGCAATGAGGAACTTCCCGAGCCCGTGAGTCGCATCACCGGGGCCAGTGGCAACACTCTGGCTGGATCCCTGATCACCGTTTCTGGCGGCGCCCGGGGCTGATCGCGATGCCCCCCCGCCGTCCCGCCTCCACCACGATCCGGGTTTTGGCTCCGACGGCACCACGGCGGCGTGCCAACCCGGCCGGTGCCGGCGATCAGGTCGAATCCCTGATCGCCAGCCCAAGTGCCCCTGCCGCCGCTGCGACAGTCATCCCGCCAGCGCCGGCCCCAACCGCTGTGTTGGTCCCAACTGCTGCGCCAGTCTCTAGCCCCAGCAGCCGTCTTGGCCCCCCGGCTGGCCCCATCCCCATCGCTGGATCAGCGCCGTTGGCCTCCAGCCGTTCCGGTGGACTCCATCCCCTCAGTGATGGCGCCCGCAATGCCACTCTCCATGCCTACGACGCCAAGGTGAAGGCGGCCTTCGATCGCATCGTGCCGGTGCTGCAAAAGCTTTCCGCCCTTCAGCACGAAAGCGACTTCATCAACCAGGCCCAGGCCGTGGCCCAGGCCGAACTCGGTTACCCCCTGCCCCTGCCGATCCTGGAGCGGGCCTGGGTCACCCAGTTGGACATGCGCACGCTATTTGCCTGGTGCGTTTTTGAAACCTACGAGCAAACCAGCGCTGCTTTTTTCGAGCAAGATCCCCTTGGCACCTGTCCTGGCAGTCCCGCCGCCGAAGCTTTCGACTCCTTTTTGCTTTCCTGTGGCTTCCACCTGCTGGATGTCACCCCCTGCGCCGATGGACGGCTGGCCCATGCCATCGCCTTTGCCCTACGCCTGCCCTTCAGCTCGGTGCGGCGTCGGCCCCATGCCGGTGCTTTGTTTGATGTCGAAAATACCGTGAATCGCTGGGTCAAGACCGAGCACAGGCGTTACCGAGAGGGCCGTCCCAATTCCGCCCACGAGAACACCCGCTATCTGAAGGTTGTTCTGTATCACTTCAGTTCCCGCGATCCTGCCCACGAGGGCTGTGCGGCCCATGGCAGTGACGATGCCGCAGCGGCAGCCTGCGGTCTGCAGCGTCTCAGCGATTTTCAGGAGGCTGTTGAGAACAGCTTCTGTTGCGGAGCCTCCGTTGATCTGCTCTTACTCGGCATCGACACCGATACCGATGTCCTCAGGGTCCATGTCCCTGGCCTCGATGGCACGACCCGCCTTGATCGTTGGCTGGATGCCGAAGCGGTTTATCAGGCCACCTGTGACCTCAGCGCCCAACAGGCTTGGCAGCGAGTCGAAGCCATCGTTCAGGAAGCGGCCGCCTCCGCCCCCGATCCGGGCATGGTCAAACTGATTGCCCGCCTGTTGGCGAACAACTTCTCCCAGATCGATTACGTCCGTCAATACCATCAAGATTGCCATTACGCCGATGCCGGCCACGCCGAGAGATTCATCGGGGTGGGCATCGGTTTCAAGGAAATACACCTCCGCAATCTCACCTACTTTGCCTACATGGATACGGTCGAAGAAGGCGCTGCAGACCTCGATGTGGGTGTGAAAATTTTTCGGGGACTGAATGTTTCCCGAGGTCTTCCCGTTCCGGTTGTTGTGCGCTTCGATTATCACGGTACGGTCCCCGGGGCCAGGGAACGGGCGATTCGCCATGCCGAACGGGTACAGGCAGCCATTGAAGAACGTTATCGTGATCTTTATTCGCAGGGTTTATTGCATGCCCTGCTCACTGTTCGCGATCAAGACCGCCATGTGCCAGCGGAAGCAGTAGGCTCAACCATCAGCTTCGCCACCGTAGGAGGACATTGAGATGTTGATCTGTAAAGTTGTTAAACCCCTCGTTTCAACCAATCGCATTCCTGATTTTGAACACAAACATCTTCAGGTTGTTCTTGATGGCAGCACCCAGAAGGTCGCTGTTGATGCGGTCGGCTGTGTGCCAGGCGATTGGGTGATCTGCGTCGGCAGTTCCGCAGCCCGGGAGGCCGCTGGCAGCAAGTCCTATCCCAGTGACCTGACCATCGTCGGCATTATTGACCATTGGGATCCGGACGCCGCCAAAGCTTTGGCCAGCCATGCCACCCCGGCCCCAGCGACGCTGACGGCAGGCGCGTCGGTGCCAGGGACCGCGAACGGGGGTAAGGCCTGATGGAAATCATGCAGGTGGCCGGGTCCTTGGTTTGCACCCATCGGGTCGACGGACTGAGCCACATGAATCTGCGCATCCTGCGCACCCCCAAGGGCAAGCTCAGTGTGGCGGTGGATCCCGTTGGTGCCGCTTTTGGAAACTGGGTTTTTACCGCCAGCGGCAGTGCTGCCCGTTTTGCCTGCCCCGATCCCGCCATCCAGACCGACCTGACCATCGCCGGGATTATCGATTTCTGGGAACCCGATGGGTAAGTTTTGCGCCCTCCCCTGAATCCCCCTGGGCTCCTTTTCGGTTCTTCCCTTTTCTACCTCCTTGCTTGCCATGGCCAACAGCACCCCACGATCCGGCCGCAGCCCTGCCCGGCGACGGGTTGCCAGTAGCCCGGCCCGCGCTGCGGCCAAACCCGCCCCGCCGGTGGAAACTCCGGTGGCTAAGGACGAACCGGTGACCCTGCCCCTTGCCTACGACCTGCCATCCACGGGTCCGGAGGCCCCCGCCGAACCCGCTGGAGTAACGCCGGCCGATCCGTTGCTCTTGCCCAGCCAAGACAAGCCCGCAGCGGTCATGGCCTACGGGGTCACCGTGGAGGTCCAACCCAATAAAGATCCAACAGTGGCGGACGAGACCCCCGCTTCCCTTGTCTTGCCCGCGGCCACCAGCGGGCCTTCGCCAACGAACCGCAGCGCCCCCCCAAGGGCGACCCGATCGGTTCCCTCTCGCTCCAGCCGATCCCGCAGCTCTGCCTTGGCGGCCCCCGCAGCCAAGGCGGCTTCGGTAGCTGCCCCTGCCAACGGCTCAGGCCAGCCGGCCCAGGGTGGCGCTCTCAAGGCCGGCAGCCCGCCTGCCGCTGGTGGGTCTTCCCTCAGCGGCGGCACCCCGACCCGTTCCCCGTTTTCCCTTACCCCTTTTCCCATGGCCTCCTCAGTGCAGGGCATTGCCCTCGGCATGATTGAAACCCGCGGTCTCGTGCCGGCGATCGAGGCGGCTGACGCCATGACCAAGTCGGCGGAAGTCACCCTGGTGGCTCGTGAATTCGTTGGTGGTGGCTACGTCACTGTCATGGTTCGCGGTGAAACCGGCGCCGTCAACGCCGCCGTTCGGGCCGGTGCCGATGCCTGTGAGCGGGTCGGCGATGGTCTCGTGGCGGCCCACATCATTGCCCGCCCCCACTCTGAAGTCGAGCCGGCACTGATCGCCAGCGAAGGTTCCCGTCGCCTCTGAGCTCCATGGTCACTGTTCATCCGCGCGTCTCGGGTTACCTGGGCCGCGCCCTGAGTCTGGAACTTTCCGCCGTCCAGCAGTACATGACCCAGGCCTGCCTGGCTGAACAATGGGGCGATCTGGAGGCAGCAGGCCGTTTTCGCCGCGAAACGGTGGAGGAGTTGCAACATGCCGAACGCCTTGTGCAACGCATGTTGCAACTGGGACTTGCTCCCGGTGCCTCCCAGCTCAAGCCCATCAGCCACGCCCCCGATCTGGAGGGATTGCTGCGCCTTGATGCGGTCCTTGAAGTCGATCTGATTGAGCATTACGCCGAAGCCGTGCGGTTCTGCGAAGCCATCGCCGACAGCGACAACCATGCTTTCTTTGCCGCCCTTTGGCAGGAGGAATCCCACCATGGCCAGGAATTGCAGGAGTGGTTGGCCACCTTTGCCAGTCCTGACGCCCTGGCCGAATCCCAGCACGCCAACTTCTGACGAGGATCTTGCCCAAGCCGTTGGGCTTGCCTCGCTGACTAGATTCCAGCGCCAGCCCCCTTGCCGTCGGACCCAGTCGAGTGCCGTTTGCTTTGCCTGAAACCCTGCCCCTATCGATTCAGACCGCTTGGTTGATCCCGCTGTACGGGTTCAGCGGCATGCTCCTGTCCCTTCCCTGGGCCTCGGGCTGGATCAAACGTGAGGGTCCCAGGCCGGCGGCCTATCTCAATTTGCTGCTTTCGGTGGTCGCTCTGGTCCACGGCAGTTTGGTGATCAGGGAGGTGCTGCGGACTGGGCCCCGCCATCTGGAATGGCTCTGGTTCCAAATCGCCGACCTGAACCTGAGGATTGGATTCGACCTTTCCTTCACCAATCTGGCCGCCCTGGAAATGGTCACCACGATGAGTGTGATTTGCCAGGTGTTTGCCCTTGGCTATATGGACAAGGAATGGTCCCTGGCACGTTTTTATGCTTTGGTGGGCTTTTTTGAAGGCGCATTGGCGGGGGTGGTGCTGAGCAGCAATCTTTTTATGAGTTATTTCCTGCTGGAAATGCTCACTCTTTCCACCTATCTATTGGTGGGTTTTTGGTATGCCCAGCCCCTGGTTGTCACCGCTGCCCGCGATGCCTTCCTCACCAAACGGGTTGGCGATGTGCTGCTGTTAATGGCTTTGGTCGCCCTATCCGCCTGGGCGGGCTCGCTTGAATTTACCGATCTTTACGCCTGGGCGGCCCGAACCCAGGCCAGCGGCGCACTCACCCCCTTGGCTGTCAACCTGCTGGGGCTGGGGTTGATCGCCGGGCCGATCGGTAAATGTGCCCAGTTTCCGATGCACCTCTGGCTGGATGAGGCCATGGAGGGTCCCAATCCGGCCTCGATTTTGCGCAATTCTGTGGTGGTCACCACTGGAGCGCTGGTGCTGATCAAGTTGATGCCCCTGCTCACACTCTCCCCCCTGGCGCTGGATGGCTTATTGGTGGTGGGCACGATCAGCGCCGTGGGCGGCGCCCTTGTGGCCATCGCCCAGATCGATCTAAAACGGGCCTTTTCCTATAGCACCAGTTCAATCCTTGGCTTGGTCTTTATTGCCATTGCCCTGCAACAGCCCATCGTTGCCTTGCTGCTGTTGCTGGCCCATGGCCTGGCCAAGGCGTTGCTGTTCATGAGTGTGGGCTGTGTCATCTCAACCACCAATTGCCAAGACATCACCGAGCTTGGCGGATTGGGCAGCCGCATGCCCGCCACCACGGGGGCCTATCTGGTGGCGGCAGCCGGCCTGACCGGAATCTTGCCCCTAGGTAGTTTTTGGTCTTACGGATTGATGGTGGATCAGTTGATGCCGCAGGCCCCGTTTTTCGCCGCTGTCGTGCTTCTCGTCCATGGCCTGACGGCCTTCAACCTGGTGCGCGTCTTCCGTCAGGTTTTTCTCGATGTGCCCCACGCCAAGACCAAGCGCACTCCAGAAGTCAACTGGCTGATGGCGTTTCCCATGGTCAGCTTGATGGTGATCGTCATGCTCACTCCCCTGATCATGGCCCGGCTCGATCCCTCTCCAGGCGTTGTGCCTGTCTCAATGACCAGTGCCTTGCTCGTGGTCAGCACGGGCCTGGTGGGTCTGGCGACCGGTGCCTTGGTGCGCCTGGATCGTTTCTGGTCCCGCTCGATGCTGCGTCCCCTGCGCACCCTGCAGGATCTGCTGGCGTTTGATTTCTATACCGATCGAATTTATAGAGCCACTATTGTTTCCTGGGTATCCGGATTAGCCCAATTAACAAATACTTTCGATCGGGTCGTTGTCAATGGCCTGGTCCGTCGGGTTGGCAGCCTCTCCCTTGCTAGTGCCGAGGGTTTGAAACTGGGGGTGAGCGGCCAATTGCAGAGTTATATCTTGACCGTGCTCGTGGCGATTGTATTGCTCTTTACCAGCCTAACCTGGCTCAAGGGATAGGAGAAAATCATGCTCAGTACCTTGCTGTTGATCCCTTTTCTCGGCAGTTTCCTGCTGCTGCTCTGGCCGGACAAGCCACCTCCAGGGCGCATGCGCACCATTGTTTTGCTGGTGCTGATCGCCCAGTTGCTCTGGAATCTGGTGGTGCTCAAGGCCTTCAACCCGGCACTCCCCGATCTTCAGTTGGTCGAGACCCTGCCTTGGTTGCCCGGTCTTGGCATGGAGTATCGCCTGGGCATCGATGGTCTATCGCTGCCGCTGTTATTGATCAACAGCTCTCTGAGCCTGGTCACGGCTGTTTGCACCCGGGATATCAATGAGCGACCTCGGCTTTATTTCGCACTGCTCTTGATCATTAGCGGTGCGGTCAATGGTGCGTTCATGGCCGGCAATCTGCTGTTGTTTTTCCTGTTCTATGAGCTAGAGCTGATTCCCCTTTGGCTTTTGATCTCCATCTGGGGCGGCGTCGATCGAGCCGCCGCCGCCACCAAATTTTTGTTGTTTACGGCGGTTTCAGGGATGTTGATCCTGGGTGCCTTTTTGGGTCTGGCCCTATTGACGGGGGTAGCTGATTTCAGTATTTCCCCGATCGATAGTGATCACCTGGCCATGGGGAGTCAATTATTGCTTCTGGGGGCTCTCCTGATCGGTTTTGGCATCAAGATCCCCCTATTTCCTTTCCATAGTTGGCTCCCCGATGCCCACACCCAGGCCTCCAGTCCAGTTTCGGTGCTGCTGGCCGGGGTGCTGCTGAAGCTAGGCACCTACGGATTGCTGCGCTTCTGCCTGGGATTGTTTCCCCAGGCTTGGGCCCTGGTGGCCCCCTGGCTGGCGATCTGGGCAGGGGTTTCGGTGCTCTACGGTTCCTTGGCGGCCATTGCCCAGCGGGACATGAAGCGCATGGTGGCCTACAGCTCGGTGGGGCACATGGGCTACATCCTGTTGGCCGCCGCCGCCGCCACACCTGTCAGCATCGCCGGTGCCGTGTTCCAGATGGTGAGCCATGGCCTGATTTCGGCCCTGTTGTTTCTGCTGGTTGGCATCGTCTATCGCAAGACCGGCACCCGGGACCTCGAAGTGTTACGGGGACTCCTCAATCCGGAAAGGGGATTGCCCCTGACCGGCAGCTTGATGACCCTTGGGGTCATGGCCAGCGCCGGCATGCCCGGCATGGCCGGTTTCATTTCCGAATTCCTGGTCTTTCGTGGCAGCATTGAGCGCTTCCCCCTGGCTACCTTGCTGTGCATGGTGGGCTCCGGTTTGACGGCCGTGTATTTCTTGTTGCTCGTCAACAGGGCCTTCTTTGGGCGCCTGGCGATTACGCCTCCCAGCCTGGCCGAGGTCGATGGTCGCCTGGATATTCGTCTAGCGGCTGTCGCCCCTCGCGAAACGATTCCGGCCCTAGCCCTTGCCATAACCGTCATCGCCCTTGGTCTGCTGCCAGCGGGGCTGGGCCGTCTCAGCGAAACCACCAGCATCGCCATGGCCCGCTTGCCTGAGCTGGGGGCCCTGTTGAGTAGCGGGGGAGTGGGCTGATGCCAGTCATTTCGGAGCTGCTGACCCATCGCGGCGGCATGCCCAGTTCCCTGGAGCTGCAGCAACAGTTATTGACGGGCTCGACCCTGCTGAGCGAAAGCGAAGAAAACCTTATCGAGGTGGTGGATGTTTTACATAGCTATGGAGAAGTGTTAGATGCTTACAGCCGTAATCTGATTTATCAGGCTGAAGCCCAGTTTCTTAATCCCTTCCCAATCTTCCGGTTTTTAGATGGCGATTTAAGTTTTGGCAAGATCTGGCGTCATCTTTGCCATGATCGCATCAATTTTGAGTATGCCGAATATTGCATGAAGACGATGCTCTGGCATGGAACCGGTGGTCTTGATGCCTATCTCGACAGCGAAGCCTTCATGCGCGACTGCTCCGCCATCATCACCCGCAAGACCAAGGGTGATCCTCTGCTTGCCATCCTGCATCCCCTCTTTCCCAACTTTCTCCCGGAAGCCATCCGGGCCGCTGCCACCACCAACGCCCTGGGCCAGTTCTGGCGGGTGATGAGTGATCTTTTTATTGACTTGGCCCAGGCCGAGGCCCAGGGATCGATCACCACGATTCGCACCTTGGTCGATTTTCTGCGTCAGGGCTTGGTGGCCGCCGCCGGCCAGCCCATCAGCTATGGCGTCACCGTGGGAGGTGACCGGTTTTGGGTGCTGCCCCCTGAGGCCGGCCTGACCTTTCTCGCCGATGTGGCGGTCCCCTATGTGGAAGCTGTTTTTCTGCGTGGCACGCCCTTTTTAGGCACGGTTTCCTTCAACGCCCAGGCCCAGCAGATTTCGCCGGATCAGGGGAAATTCAGCTACGGCGCCCTCTATGCCGACCCCTTGCCCACCATGGGAGCCGGCATCCCCCCGAGTCTGTTGATGCAGGACATGTACCGCCATCTGCCGCAAAGGTTGCATGGGCTCTACCTCAAGCGCACCCGGGGCGAAGGCGATGAGAGGGTCAAAATTTGCATGAGCTTTCAGAAGGCCATGTTTTGTGTGACCAATGCGGCCATTGAGGGCACCTTCCCCTTCGACCTGGCCAGCGTCGATCCAAGCCAACAGGCCGCTAACCAGGCCCATGCCGCCGCTTGGGCCGACCGATTAGCGACAGCTCGCACGGATTGCCTTGCCGTGGTGGCCTAGGGTCAGGGGAAGAAGCCCATAGAAATGCCTGCCATGGATCAGCCCTGGACCCAACGCTCAAGACCCGATCGTTTCGAGCGCCGTGTGGAATTCGGAGATTATGAAGCCACCCGAGTATTTCTAGAAAGGCTCAACCATCTTTCAGAACATTTAGACAAGTTTCCCGACATCAGTTTTGGTCGTACCTATGTCAATTTGACGATACGGCCCGAGGAGGGACAGGCCATTGGCGAAGCCGAACAAAGTTTTATTGCCGCGGTTGATGAACTCCTCTGACGGCAGCGATCTAGAACAAAGCCCCAGTCGGGACGAAACCACCGTAGATCTACGTGGCTCCTATGAGGCTTCTGGGATCAAGGAGGTTCTTGATCAACTAGACCTTGAACTAGTTGGCCTCAAACCCGTCAAAGCAAGAATCCGAGAAATTGCCGCCCTATTAGTTGTCAATAAAGCGCGTCATCTAGTCGGACTGGAAACAACGCGACCCAGCTTGCACATGTCTTTTACCGGACCTCCAGGCACCGGTAAAACCACAGTGGCAGCCAGGATGTCAACAATTTTGCATGGGCTTGGCTATCTGCGCAAGGGCCATGTGGTGACGGCGACCCGCGATGATCTAGTCGGCCAATACATTGGACATACGGCACCCAAGACCCGTGAAATTCTTAAAAAAGCGATGGGTGGTGTTTTATTCATTGACGAAGCTTATTATCTCTATCGTCCAGAGAATGAACGTGATTATGGTGCCGAAGCTATCGAAATTTTGCTGCAGGTGATGGAGGGTAATCGCGATGACCTTGTGGTTATTTTTGCTGGCTACAAGGAACGCATGGATATTTTTTACCAATCCAATCCTGGCCTCTCATCGCGAGTCGCCAACCATATCGACTTCCCCGATTATAGTTGTAAAGAACTTCTGGCCATTGCCCAACTTATTCTTGCTGCCGAAAATTACCGATTCAGTGACGAGGCCACGGCGGTTTTTTCTGATTACATCATTCGCCGCATGCAGTTGCCGTTCTTTGCTAATGCCCGTTCGATTCGCAATGCGATCGATCGGGCCCGCATGCGTCAGGCGAATCGGTTGTTCAATGGCATGGGTTCAAGGCTTAATAAATTGGATCTGATGACGATTGAGGCAGAAGACATCACGGCGAGCCGGGTGTTCAAAGGGGAGGTTGAGGGAAGGGACCGAAGTGAGCCCATTATTAATTTGTAGAGACCTTGTCTCCAATAGAATTATTAATTTGCTGGGCGTCACTTAACTCACTTTATTTATAATCAACAGTTATCGAATATTGAATAACAAAAATAGCTGGACACTTGATTGAATAGTCACTTCCGTTTGCGGGAATCAATTTGCAGCAGGTCACGCACCTGTTGCACTTGGCGGGCCAGGCCTGGATCACTGTTGAGTTTGCGCTCCACCTGCTCAACCGCATACATCACCGTGGAATGATCTTTGCCACCAAAGGCCTCACCGATACGGGGCAGGGAGAGGTTGGTTGTCTGCCGCATCAGGAACATCCCCACCTGGCGGGCTTGGCTGACGGCCCGTTTGCGGCTAGGGCTCAGCATCTCCTCAATGCCGACGGCAAAGATTTCTGAAACCTTGTCGAGCACTTGTTGAGGTGTGACCTCAACGTCATTACCCACCGGATCAAGCATGGGCGCCACCGACTCGACCGTCATCGGCAGTCCGGTGATCGAGGCGAAGGCCACCGCCCGGGTGAGGGCTCCTTCCAACTCGCGGATGTTGGAGGTGAAGCGGCCGGCAATGTATTGAATCAGATCCCTGGGCAGGGCCATCTGCTCCACTTCGGCTTTCTTGTGCAGAATCGCCATGCGGGTCTCCAGATCGGGAGCCTGGATATCGGCAATCAGCCCCATCGAGAAGCGGGAAATGAGGCGTTCCTGCAGGCGGGGGATCTGGCTGGGGGGACGGTCACTGGCAATGACCAGCTGGCGCCCCGCTTCATGCAGGGCATTAAAGGTGTGGAAGAATTCTTCCTGGGTATATTCTTTGCCCTCAATAAACTGAATGTCATCAACTAGAATCAGGTCGGCGGCCCGATAACGGTCTCGAAAGGCCTGCATGCCATCTTTGCGAATCGCCTGAATCAGATCATTGGTAAAGGTCTCCGTTGAGACATAAAAAACCCTTGCCAAGGGGTCGATTTCGTGGCGGTAGTGGCCAATGGCCTGCATCAGGTGGGTTTTACCCAGACCGACGCCACCGCAGATGAACAACGGATTGAATTCACGCCCCGGTGACTCCGCCACCGCCAAGGCTGCGGCATGGGCCATGCGGCTATTGGGTCCGACCACAAATCTGCTGAAGCGATAGCGGGGATTAAGCCCCGCTGGAGGCCGTTCCACCGGTGGGGCACCCTTGGGCGTACGACCGTCATCCCTGGCTGGAGAGCGACTTTCCCCCTCGCTGGCGATCGGGACCTGGCCCTGATGGACCCGGGTTGCTTGGGAGGCTGGGGGCTGCTCCGGGGCGCTCACCACCTCGATGGCCACCGGCTTACCGCTCAGCTCGGTGCCGAGGGCTTGGATCTGGGTGAGGTAGTGCTTGCGCAGCCAGCCGCAGGCAAAGGCCGTGGGCGCTTCCAGCCTCAGTTTGCCCTCTCTGAATTCCAGGGCCCGGGCCGGCCGGATCCAGGTCTCAAAGGTGGGTTTACTGAGGTTGGCCTGCAGGGCCTGCTGGATCTGGTGCCACAGCTCATCCCCCTGCTGCACCGCCTACTCACCGCAATGGAAGCGAATATACGCAGGTCCCCTGGAAGCGTTGGTCTTTAATGGACAGACCGCTACCTATCCTCGGTTGTCCATCGCCGGCCCCCGTTTCCTGGCCACCACGGCCTCCTTATTGGCCGTGGCGGCGGCTCTGGTGGCCTGCTCGGGTGGTCTGCCCTTGCCCGGCAGCGCCCCCCGCCGAGAGCTGGTGCGCCTCAGCGACGCCCCCTCCCCGGCACCACTCCAGCCCAGCGGCAACCTGATTGTTGCGGCCGTTGAGAAGGCCGGGCCCGCCGTCGTTCGGATCGACACGGTCAAGCGCACCATCAGTCCGGTGGGCGGTCCCTTCGGCCAGAGACCAGGGATTCGGCAGCAACAGGGCCAGGGCTCGGGTTTCATCACCCGCTCTGACGGAGTGTTGCTCACCAATGCCCACGTGGTTGACGGCGCCAACGAGGTCACCGTCAGCCTCATTGACGGGCGCAGCTTTACCGGCAAAGTGATCGGTGCCGATCCCCTCACCGATGTGGCGGTCGTCAAGGTGGTTGCCACCCGGCTGCCCGTGGCACCGCTGGGGGATTCCGACAAGGTGCGCCCCGGCGAAACGGCGATCGCCATTGGCAACCCCCTCGGGCTGGACCACACCGTCACCGCCGGCATCATCAGCGCCATCCAACGCACCAACGCCGTCGGTGAAGGTCAGCGGGTGCCCTACCTGCAGACCGATGCGGCAGTGAATCCCGGCAACAGCGGCGGTCCCCTCATCAATGACCGGGGCCAGGTCATCGGCATCAATACCGCCATCCGCCAGGCACCCGGGGCGGGATTGAGTTTCGCCATCCCAATCAATACCGCCCGCCAGATCGCCGCCCAGATCCTCGAACGGGGCTATGCCAGCCACCCCTATATCGGCGTGCGGCTCCAGGCGCTGACCCCCCAGCTGGCCCGGGAGATCAATGCCACCACCAGCCAGTGCCGCCTGCCGGAGGTCAACGGGGTGCTGGTGGTGGATGTGATGAATGGCAGCCCTGCGGCGACGGGCGGCCTCAAGCCCTGCGACCTGATTGAGAAGGTGGATGGTCAGACGGTGAACAACTCCTCGGAGGTGCAAATGGCCATTGACCGGGCCCGCATCGGCCAGCCCCTGGCCATTGGTATCCGCCGGGAGAACAGCCAGCAGGTCCTCACCCTGCGACCCGCCGAATTGCCCCAGAAGGGTTGAGACGCACTTGGGGCCATTCTGGATCGGCCCTTGTTGGGTCGGCCCGCCCCCGGGAATGGTTGATTGTGATGGGGCGTTGGCCTGCCCCGGGCCGCTGCAAAAGCCGTCTGGCGGTGGCGCTGGGTTCGCGGCAGGCGGCCGCCATCCAGCGGGCCCTTGGCGGCCATGGCCTGGCCGAAGCACGCCGCGCGGCCGCCCTCAGACCCGGTCTGGCCCTGGCCCTGGCGGTCAGCGGCCTGGGACCCAAGGGCAGTCGGCGCTGGGCGGGGGCCTTGGGGGCCGAATGGGTGGGGCTCCAGGGGCCAGGGCGCTTGGGCTGGCGATTGCAGCGCCAGCTGGGGCTGGCGCGGCGCCAGGGGGCCCAGCGGGTGGTAATGATTGGCAGCGACCTGCCGGAGTTGGCGGCGGCGGACCTGGCGGCCGCCTTTAACGCCCTGGCCCACTGCGATGTGGTGCTGGGCCCGGCCGCCGATGGCGGTTATTGGTTGATCGGCCTGGCGGGCAGCTGGCCGCGGTTGTTTGCCGGTGGCCCGAGGGCCATTGCGTGGGGCGGAGACCAGGTGTTGGCCCAGACCCTGGCCGTCGCCGACCAACTGGCTCTGGTGGTCACCCTGCTGCCGGTGCGCCACGACCTGGATCGCCCTGAGGACTTAAGGCGGTGGCGGTGAGACCGGGCCCTGCCCGGGGCCGATGACGGCACCGCCCCTGGCCGTCGTCATCCCGGCCCGCCGGGAGGCGGAACGGTTGCCGGGCCTGTTGGCCCAACTGGCCCAGGCTCCGCAATTGGTAGGGGAGGTGGTGGTGGTCGACGCCGGCAGCGACGACGCCACCGCCCTTGTGGCCCGCTTGGCTGGGGCGAGGGTGCTGCGCAGCGGGGCCAACCGGGGCCAGCAGTTGGCCCTGGGGGTGGCGGCCAGCTCAGCCCCCTGGTTGCTGATGCTCCACGCCGATGCCCGCCTGCCGGCGGGCTGGGCCCCGGCCCTGGCCGCAGCCGTGGCCGCCGGCGATCGGCAGGCCTGGGCCTTTCGGCTGGCGATTGACGGGGGCGATCCCGCCCTGCGGTTGGTGGAAGCGGCGGTGTGGCTGCGCAGCCTTTGGCGGCAATTGCCCTATGGCGACCAAGGCCTGTTGCTCAGCCGCCGGCAGCTGGTGGCCGTGGGGGGAATCCGGCCCTTGCCCTTGATGGAAGACCTGGAATTGGTGCAACGCCTGCGCCGGCAGGTGCCGATTCGGCTGCTGGCCCTGGCCCTGCGGGTCGATGGCCGGCGCTGGCGCCGGCTGGGGGTGCTGCGCACCAGCTGGACCAACTGGCGCTTGCGGCGGGCCTGGCGACGGGGAGTGCCCGCCGCGATCCTGGCGGAGCTCTATCGCGGCGGGCCCGGGGGCTAGGGGGAATACCAGAAGGCGCAGCGTCGCTCCAAGGGCTCCAGTTCCCAGCCCTGGGCGGAGTAAAAGCCCACCACACCGGGATCGGCGAACAGGCAGACCTGCCCGACGCCGCGGCGCCTCAACTCAACGAGGATGTAATCCATGATTTGCTTGCCTAGACCACTGCCCTGGTAGTGGGGATGGACGGCCACATCCCAGACCGTGGCGGCAACCACCCCATCGCCTGTGCAGCGGGCAAACCCCACCAGCCGCGGTAACCGGCCCTCATGGCGCCACAACCCCACGGTCAGCAGACTGTGGCGCAGGGCCCGCCGCACTCGCCGCAGGGGCCTGCGGCTCCAGCCAACGGCTTCACACAAGTATTCCAGTTCCATCAGGTCGATCTCCCTTTCGAGGCTGAGCACCAGGGTGACGGGGGAGTTGGCCACCGGACAGAGGCGGTATTGGTGGCCGAAGAGCTGGGTGTAAAGCTCGGCGGAACCGGCGGCTTCCGGGGAATTCAAGGGGATATGGGCAGGCGCTGGGCCTGGACACTGACGGCCGAAACCATTGTTTTGATACAAGATACGGCCGGACTCACGGTTGGCGGTCTGGCCCCTTTTTGATGGTAGTTGACCTCGCCTGGCCCCCATGCGCGCCAGCTCCGTCCCCCAGGCCGCCACCGCGCCCGATGCCCCCTTGGTGGTGGCGGTGCATGGCTGGATGCTGTCGGGTCGCCTCTGGGATCGCCTGGGTCCCTGGCTTGATCCCCCCTGGAGCCTTTGGTGCCCCGACCTGCCCGGCTTTGGCGCGTGCCCCCGCCCCAGGCAGCTGCAGCCCAGCCTGGCCAGCTACGGGCGTTGGCTGGCCGCCGCCGCCCGGCGCCAGGCCCGGGGTCGAGCGATTGTGCTGATGGGCCATTCCCTGGGGGGCAGTGTGGCCCTGCATGCGGCGCCCCTGCTGGGATCGCAGCTGGCGGCCATGGTGCAGATCGGTTCTGGGGGCGGCGTCTATCAACCGCGTCCCTTCGCCCGGCTGCGGCGCGGTGGTGCGGTGATGCTGCAGCTGCGGCCCAACTGGCTGGGGCCCTGGGCGGCTGAATCCCCCTGGCGGGGGCCCCTGATGGCGGAAACCCGGGCCGCCCGGGGGCTGTTGGCCACCAGTACCCGTCGGGAGGCGGTGCGGCAGTTGCCCATGCTCACCGCAGCCCTGACGGTGCCAAGTCTGTGGATTGTCGGTGAGCGGGATCGGGTGATGGAGCCCCGCTATGTGCGCCATCTGGCCAGCTTTGCGCCCGATCACCAGCTGGAGCTGATCGCCAAGGGCGGCCATTTGCCGATGTGCCAGCAGCCCGAAGTCCTGGCCGAAGTGTTGCTGGGCTGGTTCGCTGCGATCGGCCTGAACGCCGGACCTGGGCTGGAACCCTTGGCTTTGGCGGGGGCTGCGCGAGGGGCCTAGAGGGCCGCCAAGCCTTTCTCCTGCAGGTCCGCCAGTTGGGCATAAAGGCCGCCAGCGCGGCGTAGTTCCAGGTGGTTGCCCTGTTCGATCAGGCGTCCCTGGCGCAGCACCAAGATGCGATCCGCCGCTTCCACCGTGGCCAGACGGTGGGCGATGACGATGGCGGTGCGATCGCGCAACAAGCGGTCCAGGTCGGATTGCAACGTGGCTTCGGTGGAGGGGTCCAGGAAGGCGGTGGCTTCGTCCATCACCAGGACTGAGGGGTCCCGGATCGCCACCCGCGCCACGGCCAGCAGTTGGCGTTCGCCCGAGGAGAGGTTGGCGCCCCGTTCCCGCAGTTCACTGGCCAGGCCCTGGTCGAGGCGATGGAGCAGGGGCTTCAAGCCCAGCTCGCCGCAAAGGCGCTCCAGCTCCTGGTCGCTGATCGGGGCATCCAGGCGCAGGTTGTCGGCCACGTTGCCGCTGAACAGAAACGTGTCTTGAAGCACCACACCGAGCCGTTGCCGCAGGGTGGCGATGGGTAGCTCGCGGATATCGACGCCATCGAGCAGGATCCGGCCGGCCTGGGGCTCATAGAGACGGCAAAGCAGGCGGATCACCGTTGATTTGCCCGATCCGGTGGGCCCCACGATCGCCACGTGTTCGCCGGCGGCGATGCGGAAGCTGAGGTTGTCGAGGATGGGATCGTCGCTGCGGTAGGCAAAACTGACCGATTCGAACACCACCTCCCCCGGGCTGCGCCCCTGCAGGCCGCTGCGCCGGGCGGCGGCACTGCGGCTGGCATCCGCCAGTTCGACGATGTCCAGCGGCTCGTCCAGCAGTTCGCCGATGCGCTCGACGGCGGTCAGCCCCCCTTGGATCTGGGTGAAGCGTTCGGCCAGTTGCCGCAGGGGATCAAACAGCCGCTGGGAGAACAAGATGAAGGTGGTCAGGCTTCCCAGGCCCATGCTGCCGCCGGTCACCATCCAGCCCCCCAGGGCCAGGACCACCGCCACCGCCACCAGGGAGACCCATTCGATGAAGGCGGAGATGGCACTGTCATAAAGGATGGTTCCGGTGACGGCCCGGCGATAGGTGTCATTGCCGCGGGCAAAGCGCCGGCTGTTTTCCTGCTCGCGCCGAAACATCTGCACCACCTCCAGCCCCTGCAGGTTCTCCTGCAGTTCGGCATTGAGGCCGCCCAATTCCTCGCGCACGCGGTAATTCACCTTGCGGTAGCGCCCCTGCAACCAGACGATGGCGAGGGTCACGGGAATCTGGCTGGCCATCAGCAGCAGGCCCAGCCGCCACTCGATCGAGATCATCGTGACGCCCACCACCACAAGGCTGACCAAATCGGCCAGCACCCCCACGGCGCCGCTGCCGAAAACCTCCGCCAGGGCGTCGACATCGCTGGTGAGGCGGGTCAGGAGGCGCCCCACCGTGGTGCGGTCGTGAAAGCGCAGCGACAGGGCCAGGGCATGGCGGAACAGGTCGTCGCGGATGCGGGCGGTGAGCCGCTGGCCCACCACCTGAACGTTGTACAGCTGGGTGCCCTGCAGGCCCAATCGCACCATCACCGCCAGCAACAACAGGCCCACCAGCAGCCGCAGCGCCCCGGGCACCGGCAGGCCCCGCAGCCAGGGCAGCACCGGTTCGCCGCGCAGGACGCTGATGGCCTGGCCCACCAGCAGGGGCTGAATGGCGCCGGCAAAGGCCAGGGGGACCAACAGGACCAGGGCCAACAGCAGCCGGCGGCGATCTTGGGCCAGGTAGGGCCCCAGGCGCCTGAGGCGCTGCAGGTCGAGGGAGGCCATCAAGCGGAGGCCCCAGCGGCCAGCACCCCGGCGGCCAGTACCCCGGCAGCCAGCACCCCGGCGGCAAGGCTGCCAACGGGGCTGGTGGCCGCTGGGGTAGGCCCAGCGGTGACCCCGGGGCCCACCGCCTTGAGCTTTTCCACCAGGGATTGCAGCTGCCCGTCATCCAGGCGCAGGGCCAGGGGATGGCCGATCAGGCGGGCGGTGCTGTGGAACAGGTCTTCGATCGCCACCAGACCGTTGTCCTGCAGGGTGCGACCGGTGGCCACCAGATCGACAATCGCCTCTGATACCCCGGTCAGGGGGCCCAGTTCGACCGAACCGGTGAGGTGAATCAGGTCAACGGGCAAATCCAGGGAGCTGAAAAAGGCCTCGGCGCAGCGGGTGAATTTGCTGGCGACGCGGCAATGGGCCGGCAGGTCGAGGGCACGACGATAGCCACTGCTGGCTTTCACCGCCACGGCCATGCGGCAGCCGCCGAAGCCCAGGTCCAGCAACTGGGCCACCGGCTGCTGGTGTTCGCGCAGCACGTCGTACCCAACCACCCCCACCTGGGCCTGGCCATAGGCCACGTAGACCGGCACATCGGCATTGCGCACCAACAGGGCCCGGGCGCTGCCGCAGGCACTGGGCACCATCAACAGGCGGTTGTCCGGGTCGAGCAGGGTTGAGAAATCGAGGCCCGCCTTGGCGAAGCGACGCACTGAATCCTTAAGCAGGGCGCCTTTGGCCAGGGCGACGGTGATCATGGGGGGCTCCTGCGGAGCGGTCATCATGGGGGTGCCGCCCTTGGACTTTAACGATGTCGCTCCCCGGGTCTCTCCCTGGTGCGCCCCCCAGCTCGCTGCCTGAGTCGCTTCCCGCCAATGCCGTGGCCCTGCTCCCGGTGTTGAGCGACAACTATGTGATGGTGCTGCACGACGCTCACCAGGCGGTCGTGGTCGATCCCGCCGTGGCGGCGCCGGTGGCAGCCTGGCTGGAGGCCCGGCGGTTGGAGCTGGCGGCCGTGCTCCAGACCCACCACCACAGCGATCACATCGGTGGCACGGTTGAGTTGCTGCGCCGCTGGCCCAACGCCCGGGTCTATGCCGCCGCCGCCGATCTGCAACGCATTCCCTTCCAGAGCGATTCTGTGGCCGATGGCGACCGATTCACGGTCTTGGGGCGCGCCGTGCAGGTGCTGGCGGTGCCGGGCCACACCAGTGCCCATCTCGCCTTCTACCTTCCCGGCGGATCCGGCTGCCAGGCTGAGTTGTTTTGCGGCGACACCTTGTTTGGCGGCGGCTGCGGCCGGCTGTTCGAGGGCACGCCCGCCCAGATGCACGATTCGCTGCAGCGGCTGGCGGCCCTGCCCGCCGACACCCGGGTGTGGTGCGCCCACGAATACACCGAAACCAACCTGCGCTGGGCCCTTAGCCGCCGTCCCGAGGACCGGCCGATCGTCGAGCGGCTGGCGGCGGTGGTGCAGCAGCGGGCGGCCGACAAGCCCACCGTGCCCAGCTCCATTGGGCTGGAGCGTGCCACCAACCTGTTTGTGCGCAGCGGTTCGGTGGCCGAACTGGCCGACCTGCGCGCCAGCCGCAATCACTGGAAGGGCTGAGATCTTGGTGGGTCGGGCGCCATAAGCTCGCACCCCAGCCTTCGCCATGCCAGCTCCCGCCATGGGTTCCCTTCCCCTCTCCCCCTTGGAGGCCATCGAAACCGCCCGGGCCCCGGCTCCGGTCGGGCCCTACAACCAGGCCGTCAGGGCCGGCAATCTGCTGTTTTGCTCCGGCCAGATCGCCCTGGATCCGGCCAGCGGCAGCCTGGTGGGGGCAGGCGATGTGGCCCTCGAGACCCGTCAGGTGCTGGCGAATCTGCTGGCGGTGCTGGACGCCGCCGGGGCCCGGCCCAGCCAGGTGGTGCGCACCACGGTGTTTCTGGCGGATCTGGCCGATTTCGCCACGGTCAACGGCCTTTACGCCGAGGTTTTCGGGGCGGGGGTGTCGCCGGCAAGGGCCTGTGTCCAGGTGGCGGCCTTGCCCAAGGGCGCCCGCGTCGAGATCGACGCCATCGCCGTTCTCGCCTGAACCCGGGCCCCGGTGGGGCAGGCGGATCGACCTAAGCCGTCTCGATGCGCCGAAAGGTGAGGTTGATGCGTTCGCCCGTCACCCGGCGACGCTCGGGCAGGGCATGGAGCCAATGCTTTTGGGTGGGCGCATCCATGACCAACAGGTCGCCTTCGGCCAATTCCACGCTGAAGGGGGGGCCATCGCCGGGGCCGGCGGGGGCAGGTTTGGGCCGAAAACGCAGGCTGCGGCTCACTCCTAGGCTGAGGGAGGCGATGGGGTGGTCAGCCGCCAGCTCCGGTTCATCATCGGCATGCCAGCCCATGCGATCGAGTCCATCTCTGTAGCGATTCAGCAACAGGCTGTTGAAGCCACAGGCCAGGGATGCGTCCAGCAGTTGCCTGAGGGCCAGCAGCGGTGCACTCCAGGGCTCGGGAGTCTGCAGCAAGCCGCTATAGCGGTATTGGCAGCCGGCGTCAGCGATCCAGCAGCTCTGGCGCGGGATGGGGTGGATGCGGCCGTAGACACGGATGCTGGGTTGCTGCCAGGGGATCTCCTGACGCAGGTGGGCCAGCAGCCGCTGAGGTTGCAGCTCCGGAGGGGTCTGCTGCTGCAGCCATCGGGGCCAGTGACGCAGGGCCAAACCGCTCTGCTGGATGGACCTGGGGGAGCCGGGTGCCAGGAAGAGGTCAACCACAGGCAGACATCGGGAAGAGAGTGGTCAAGAAGAGGACTTTGGCCTCTACAGAAATCTCGCCTACGGTGACTTCCCGCCGCCGGATGTCGCCAGGACGCCCGTTCGCAAAGACCCTTGCCAGCCCGTCCATGGAGACCCCGTTCGGTTTGCGGTTGCCCGAGGTGTTGGTGATGACCCCCGCCCGTTTTGAGGATGCGCCGCTGGCGCTGCAGGCGGTGCAGGAACTCAAGACCGTGGTGTTGCACCTGGGATCGATGGATCCAATGGAGGCCCAGCGGGTGATTGATTTTGTCTCCGGTGGTGTTTTTGCCATCGATGGCCAATCCGAGCGGCTGGGGGAAACGGTGTTCCTGTTTGCCCCGGCCCTGGTGTCCATTGAACATGCCACCGCCTGGGGCCAAGCCGAACGGCCATGAAGGCTGGTGGGCTGGTGATGACAATCACTGACCAGGCACGACTTTGCCCATAGCCTGGACATGCCCAAATGACCTGGTCATGGCCTCTTACACCATCAAGATCGAAGGTGGCGCCACCTTCCCCTGCGATGCCGAGACTTACATCCTCGATGCCGCCGAAGAACAGGGCGTCGACCTGCCCTATTCCTGTCGGGCCGGCGCCTGCAGCACCTGCGCCGGCAAAATCCTGACGGGTTCGGTCGATCAATCCGATCAAAGTTTTCTCGATGACGACCAGATCAAGGACGGTTTCGCCCTGCTCTGCGTCAGCTACCCCACCAGCGACTGCACCATCCAGGCCAACGTCGAAGACGACCTCTGAAGAACGTCGATAGGGAAGAACGGCAAGTCTGCCCTGGGCTGGGCGGTTGACCCCGACCATGGGTTGCTGGATAAGCTCCTAGCCAGTAGCCATCGGTTGAGCCATGGCTACTGCGCTGCTGCAATTCCAGCTGCTGTGGGGCCAAGCCTCAGCGCTCAGGCCGCATCGCACCGATCTTGGGCCCATCCCACCATTCTTGGGCCCAGGCCTGCGATGCCACACCCCCCACCAGCTACACTCCAAAAGTCGGGGCGTGGCGCAGCTTGGTAGCGCGGGTGCTTTGGGAGCACTAGGTCGCAGGTTCGAATCCTGTCGCCCCGATTGACTTCTCAGGGATTGGCCAACGGGCTTCCGCTCAAAACCTCTCCCGACAGGGCCTGTGCAGGGTTGCCCAACTGGATTCCATGGGCGGCTCTGGCGGGGTACCTAGGAGGGTTCCGGGAGGTCAACCGGCGGCGACCGATGGCGGCAGAATCAAGAGAGATGGGATTCCTCCGGGCTATGCAACAGAGCTACGAGGCTTATTACGCCAATGGAGTGCTCACCTGGCTCGGTAAACACCATCCGATTGGTCCTGCACGTGTGAAGGTGACCCTTGTGGAGGAGGGAATCAGCCCAGCGGGCCGTCGTCACCCGAGTCCCCGAATTGCGGGGAAGGGGGAGACCCGTGGTGAACTCATCGAACCCATCGCAGAAGAGCAGGACTGGGATGGTCTAAATTGATCCTACTTGATACGCACATCTGGTTCTGGTTCATCAATCAGGAAGTCCATCGTTATCCAGTGGACTGGCAGGAAGCCTTTGAAACTACGGAATGCCTTGCTGTCAGCGTTGTGTCCTGCATTGAGGTGGCCCTGGCCCATAAGAAAGGTCGCCTGATCCTTCCTTGCCCCGTGCAGGAGTGGATTGATGAGGCGTTGGAGCCCTCTGGCATCACCCTGTTGCCGTTGAAAACCGCAGACTGAGTCAAGGCTACGGAGCTCAGTGACATTCACCGCGATCCGTTTGATCGGCTAATCATCGCTACGGTTATTGAACAAAAAGCCACCCTCGCCACCTTGGACTCCCTAGTCAGAAGTTATCCAGAGATACGCACAGTCCTGTTGAGCAATTAACTCAGTGAATTGGCTATTGCTTGCAATAGGTGTGAGCCTTGTTCCTGGTCTGCTCGCTGTAAAGCTTCCCATGGGGCGCAAGAGGGTGAGACTGGACAGGAAGCTCGCCATTGGCCTGCAAGCGGTGGGGGTTCTGGTTCTGGTGGGCGGTTCGATCTGGTTTCTCTGGCTGGTTCCCTGACGTGACCCCCTTTACTGCTCCGATTGACTCGGCCGTGCCTGACGCATCAAACCCGTCAGCTCGGCCAGAATCACCCCAATACCAGCGCCTCTGGTGCCTCAGCCTCGACCGCCTCGGCTTCAACCAAGCTATCGGCGGCTTTGTCCTCGGCCTGATCGCCCTGTTCTCGTCCTATGACCCCATCACCCTCGCCGGCCAGAGCATCAGCCTCCAGCAGCAGTGGGGCATCCCTTGTATCGCTGCCTCGGTGGCGACAATTTTTACTGGCTGCGTGCAATACGGCGCGCCACTTGGGCGCGACGCTGAACTGGCGTCGCGATCCCGATTACGAGCGGCGATTGAACTTGAAGTTGAGCGAGATCGAGCAGCTGTAGACGAAGTCGGCCGGAGGCCATGGCGCGAGAACGCCAGGCTCGCGAAGCTCAACGCCAGGGACGATGCCTTGAGCGCCTTGATCAAGCAGCATTGCTTTCCGGCCGAGTTCAACTCGACCCCAATCCCACCAATCGAGCCCGACTCCAGTTCTTGCTGACGCTGATGGCTCAATCGTCGATGGGCGATCCGTAATCTTCATTTGCTTTGGTCTTGGGCGGCGGGGCATGGGTCAGGGAAATGGAAGCATGTCCGGAGGGTTGAGTTGCCTTAACTGGATGGGGTGATCAATGCGGGAACTGCAGTGTGCCGCCATTAGCTCCTTCAGGTCTGTGGGCTCGAACTGTTCCGCCGACTCCTGCCCCGCAGCCACTCGTGCTCGCAGGCGCGTGAGAACTGCTGGCAGGGGTGCCGTGGGACTTACACCACTCAGGGGGACGCCAGCCTGGCTCAGTCAGCCGGTTGGTCGTCAAACCAGGCTTGCAGGTCGCCGGGCTCTGTGAAATCGAGCAGGTCTTCCGCCAGCTGCTCCAATTGCTGCAGGGGCAAATCACATAGCCGTTCACGGCTGCCAGCATCGATGCTGCCGAGGCGACGGATGAGGAGTCGGATGGCCAAGCCAGCGGCTTCCTGCTGCCGACCAGCTTCCAGTCCCTCCTCGCGGCCTTCCTGCCTTCCCTCCTCCAGAATCTCTTGCACCGCGCGGGTGTGGCGCAATTCCTGCAGCGGCAACCCAGCGATCATCAGAATTTCCTCCTTGCTCAGCTTTGGAAACCGCTCAAAAAGCATAGAGAAAACCACCGGCTCCAGATCCCGTCGGCTTGCCAAGATCCGCCGGCAGCGCTCCGCCAGCTCTTGCTCGGAGCGCACCGGCAGGGTGAGCAGATCCACTGCTGCATCCAGATTTTCCTGTTGACCGAGCTCTTCCAGGCTGATCCAGTGCACCTGCTCCAGAAAGCCCCGCAGGGGCATCACCGTCCCCAGCTGGAGCCGTTGGTGTGGCGTGATCACCACCACGCGCCAGTGCTCGATGCGGGGGTGGAGCTGCAGGAAGCGGTAGGTCTGGGCCGCCAGGCGGTGGTGGAAGCCGATGTCGGCGCGAATCTGGACTTCCAGGAGCACCACTGGCAGCTCTTCTGAGCCGGTCTCGCTTTCCAGGGGCCAAAGCACGCCATCGAGCCGATGGCTGCCCGCGTTGAGCTCTGGGGCCGAGAAGCGGTACTGGCGATCAAGCTCCGTGGGAACGGCGCCGCTGGGCATGCCAGGCCAGGCCCACCAAGCAATGGTCCCCAGGCGTTATGCCCAGCCCCGCTGTCGCTGGGGGGCACCGGCGGCTCATCCTTGAACGGCTGGCAGCAGCCCAGAAGCTGGCGGAAGGTGCAGGTGCCCGATGTCAACGACGTAGGCGGGCGCGTTGACACATGCGAATTGTCGCCATGCACCATCGGACTGCAGAAAATCCGCCAGCGGCAAGCGACTGGCCAGCTCGGGATAGCGCGAGGTGATCGCCGTTACCGACTGCGGCTTGGCCATCGGCCCCGTCATGTCCCCCACCAGGTGGATCACGCCATCGCAGCCCTGGATGTAGGTGTCGAGCATCTCCAGGGTTTCATCGCCGGTGACGATGAAGTCTTCCTGCACCTTCACCTCCCCATCGGGACGGGTGAGCAGGTGACGCAGCCGATCGCGGTAGCTGCGGAACTCATCCGAGACGGTGGAGAGGAACAGCTGAACCCTCGCCACACACCGCCGGCCTGTTAGGGGATGCTATCGAGATCCGGCGGGTATCTCTCGCCGCTGCCTGAGGTCCGGACAGGAGGCTGCTGGCCGCAGAGCCCTCCAGGGGTTCACGCCATGGCCGCAGGCCTGGCTGCAGGCCTGGCTGCAGTTGAGCTTTTCACCTGCTGCCACCTTGCTGCAGGTTCCCACAAGAGTGGTGCCCTACCAAGGCCGGGTCTCTGTTGACTGGTTTGGCTGAGGAGAAGAATGTCACTTATTAGCCCAACCAGGATCAGAAAAATGGTCGATCCAAGCTGATGCAGGCCAGATCTGCGACAGAATAAGTCAAAAGAGAAAGCTGGCGGCTCACGGTTCGCTACAAGGTCTCATTGCCAAGGGCTTACTTGGCAAGAACGATGCAAATCGATCATTCTCTTGCGGTAGCGAGCCGTAAGAATAATGATTAGAACTGTACAGCATATGCAAACAAGCCCGGCAAGCCACCCTAAGAAAACCAACGGGAATTTTGGGAATGGAAAGTCAACCAGTTTATAGAACTTAAAAATACTAATCGCCCATGCAACAATTCCTGGAGCAGCAACAAGCATTAGGCTTGCTACTTGATCTGAATTAAAATTTCTATACCTAAGCTCATGAAGCACGAATGAGTTGTCCCACTGCGTAATGCTCGCGCCGTTCTTTTGCAAGATCTTATCCAGCTCATTGGAGCAATAGGCAGCAATGCAGCCTATGTTCCGTTCGCGCGATCCAAGCAGATTGGCTGCTCCCAAGCTCAGAAACGGCACAAGGAGAAGAAGATTATAGTTACCCTCCTTGCTCATTGAAGCCACAAAGAGTGCCGTAGTTCCCGCCAAATAGAGCGTATAAATCTGATTAATTATCTGCAGATGCTGATTGATCTCGAAACGCATCGCCGTGTAGTAACAGCGTGCCGTCTCTTGCTCGCTCACCAAGCGTCTCTCCTCCGCGGTTGAAAGTCTGCGCCGGAGAGGATAAGAATACTTGGCCGAGAAGCGTGGATGTAATTTTGCCATTCCAGCATTTAGCTGCATTGGTGTTATTTGCCAATCATAGTTCGATGACAAGACTTCTGCACTGTCCACAATCAACATGCTGTTCTCCGTACCTCCCACCGCCTTGATCCGAGCCCTCACCAGTCAGAAGCCCTTCTGACGCCGGGCATCTGACTGGATTCGCTCCTGTCGCTGCACCGGGGTTGTTGTCTGGGGGGAATCGCACCAGCTTCTGGTCGCGCCAATGGTTCGGGGATCCTGGGCCTGAGTCCACGGCCGTGAGCCCTGGTGCCCTCTCAGTAATCATCAGGGAAAAGCACCGTGGTGATCGGCCCCTCCCCCTCCCCGCGGATGTCGTTCGTGATGATCCAGATCTTGCCGTAATCGGGTGTGTTGTAGCTGGAGAAGAGGCGGCCATCGCCGGTGCGTGCTGCTTCGTCATTGGCGGCCTTGTCGTCTGCGTCCAGATCGCCCCAATCGCCTTGGGCATGGCGATCAAGAAGGGCCGTGATCTGGTGGTGGGGGACGGCGGCGGCGAGGGCAGCGGTGGCGACGACGCGGCCAAGGTTGTGGAGCATGGATTCAAGTCTTGCAGGTTTGGAAGGAAAAGCCAGGACCAAGCGCGAGGGCCCCGGCGGATTGGCATCAGCCCCGTGTGGCCTTGGCCAGAAACTCCTAGATCCAGATGCGCTGCCGCTGCTGGCGGATCAGTCCCGCCACCGATGGGGTGGAGTCGGGCCCCTGGAAGGCGGCGCGGAAGGTACGGCAGAAGGCGGCGCGGTGGCCGGGGGAGAGGGCTTTGCGTTGCTCTTGGAGTTGGAGGGCGGTGGCGAGATCCAGCAGGGAATCAGGGTTGGTCCGACGGCGACGCGGCTCTTTCGCAACAGCAACTCCAAAACCGTGCGCATCCCGGCCGAGTTCGCCTACGAGCGCAGCAATCTGGAGCATGAAATCGAGCGCTGCGGCGATGCACGGCGCATCCGCCCGGCCGGTCGACCCATCACCGGTGCACTGGAGTCGCTGTGGGCCTCAGGCCCCTCTACTTGCTTGATTTCAACATCTCCATTTACCTGATCAAGCACCAGCGCCGCAGGTGGCGGAGCGCTACTCCGCTTGCAGGGTCGCAGCAGTGCTGATCCCGGCGATCACCGCTGCACCCTGTTGACCAATACCCAATACCCCCTGCGACTTCGCCTCCTACCCGCTACCTGGGCCTGAGGAATTAGAACTGGGTGGACTGAACTCACTTTCGGATCGCATCGGCTTGGTCCTACGCCCATGCGAGGGGCAGCAGAACTTGATAGCGGCCGCCGATGGCATCGATGGTGGGCCGAGTACGGCCCCGTCGATCAGACACCCGCCAGCCGCTGGCAACGCGAACAGCCGTGGTTGCACTCGGTCGCAGGTTCGAATCCTGGCGCCCTTCCGCGAGGATGTGCTGGAAGGCGCGGGTGTGACGCCAGAAATCTTTGGAGAGGCCGATGGTGGCCATGATCTGGGAGGGGGGTAAGAGCTTGAAAACGTTCCGAAACAACAGGCACGATTAGCTCGATCAGAGTCTGGCGTAGCGCCAGGATTCGCTGGGCACAGGACCCGAGAGCTGGCTCCTTGTGCAAGTGCCGGCATGTGTTCATCAGCTGTTGCCATGCTGATCGCGATTGGCTGGAGCGGCTGCAGCGGATGATGGCGCCGCTGTTGCGCGACAGCGGCCAGGAGCTGCGCTTGTGGACTGCCCGCCTGGGTTGACTCAATGCCCCAACTGCCGCCTCAGGCCGCCAACAGCTCGGGCTCCCGGTAGGGCACGAAGCTGGCCTTGCGGGCGCCGCAGATCGGGCACAACCAGTCGGCCGGGATCGCTTCGAACGGGGTGCCGGCGGCAAGGCCCGAATCCGGATCGCCAACCGCCGGGTCGTAGATCATCGAGCACAGCTTGCAGATCCACTTGCCCGCCACCGGCGTCGCCGTCTCGCCGGCCTTGCCCTTGCCCTGCAGCGCCTCCAGCGCCACGGTGTAGCGCTCGGCATGGTGCTGCTCGATCGGCTGCAGGAAGCCGAAATTGCTGGCGGCCCGCCGGAAGATCGCCGCGTGTTCCTGCGATTCGGCGATCTGCTCCTCAAAGTCGGCCGCCGCATCGGCGTCCCGATCGGCGCGGGCCTGGGCGGCGAATTCCGGGTACATGGTGGTGTACTCGTAGGTTTCGCCTGCGATGGCCAGCTCCAAACAGCGGGCCAGCTTCGCCTCCTTCTCCGCCTCGCTCAGGGCCGCCGGGTCGTCGATCACCAGCTCGGGATGGAGCAGCCGGAAGTGGGCGAAGGCGTGCTCGGTCTCCTGGTTGGCGGTGTCGCGAAACAGGCGCGCCAGATCGCCGTTGCCCAGCTGCTTGGCCACCTCCGCAAAAAACAGGTATTTGCGGTTGGCCATGCTCTCGCCGCCAAAGGCGGCTTCGAGGTTGGCGGGGGTGCCGGGCTGGGCAGGGGTCATGGTGGCTGGGCGGAATGGAGCCATTCTCCCCTGTGCGAGGTCCCCCTCAGGTGCCGTAGACGGCCCGGCCCTGGCGCCGCCGCAGGGTGTAACTGCCTGGATCATCGAATTGAACGTTGCAGCCGTTCTGTATCACGGTCATACCGATCGCAGGACGGTTGCGCGGCTGGTTTCGGGCTGCTTTGGGGACCTGGCTCAGCCAGCCGGCTGGTTGTCGAACCAGGCCAGCAGGTCGCCAGGCTCTGTGAAATCGAGCAGGTCTTCCGCCAGCTGCTCCAATTGCTGCAGGGTCAGGGATGAGAGCCGCTCCCGGCTGCCCTCATCAAGGCTCCCGCAGCGGCGGCTGAGCTGGCGAATGGCCAGAGCAGCGGCTTCCTGCTGACGGCCGGCTTCCAATCCCTCCTCGCGGCCCTCCTGCCTTCCCTCCTCCAGGATCTCCTGCACCGCGCGGGTGTGGCGCAATTCCTGCAGCGGCAACCCGGCGATCATCAGAATCTCCTCCTTGCTCAGCTTTGGAAACCGCTCAAACAGCATAGAGAAAACCACCGGCTCCAGATCCCGGCGGTTCGCCAGGATCCGCCGACAGCGCTCTCCAAGCTCTTGCTCGGAGCGCACCGGCAGGGTGAGCAGATCCACTGCTGCATCCAGATTTTCCTGTTGACCGAGCTCTTCCAGGCTGATCCAGTGCACCTGCTCCAGGAAGCCCCGCAGGGGCATCACCGTCCCCAGCTGGAGCCGCTGGTGTGGCGTG
>JAPLIC010000080.1 GCA_026389315.1 Cyanobacteriota bacterium
AGTCCGCTTCTGAAATCCCGGCAGGAGTGGTGCTCATCACAGGCGGTCTCTGCCTGAGATGCAACCAGGAATCAATCTTCCGTCAAGAGTTCAACAGGGCTGAAGTTCGCAGTGAGCAGTCCCGCCCCCTGAACAGGTACCGAATAGCATACGTAAAGATTATATGTGTGAGTAAGATAATTTTCTGCTCAATGCAGTGAACTTTTGCTTTCCAATGTTAGCAGTAGCCGGGCATATACATCATCGTCAGTGTTGTCCCAAACGGGATCAAGTGAGGTTTGGCTTGCATCCATCCAAAACTGTGCTTTATCGTCAGGCAAGACTGTCACCAGCACCATTACCCCTTCTGGCAGTTCCGCTGACTCCAATAGCTCAATTTTTCCTTGTCGCACCGTAGCCCATAGGGTTTTCAGCATATCTGTTGCATGGGACTGCATTTTAATTCTATGCCGTAATTCTTGTTAGTGCGATCGCTCCCTGCGACTTTCAAGACAATGCCACACCTACAACTTCGCAGCAAATTTGTCTTTAATGTTTACAGGCAACCTTGCTGAACTACCCCCGTCTTCTCTATCTTAATGTTGGAAGGGAATCGTTAAGCAACTGAGGAAGCGGATGAAACAGCAGCGTTCTCCTCTGGTGTTCTGGTAAATATAAATTCAACATTTTGCAACTCACTCGATCCAAGCGTATCGCTTAAATATCTCCAGACATTCTCTTGGCGAAGTGCCTCATCCTGTTGCCTAAATGAAGCTGATACAACCGTGGCAATCAAGCTGTAATCTCCTACGACTGTAACGGCGTCGATTCCAGGCATCGCCGAGAGTGTGCGCTCAAGCTCAATTCGGGTTGTCATTGAAGGTCTCCTTTGGGTTAGATTTGACTAAGTACGGAAGTACCGAATTGCTTTACTGCATTAGACCACGTCTCAACTGTACCCTTCTGCAGTCCTAGTGCGGCGTGCTGCCCACTGCCAGTTGCTGTGTTGCGATCGGCTCGGTGAACTATCCAATGGAACTTCACCTGGGTCGTTGAAGTTTCGGCGATAAAGTTCATCAGAGACAGAACGTAAAAGCAAATCATCAACAGTGGACTCTAATGTCGCATGAAGAAAACGACCGCAGAGCGCAGGATGTTCGACGTGTCCACTGCCCGGCGTCCAGGCCCAGTAGTCACCGTCTCAAAGAGCGCAACGAGATGCTCGACGCGCGCAAGGTTTCCATTGAAGCGATTTTCGATCTCGGACTTCATGTTCGGATTTTAGTCGGCTACAAGTGCTTCCGCAACAGTCTGCGATTATACTCGGCTTCGGTGACTTTAGAATGGCTCTTAACTCTCCTTCTAGCACTATATCATGAGCGAACTATGTCTTTAACACACAAACATTTCTTGTGCTTGGCTTTTGAATCTGGTAATTATGCAATATGAATTTAATTCAATATTGATGCTCTTCCATTATAGATAAGACCTCCGTGCTCCTTGTATTTGCTGAGTACTGACGCTGCCTTTTCCTGACAGATCCCTAAGTCCACTGATATACCCCTTTGTTTATACTGTTCGATCCAATTCAAAGCCTTCACACCCTCATCAAAGCCAATAGCTCTGGCATCAGCATCATTGGCACCACATACAAGTCTTGTAATACCTGACCAGGTAATACAACCCATGCACATTGCACATGGCTCAGTTGAAGAGAACAACTCATAAGAAGTGTTCGGGTCACTACCAAGATCGAGAAAACCTAGCGTTTTCTGAGCCAGTGCGATCGATACCATCTCAGCGTGTGCGCCGGATATACCTAGCGATTGAACTAGATTTACTCCTGGAGCGACAAGTGTACCTGTCTTTGCATTGAAAATGGCTGCACCAAAAGGACCACCTGTTCCATATTCGCAATTAAGTTTAGATAAAGTGATCGCTAGCATCATTTTACTTTCGTCACTATCGAACTGGTGTCCTCTTTCAGGTAATGCGTTCGATATCCACTGTGGGAGAGACATTTTGAGTTCAGGGAAAGTCCAGGATTGTCGGGAAATCATTAGATAATGTTGCTAGGTGATGAATAGAAATGTAACTCTCTACCTTAACCTGCCTCCCTTAGGCAAGCTGTCAGTAGAGGAGGTGCTCATGAAAGGACTCCTTAGATGGTGATACTCAATTACAGCCTGATGCACTTCTTTCCCAGGATCGCCTCTATGGACTTCTTCTATAAAATTCCTGAATTCTGTATTTTTAAATCTTTCTGAAACATTCTTCCAGCCCCATTGATAGTCAACAAATGAATTTTCGACGGAAAGAGGAGCGTTTGCAAGAAATTCGTCTTTTCGCCAATTCATCCATGAAATCATTATTAATGTATCAATGTATCCACGCTGAAAGAATACAAATTGATTGTGTTGTAGCTCCCAAAAACGGAGATAGTACGCAAGTCCATCTTTCTCATCAATTTTCATTTTGCAAAGTCTGTGGCTTTCCGCACCTATTTGTTCGTACCGAACTGAACAGGCGTTATAGACGTCCATTTGCTTGAGCAGTATATTTGCCTCGAGATTTTGCCTCGCAGTTACAAGAGCTCTATTGTTTGTTTTCTGTGTTAGAAGAAGAATGTATACCGTACACAGCGCAGAAAAACCTTGAAGAGCATTAAAAATGGTGTCTGGGCCTACTTGATTCATTTTTAATCTATCTGATTTTATCCCAATATCTTAACATGCTTGGCAGGCTTTTTAGTCTTCTGTCAGCCCTTCGTAACGCCAAGATCTGAAGCAGAAAGAATCCTCGGCAATGTTGGTGTTTATGCGGCCGTATACTGTATCTTGGTATTAGATATCGCGAATCGAATCTTACTATGGGATTCGCCCACAATGCGGACACACAGAATCGCGTTTACCCGTTGAATGGCGTTCGCGCTCATCAGAGAAGCCCGACGCCAAGATGCCCGCCGGCAAAGCGAAGAATGCGATACCGAGTACCGCGATCACCGAGCCCAATAATTTGCCAAGCGTAGTCTGTGGATAGACATCACCGTATCCGACCGTGGTGAATGTCGCGACACCCCACCACATCGCTGCAGGAATGCTCGCAAATGCCACAGGTTGGGCGTCGCGTTCGACGTAATACATCAGGCTGGAGGCGAGCACAAGCATCACGAGCAACACGATCAGGGACGCCGCGAGATCAGGCCACTTCCTCCTAAAGACACGGGCGACGAGTGACATCGAGGTGGAGTAACGCCCCAGTTTCAGCACCCTCAGCAGGCGGAGGAGTCGCAAGATCCGCAAGAACCTGAGATCGAGCGGCAGCGTGGCAATGTAGAACGGTGCGAACGACATGAAGTCGATGATGACCATTGGGTTGAGCGCGTACTTCAAGCGACCAAGAAGTGGTCTGCTGTAGCGTGAATCAACAGTGCATGCCCACAGCCGCAAGAGATACTCAATCGTGAAGATCGCAACCGAGAACACCTCGAACGCCAGGAAGAACCGGGCGTACGCCAGCTCGATGGCTTCGACGCTCGCGACGATGACTGCAAGAACGTTCAGAACGATCAGTATGGCCAGACTCTTGTCGTACCAGTCGACCACGGGCGAGCGAGTTTCCTGATCATGGGTGACTTCGAGCAGATCCCATATCCGTTGCCTTGCACCCATCAAGCTACCTCGACACTGTTCTGAGCCTAACGCTGCCATCACCAGGTGGTAGAGAGCACTCCAGAATGCAAGGTATCGCGGTAGCGTCTCTGGTGCATGGCTGTGTTAGCACTCATCTTCAAGAGCATCATGAAGATCATATTCGTGAACGATCACTATCTCAGCACCCGCCTTTCGGAGTTCTATCGCCTTCTCTACCTTACGCCCGTAGCAAGCATATGACCAGCAAGGGTTGCCATCCCCACCAATAACTAGATAGTTCAAGCGTCCTGAGACACTGCCGACCACTGCCCCTCCAAGCTTTTTAATCTTGTCGCCAAACACGTCTCTTGTGTAGCGTGAAGAAGCACCGGTTAAGCAGAATCGTGAGCCTTGGAATTTAATATCTGGGCATGTTGCGCAAACCCCTTTCAATGTTGACTCTGTGAGAATATACGGCCTGCTCAGGGTCTTGTCATCCAGAACTTCTACAAATTGAGCAAAGAAAGCGATCAACGTCTGATGCTCTTTCTCATCAATGTGGCCATCTGCTAATACTGAGATTATCAGACTCTCAATCTCGTCATAAGGCCAGCGCCTCCTTAATTCTTCATAATCTTTCATCCAGTCTTGCACTCCTCGGAGTTCAGCTTCAGAAATAATTCCATCAGCAACTACACCTCCGAGGAGCCCGTGAAGTTGTTGAAGTCCAGTTGTAATCTCGTCATAGAAATCATTTGAGCAAAGGCGTTCACATATCCAGAGCAAGTCGTCACGTTCATCGTCGCTGATTACACCATCAGCAAAGGCTTCACGCAAGATTGGCACAATTTCATTGAACGGGTGTAGCTCTTCAAGTGCTTCATGCTCAGAAAGCCAATTGGTGAGAAAGCATATTTCACTTTTGCTTATATTTGAATCAACCGAAATTCCCTGTAACAAACCAAGTAAGCTGTGAATAGATTTCTCGAGCCTTGATCTGCTTGTGAAGCGAATATAGGTCTGATGGTCAGTGTTCATAACTTCTTCGTGCGACGTGATCGGGTTTTCATGCTAAAACCTAGTTCCCAGACTCGCTTGGGGTTTCCAAATCCGCCTTCTGACATCAGCCTTGATCGCCTCGCTGTAACGACGCATTGCTCTGCTCCATAAAGCCCCCGGGTTTGCTATTGAGAGGGGTGACACCTTTCCTGAACGCGGGGGTTAGCTTGCTTCTGCCAAATGACAAAGGCAAGCAGCCACGCGACAAGGGGGCAGGCCTCCGGGTACAACATATAAGTCTAGTTCTGCTGCTGGGCATGCTTCTGAACGCCTTTTGTGGAAGCGATTCATAAGAGCGGCTCTTCCGGGTTGCCGTGTCCCTCCCCGTCGTAGACGTTGTAGACAACAAGTTCCTCGCCATGCTTCGTCCTGATGCTCCCTTGGAGTTTGTGGAAAACTCGCGCCAGCCGCCCGTTGCCCTGGATGACATTCTCTCGTGCATCCTGAGTTGCAAGCAGATGCCAGGCATTGCCGGGAGCCATTGCCCTCTGCGCCAAGTTGATACCACTGCCCGCATAGTTGAGCCGCTCGTTGATGTCGGAGTACTTGAAGACTGGGCCGGTGTGAAGCCCTGCGCGGAAGTCGAACCGGCTTGCCACAGCGATCTGATTGTGCTCCTTCTGCACGCGGTCCTGTAGATCGAAGACAAGAGAGACTAGCGAAGCGGGGTCTTGCTCAAAGACCATGATCATACCGTCTCCAGTCGGAATACATACAATGTCCGATGAATCGTGTGGGCGGTTCTCTCGAAGTGCGTCTTTCGTACATCGGTTAAGAGACTGGATCATTTGCTTCTGGATGTCCGCTGATCAAAGGGAATATCCGATGATGTCAAGAATTAGGGTATGGACGTTCTTGTAGTCTGCGTGCTTGTTGCGAAGCCAATCCACCCCCCTTCTGTATTTGCTGACACGATGGGGTTCGAAATCGAGAAACTCACACAGCGCTTCAATTAGCTTGTCAAGCTGCTCATCACGTTGTGGCGGCTTTACCTTTGTTTCTAACTCAATCTCAGCAAAGTATTCGCTGAATCCCCCGTTTGGTGCTTCGTAATAAAACTTGTCGAAGCAGAACTCGTATTCTCCTAGAGTGGTCTTGATCATAAAACTGGTGCGGCGGTTATGTACCATGAGCGATTTGGCAACCGGTCCGCAAGTAGTGTTCTGACACCACTTGCCATGGAATGCCTCAGCTAGTTGAGGGGTAAAGTTGACCGACTTCATCCGCTGGAACTCTTCTTCAGTGCAATTAAACTCGACTTGTGGGCGATCAAGAGCGAGTGAAGGATTGTACTTTTTGCTGGTCTTGAAAGTCACCTTAGGTTTCTTGCCCTCGGCCACGCGATGACGGATCGAACACCCCTGAGCAGCTAGAGTTCGATCTTGGTCATCGTAATAGGTATCTTCGAGCTTTGACTGACTGGTTGCTCCGCTGCTGATTCCGAGGAGGTTGCACAGCAACCGGACCTCATTGGAAATCTTCGGCGCCGTGTCGATGAGGCTGAACTTGAATTGGGTAACGGCCATGCTAACCAATTTAACCTCAGATTCAATCTGTTTATCCACGGCTTATCAAATCCTAAATAATTTAAATTAATTTTACTGTGCTTCTGCAGTTCCACGTGTATCGCTTGCTACCCACTGCTCTGGGGTGGGGGCGATGGGAAGGCCTCCCCCCTGGAAGCAGGCAATGCAGTGGCCAACCTTGGAACGGCCTTGGTTTGGTCATCATATCCTTCGACCATCCCATTACGCCGATGGCAGCGTCATCGTGCCGTCCCATGTTGCCGCTAGCAGCCATCAAGCCCCCAAAGCCGGATAGTCCGTGTACCCCACCGCCCCCGGGCTGTAATAGGTCTCCGGATTATCTTCGTTAAGGGGCCCCCCAATGCCGATGCGATGCGGCAGGTCCGGGTTGGAGATGAAGGCCCGGCCAAACGCCACCGCATCCACCAGGCCTGCGGCGATGGCGTCGTTGGCCTCGGCTGGTGTGTAGCCCATGTTGGCCACCAGCACCCCCTGGAAGCGCTCGCGGAAGGGGGTCAGCACATCGGCCTGCTGGATGCCGGCCATGTCGGCGCGCATCAGGTGCAGATAGGCCAGGCCCCGGCCATTGAGGTGTTCGGCCAGCCAATTGGTCAGGGCCAGCGGGTTGCTGTCCCGCATCGAATTGAAGCTATTCAGGGGTGAGAGGCGCAGGCCCACCAGCGGGCATTCGGCCCGCACCGTCATCAAAATTTCCAGCAATAAGCGGGCGCGGTTTTCGATTGAGCCGCCGTAAGAGCCCTGGCGTTGGTTGCTGCCATCGCGTAGGAATTGATCGATGAGATAGCCATTGGCGCCATGGATCTCGACCCCATCAAAGCCCGCCTGCACCGCCGCGCGGGCCGCCGCGCCAAAGGCCACCACTATCGGCGCGATTTCGCTGTCCTCCAACGCCCGCGGCACCTCGTAGTCCACCTTGCCTTGGGGGGTATGCACTTGGGCATCGCTGATGGCCAGGGGGCTGGCCCCAACCGGCTGCTGGCCGCCATTGAGGAGCGAATGGCAGGCGCGCCCGCCATGCCAGATCTGCAACACAATGCGGCCGCCGGCCTGGTGCACCGCCTCGGTGACCTGGCGCCAGCCGGCGATCTGCTCGGCGCTGTAGATGCCGGGTTCGGTGGCAAAGCTGGAGGTGCCCGGCAGCACCATGGCGCACTCGCTGATCACCAATCCGGCACTGGCCCGCTGGGCGTAGTACTCGGCCATCAGGGCCGTGGGTACATGGTCGGCCGTGGCGCGGCAGCGGGTCAGGGGGGCCATCAACACCCGGTTGGGCAGCAGTAGCGACCCCAGGGCCAGGGGAGTGAACAGATCAGTCATCAGCGGGGATCGGCAGGGCAGGGAGCTAGGCCTTTAGCCC
The DNA here is from genome assembly GCA_026389315.1 of Cyanobacteriota bacterium. GTDB lineage: Bacteria > Cyanobacteriota > Cyanobacteriia > PCC-6307 > Cyanobiaceae > Cyanobium. The sequence continues at coordinate 7,575 of JAPLIC010000080.1, forward strand.
TGTCCTAACAGGGCCCCCTGGTTCTCAGCAGGCGCCAGGATCAAGCGGTGCAGGTCCTGGCGGTTGGCATCGCTGCTGAGCCGCCCCGCCTGGGCTTGCCATTGCTGCCAGTGTTGCTGTTGTCTCTGGTTGATGGCTTCCTGCAGGGTGGGCAAGGGGCTGGCTTTACGGCGCAAGGGCTGGCTCAAAAGCGAGGCTTCCAGCACCGTTAGGTCATGCAGTTCGCCCAGCACCGTCTGGGCCTGTTTGAGCTCCTCAATCCAGCCAAGCATCTTTGTTGGTAAAAAGGGAATGAAGGGTTCCAGGTTGTAGCGCAAGCCCTTGATGCGTTTGCGCAATTCATGCAAGTCCTCCGCTGCCGGATCGGCCACAAACCAACCGTTGTGCAGAAACAAACCTTGGCCCAGATGGCACACCCAATCGCTTAGCCAGGGCTTGAGGCGCTGCTGGCCAAGCGAGCTGTAGCTGGGTGCGGCCTGCCATTGGTTGAGCAGGGCCAGCAGCTTGAGATAACGGCCGCCATTGAGGGCCTCCACCATGCCCTCGAAGGCCTGGCGCCGATCCCGTTTCAGCCGGGCCATGGCCTTAGCCAGGGCAACCTGTTCGCCTTCGGGCAGTTGGGGCCACCAGGGATGTTCCAGCCGCTCGCGAAATACATCCAGATCCCGGGTCAGGCCCGTGCGGCGGGCCACGCGGGCGATACGGCTGGCATGGACCCCCTCGGGCAGCAGCAGGGCCGGGGCAAACACCTCCAGGCCCGATCGCAGGCGGCGCAGGCTGATGCGCAGCTTGTGCAGAGCCTCGGGGTCCTCATCGGCCAGCACCGCATGGTGTAACTGGCCGAGGCGGCGCACCTGCTGCTGAATCAAACCCAGGGCCAGCTCACCAATCCTTGGATCACTAATCCTCGGATCACCGCCGCTGGCAAGGACTGGGAGATCGGCTGCCGGCATTGCCAGGGGTGGGAGGGTTATGAGCTGGATCAGGGTTTGACTGTGGCCAGGGCAAGGCGGCTCTTGGCGAGCACCTCGGCGGGCAGGCTGATGAAGCCCAGATCAGGGGCCATCGCCTGGGCTTCGTCGCTGAGGGTGTGGGTAAAGACCTTGTTGAGGGCCTCGTGACTGGCGCCGTTACCAGTTTTGTAGAGCAGGATCCAGCTGAAGGTAACGATCGGATAGCCCTTGGCTGGGTTGGGATTGCTGCCGGTGAGATCGGGGCCCAGGTCGATGGCCGCCAGGGCCTCCTGCTCCGCCGCCAGGGTGGGTTTGAGTTTCTGGCCGGAGGCATTGCTGATGGCAGCCGCCTGCAGGGGTTCCTTGACGAAGGCCGACTCGACGTAGCCGATCGTGCCCTCCACCTGGCTCAGCTGGGCCGCTACCCCCTCATTGCCCTTGGCGCCGATGCCCGTGGGCCATTTGACGTTCTTGCCAGCCCCCGGCCCGCTTTTCCAGGCGGGACTGATGGCCGCCAGGTGGGCCGTGAAGTTGGCGGTGGTGCCGGATCCATCCGAGCGAAACACCACCTTGATGGGCTTGTCCGCGCAGCCCAGCTGGCTGAAATTGGTGATTTTGCCGAGGAACACATCAACCAATTGGGGTTGAGTGAGCTGCAGATCACAGCCTTTGTTGTTGTAAGCCACCGCAATGGCACCGGCCGTCATCGGAATCTGCACCACTCCCTGGGGCAGCTTGGCGATTTCTTCGGCCTTCATCGGCACGTCACTGGCGGCGAAATCCACCGTGCGGGAGATGAATTGGCGTACGCCCGCCCCCGATCCCACCGACTGATAATTCACCCGCACCCCTTTATCCGCCAGATCCTTAAACCAGCGTTGATAGATCGCCGCCGGAAATGAAGCCCCTGCTCCATTCAAGGTGGTGGTGCCGCCACAGGCCCCGAGGCTGACGCCGAGGCCAGCCACCGTTCCAATCAAGACCAGATTGCGCAGCGATCTCCGGGTTGGCTTGCAGGACGCCAGGGCCCCAGGCTTGGATTGCGCCAACAGAGCTTGGAAAACCATGGGTCAAGGGAAGGTGATGCTACGAAATTACAAAAGTGCAGCACCAGCTTCGTTAAGAACAGGTTGTCAGTTGCGCCGAAGGTGCTGCTTGTAACTTCAGGTCTCCAGCAACCTAGCCCCGCTCTGGCGACGAATCGCCACCACCGCTGGCCGGGGCGGGCGTCCGGGCCCAGCAGGCCAGTTGGAGCCGAGCGGAACCCAGCGCAACTGCTCAAAGGGCTGGCCATCACGGTCGCTGAGCGTATAAGCCTGCGCTTCGCTGGCCCCTGCGGCCTGCGCTGCCGCTTGGGGCACCGCTCGGATGCCGTTGGTTTCGCCTGGGTGCTGCACGGCTAGAAACAGCGTCTTGCCGGCGGGATCAAAGCAGGGCCCAGTGAATTCCGACTCCGCTGGAGCGGTGGCAAAGCAGAGCGGCTCACCGGCCGCGGCGCCTTGGGCGGGCAGCAACCAACAACTGTTGTTGCCAAAGATTTCGCCATCGCGGCCCCCCAGCCGGTCCGTCACCATCCAGAGATTGCCGGCCGGGTCGATCGCCAGATTGTCGGGGTTGGCAAAGCCCATGCCCCCCTGCCAGGGCAGACCGCCTGTGGCAACCATGCGCCAGCGAAAGCGGGATGCCGCCGGCGCCTCGTCCGCAAGGCGCATGATCCAGCCGTGGGGCCAGCTGGCTTGCCGGGCCGGGCCGTGGAAGATGGCCGGGTCGGCCCTGCCTTCGCTATCGCTGCCGCCGGCCGTGAAAGCAATCAGCAGATCACCGCTGGCGGGATCGATTTCGGTGTCCTCGGGCCGGGCGGTGGCCGTCGCCCCAACGGCATTGGCCGCCAGGTGGGCATCAATCAAAATGGCACCCAGCTGGGCTTGGGAAGGGCTTTGGCCCTTGCTCTGGCCCTGGCCTGGGGCAGGGTAGAGGTCGGCCAGGGTTTGGAACCGCTGCCGGTAGCGATCGACCGCCTCATCGCTGGCGAAGCGTTCCGATCCTGGGCGGCGGCGGTCGGTATGGGGCAGGACGGTGGCCATCGGAACCCCCCATTGGTCGTAGTGGCTGGGGTATTGGGGTTGGATCGGGGTCTGGGGGGCGAGGCGGATCCATTGGCCGCTGCCGTCTTCGCTAAAACGGGCGACTTCAAGGTGGCCCTGCTCAAACAGGCGCGAGTTGGCGCGATCCTGCGGGTCTTGCACCACAGATTCGCTGACAAAACGATAAAGATGGCCCCCATAACGGTCGCAGCCGGAATAAACGATCAGGGGTTGGGCGCGCTGGGCCTTGATCGCCACGGCCTCATGGCGAAACCGGCCCAGCCAGCTGTGTTTGATCGGCGGGCGTTGGGGTTGAAACGGGTCAATCTCCACCATCCAGCCGTATTTGTTGCCCGCCAAGCCAAAGGGCTGGCCCAAGCCCTCCAGTTTGTTGCCGTCATAGACAAACGGCCGCTGGGACGGCGGCGCCGCGGAGCCGTCGGCAAACACCGCCTCCGCAACCTGATTGTGGAAATTCTCTTCAGCGCTCAGCACGGTGCCCCAAGGGGTCTGGCCGCCGGCGCAGTTGGCGAAGCTGCCGATGATGCCATCCCCCAGACCATCGTCATAGCCCAGTCGTTTGTTCAGCGAGAACACCTCCCGGGCTGGCCCGCTGACGGCCAGCCTTTGGGCGGGGTCGGCCCAGCCGCTCAGACCGGTGATGCGGCGATCGTGGCGGCCAGGCCGCCGTTTCCAGGAGCCATCGGCCTGCCGCTCGATCGTGCAAACGCCGATGCCCAGGTCGGCCATGGCCGCTGTCGCCACCTGCAGCACCATCCGGCGCAGGGGATCGTTCTCGGCGAGGGTGTCCCAGGGCAGATCGCCTTGGAGTTGGCCCAGCCGTGCCGCCAGGGCTGGCAGGGGCAGCGCAGTGCCGATGACCTCGGCGTAGGCGTCGGCCCAGACCCGCGCTGAGATGTATTCGAAATTGACGGTGAGCAGGGCCTTGTCGGTGCCCAGGGCGTTGAAGGCCAGGTAGTCATTGTTGAAACCGAAGCGGCCGTTGCCCAGGGGCTCGCCCCAACTGGCCACCACATCGGCGCGGAAGCCCTCGGGCACCACCACCCCATCGGCCAGGGTGATCTGGCTGTAGGCGGCCCGCTGCTGGCTGGCGTTGAGGCCGTCGTTGGCCAGGGGAAGGGGGTAGGGGACTGGGGTGAAGGGTCGGCCTGCGCCAGGGTTCGCCGCAACGGCGAGACCTCTGGGCAAGAGGGCTGGGCGCAATAGCGCAGACCCCACGCCAATGCCCAACAGGGCCAGCAGCTCGCGTCGTTTCAGCGAATCAAACACACCAATCCACCCGCCCTGTCGATGCCAACAGCCTGCTGGAGTCGCGGCGTTAGCGGTTGCATCCTAGAGCACATCGTTAATCCTGAGATTTTGTCGGGGCTCTATTTCCAGGCCCGCATAATCCTCAACATTTCCATAATCCTCATTGTCTCCATAATCCGCAACATTGCAAGGTCAATCAGTGACCTTCGCTTGGGGGCATGGACTGCCGATCAGCTGCCTGGTAATCCGCAATGGTAATCCGCAGTGGTAAAATGTTAGTTGGCAAAAACTTCCAATGATCCAGTTGCTTTCTTCCCGCACCCCAGCCTGCTTCGCTGCTTCTGTTGCCCAGGCTCGTAGCGCCAGGGTTGGCTTTGGGTTGGCCCTATCGCTCTTGGTTGGCGCCGCTGGTTCACCCGTTTTGGCCAATACGGTGGCCAAGGCGGAAGCCGAATGCCGTCTCACCGATAACGGCAAAGTCGTGTTTGATGGCGGTTGCAGCATTAAACAGAAAGACGGCTCAGGCACCGTCGGCTTTGTGGTCAAACTGGAAGATGGCAGCACCTATCGTTTCTCCGGTCCCAACCGCACCAATTTGCGGCTGGAAGGGGGCGATGGCGGCAGCAATGTGCTGTTTGAGGACAAGGGGGCCAAGGGGTTGTTCAGCTGGAATGACGGCACTCGCACCCGTCGTCTATCGGTGAAAACCAACGAAACCAGTGCCTCCAGCGCCGGCGATCGCGATCAGATCAACAGCCGCATTGAAAGCGATGGTCGCAACTGCAAAACCGCCATCCTCGCCAAGTACGGCGACGGCTCCAGGATGTCGATGGCTGATGTGAACGTAACCCTGGGAGCCACCCTGCGCCAGAGCATTGATGCCGGCAAAATCAGCCTCGCCGATATCAATCGCAGTGGCCTGGACTACAACTTCACGACTCGCCGCGCCAAAGGCAAGGATCCCATCGGCACCTGTGCCACCGATGGTCAGGGCACCGTGATCAAAATCCAGAGCAACCGCTGAGCGACGTCCACCCTGCTTCCTTAGCCTGTTTTCCTAGGTTTGATCCCAACGCAGCCCTTCGTCCTGCCACGAGGCTTCATCGTCGATCGGCTCTAGGTGGGTGAAGACATGGGTGCGGGGCAGGGCCGCGGCAATCTCTCTTTCGAGGGATTCACAAAAGTCGTGGCCCTGCTTCACCGTCCAATGGCCTGGCACCAGCACGTGGAAATTGACGAAACGGCGGGATCCCGCCATGCGGGTGCGCAGGGCATGGAAGGTGATGTCGGTTCTTTTGTGGTGTTCCAACAGGGCCTCCAATTGCCGATGTTCAGCTTCCGGCAGGGCCCGATCCAACAGGCCTGAGGCCGTTTCATGCAGCAATCGCCAGCCCGTAACCACAATATTGAGGGCCACGATGATGGCGATCAGGGGATCCAGAATCGTCCAGCCGGTGAGCTTGGCCAAGGCCACCCCCAGCACCACCCCCAGGGAGGTCCAGACATCACTGAGCAGGTGATGGGCATCGGCCCGCAGGGTGATCGAATCAAATCGCCGCCCCGCCCGCAACAACAACCAGGCCACCCCGCCGTTGATCGCGGTGGCCACCAGCGAAAGCACCAGGCCCACATCCACCTGTTGCAACCCCTCAGGATTCTGCAAGCGCCCCGCCGCGGCGTGGATGATCGCCAGGGCCGCCACCACAATCAGGGCGCTTTCGAGGCCACTGGAGAAATATTCCGCTTTGGAATGGCCGAAGTGGTGGCGGTGATCGGCCGGTTTGGCCGCCAGGGTGAGGGCCCAGAACGCCCCGATGGCCGCCACCAGATTCACCCCCGATTCCATCGCGTCGGATAGCAACCCCACCGAACCGGTGAGGCGCCAGGCCTGGGTTTTGAGCGCAATCGTGGCGACGGCCGCCGCCACCGAAACCAAGGTGTAGGTGCGGGGGTTGTCAAAGGCCATGGCGAGCTGCGAAGAGCGTCAGCTAGCGAGCTCTGTTTGGGGACAGTCAATGTAGAAGGGTGACCAGGGGGCTACAGCGGGCCACCCTGGCTTTTGTGGCCAGTCAGCGCCCGCGGCCCACCAGATTCGCCAACGGCAGCAGGCCCAGGCAAAGCACCCCGATCAACGGTCCCGGGGGCAGGTTGATGGCCGGCACCAGGGCCAGGCCAAAGCCCAGGGCCGTAACCGCCACGCCCACCGCAGCGGCCCTGACCAGGGCCGCCCGCAAACTCAAGGCCCCCACCAGGGCCAGCACGGCGGGGGCCCCCATCAAGGCCATCACCAACACCACCCCCACCGCCGCCATGGCACTGACCACGGTGAAGGCGGTGACCAGGGTCATCAGCGCCTGCAGGCGGGCTACGGGCACCCCCATGGCCGCCGCCCCAGCCGGATCCACCCCCAGAAACACCAGCTGGTCGTAGCGCCCCACCAGCAGGGCGAGCACCGCCCCCAGGGCGACGAGGGCCCGCAGCAGATCGGTGGGCCCCGCCGCCAGCAGGTCGCCGAACAACACCGCTTCCAGATCGATGCGCAGGTGCAGCAGGGGAATCAGCAACACACCCAGCCCCAGAAAGCCCGCCAGCACGGTGTTCAGCACGGCCTCATGGCTGCCGTCAGCGGCAGGGGCCTTGCGGCTGAGGCGATCGGCCACCAGGGCACCGCCCACCCCACTCAGCACCCCGCCCAGGCCCGGATCCAGGCGCAGGGCCAGGGCCAGGGCCAGTCCTGGCAGCACGGCGTGGGAGATCAGGTTGGCCTGAAAGAGGCGGCGCTGCACCAGCAGCAAGGTGCCGGTGAGGGGACACAACAGCCCGCTCACCACGGCCAGCAAAAGGGGCACGGCCCACCAGAAGGCCCCCGGGGCTTGGGAATCAACCACAGCCATGGGGGGCCAGGCGTAAATCCCCCAGGGTCTGGCGCACCTGGGCCGGTGTCCCCTGGGCCAGCAGGTGCCGATCCAGCACCAACACCCGGTCGTAGGCCTCCAGATCCGAACCCCAGTCGTGGCTGCTCACCAACAGGGTCAGGCCGGCATCGCGCAATTGGGCCAACACCGCCAGCAGGGCAGTGCGGGTCGGCGGATCGATGGCCGCACAGGGTTCGTCGAGCAACAGCAGCGGGGCTTGTCCCACCAAAGCGCGGGCCAACAGGGCCCGCTGCTGCTGGCCGCCGGACAGTTGGTCCAGGCGCCGGTGGGCCAGGTTCTGCATACCCACCCGTTGCAGGGCCCCATCCACCTGGCAACAGGGAGCCCCTGAGCGGTCGGCACCCTTGCCAGCCATCAGCCCAAGGGCCACCAGCGCCCGCACCGTGATTGGAAAATGCCAGGCCATTTCACTGCGCTGGGGCATCAGGGCCAGGCGGGCACGCCGTTTCAGGGCCGCCCCCTGGGGTTGGCCGTCGATGGCAATACGGCCCTCTGCCACAGGCAACTGGCCGGCGATGGCTTGCAACAGGGTGCTTTTGCCGGCGCCGTTGGGTCCCACCAGGGCGGTGAGGCTGCCGGCTGCCAGCGCAAACGTCAGATGCTCCAGCACGGGACGCTGACCACGCCGCACCGTCAGGTCCGCAACGTCGAGAGCGGGGGCTGGGTCCAGGTTGACCTTGCTGCTGCCCCCAACCTAGCGATCGCTAAGATGAAAACCATTATCATTGACAGTGCCCCTTTGTAGGGGGCCTTTTTTGGCTTTGCCACTGCCTTTGGCTTTGCCACTGCCTTTAACGCTGCCTTTGGCTTTGCCACCACCTTCGCTTTTACCTTTGCCCCTGCCTGTGCTTTTGCCGCAGTCACGATCCGGGTTCCCTGCCCACCCCCGGGCCTGCGGGGCCGCCGTGCCTGCCCCAGGAGGAAGGCTGGTGCTGGTACTGGCGCTGCTGGCAACCCTGGCGGGCTGCCGCCAGGAGCCCCAGACAGCCACCGCCCCTGGCGTGGATGGGCCCAGGGTGATCGCCGGCGATGGCGTTCTTTGCGATCTCAGCCAGCGGTTGGCGCCCAGCCAGGTCCAGGTGGACTGTCTGCTGGGCCCCGGAGATGATCCGCACCAATTTCGCCTCAGCCCCTCCCAAAGCCGGGCCCTGGCCCAGAGCAGCCTGCTGTTGGTCAATGGCGGCGGCCTGACCCCGGCCATCGAGAGGCTTCCCAACCGGGTGGCGATCGTGGATCGCCTGGCGGGCCCTGGCGATCCACGATCGCCAGGATCCCCACCTCTGGCACGATCCGGCCCAGGCGGCCTTGATGGTCAAGGAGGTGGCTGCCCAGTTGGCCGCCTTGACACCCCAGAGTCGGGCGGAGATTGAGACACGCTCGGCCGCCCTGCAGGCACGGCTGGCGGATCTGGATCGCTGGAACCGGCGGCAACTGGCCACGATCCCGCTGGGACCGGACGGCCAACGCCCCCCCGTAGCCATGGCCCACCGGGCCCTCAGCCACTACAGCGGTGCCTATGGCCTGCAGGAAATGCCCCTGGTGGATCAGGACAGCACCAGCTCCAGCCTGAGGCCGGCCCAGTTCGCCGCCGTGGTGACCCAACTGGTCCAGCGGCGGGTGCCGGCCCTGTTTCGCGAACCGGGAGCGATCGGGCGCAGCTTGCAGCGCATCAGCGAGCTCAGTGGCGTGCCCATCGCCCCGACCCCGCTGGTGGTCGATGGTCTCGCCAGGAGCGTCGATGGCCGCCCGCCCAGCCTGATGGCCACCATGGTGGCCAATACCTGTGCCATCAGCCAGGGACTCAAGGGCCAATGTGACACCCGGGCAGGGGCCCGGCTGCAACAACAGTGGGAAGCCATCGGAGCGACCAGGGCCGCCCAGGGGCCTTAAAAAGCAACAAATGCGCTGCGCCGATGCCGGCGTCCACAGTCTAACGTCTCCCCAGGCCATTCTGGCCGATAGGTCTGTCTTGGCGAGGGCAGCTGGATTGATCCCAAGGCGCCATTGACGTTTCGATTTTCGTTGCCACAGGTTCCTGTTTTGGGCAGCCCGCTTGCTAGCTTTGAGGCAAGCGATTGAGGAGAGGGGACAGCCAATGAGAGAAGTCCTGGTAGGCCAGGGGTCTCTGTCTTTGGCTTGCCTTCATTCACGGCCATGGATCCACCCCAGTTCAACTAGCGACGATCTGATTTCCCGGAGCGGAGGACTCCAGGGTTCGGTATTGCCTCCCCGGGGAGGCCTGGTCACCATGCTGAACAACAGCAATGAATCCGAAGATCAGTAAGGCGCAGAACTTGGTTTTTTGCGAAACGGGGCTAGACGGGACTGATCTGTTGGCGTAATGCGGACACGATGGACTTGTCTCGAAACGAAACGTAGCTGCCATTGATAGGCGCCCTTATGGATCACATGTTACAGATAGGTACTGTTGGTGCACTCGCAACCCCATGGTCAACAACTTAGATGAAATTCTGAATGGATTGCGTCAGAAAATTCTGCGTCATGGTGGAGATTTTGAATGCTGCCGCAATTTCAGCCACACCCTTCCCGAGGCGGCCCGTGAGGATGCCCGCAACCAGGCCACTGGGACCTTGCTGCGGCGCCTCAGGCTGGAAAAGGGATTGGAGCTGCGCCCGGAGGACCTGCAGGTGGACCATCGCGCCGTGCTGCATTGGCGCCAGGCCTCGGACCACCGCCGCCACGTCTACCAATGGGACCATCGTCCCATCGGCACGCTGCCGGAGGCTCCCACCTACGTGGGCTTCGTCTATTGGCAGCCCAAGGTGCCAGCCAGCGGCGGCGATGGGGGCCTGGGCAGCAGCGATGCCCGCTTGGATCTGATGCGGCAGCTGCTGCGCAGCCGTTAGGCCAGCGGCGAGGCGGTGTTGCAGCAAGATGGTCCTACCGGTTGAAGCCTCCATGGGACTGCTGTTCTTGACCGCCCTGGCGGGCTTGCTTGGTTACGGCCTGGGCCAGGCCGTGCCGCGCTTGGTGCAGCGCTCCGGCGCCCTGGCCCGGCGCTCCCAAACCAACCAGCTGCTGCTTGGCCTGGTTTTGTTGACCCCCTGGCTGGTCTGTGGCCTGGGGTTGCTGGTGGCGATCAGCCAACTCAGCTTGGCTTTGCTCGTGCCCCTGGCCGGCTATGCCGCCGGCATGGTCCTGGGGCGCAAAAAGGTGGGTTTGTAGGGGGGGGGCAAGCGGCTTGACAAGGTGATAGATGAAGGAAGAACGCACTAATTCTCAAAACTATTGATTAACAAATACGGGAATAATGATTTCAGCAATTTTAAATGATACGGTTGTGCAGAGCCCATGAGAACATTGCAGCATAAGCCAAGCAATTTGGTTGAGCCTGCTCGGTTCAGCTGAGCCATCGCTTGATCCCTTTCCCACCCTTCGGTGGGGGTTTTTTGTGCGGGCGGCCTAAAGAGGGTGATTCAACTGTCTTGGCTCCCTGCCAGGGGGTAGCCCTCGGCGATCCAGCGGCTCAGGCCGCCGTGCAGGTTGGCCACCCGGGTGTGGCCTGCCTTGATTAATTGTTGGGTGGCCAGGGCGGAACGGCTGCCGGAATGGCACAGCACCACCACCGGGCGATCAGGGGGGAGTTCACCGCAGCGCGCCTCAAGTTCGGGCAGGGGGATCAGGCGGCTGCCGCCGATGTGGCCATCGGGTCCGTTGAATTCTTCGGCGCTGCGCACATCCAGCAGGGTGAGCTGGTCTCTGTGGTGCGCCACCCAGGCCGGAGCCAATTCGGGTAGGCCGGCATAACTGCGGCTCACGGGGGCCCAGGCCGGCTCGCTATTGGCCTGGCGTGGTTGGCCGGAGCGCATGTTGCCCGGCAGCGCCTCGGCAATCTTGTGGGGGTGGGGCAATTTCATGTTCTGCATGTGGCCGACAAAATCCCGCTCGGTGGCCTGGCCGCCCAAGCGCACGTTGTAGGCCTTTTCTTCAACCACGGAGCTGACTTGGCGGCCGGTGTAGTCATGGCCCGGATAGATCAGGCAGCTATCGGGCAAGGTCAAGATTTGCTCGGTGATCGAGCGCCAGAGGCTGTGGGCATCGCCCTGCTGGAAATCGCAACGGCCGCAGCCCCGCACCAACAGGGCATCGCCGCTGAAGGCCATGGCTTGGTCGTCGAGCACATAGGTGAGGCAGCCATCGGTGTGGCCGGGGGTGCTGCGTACCTCCAGGTAGCGGCTGCCAAAGGGAACCCGATCGCCGTGGGCCAGGGGCAGGCTGACATTCTCGGCGCCGACGGCAGCGGCCAGACCGATGGCACAGCCGCTGGCCTGCTGCATCAACCAGCTGCCGGTCACATGGTCGGCGTGGGCATGGGTATCGAGGCTGGCGACCAGCTCGATGCCCAATTCACGGATCAAGGCCAGGTCGCGGCCGTGCTGCTCGAACACCGAATCGATCAACAGGCCTTGGCGGCTGGCGGCATCGGCCAGCAGATAGGTGAACGTGCCGGTCTCGGCGTCAAACAGTTGGCGAAACAGCAGCGGGCCGCCCCCGGCCGCTGCCGATAGGCACAGGAGCGGGCTCTGGTTCGGGTTCGGGGGTTGGACGGCCGCCATGGCGGGTAAGCCCTATGGCTTAATGAGTTTAGACGTTAACGATTAACCTTGGGTGGGACTGCTAGATTTCGCTACAGACTTCGGCATCATCAACCCAGGACTGCATGCGCTGCGTGCTGGCCTGATGTCTAAGGGCAAATATAAAAGATGCCTGATTCTGTGTGCTGAATTTGATGAATAGATGTCAGTGGCAGTTCTGTCCCCCTAACGATGGATGGATCGGCTTATTCGTGATTGTGAGGCCTTACATGCCCATGGAGATACCACTGGCCACAGGATGGTGATGGAGCCAAAGGGTTCCCTTTTGGGTTCAATCCATCCAATCACCTTCTTGCATCCATGACTGCAACTACTGAAAAACGCCACGAATTAGAAAGGATCTGCAATCTTGTTCCTTCGCGTGCGGTTGAAAAAGACTGGCGGATTGAGAACGCCTTGGCGGCCAACGGCTTAAAGGCATCTGCGGCCGCCCCACCGGCTAGTGTTGATTTGCGGCAACCATGGTGGCCCATTGGCAATCAAGGAGTGACCGGGTCCTGTGTCGGTTGGGCCTCTACAGACGGAGTCGCCCGATATCACATGGTGAAGGCTGGAAAGATTCCCAGCCCTGGACTGCTTTCGCCACGCTGCACCTGGATGGCCTCCAAGGAGACCGATGTATTTACTACCAGGCCAGAGTCGTTCATTGAGGAAGCAGGTACTAGCCTGAAGGCCGCAATGGATTTCCTGCGCAAGTTTGGATCGGTCCCCGAATCCATGCTTCCACTCAATATTTCCTCGTCAATGTACACAGGCAGCGAAAATACCTTCTATGCCACGGCCGCCAGTCGTCGCATAGCTGCTTACTATAATCTCTGTAAAAACTTGGCGCAATGGCGCACCTGGCTTGCAACCCAGGGACCCATCATGGCAGGTTTGAATGTGGATAAAACCTGGGATAATGCCACTGCTACCCATGGTAAACTTGATACCTTCCAGCCTAATACCATTCGAGGTGGCCACGCCATTTGCGTCGTTGGCTATACCAGCGACAAGAGATTCATCATACGCAATAGCTGGGGCCCTGCCTGGGGAGACAAAGGGTTTGCCTATGCCAGTGAGGCTTACATTAACGCAGGTTTCTTCAATGAAAGTTATGGAGTAACCCTCTAATCTCTTGCCCCCATTACTGCACCTTTTGCGAGTGGTCCAACGTTGCCAGAAGTGGTTCATTATCGCAACCCTAACGGGATGGATGTTCTGGACCCCTATGGCCAACGCATCTGGACTGCTGCCGACCGGTGTAGGTGGGGGCCGAATCCATGTCCAACAACCATGTCGTCCATTCCCTCAAACCGCAATGATTTTTTTAACCGAGCAGGATGGGGGCAGAATGGTTCATGTTGGCCTGAATGACTCTGTGAGAATCACCCTGCTGGAAAATGCTTCCACCGGCTTTCGCTGGGCAGTTGCTGATTTTGACAAGCAAATCCTGGAATTAGTTGAATCGGAGGCCAACTACAAACCCAATACGGTGGGGGCGTCGGGTGAAGTGTCCTTTCTCTTTCGAGCTCGTGCAGCTGGTGTTACCAGCCTTGACCTGAAAAATTGGCGCCATTGGGAAGGGGATGCCTCGATCACGCGTCGGTTTCATCTACAAGTTCAGGTCGACCCTTAGCCGAGGAAGGTCCAGCAGAAATGATCAAGCAGCGTGGGTCGATTCCCAACAAAAACTGATCGCATCATTGATGCTCAAGGTGAAACATCGCCCCTTGTGGTTTCAGGCAGCATCTCAGGCCCGCACCTGGGCGATCACGGCGTGGTGACGGGGGGTGCAGGGCTGGATCTGCACCGCATCAAACCCCGCATCCAGCAGCTCCTGGCGCAGATCGAGGCCAAAGTAGGCATCCATATAAGGCTCGGTGCTCTTGAGCAGGGTCATCACAAACGCCGGCATGGTCTGGTAGGCGCCGCTGGCGGGATTCATGTCCATGAAGGCGAAGCAGCCACCCGGGGGCAGCAGGCGACGCACTTCCCGGAAGATGCGGCGGCTGGTGTCCTGCGGCATCTCGTGGAACAACAAAAAGGCCGACACCAGATCAAAACTGCCATCGCGTAGGCCGGTGGCCTCCGGTGGGGCATGGACCCACGCCTGCACGGCCGAACCCTGTTGCGCGGCGTTGTAAGCGGCCAGGGCGAGGTAGTAGGGCGAGAAATCCAAGCCCGTGACCGCAGCTTTGGGAAAGGTCTGCTCCAGCCGGAAGGTGCTCAAGCCCACGGTGCTGTGCAGATCGAGGATGCGGGCCGGGGCCTGGGGGAACTGCTGTTGCAGCAATTCGTGGTAGCCCTGCCGCAACACCTGGTCGCTGTGGGCGCCCGCTTCGGGATAAAGGCTGGAATGCACCGCATTGGAGGCCACCTCAAACTCATAGGCCGCCTGCCAGCAGAGGTGGCCGGCGTCATAGCCGTGGAAGGAAGCGCGGTAATTGGCCGGCAGGTCGACACCCTCGCGGTAGACCTGATCCCAGAGGGGTTGCCAGTCCCGTTGCGACAGCTCGGCGACGGTCTCGCGCCAGGGAATCCCCAACCGTTCGGCCCGGCCGATCATCATGCGTCGCGCCTGGGCCTTGGCCAGGGCCCAGACGGGCTTGACCGCCAGCGCCTTGCCCACCAGCCGGCTGGTGAGATCGGCCTGGGGGGCGAGGCTGGCTGGGGTCATGGGGGTGGATGGGGGGTGGCTTTCCCACCGCGAAGCTAATGGTGCGGGCAGGCGAGGGATCGCTTCTGCTCCAGGGGGCAGCTCTGGCGGCGCTGGCGCTGGGTACACCGGTGGCACTGATGAGAGTCGCCGTTCTTTTCGCCTTGGCCACCCGCGCCGTTTACAGCTTCATTGGCTTTCCGGGCAGCCCGGAGCAGCATCTTTATCTCCACCACGACGGTTACCCCACCGGTGCGGCCTGGCGTTTTGCCACGGCCCGCCGCCTCAATGGTGACCCGGCTGCCTTTCTGCAGGCCTTCGTGGCGACCCAGCCCGCAGCCGAACTACTCTCCGCGCCCCAGCAGGCCGCCGACGCCGAATACCGCTACCGCGTCGCCCTGGTCGCCGGCACCACTGCCGAGCTGCAGGTGCAGTGCTGGCGGCGGCTACCGGGCAGCAGCGACTGGCATCCCCGCTGCACCCGGGTGGCCCTCGCTGAATTCATCGGGCGGTTCCTGCCCGGCGCGATGGATTGATCTCGCCCTCCAGGGGTCCTAGCCAGGCGGCCACCGCCAACCAGTGGATGAGCACCGGCGCCCAGAGGGAGCCGCTGGCCCCATAGGCAAGCACGCAGGCGCTGCCGAGCAGGGTGCACTGCAGCAGAAAGCGCGGATCGTCGAACACCGCCGGCGGGCGCCGGTCCCAGAGGCGGGCCGCCAGGGGGTGATACACCACAAACAAGCCCACGTTCAGGGCCCCCCAGGCCCAGAAGCCGGCAACAGTGGGACTGCCTGCGGGGTGGGGCAAAAGGGCGACGCGAAAGAGCAGCTCTTCCCCCAAGGCGGGCATCAGCAGCAGCGGCAGGGAGCCGCGCAGCAGCACCCCGAGGGGCGGCCAGCGCCATAGCGCCAGCAGAAAGCCAGAGCGACGGCCGACCCCGAGGGCGAGCGGGGCGTAGGCCCCCAGGATCAGACCGGTGTGGCCTGCGGCGGCCCCCGTCAGTGGGGTGGCCGCCGCATCACCGAGCCGGCCCATCAAGCTGTGGAGCACCGTCATCACTGAGCTGCCGTTGGCAGGCGCTGCAGGATCACGGCGAGGGCCCCATCGGCGCGGCGCAGCTCCAGCCGCTGTCCCTCATGGCGCAACGCGGCCACCGAGGTCAAGGCCGCTAGAAACTGCCGTTCCTGCTCCATCACCCCCACCGGTTGGCTGCAGAGGCGCCGGGTGCTCAACGGCGCTGAGATCGCCACTTTGCTGCCGTTCACCTGGATCGTGGCGCTGTAACGGTTGCAGCCACTGCTGCCGCCAATCCGGCCGCCTTCCAGGAAGGAGACATCGAGAACCGTGCCCACCAGCGGGCTGACCACTGCCTGGCGGCCGTTGTTGTAGGCGCTCACCTGCCAGCTGCCGGCCAGGGATTTGGACTGGGCCACCAGGGTGGCGCGCACGCTGCCGTCCGCAGCGAGCAATCGCAGGTTGGCCCCATCGCGGCGGAAGAAGCGAGTGGCGGCAAGGGCCTGGTTGAACCGGGCGGCCTGCTGCATCACCGGTGGCGGGCAGGCCATCTGGGTGGCCGCCAGCGGGGGTCCGATCGTCAGGGAGGCGCCGCGACTGAGGTAGGGGCCGTTGAACCGGTTGCAGCCGTCGCTGCCACTGACCCGGCCCTGCTCAAACTGCAGGCTGACGGCCTCGTTGCCGGCCAGCACCCAAGCGGTGCCCTCCAGGTTGGTAGGTGTCGCGGCCAGGGCGACCGGGGCGATTGCGGCGAAGGCAAGGGTTGCCAGGGGCAGGGCGGCCATGGGCAGAAGGGCCATGGGCAGAGCGGCCATGGGCCGGGCGGCCATGGGCCGGGATGTCGGCAGGAGGGACTGGAGCCTGCCTGGATGGGTTCGTTGCCGCAGTGCCACCAACTCGCCCCTTGGTTCCAACACCCTACGGTTCAGAAAGGGCTCTTCCCGGGACATCAGGGGACTCAACCTGAAGCTCCCCTTGCGATTGGCCAGCAACACCGCCAGTACCGCCTGGCCGCAGAGCCTTGCTTGCAAGCGCCCCAAACCACCCAATCTCTGCCCAATGCCCCAGCCAAAGCAATGCGTCTATAAACCGATTGATTTCGACGGCCGCCAGGGCGAATCTGTAATCACCAACCCAGGAGGCGCCCACGTTGGACGACACGCCACCCCGCCAGCAACCCGAAGCCAGCTGACTTCAGGTCCCTGCTCCAAGACTCTCCACCCAACCAGGGGCGAGCCGTTCGCTACCCCGGACGGCACTCCATCTGCACCGATCAAGGTGCCCTGCGAGTCCATTGCCCCATACCTGGATCCCTAGGCCCCAGGTCCCCTGGTCAGCCGCTTCCAACCGTGGTTCATCCTCGTAACCACCCTGACCCCCGGGCCCGGCCCGGGGGTTTTTGATGGGCTGGTGCCGCGGATACCAGCCCCCCTGCCTCGCTCCCCGGGCAGCCCTTGAGCCCTGGCCTTGTCCCGTTGGGGCAATTCCGTCGCCATGACGAAGGCCTGATTGAGGGCGATGGCCACGCCCCAGAAGATTGGCTGGGTGGACCTTACGTTGAAGGGATGAGAGAGATCCCTGCCGCCATCAAGGCCCGGGCCCTGGTGCTGTTGGCCCAGCTCTGCAATGACGAGAAGCTGGCCCTGCTCGATGGCGACACGCCCTTCTGGTCGGGGATGGCCGACATCGCCCTGGGGGATGCCTCCCACAGCCACCCCTGGCCGGCGGGCCAGCTGCCCCGCTTGGGGTTGGCGGGATTGCAATTTGTTGATGGGCCGCGGGGTGTGGTGCTCAAGGGAGGTGCCACCACCTTTCCGGTGCCGATCGCCAGGGGCGCCAGCTGGAATCCGGAGTTGGAGCAACGCATCGGTGAGGCGATCGCCCTGGAGGCCCGTTCGTTCGGGGCCAATTGGGTGGCGGCGGTTTGCGTCAACCTGCTGCGCCATCCCGGCTGGGGCCGGGCCCAGGAGACCTACGGCGAAGACCCGGTGCACGTCGGTGCCATGGGGGCCGCCTGCACCCGGGGCCTGCAGCGCCACGCCATCGCCTGCGTCAAACACTTCGCCCTCAATTCGATCGACAGCTGCCGCTTCCTGGTGGATGTGCAGGTGGATCAGCGGGTGCTGCACGAGCTCTACCTGCCCCACTTTCGTGATTGCGTCGAGGCCGGCGCCGGATCGGTGATGAGCGCCTACAACCGGGTCAATGGCTCCTGGTGCGGCGAACATGCCGAACTGCTGAATTCGATTCTGAAGCGGCGCTGGGGATTCAAGGGGTTTGTGGTCAGCGATTTCATCTTTGGCATTCACGATGGCGTGGCGGCCGTTCTGGCCGGCCAAGACCTGGAAATGCCGTTTCAGATGGTGTTTGCCGGCTGCCTGGCGGAGGCGCTGGCGGCGGGCCGGTTGCCGCAGGGGCGACTCGACGATGCGGTGTTGCGAGTGCTGCAGGCCCAGTTGGCGGTCCCCGCCGGCAGCTACCCGGCGACGCTGCGCTCCTGTCCGGCCCACCTTGCCCTGGCCCGGGAGGCGGCAACCGAGTCGATCGTGCTGTTGCGCAACGAGCCGCCGCGCCACGGTCTGCTGAGCAACGGGCTTCTGCCCGACGCCCCGCTGCCCGACCAGCAGTCCACTGCTCCGCAGCCTGCTGCTCAGCAGCCCGTGTTGCCCTTCCGCGATCTGACGTCCTTGGCGCTGATCGGCCCCCTGGCGGCGGTGCCGAACCTGGGCGATCGCGGCTCCTCCGACACCCGGCCGTCAGCCGAGAGTGTGGTGACGCCCCTGGAGGGCCTCCGGCAGGCCGATCCCCAGCTGCGCATCGATTATCACAACGGCGAGGATGCGCTGGCGGCGGCGGCCCTGGCCGCCCGTTCGCAGGCGGCCGTGGTGGTGGTCGGCCTCGATTGGCGCCTCGAAGGCGAGCACATCCACCCGGGAGACATCGGGCCGATCTTGGAGCTGATGCCGCCCCCCCAGTGGTTGCTCCAAACGCTGGGGCCCCGCACCCTGCTGCCGCTCTGGAAACCGGTGGCCCAGCTGGTCGCCCGCATCACCAGCCAGGCCTCGGCACGCCAGGGGGGCGATTTTGCCGCCGGCGATCGCACCGATCTGCGCCTGCCCGCCGATCAGGTGGCCTTGATTCGGCAAGTGGCCGCCGCCAATCCCCGCACTGTGGTGGTGCTGATGGGCGGCGGCGGCCTGTTGACCCGGGAGTGGCATGACGCGGTGCCGGGCTTGCTGCTGCTTTGGTATCCAGGCCAGGAAGGGGGCCACGCCCTGGCCGATGTGCTGCTGGGCCGAGTCTCCCCCAGCGGCCGCCTGCCCTTCGCCCTGCCCAACGCAGCCGACCAGTTGCCGCCCTTTGAACCCCGGGCCCGACGGATCGTCTACGACCTCTGGCATGGCTACCGCCGGCTGGGGCGCGATGGCCAGGCGGCGGCGTTTCCGTTTGGCTACGGACTGTCCTACAGCCAGTTCGAGACCACGGAGCTGAGCGCGACCCTGATAGCCGCTTCAGACACCAGTTCAGACACCAGCTCAGATGACGGTGAGCCGGCCATCTCCCTGGCCGTCACCGTTGCCAACAGTGGCGCCATGGCGGCGGCGGAGGTGCTGCAGATCTATCTGGAGCCCCCGGGCCAGGCGGTGCAGCGGCCGGCCCGCGCTCTGGTGGGCTTCGCCCGGGTCCCCCTGGCCGCCGGTGCCTGCCAACGCATCACGCTGACGATTCCCTTACATCGTCTCGCTTTTTTTGACGTTCACCAGGATGGCTTCATGATCGAAGCGGGCATCCACCGGCTGGTGGTCGCACGCCACAGCGAAGATCCCGGGCTGGCCTGTGAGTTGTCCCTTGATGCCACGTTTCTGGGCCGTTGAGGACCCGGTGTTGCTGCGGATCCAGGGCCAAGGTGCTGTTGAACCCCTTGGGGGGACGGGGATTCAGGGGCGCAGCAGTTCGGCGGCCAGGGGCTTGATGGCGGCGGCATCGCGCAGCAATTGCGGATGGGTGGCCACCGGCAGCTCCGTTTGGGGCCCGATCGGCAGCACGGCCCTCCAACCGGGCAGCACCGCCAGATCCAGAGCCGAGTAGAAGCTATGGCAATCGATCGACTCCAGAACCTGGCTGTTGCTGTTGAGCTCCCGCAGCAGGGCACTGTCCCATTTGAGGTCGGCGAGCCCTTTGAAGATCTGCCCCGGCCAGGGCTGGGCGGTGAGGGTTCCCTGCTGGGGGCTCCCCAGGCTGATGAAGCGCCGGGTGCGCCGGTGCCCGCCCAGGCGCTGGATCCAGGTGCGGGCAATCACACCGCCAATCGAAAAGCCCAGTAGATCGAGAGGTGCCTGGCCCGGGTAGGCCGCGTCAATGTGGGCGGCCAGTTCGGCGGCGGCCTCCTCGATGGGGGTCCTGCCAAGCCGCAGGGACAAGTGGGGGATCAGCAGATCGACCCTGCGATCAGCGATTTCGTGTCGCAGCTTTTGGAACACCTCGGGGGTATCCAAAAGGCCGTGCACCAAGACCAGGGGTGGCTGGGTTTGCGAAATCTTGCAGCAATAGTCCTCGATTCAAGCTGGTCGCCGGCCGCTCTAGTGGGTGGTCGATGGTGGTGATCACCGCGTTGGCGGCCCAGCTGTCTGGTTGGCACCTGGGGGGGCTTCCGGCCAGCACTGAGTCGGACAGGTCCCAGTGCACCAACGACCGTGACGCGATCGGCGTGCACTGAGCGCCCTGCCACCGGTGCCGGCGAACCAGAGGGACAGACGGGAACATGAAGGCTCGCTCGCCAGCTGCGCCAGACGACGGAATCGTTGGCCGGACGCATCGAGAGCATCAAGGGGGCAGCTTTAACGTTGGCGTAGGTTGGGAATGGTTCAGCCATCGCTGGTCAGAACAACGTTAATGGTCTGGCAGTGGTGCTTCCAGGGCCAGGGGCCCATCGTTGTGCTGATCAGGAGAGGCGATAACCTGTAGCATCGGAAGACCCATTAAGATGGTGGTTGAGGTGCAGTCCTGACCCCCGAAATAAGAAGTATGATAGAGGCGGCAATTCCCCAGGCAGCCGATATAACTACCATAGCCAGCAACAAATACCGGCCTGAAATTAATGGTATCAGGGCGTTTGCGGTGGTCGCCGTCATCATCAACCACTTCAATAAGGACCTGCTTCCAAGCGGGTATTTGGGCGTTGATATTTTCTTTGTGATCTCTGGGTATGTGATCACTTTGTCGCTGGCAGGCAGGGAGTCCAAGAACTTTCTCGATTTCCTGGCGGGATTTTATGAACGGCGCATCAAGCGTCTGGTTCCTGCTCTGGTGGTGTTCGTCTTAATCACCAGTGTATTGATCTGCCTTTTCAATCCAGATCCCGGGGGAGCCTTGGAGCTTGGCTGGAAGTCACTATTTGGCATTTCCAACATCAATCTATATCGTTCATCAACCAACTACTTCGCCCAATCCACCGAACTCAACCCTTTCACGCACACCTGGTCCCTTGGCGTGGAGGAGCAGTTCTACCTTCTGTTTCCATTCCTGATCTGGTTCTCGGGGTTCGGGCAGCAGACGGCAAAAGGCTCAAAAAACCTTTTCATTTGGGTTGGGGCACTAACTGTTGCTTCACTAGTCGGATTCATTTACTTATATCAGGTCAATCAACCTGCAGCCTATTTTCTGATGCCTACTCGTTTTTGGGAGATGGCAGCAGGATGCCTAACCTTTATTGGTTTTCAGAAACGGCAACAGATTGAGCGAACGGTTGAAAAAGTGCCGCCGCCGCTGCTGGTGGTGGCGGCGATGGTTGGGGTGATGTTCCTGCCTGTATCAGCAGCAGTTCCAGCAACAATTGCTGCTGTGGCGCTTTCATCAATTCTGACTGCTTGCCTAAAAAAGGGAACTGCCACCTACAAGTTCTTTGTTCATGAAAAGATTGTCTTTATAGGTCTGATTTCCTATTCCCTCTATCTGTGGCACTGGACAGTTCTTTCAATCAGTCGCTGGACGATTGGCATTCACTGGTGGTCTGTGCCCTTCCAGATTGGATTGATGTTGATTTTGGCGATACTCTCGTTTCATTATGTTGAAACTCCCCTGCGTCGCAAACCGTGGGGCCTCACTCGTTGGCAAGGAAATATTTATGGATTGACCACGTTGTTTGCAGCAGCTGGACTGTTGTTTGGTTTGATTCAAGGCGGGGGACAAAGATTCTATCTCGGGCGCATTGATCCTGCTCCGCCGTCGGCGTCTGATCCTCAGAAAGCAAAGCTGCCAACAGTCTGCAACCTCTTTGAAGAGCCAGACAAGGCCATTGCCCTAGCCGCTGCCTGCGGCCTTGCCAAGGTTGGGGCAGAGCGGACGATCTATGTTGTTGGCGATAGCCATGGCTGGCAATTTTTGAGGTCACTCACAGAGCATGCACAAAAGTATAATCTTAACTTGATCATGGCTTGGGGCAATGCCTGCCCCTTCCCCGCTGCGACCTCACGGGGCAAGCCTGCCGTTGACAACCAATGTTTTATGAGGCAAAGGGCTATTGAGGAACGGTTGCTCAAGAAGGTAAGGCCCGGTGATGTTGTCTTGGTAGGAAATCAGCTATTTGCTCACTACACGGGTCAGTGGGATAGGCATTGGAGGCGCCTCTCTGACGATGTTAATGTCTACTCTCCAGCAGGAAAAAGACTTAACCTAAAAGAGGCTTCTGATCTATTTGAGCAATCCTTCAAAGTGTTGAGTGATAAGCTGAATCACCGTGGCGTCAAAGTTATTCTTTATCTTAATGCGCCACAATTTTCTCGCTTTGAAGGTGGCCAAACTTGCTCGAATCAGTGGTTTGCTCCGATTTGGTTGAGGGATGAGTGCCATGGATCTAAGCAACAACACATGGAGACGATGCAAAAGTTTTTTGGCTGGAGCGAACAGTGGCGACTCCAGAGACCTGCTTTGAGATTTGTATTCAATGCCGCGAAATACGCTTCTTGTCAAGGGGACGATTGCACCGCTGAAAATTATTTAGATAGCAATCATTTCAAGGAGGCATACGCTAACTTCATCTGGCAAAAGTTTATTGCAGATACACCGGATCTCTTGCGCTGATGGTAGACGTTGAGCCCGCAGCGGGCAGAGACGGGGCAGTTGAATCGAGAACTCATGGCTGCGGGGATCACGGTCGCCCACCTGGCCCTTGGCGCGGGCGTAGAGGTAAAGTTGGCAAAGAGATTCACGAATAGGGATTTGGCCTGGGTCAATCCAGGTTTGTTGGCGACCTTGACACGACCGCACTGGGCCAATGCAGCCATCGACTCAGCCCAGGTGATCCTGCAAACTGGGATAGCTTCAGAGTTGGCGCGTGTGTTGGCGATGCAGTCACTGCCGTCCTCGTCGACAAACAACTTGAGCAGCATGGATGTATGGCAGAAAAGGATCACAGTCTCTAGCCCCGATCCTCAATCACGATCTCTCAGTGATCTGCGACACCATTGCCTAAATCGGAGCCTGCCTGCGCGGCCGCCTCGGCGCTGAGGCTCCAGAGCTCGCCGGCCAATTCATCGTTGCGGGCCTCCAGGCTGGGCTCGCACGCTTCAAAGCGCAGCCGGCCCGGGCCCAGCACCCGGTTGCTCCAGTATTGAAAACCAACGGGGTCCGCTGGTGAGGAGGTGGCCAGGCCGGCCAGCAGGGTGCCGGCCCGTTGGGGCGTTTCGGTCAGCCGCAGCAGGTCGCGGGCGACCAGCGCGAACAAGGCTTGCCCAAAGGGGTTCTGGCTGCGGCTGTAGCGGAAAAAGCCGCCGCTGCTGCGGGGGATCACCAGCCCCGGGCTCCAGGCCAGCACCGGCAGGAACTGGCCCTGCTGGCGCAGTTGGCGCTCCAGCTCCCGCGCCATCAGCAGATTGCAGAGCTTGCTGTCCTTGTAGGCCTTCTCGGCATTGAACACACCGCCATCGAGCATCGCCGCGCCGGGGCCCTGGCGCAGCCCGGCCAGATCGCCCAGCCCAGCGGGTTGCCCCACCTTGCCGCCGGCGCTGCTGGGGTCATGCACCTCCGAACTCGTGACCACCAACCGCGGCGCGGTGCCCCGCAGCAGCAGGGGCAGCAGGCGCTGCAGCAGAACCTGATGGGCCAGGTGGTTGACGGCGATCGTGAGCTCGAAACCCTGCACTGACCAGCGCGGTTCGCTGGCGCCGCTGTACTGCAGGCCGGCGTTGAGCACCAGGCTGTTGATCGGCTCTGCAGCCGCCAGCAGATCGTCTGCGCAGCGCTGGACGCTGGCGAGATCAGCCAGGTCGCAGATTGGCGTTGTCAGCCAGCCTCCCAGGGGTTGCTCCGCGCCTTCGGCCAGCACCTGGCCGAGGCGATCGGCGCTGGCGGCATCGCGGCAGGGCACGGTGAGGCGATGGCCGGCCGCCAACAACTGCATTGCGGCCTGCAAACCGATGCCCGAGCTGCCACCGCTGAGCACCACATGCCGCGGCGGGTCTGGGGCGGCGGCGTTGCCAGCCTTTGGAGCAGCATCGGCAGCCTTTGGATCAGCGTCATTAGCCATTGATCACCGTCAGCAGCCATGGCCCAGGATTCAGCAAGCCTATTTCGCCGTGCCCCTGGGCGGGCAGCACCGATACGGAAGCGATCGCTGCCAGGGGAGTTCACGTGGTGCTAACCAACTGTGTAAAGGCTTGCCCTTAAGTGTTATTCGAGTGGATAGTTATTTAAGGCGAGTTGCCGCAAAGAACTATCTTATTCCTCCAACCCCTTAAACACCGCATCATCCGGATCCTTGTAGAATTCAACCGAGATTTTGGTCCAGAGTTCATCGGGTAGGTCGTTGAGCCCGCGGCGGGCTGAGACGGGCATCAGCAGCACCTTGGCCTGCTTCTCCACGGCCAGCTCGGCGATGGCGATGGCGTTGGGGATCATCTCAAGGGAAACCCCCAGGTTGAGGGAGCCCACGATGATGGTGCCGCCGCGGGTGTTGCGGTCTAGCAGACCGCCGACCAGGGCCAGCATCACCGGTAGGCCAAGGCCGGCACCGCTGCGGTCGTTGTCCATGGCCCGCAGCTGGATCGAGAACTCATGGCCGCGGGGGTCGAGGTCGCCCAACAGGTTCTTGGCTCGGGCATAGACGTTTTGCTCACCCACCTTGGTGCTTTCGCGAAAGGCAGGGGGCACGGGCTGGTTGAGGATCTTGACGCCGCTGCCGGGCCCCACCGCCACTTCGATCCGGTAAAGGCTGGGGCCGGTTTCACCGCTGCCGGGGCTGATCGCCCACACCTGGCCGGGCGGCAGGGGATCACCATCAATGGCGTCGTCACTGTGAAGTTCGGGGGTCGCCACGAACTTCTCCACCCCATCGAGGCCGAGGGTGTAGCTGAAGTGGGTGTTGCGGAACTCGCTCTTGAGGCAACGCTTCTGCTGTTCCTTGACGCGGCGGCGTGATTCCAGCGCCAGGCGCACGATCCATTCGAGATCCTCGTCCGGGATCTCCATCTGAGGATCGGGGAACAGCAGCTTGATCAGGGCGCTCACGGTCTTGTTGACCCCCTCGATGTCGCGGCCGTCACGCATCTCGCGCGGCAGGGGGCTGAGCAGGTGGCCGATGCGCTGCTGCTGCTGCTCCACATCGACATCGAAGTTGTCCACCATCACAATCCCGCCCTCGGCGCGGATGCTCTCCTTGCCGCGGCTGAATTCACCGGAGGCCATGTAGCCCTTGAGGATGTTGACGCCGTCCTTCTGATCGAACGAGACGCCGGCCACCTCGTCGAAGCAGACCACGTCGTATTGGCAAACCAGGCCGCGCTGGCCGTTGCCGTTGTTGACGAACATCTTGGCGACGGTGGCCTTACCGCCTGAGATCAGGTGGGAGTAGGGCGAGATCTGCTGGAACAAGTAGCTCTTGCCCGTGCCGCGAGGCCCCAGCTCCACCAGGTTGAAGTTGCGCTCCACAAAGGGAGCCATGCGCAGCAGCACGACCATCTTGGCCCGCCCATCGAGGGCGGTGGGTTCAAGGCCGATCGAGCGGATCAGGAAGTCGCGCCACTCGTCTGTGCTGAAAGTAGCTCGGCCCTTGGCCAGGATCCCCAGCACGTTGGGGTTGGACATCTGGATCGGCCGCAGCCCGGCGATGCGGAACGGTCGGCCGTTGCGCTCCTGGGCGATCACCGGGTCGTATTCCAGGGAAACCTCGGCATAGAAGCCATCGGTGAGCATGCGCTCGTTGGAACGCACCAGTTCGTCGTCGATCTGGGCGTCCTTGATGGCGAGGCTGGGCACCTCGGCCATGTAGGAATCGCTGCGGGTGTCGAGGCGGGCCCGCACAATGTCGATGATCTTGACGCTGCCTTGATCGCGGCAGCGGGCCTTGAACAGCTCCTCATCGCCGGTGCGCACGGGTGCGCCCCTTGAGCTGCTTTTTGACAATTTGAAGGCCTTCTTCGATTTCAGCGGGATCGGTGCTGGCGCAGTAGCGGCCCAGCAGGAACTCCACCACGTAGGTGGGGATTGGGTATTGGCGGGAGTATTTGCGCACCAGGTCCTTGCGGACCAGGAAGCCAGCGAAGGCCTTGGCGCCGAGTTGATCGAGATGGTCCAGCTCGCTGGTGGCAGCTGGTGTGGTGGTCATGGCAACACCTCCAGCTGAAGAAGTTGGGCGGCCTGATTTAGTCGACGGTCGTAGCAGGCGAAGGTCAGGGGAAGGTCCATTTGCTCGTGCAGGTTGTGGGCCGCAGCCAGTTGAACGCTGTCGTAGCCGCGCATGCCAAATGCTTCTGCATACATACCGGCTTTTTCGACCAGCGGCTGGGTGACATCAGCAATCACAAAGTCAGGCCAAGCCTGCTCAAACATAGATCGAGCCTGGGCTAATCCAGACTGGCTGGCACCCTTGAAGCGAGTGCGCTGGGCCAATGCGGCCATCGACTCAGCCCAGGTGATCCTGCAGACCGCAATTCCTTGTGAAAAAGAATGTGCCTTGATCATGCCTTCGCTGCCCTGCTCGTCGATGAAAAGCTTGAGAAGTGCTGACGTATCACAAAAAAGGATCACAGTGTCTAACCACGATCCTCGATCACGATGTCACTCATCAGTGGGCCACCATCATTCAGCTTGACGGGTGGTGGAATCACAGGGTTTTGCCCGCTCCAGCTGATCAGGCCAGCATCAATCGCCTACTGCAGCGGATTGGTGGATGTTGGCTCCGCTGGCTTGACAGCGGTGATCCGGGCGATCGGCTTGCGGTGGGAGGTGACCTCCACCACCTCGCCCGCCTGCACCCGGCCAAGCCATTCGGAGAGGTGGGTCTTGAGATCGCGGACAGACACCTGGCTTGCGACTACTTCCGAAATGATTGCCGCAGCAATTGAGACCACACCAGCCCGATTGGCGTGGGACTGCCACCACCGCTGCTTCTTCAAGCTCTTCATCCTTCACCAACCGGCGGGCGTCGGCGTCGATCGGTAGCAGCCAGTTGCCTCCATCGTCATAGGTGTTACTGCCGCCGTTCTTTAACGCAGGCGGCACCGTTGGGGTGGGTTGGGGGGGGCTCAGGCACCGCCCAGCCAGGGCCCTGCATGGCCCCAAAACCAAGACTTAGTTTAATGCTCTATCCCATGGCCGTCATGAAGGAGCCCCTGACAAAACGGCACCGGGCCGTCCAGCTTCTGGTGAACATCCACCAGGCCAAAACCCATCTCTTCCAGCTGCTGCAGGAAGTGGAGCAGGGCCAGGAGACGGCTGCCGCAGCCGGTGGTGGAGCGGGTGCAGGCGCCGCAGGCGGAGAAGTTCGTGAGCCAGGCAACGTTGTGGGAGGTGGCGATCAAGGTGTCGATCGGGTGGCTGCAGGTGGATCTGCTGGAGCCGATAAGGTCATGTCATCGATGGGCACGTGGGGGTTGCCGGCCATGGCTTGGTCGGTGCATTAGTTGAAACAGGCTTTATAGAATTTGCGCCCCATCAATCATGCCAAGTTAAATGATTTCAGCGGCAGGATGCAACCCCAAACCATCATTACGGTCCCCATGGCTTACCAAGCCATGCCGCGTCCTAAGCTGGCCCCATGCTGATCCCCTGTTTGATCCGATGGCCCATAGTGAGCAAGGCCATAGCGAGCAAGGGGAGTTGAGCCTTTTGGCGTCAGGCCCTGAATCCCTATCGGTGGCGCCTGCCGCCCCCCAGGCGCCGTTGGAATGCAAAGGCATCCGCTCCACCCAGGATTTCCCCGCTGATCCCAGCGCCCTGAGCCGGGAGCAGATCGAGCACCACTACCAGGCGATGCGCAACAGCCACGCCTCGCTGACGCGCTCCCGGGGCCAGCTGCAGCGCCGTTCCAGGGAGCTCTCAGTGGCGCGGGATCAGTTCTTGGAAACCCTGCGACGCTACGAGAGTCGCTTGATGGAGCTGGGGCAGGAGCGGGCGGACGCCCTGCGCATCGCCCAGGACATGCACCGGGAACTGGAGGCCTTCGAGGACAAGCAACAGGCCCTTGATGGTGTGCTCAAGGAACTAGATGCCGCCAAGGAGGAGGCGGGCTACTGGAGCATCTTCAATATCACCAGGCTGATCGAGCGCATGCGCAGCCTGCTGCGCGGCGGCAGCGAAGGCTGATGGGAGATCTGAGCGATCGCTTCGGTGCGCTGATGGCGCGCATGGCCAAGGGTGATGCGGAGCTGTTCCGCACCGTGGGCGAACAGAACGCCGCAATCCGTGAGCTGGTGGAGGAAGTGGCTCCGGCGCTTCCGGCCGAGACCAAGACGGCAGCAGCTCTGCAGGCAGCACCCCCATCCCTCCTGCCTCCGGAGCAGTGCCATCCAAAAGCCCTCAAGGCCCGTTTCGGATCCGCCGCAGCCGCCCACACCCATCTGGAAACAATCCTGGGCCCTGCTCCCAGCAAAAAGAAAACCTGGGACTATCTGAGCAGCGTGTTTGCCAGCGGAAGCTGGCCCGCCCCAGCCCAGGCGCTAACAAGGCCGGCAGCTGGACGGGGTAGTGGCGCTGGTGCTCGTGGCGAGGAAGCGCTGGCCCAGTTGGAGACGCGACTGCTGCAGCGGATCGACCAGCTGGAGGATCG
Source organism: Cyanobacteriota bacterium (assembly GCA_026389315.1). GTDB lineage: Bacteria > Cyanobacteriota > Cyanobacteriia > PCC-6307 > Cyanobiaceae > Cyanobium. Next base: position 36,130 of record JAPLIC010000080.1, read on the forward strand.
CCTGATCGCGGTTCTGGAAAAGGTGCTCCAAGGCGAGAGCTGAGCTGCTTCAAGGTTGGGGCCAGCAGCGCTTCCGTCAGGCCGATCAAAAGCGGCACATTCTCAAAAATCATGGCCAGTCTGCCCAGCTGCCTAGATCAATTTCTGGGCTGATTTGCCGGCTTGCCTATATTTCATGCCTTACTGAAAGTTGGGGTGCCGCAGACTTGCTGCGGCACCCGTTCAATCCGCCGGGCAGCAGATCATTTCGGCAGCAGCACGGTGTCGATCACGTGGATGGTGCCGTTGGTCGTTGCGATGTCGGCCTTGACGACGGTGGCGCCGTTAATAAAGACCTTGCCACCAAGGGTCTTGATCATGACCGATTGACCGTTCAAGGTCTTTGCGCCCTTGAGCTTGACGACATCGGCAGCTTTCACATTCCCGGCTACAACGTGATAGGTGAGAATGGAAGTTAGCTTCTGCTTGTTCTCAGGCTTGAGAAGGGACTCCACCGTGCCGGCAGGCAGCTTGGCGAAGGCTTCATCGGTGGGTGCAAAAACGGTAAAGGGGCCTTTACCCTTCAGGGTCTCAACGAGCCCGGCCGCATTCAGCGCCGTCGTGAGCGTCTTGAAGCTGCCCGCAGCAACAGCCGTCTCAACGATGTCCTTAGTGGGTAATGGGGAACTTCCTGCAAAAGCAGTTGTCGAAGCCAACAGGCTCAGAGATAGGCCAGCGACGCTTGCGCGCAGGGAGCGATTGATGGCTAACATTAGGTGCGGTAATTGACTGGGGAATTTTTGTCCTGATTTAATCTAGGAGCACTGCGGGGGTGACTGCGCACCGATGACGACCCCCGCCCGGTGTTTGGCCTCTGCCGCCTGCCTGGTGGCCGACCTGTCCATTGAACCGGGACAACCGCCAGATGGGCCACCGCATACTCCAGCGAGCCGATCGCCGCCGTGGTGCTCATCGTGCCGGCGTTGCGCACGACGAACAGATCACCGAAGCCGGTGTCGAAGAGCAGCTCCACCGGCATCCGGGAATCGGCGCATCCGAGCACGGCGGCGATCGGATGCTGGGCGCTCTCAACCTCCAGCATCCGCTCCCGACTGCTGTGGGGGTGCCTGGACAAACCGGCGAGAAAGCGCTCGTGGCCGCAGCGCAGCTCCTGCAACACTGCCATCGGGATCGGATTCATGGCTTGCGCAGGGATCCATGGCGGAATCGGTTCAGGGTTGACATCGCTCTGCAGAGGTTGGCCGCGAGGTTTTGGCTTGATGACGGCAGCAATGGCCGCCTTCTTTGGCAGCTCCAGGGCCGTGGCCTACCACCAATCCCGCCAATGGTTGCAATGCCTACAAACCATCAGAAGCGGCGCACTACCATGGCCAGAAGGCCGGTACATCATGGATCTCTCAGGGGTCAATCCGGCCCAGATGTTTTTGCGGCTTTTACGAGGTTCTTCCGGCCAGCTAAGCATCAAATCCAAGCTGATTTTGATGTTGTTACTGGTCAGTGGATTTTCGACGCTGTTTACCGCCGTACTCGGTTATAAAAGCGGCCAGATCAACCTCACTGACAGGGTCTATAACCAGCTTACAAGCGTACGAGCCTCCAAGGCCTCCCAAATCGAAGCCTATTTTCGCCATATTGAGAACCATACCCTCACCCTCAGCGAAGACCTATCCATCGTAGCCGCAGTCCAGGAGTTTGATGCGGCCTACCAACAGCTTGGAGCCATGGCCCTGCCGCCCAACTCAATGCAAGCCTTGGAGCAATACTACTGCAAAGAGTTTCTACCCCGCCTGGATAAGTTTCACTCAGGCATTCCCATTCTTGAATCCTATTTGGTCAATACGTCGGCCTCCCGATATCTTCAATATCATTACATTGCGGCCAATCCCAATCCGGTTTCCCGCAAGCAGTTGCTCAATGGGGCAAACGATGGCACCGCCTACAGCCGGGTGCACAGTCTCTATCACCCAATCTTTCGCAATATCGTTTCTAAGTTTGGTTATTATGATATGTTTCTGATCAATCCCCAGGGGCAGATCGTTTACACCGTCTTTAAAGAGACAGATTTCGGCAGTGATCTGCAGAATGGTCCCTACAGAGATAGCAACCTGGCCGGATTGATTCGCCAGGTGATTGCCACCAAGGAAAAGGGGTTCACCGAACTGGCGGATTTCGCCGCCTATGCCCCCTCCTATGGCGCCCCCGCCTCCTTCATCGCCGCACCGATCTACAACGGCTCCCGGCTGGTGGGGGTGTTGGCCTTCCAGGTGCCCGCCGACGAGATCAACAACGTCATGACCGGCAATCAGTCGTGGCAAAAGGATGGTCTTGGCAGCACGGGTCAAACGTTCCTGGTGGGCAGCGATTCGCTGATGCGTTCCGCCTCCCGCTCCCATCTCGACGATCCCAACGCCTTCCTGGCCCAGTTGCGCTCGCGCGGCTTCAAGGAGGAGGCCATCGCTCGCCTGCGCCAGTACGGCACCACGATCCTGCAGCAGCCGGTGACCACCCCGGCGGTCGCCCGGGCCCTGGCCGGCGGCACCGGCACGATGCAGGTGGTGGATTACCGAGGCAAGGCCGTGCTCAGTTCCTATGCGCCTCTGAGCATCAAGGGCCTGGACTGGGTGATCCTGGCGCAGATGGATCTCGATGAAGCCTATGCGCCCATCTATGCCTTCCAGCGCCAGATCCTGATCACCGCCACCCTGCTGATGCTGCTGGTCACCCTGCTGGCGATGGCCCTGGCCCACCTGTTCAACAAGCCGATCCAGCATCTGATCGACAGCGCCCGCCGGGTATCGGCCGGTGAACTCGCCAGCATTCCGGTGTCCAATTCCGCCGATGAATTCGGCGAGCTGAGCCGCTCCTTCAATGCCGTGGTCCAGAGCCTGCAGACCCAGACGGCCCTGGTGGACCATAAAAACCAGGAAAACGAGCGGCTGCTGCTGAGCGTCTTTCCCGCCGCCATCGCCCGGCGCTTGCAGCGGGGCGAGACCCAGATCGCCGAGGAGGTCACCAACGTGGCCGTGCTGTTTGCCGATCTCAAGGGGTTCTCGCGGCTGGTGACCTCCCTCAGTGCCCACGATTCCCTCGCCATTCTCAACGAACTGGTCGCCGCCTTCGACGACGTGGCCGAACGCTTTGGCCTGGAGAAGGTGAAAACGATCGGCGACAGCTACCTGGCGGTGTGCGGCCTTTCCGTGCCCTACCTGGACCACGACAAGCGGGCGATCGACGGCGCCATCGAGATGCTCGGCATCCTGCGGCGCTTCAAACTGGAGCGCGGCTTCCAGCTCTCCATCCAGATCGGCATCCACTCCGGCGACATCATCGCCGGCATCGTCGGCAAGTCGAAGGTGGTCTACGACGTCTGGGGCGAAACGGTGAAGCGCTCCCATGGCCTCAGCCAGAGCTGTCCCCCAGGTTCGGTGCTGGTGTCTGAGGTGGTGCAGCATCGCCTCGCCGACCTCTACCACTTCGAACCGATGCCCCTGGGCGAGAACGGCCAGCCGGGGCTGCGGAGCTGGCGGCTGCTCAGCACCTCCCTGCCGGTCACCAGGGAGACGATGGCCAGCCCATGACCGCCGCCGCGCCGCCATGGCTCTGGGGAGTGGGGCTGACCGTTGGCTTCCCCCTGCTGGCCATCGTTCTGGGGGAGTTGATCCACCGCTTGCAGCGACGGGGCTTGGCGGTGGCGTCGACCTTGCGCCTGGTACGGGATGTGCTCCTGCCGATGCTGGTGCTGCTGCTCTTTTTGGAGCATCTGCTCGGCCTGGATCCGGCGACGCGCCTGTTCAAGTCCGTGGAGACGATCTTCTGGGTGTGCGTGATCCATGCCGCCCTGTCCCTGCTCAACGTGGTGCTGTTCGAGCAAGCGGAGGCCGATACCTGGCGCTCGCGGGTGCCGAAGTTACTCATCGACCTGGCCCGCCTGTTTCTGATCCTGCTGGGCACCGCCTTCGTGCTGGCCACCGTCTGGAAGGCCGATCTGGCCGGGTTGGTCACAGCCCTCGGCGTGAGTTCGATCGTGATCGGCCTGGCCCTGCAGGACACCCTCGGCAGCGTGATGTCGGGCATCGCCCTGCTGTTCGAGCGTCCGTTCACGGTGGGTGACTGGCTCGAACTGAACGGGGTGGCGGGTCAAGTGATCGACATCAACTGGCGGGCGGTGCGGCTTTTGACCTTGGAGCAGGAGATGGTGGTGATCCCCCACAAGCTGATCAGCGGCTCGATGATCCGCAACTTCACCCAGCCCAACCGGATCCACGCCGAACGCATCCGCATCGGCTTTTCCTACAACGATCCGCCCAACCTGGCGAGGCAGGTGCTCAAGAGCACGGCCCTGGAAACCAAGGGCATCCTGCTGGAGCCGGAGCCGGAGGTTTACACCCTCAACTACGCCGATTCGGCCGTAAGTTACGAAGTCAAGTTTTTCATTCGCGACTATGGCGACGTAGAGCGGATCCGCGAACGCTTCATGACCCGGGTGTGGTATGCCGCCAAACGGAACAATCTCACCATTCCATTCCCGATCCGTACCGTTTACCATTTCCATGGTCCTTCCAGCCAGCAGAAGGGCATCGATAAGAAGTTCAGCGAGAGCCTGCAGGCAATCCCGGCTTTCGTACCGATCAACCGTGAATACGACAGCCTGGCCCCGGCGACCTCCGGCATCGCCCTGCAGCATTTTGCCGCCGGTGAAAAGGTGATACGCCAGGGACAGGTGGGCCAGGCGCTTTACATCATCGTCGCGGGTCTGGCCCTGATGTCCAGCCGCGATCTTGACGGCCATGAGCGGGAAATCCTCTCGCTGCGCAACGGTGAATTCTTTGGCGAGATGTCCCTGTTCTCTGGCGAACCCAGCATGGTTACCGTGGTCGCCAGCAACGATCTGGAGGTGATGAAGATCTCGGCGGCCACGGTCCACCAGATGATCGATCGTCAGCCCAGCTTCGCCCGGGAGATCGGCCAAATCCTCGAAATCCGCCGCGCGGCTATCCAGGAGTGCAACCAGCCTCCTGGGCCGTAAGTGGGGATTCCTGAAAAAGGCGACCAGCCAGGCAGCTTGATTGAAGCCAAGGGACAGGTGACAGACAACCATTCAGTTTGACGATGCAGTGATCAATTGTTCGCTTGTAACAAGCCGCCAAATGTGCATAAGCACTGTCCATGAGAATGCGGGCCTCTGCCATGCATCAAACCAAGCAGAAATAAAGACAAAAAGGAGCGGAGCAGCCTCCGGATCTTCTCGGCACCTGGTCCATCGTCCCAGAGCAGCAACCGCTGGCCAAGCGCAGGCTTATGAGATGGCCATCAGCCGACAGCTCCAGGACCGCCTCCGGAATGGCCTGGCACACCCGTGGGCCCAGCTTCCTCGACAACCACGACATGCACCGCTTCCTGATTGCGGCGGGCTGACACATCAGGCGCCTGCGATTGACGGCCATGGTGCAGTTCATGCTCCCCTGAGCGCCAATCGTCTACTACGGCACCGAGGTGGGGCCCAGCCAGCAGCGGCCCCTGGGGCGCCTGGAGGCAGGGCTGATTCAAAGTCTTATCAGGGGTTCGGTTTTGGCTGTCGCCGCACCATCGCCAGCAGCGCCGTGATGTCATGCATCACCGCCTGCATGCCGCCCCGGATCGACTCAAAGCCACTCAGCCGCAGCAGGTTCAGG
>JAPLIC010000071.1 GCA_026389315.1 Cyanobacteriota bacterium
GGATCAACCGATCATTTCAGAGCTTGAGGAGGTCTTTGCGATCTGGTCATCATTGGTTGATGCTGAGAAAGTCATCCTCCAGTACGTACCTGAATTTGTTGACAATAAAGACCCGAATCAAATTGGTTCACTTGAGCAGGCGCTGGAGTACGAGATTCAGCTTCGGCAGGATTGTTGTACCTTTCAAATTATTCGTAGCGACTTGGGCTTGTCGCACAACAGCACGAACCTCAGTCAGTCGGATCTCCTCTCCGGCATGCATGAACTTTTGGAACAGTTCGATCAGGTCTCTTCAGTTGTTTTGGCTATTCGTGAGTGCCCACTGCAGATTGAGGCCAGCGATGTTGTAAGGAGCGGTCAACCGGAACGAATTAGTGCCTTTATCCATAGCCTGCATCGAGGTGTTCGGCGACAAGAGCTCCGCTACAGGAGCCGATTGCTACTGAAGGACCTCTCCCTTTGGTGTGAGCGGAACTGGCTTGAAACTCTGGAACAACGGATCGATAGCGACCAACAAGTTGGAGTGGAGCTCGAACCCGTAGCGCAAGGCTGCCCCAGGCTTGTTGATTTTCAGCTCTATAGAATCCGTGCTGCAAGTCTCAGCGCCAACGAGCAGTCGGTGATGCGGGTTCTGGCAACCGAACGCAACCATTGGCAGGCCGTAGCACCAGAGCATCTTGCTGAGACGGTTCGCATCACGGTGGAACGTGAGGCCTTGCTTGTCTGGCAAGCAGGCGCCGAGGCACTGGAGCCGGCTCTGCTCTTAACACGGCAGGACGTTGACCGACGCATCAAACGGCTCGCGGAACAGGATGCCCACCTCCTGGATCTCAACCGGCGCGTTACCGCCATCCCTGCTGCCCCGGAGCGTGTGCAGCCTCGTCCCAACTGGGATGACATCGTCATGCTGCAGGGTCCCAGGGCTAGGAAACTGCGTGAGGTGGTTGAACTCGGAGAGGAGCGAGGGTTGTTCGAGATCTGCCCTGTCTGGCTGGCCAATCCCGAGACGGTGTCCCAGATCTTTCCACTTCGGCAGGGCCTCTTTGATCTGGTGATCTTCGATGAGGCTTCACAGTTGCCAGTCGAAAATGCTCTGCCAGCGATGTACAGGGCCAACCGCATTGTGATCAGTGGCGATGAGAAACAGCTACCGCCCACTCGATTCTTCAGCAGTGGTTTTGCCGATGAGAGCGATGAAGAATTCAACCCCGATGCCGATGGCGATGATCCAGAGATTTTGGCCGAAGCCATTAACGCAGCGGGGACCCTCCGCCAGGTGAAGGATTGCGGTGATCTCCTTGTGCTCGCCAGTGCCGCTGGACTGACCCACGTCTCTCTGGATATTCACTATCGCTCACGCTTCAGGCCGCTGATTGCCCATTCCAATGCGGCCTTCTACCAGAACAAACTCAGCGTACCTGTACTGCACCCGGCAGAAGAAATCAGACGGACCAGGCCCTTGCAGGTGGAAGTGATCAATGGGACGTATGCCAACCAGAGCAATCGCGATGAGGCGATCGCGTTGATTTTCTTTCTGGAGGATCTCTGGTGCGGCCCGAATGCAGTGGAACCTGAGACTCTTCCTACAGTTGGAGTAGTGACCTTCAACAAGACCCAGGCCGATCTGATCGAGGATCTCCTCGATCGCTTTACACAGACCAATCCCCAATTCCAGCAGGTACTGGAGCGAGAACGTCAGCGCCGCTTCCAAGGCGAAGATTGCGGCTTCTTCGTAAAGAACCTCGAAAACGTTCAGGGGGATGAGAGGGACTGGATATTGTTCTCCACCACCTTTGGGCGCGATGAATCCGGCCGCTTCATGCGGCGATTCGGCGCCCTCGGCCTGAAGGGTGGTGAACGCCGGCTCAATGTGGCCACCTCCAGGGCACGCGACAAGGTGGTGATCTTCTCCTCAATGCCAATCGAGGAGATCAGTGATGCCCACCGTCAGCGCAAGACGCCGCAGCGGCCACGGGACTTCCTGCAGTCCTACCTGCTCTATGCCTCGGCTATTTCTGAGGGCCATCTCGAGGAGGCGGAGTCGTTGCTTAACCGTCTCCACCGCCCGAATAGCTCCCGTGTAGCGGCCGGTGCCAGACATACCCAGAGATATTTCGTTCAATGTGTGGCGGAGTACCTCCGCAAAAAGGGCTTTGAGGTTGATGTCCCTGCCGCTGGAGATGCCTTTGCGTTTGATCTCGCCCTCCGCAACCCCGCGACGGGCTTGTTTGCGCTGGGGATCGAATGCGATCCACCTCGCCATCCCGATCTGGCCCATGCCCGCGACCGGGAGATCTGGCGCCCCCGGGTTCTGGAAAGCTCGTTGCCCAACGTCCATCGCGTCTGGTCAAGGCTCTGGCTCACCGAACCGGCTCGGGAGCAGCGGCGCTTAAGCGATGCAGTTCGCAAAGCCCTCCCCTCCCCCTCGCCTGCAAAATGAGCGGTCCCAAGATCGTCGACATCCGCGTCCTTCAGGCCATTCAGGAGCGTCAACGTCGCCTGCAAGAACAGCGCCTGAAGCAACTGCAGAATCAATGGCGCAGTCAGCGTAAGCGGCTCGAGCAGAGCTTGAAGGAGCTGCAGCCGCTGGCCAATAGCGAGGTGATCGGGGCCATGGAGAAGTCCATGACCGCTATGGACCGACGCTTCGAAAAGATTCAAGAGGCAGATTCTCTTGAGGATTTGCAGAGACGTGGTGAGCAGCAGTTGCAATTCATGGCCAGTGAATTGGATCAGCTGCGGGAGCAGATGAACAACGCAATCACCGAAGTGCGCCAGCGGTCGAGGTCCATGCAGGCTGCAGCCAATGACCTTGCCGCTCGGCTCCAGGCTGCAGGTCTTGTCGAAGAAAGTCGATCGCTTCTTCAGGCCCCCTCTGCCGCCGGCTTGGAGCTTGCGGCCCAACAGCTCGGTCGCAAGCTGCGAAACGAGAGCGACCAGGATTTTCGGCAGGCCCTCGCCGATTTGGCCGTAGAAGCCAGCCCAGCAAGGCTTGAACACAAGGCCGTGGATCCGGAGCGGGAGCGGATTGAAAAGCTCCTGGTACAACTTGAGCTGCTTGACGACAGCAACGAAACGACTGGGTTGCGATCCCGCCTGGAAGCACTTGACGGTGAGCAAGATCAACGTCAGCGCAGGCTCCTTTTGGATTCGCTTTCTCTTGAGCTGTCGCAGACCTTGCAGCGGCGCGCACGAGAGGCGCAACGCCTCGCGATTCTCGATGAACTGGAAGCTCAATTGGGGGTATTCAATGCGGCACCGACTGGCCTGAAGACAGCCATCAGTGCCTTCCGTGATGGCCAGGGAGCGTCACTGAGTGACTTGCGTCACGCGGTTGAAGCCTGGTGCGAGCAGGAGGCTCTTCGCCTTGACGGCGAGCGTGTCCGCAGCGTTGTACTGGGTTCGCTGAGGGAACTTGGCTACGACGTCCGCGAAGGCATGACGACAGCCTGGGTGGAAGGCGGATCAATCGTTGTTCAGAAGGCCGGCAGCAGCGAGTACGGCGTGGAACTTCAGGATGTCGACGGCCGTATGCGCACAGAGCTGGTGCGCTTCGGGGATCCTGGCGCCCCAGTGACCGAGCAACAGCGCCAGCGAGATACGGAGATTGAGCAGCAGTGGTGCACAGCTCACGCCCAAACGCTGGAGAACCTCCGGAAGGAAGGTATGGCTGCCAAGGTTATGGCGAAGCGAGAGCCAGGTGAGGTGACACTGACTGTTCGCCGCGCTGCAGCAGATCGTTCTGATGCAAGCACCAGAGGCGTCAACAGGGGTACGGGCACAGCTAAGGAGAAGAAGATCAACTAAAGCGCTTTTTCTCCAGGCCGCCGGTCTACCCATGTCGTCTGACCAAGACGCCACCCACGCACCGCACCAGATGATCGTTGAACTGGCTCTGAGTAGCCCTCTGCAACGGGCCAGGACCACCATAAGAGGAGACCATTCCTCTGCCCTGATACTGCCCTGCACTGATGATGATTTAGCTCCAAACAGCCCTCAACAATCCCGCCGACATCACCCCAGGGCCGCAGACCTGTAGCCATTGCCACCAACCCCCAGCCCTGCTGGGGCCACATTGCAGGGGCGGAAATGATTTCTAGGGTTCCGGTTCCCAGTGCCTTGGCGCTGGGGATGCTGGTCCAAGAGGAATCAACCGGCGTTGCAGCAGCGGCGTTCGGTGACACGGAGGGATAAAAGCCCGGGAGGCCGCACCACACCCCTGCATCTCCTCCCGATGGCTCCCCCTTCGGAGTTCGCCAACGAACTCCCCGCCGAACCGTTTTCGCGCCAGCCACCCACCAACCCTGCACCCCAGGCTGGTTTTGGTGAGGAGGGCAAAAGGGCCCTGGAGAAGGAGGCCAGGTTGCCCCTCACCGGCTGGCAGCAGGAGGTGGACCAGGGCCTCCGCTACGGCCTGGAGGCGGCCGACAGCATCGTTGATCGGCGCATCTCCACCTTCTCGCGGGGGGAATTGCCCCATTACGCCGGCATTAATACCTTCTTGAAGGCGCCCTACATCGAGGACGTCAACCGGGTCGGCGAATTCGATGTGGCTATTCTTGGGGTGCCCCACGACAGCGGCACCACCTACCGCCCGGGGACCCGCTTCGGGCCCCAGGGAATCAGGCGCATCTCAGCCCTCTATACGCCCTACAACTATGAGATGGGCGTCGATCTGCGTGAACAGATTCGCCTCTGTGATGTGGGCGATATCTTCACCATTCCCGCCAACAACGAGAAGAGCTTCGATCAAATTTCCAAGGGCGTCGCCCATGTTTTTGCCAGCGGTGCCTTTCCGATCATTCTCGGCGGCGACCATTCGATCGGTTTTCCCACCGTGCGCGGTGTCTGCCGCCACCTGGGCGATAAAAAGGTGGGCATCATCCATTTCGATCGTCACGTCGACACCCAGGAAACCGACCTGGATGAGCGTATGCATACCACCCCTTGGTTCCATGCCACCAACATGGCTAATGCACCGGCGGAAAACCTGGTGCAATTGGGCATCGGTGGCTGGCAGGTGCCCAGGGAGGGTGTCAAAGTCTGCCGCGAACGAGGCACCAACGTGCTCACCGTTACCGACATCTGCGACATGGGACTGGAGGCGGCGGCCCGCTATGCGATCGAACGGGCCTGCGATGGCACCGATTGCGTCTACATCTCCTTCGACATCGATTGTATTGATGCCGGCTTTGTACCCGGTACCGGTTGGCCCGAACCGGGAGGATTGCTGCCCAGGGAGGCGCTGAAGTTGCTCGAATTGATTGTGCGCAATGTGCCCGTCTGCGGCCTGGAGGTGGTGGAGGTATCGCCGCCTTACGACATCAGTGACATGACCTCCCTGATGGCCGCCCGGGTGATCTGCGACACCATGGCCCACCTGGTGGTCAGCGGCCAGCTACCGCGCCGGGCGTTGCCGAGTTGGATCTCGCCGACCTGCAACCTCCAGGTCGATCAGGCCTGGAGGTAGGGCCATGCACGAAGTCGACATGACCCGGGCCCTGGTGCTCTCGATGCAGAGCTGGAGGGAGGGCCATCGGCCCCAGCAGCCCAAGGTGAGCAGGGTGAATTTGCAGGTTGGTGCCTTCACCTGTGTGGAGCCCGAGCAATTGCTCTTCACCTGGAAGGTGGCGATCGCCAATAGCTGGCTGGAGGGTGCCCAACTGGCCATCGAGCCGGTGCCGCTGCTGGGCCGTTGCCTGGCCTGCGCTTCGACCTACACGCCCGCAGCGGAGCAGGGCTACCGCTCCCCCTGTTGCAGCCATCCGATGGAGGAGATCGTGTGCGGCCGCGAATTGCGCATCCGCAGCGTCGATTACGAGCTGGTGGAGGCCAATCCGCCGCCTAATCCTCAGCCATTAAACCCAGTTTTCTGCCCCTGATCGCCATGCACATGCCCCTGGAAGACAATCTTGGCCTCAATCTTTTGGCCGCTAACCAGCACCAGGCCGCCCACAACCGCGAGCACTTTGATGCCTGGCAACTGCTTTGCATCAACGTGATGAGTAGTCCGGGGGCAGGCAAAACTTCATTGCTAGAGCGAAGTTTGCCCCTGCTGGCCACCGACTTCGCCATGGCCGTGCTGGAGGGCGACATGACCACCCAACTCGACGCCGAGCGCCTGGAGGCGGTGGGGGTGCCCGTGGTACCGATCACCACCGGCCGCTCCTGCCACCTTGATGCCGCCATGGTGGCCGGCGGCCTGCGATTGCTGCGCCAGCGCCTTGATCCCGCCAGCCTCGATCTGCTCTGGGTTGAAAATGTCGGCAACTTGGTTTGTCCGGCCGAATTCGAGGTGGGCGAACACCGCAAAGTGGCCCTGCTCAGCGTCACCGAAGGCGACGACAAACCCCTCAAGTATCCGGTGATGTTCCGGGAGGCCGATTGTGTGTTGATTACCAAGACCGACCTGCTGCCCTACCTGCCGGTGCAGGTGGAGCGGATCGAAGATCACATCAAGCAGGTCAATCCCCACTGCGCGGTGCTGAGGGTTTCGGCCAGCAGCGGCGCAGGCATCGAGGCCTGGCACCTTTGGCTCCACCAGCAGGTCGCCGCCCAGCGATCGGCCCTGCTGGCAATGCCAGCGCCCCAGCCAAGCAGCGCCGCTGCACCGCTCAGCCTGGCCCGGTGAGCGACTTCAGGTTCAGCGCCCAGCCCCATTTCCCGCTCCAGCAACAGTTTCAACCAGCGTTTACTTCCACCAGCATGACCCGTTCCAGCTCCCGGTCCTTGCGTCTGCGCACGCTGAATTACTTGCTGCTCGCCGGGGTGGTTAGCGCCGGCCTGGGCGGCTGCAGCAAACCGGGCGCCTCGGTTAGCGAGACGCCGGTGCGGATTGGCTACAGCGCCTGGCCGGGTTGGTTTCCCTGGAAGGTGAGCGAGGAGAGGGGGCACTTCCGTGCTGCCGGAGTGCCGGTGAGCCTTGTCTGGTTTGACGGCTACCTCGATTCGATCAACGCCCTCAACGCCGGCCAGCTGGATTGCAACAGCCAGACCCTGGGCGACACGATTTCTTCGCTCGCCGCTGGCGCCGATCTGCAGGTGGTGCTCACCAACGACATCTCCAGTGGCAATGACCAAATCATTGCGGCGCCCGGCATCCGCAGCGTCGCCGACCTCAAGGGCAAAAAGGTGGCCGCCGAGCAGGGCACGGTTGATCACTACCTGCTGCTGCTGGGCATGAAGAAGGCCGGCATGGCCGAGAAGGACATCACCTTTGTGCCCCTGGAAACGGGCGCGGCGGCGGCGGCCTTCGTCGCCGGCAAGGTGGATGCGGTGGGGGTGTTTGCGCCCTTCACCACCCAGGCGCTGAAACGGCCGGGCAGCACCACCCTGTTCAGCTCCAAGGACTTCCCTGGTGCCATCAGTGATCACCTGGTCTGCAATCGCACCTTCGTGGCCAAACATCCCGAGAAGATCCAAAAAATCGTCAATGCTTGGTTTGCCACCCAGCGGGACATCAAGGCCAACCCCGCCCCTGCGCTGGCGATCCTTGCCAAACGGGCCGGTGTCAGTGAGGCGGAATATCGGGCCTACGACGCCGGCACCACGATCTACACCCTTGAGCAGAACCGCCAGGTGGTCAAGCCGGTTACCACCATGACCTCCCTGCCCTACGCCGCCGCCCAGATCAGCGGCTTCCTCCAGGCGGTGGGTCTGGCCAAGACCGCACCCCAGCTCGATGGCCTGTTCGATTCGAAGTTCGTGGATGCCGCCAACTAATCCAGCCATGTTGAGGCCTCTGCGATCCCTGATGCGGCACCCCTGGACGCTTGGGGTAGCCGGCATCGCCCTGGTGTTCGGCCTCTGGGCCCTGCTGGCTGGGCTGCAGCTGGTCGACAAACTGTTTCTGCCCACCCCTGCGGCGGTGCTGGCTGCGGGGCAGGAATCAGCGGCGAATGGCGAGCTTTGGTCTGATATCACGGCCAGTTTGTTGCGGGTTCTGGCCGGCTTTGGCCTTTCGGCCCTGGTGGCCCTGCCGCTGGGGATCGCCATGGGCGCCAATGCCAGCTTTTGCCGTCTGTTGGAGCCATTGCTGGCGCTGTTGCGCTACATGCCCGCCCCAGCCTTCATCCCCCTGTTGATCATCTACTTCGGCCTGGGGGAGCTGCCCAAGGTGCTGTTGATCTTCATTGGCACCCTGTTTTTCAACACTTTGATGATTATGGATGCGGTGAAATTCGTGCCGCGTGAGCTGCTTGAAACCGCCCTGACCCTGGGCGGTAAAAAACGTGATTTACTGCTGCGGGTGATCGCTCCCTTTATTGCACCGCAGGTGCTGGATGCCTTTCGCATCAATATGGCGGCCGCCTGGAATCTGGTGATCGTGGCCGAACTCGTTGCCGCCGACAGCGGACTGGGCAAGCGCATCACTTTGGCCCAGCGATTTCTGCGCACCGATCAGATCTTTCTGGGCCTGATCGTGATCGGCCTGATCGGCCTGGTGATCGATCTCAGTTTTCGCCTGCTGATGCGCCGCGCCTGCAGCTGGGCCAATTGATCAATTATGAATCTTGTCCTTGATGCGGTCTGCAAACGTTTTGGTGACGGTAAGCAGGCGCAGCTGGTGCTCGATCGCATCAGCCTGGCCATGCACACCGGCCAGTTTCTGGCCCTATTGGGTAGCTCTGGGTCCGGCAAGTCAACCCTGATGCGCTTGGTGGCAGGCCTGGAGCAACCCAGCAGCGGCAGCATCAGCCTCGATGGCCAGCCGGTGCGGGGCCCCGGATCGGATCGCGGCATGGTTTTCCAGAAGTACAGCCTTTATCCCTGGCTAACGGCCGCCCAAAACGTCGCCTTTGGCATGGAGCTGCAGGGGCTGGAGCGCGCCGAGATCCGCGAACGCACCGGTTTTTATCTGGAGGTGGTTGGCCTGGCCGAATCGGCCCGGCGCCTGCCGCGCGAACTCTCCGGCGGCATGCAGCAGCGGGTGGCGATCGCCCGGGCCCTGGCCGCCAATCCCAGGGTGCTGCTGCTGGATGAACCCTTTGGCGCCCTCGATCTCCAGATTCGTGAATCGATGCAGGAATTTCTCTACGGTCTCTGGCGCCGCACCGGCCTCTCGGTGTTGTTGATCACCCACGACATCGATGAAGCGCTGCTGCTGGCCCAGCAGGTTCACATCCTGGCGCCCCGCCCGGGCCGAATTGTCGAAAGCCTCACGGTCGAGCTCAACAAGGACAACCTCCAAGATCTGCGCCTTTCGCCCGCCTTTCAAAGCCTGCGCCATCGGGTGGCCGACACCTTGCGCCGGCTTGATGGCGACCTGGCCTGAAGTCCAGCCCTGGCGGGGCCTTTAACCGGCATCCGAATCGCCACCCTGCCAGAGCTGGGGGGGGAGATTGAGGTACACCGCTTCGCGGAACAGGGCCTGCTTGGCTTCGGAATCACCCCTGGCCTCGGCATCCGCAAAACGCTGCTGCAACGAGGCGATCAGGGCCGCCCGGCGGGGATCGCCGCCCGCACTGGCCGGCTCGCTTACGGCGGTGGAATCGCTGGTGGTGTCGGAAATGGGTGGGGTGGGATGGGTCATTGCGCCTCGGCTCAGGAGGCCAGGTCTACCAGTTTGCTGCGCAGCTTCTTGACCTCGCAGTTGGCCTTGATCTGGATCAGCATGGCAAAAGGATGGCCCACCAGGGCGGTGGGGTCGGCTGCGATCTTGATGGCCTCGCTCCCAGTTTCGATAAGCTCCGCCAGGAGTTGATCGGAAAAGTGGGATGGATTGCCAACGCAGTGCATCTGAGAGTCCATCCGGGTGTGAGCTTCAGGAAGCTGGGGTGGGGTAAAAGCGGATGGATTGCCTTGGATTGCTCGCCTGAATCTTTAGCTGATCTCGCCCATGACGACCACTCCTCGACTGCAACGCATTTCCGAAGCTGATCTGGATGGCCTGATCGCTGAACTGCGTCGGCAAGGGGCCACGGAGCTGGCTCTCCTGGGCTCGGGCGCTCATCTGCCCGCCTCAGTGGACCAGTGGCCACAGGAGCTGCGGGATAAGCCAAGGATTTATCAGCTAAATGAACCTGTGAGGGCCCTGGCGGAGCGGCTCGCGGAGTTGACGCAGCTCACCACCCTCAACCTAAGGGGCTGCCAGATCGGTGCTAAGGGAGCGGCGTCTCTGGCGGCCCTCACCCAGCTCACCTCCCTCACCCTGGGGAGCAACTGGATCGGTGCTGAGGGAGCGGCGTCTCTGGCGGCCCTCACCCAGCTCACCTCCCTCAGCCTGTGGGGCAACGAGATCGGTGCTGAGGGAGCGGCGTCTCTGGCGGCCCTCACCCAGCTCACCTCCCTCAGCCTGTGGGGCAACGAGATCGGTGATGAGGGAGCGTCGGCTCTGGCGGCCCTCACCCAGCTCACCTCCCTCGACCTGGGGTACAACCAGATCGGTGATGAGGGAGCGGCGTCTCTGGCGGCCCTCACCCAGCTCACCTCCCTCACCCTGGGGAACAACGTGATCGGTGATGAGGGAGCGGCGTCTCTGGCGGCCCTCACCCAGCTCACCTCCCTCAACCTAAGGGGCTGCCAGATCGGTGATGAGGGAGCGGCGTCTCTGGCGGCCCTCACCCAGCTCACCTCCCTGGACCTGGGGGGCAACCGGATTGGTGCTGAGGGAGCGGCGTCTCTGGCGGCCCTCACCCAGCTCACCTCCCTCAACCTGTGGTTAAACCATATCGGTGATGAGGGAGCGGCGTCTCTGGCGGCCCTCACTCAGCTCACCTCCCTCAACCTGGATTACAACCAGATCGGTGCTGAGGGAGCGGCGTCTCTGGTGGCCCTCACCCAGCTCACCTCTATGGACCTGGGGGGCAACCGGATTGGTGATGAGGGAGCGGCGTCTCTGGTGGCCCTCACCCAGCTCACCTGGCTTGATCTTTCAATGAATCCTGTCGTTGAGACAGCGCCCTTCGCAAGCTTGAGGCTATTGACATATCTCAACCTGAGAGAAACCAAGGTTCAGGATTTATCTCCGTTGCAGCCCTTACTGATGAGAGGCTTGGAGGCAAAATGGGAAGAGCATGGATTAAGAAATGGAATCAATGTCTACAACTGCCCCCTAATCCATCCACCCCCAGAAATCGTCCAACAAGGTCAAGCAGCCGTTCTCAACTACCTGCGCGAAATAGAAGCGCAGGGAGAAGACCACCTCTACGAGGCCAAGGTGCTGATCCTGGGCGATGGAGGCGCGGGTAAAACCACCCTGTTGCGCCGGCTATACCAAACTGATTTACCCATGCCGGCGGAAGAGGAATCCACCAAAGGCATCGATATCCATCGTCATACCTTTACCAATGCCGCAGAGCGGCCCTTTCATCTCAACGTATGGGACTTTGGCGGCCAACAGATCTATTACGCTACCCATCAGTTTTTTCTCACCAAGCGTTCTCTCTACATCTTGGTGGACGACACCCGCAACAGCAGCCAAGCGGTGCAGGACGACGGCTTCAAGTATTGGCTTGAGCTGATTGAAGCGCTCAGCGAGAGCAGCCCAGTGCTGATCTTCCAGAACGAGAAGGCGGGTCGCAGCAAAAGCATTGATACAGCCGGAATCAAGGGGCGCTTCACCAACGTCAAGGATGTTTACCGTGGCAATCTTGAATTGCCCGAGGCGGCTGAGAAGTTGGCCGAGGCCATCCGCTACCACGTTCAGCAATTGCCCCACGTCGGTGAGGCGGTGCCCGCCCGTTGGTTGGAGATTCGTGCCGAATTAGAAGAGCGAAAACAGCAGGACCCCTACATCAGCCGCACGGACTATTTTCAAATCTATGGACGCTATCTGGAGTTGGATGAAATCAAAGCGCTTAAGCTCAGTCGCTATCTCCACGACTTAGGCGTCTTCCTCCACTACCAGGACGATCCCCTTCTGGCTCGCCTTGTCATCCTCAAGAACGACTGGGCTACGGAGGCCGTCTTCAACGTGCTAGATGACGAGCCCACCAAAGCCCGTTCTGGCTACTTCACCAGAGCCGATTGCCAGCAGATCTGGGCGCACTCCACCTATGGAGACCTGCATCCCGAACTCCTGGCCCTGATGGAGAAATTCGAGCTCTGCTACAAGCTCGCCGATCAACCAACCGAAACCTGGCTGGCGCCCCAGCTGCTCTCCCCCTCCACCCCCGAGGCAGTGCAGGATTGGCCCCAGCCGGATGATTTGGTGTTGACCTACCAATACGACTTCCTGCCCAAGGGTTTGATCAGCCGGCTGATTTGTCGCATGAATCGTTTCGTGCGCCAGCCGCATCGCTCCTGGCGCAGTGGGGCCTTTTTCGAGCACGGGCAGAGTGAATTGCTGGCCCGGCTCGCCTCACCGATGGGCCAGGAGATTGAACTGCGCGCCCGCGGCCCGGAGCGCAAAGCCCTGCTGAGCGTCATCTCCAGCGACCTCGATGCCCTCAATGCAACATTCGAAGGTCTGAGGGATAAGGTACGCAAACTTGTGCCTTGCCTCTGTAGTAAATGCCGTCTATCCACCACCCCAGAGCGCTATGAGGAAGGCCGACTCCAGAAGCGCAAGCAGGATGGCAAGCTGACGGTTGAATGCCCAGAGAGCTATGAGGATGTCAGCGTTCTGGAATTGCTGGATGGCCTCAAGTTAGAGGCCCTGCCGGCCTGGGCCAAGCCCGCCCCAAAGGGGCCCATTGGCGTCGTAGATCGCCCTGCAGCACCAGCGGCTGGTTCTGGATCCTCGGCCCCCAGAACAATCAAGATCTTCCTCGCCTCCTCCTCAGAACTCAGGGAAGATCGCGATGCCTTCGAACTTCATTTCCTTCGCAAGAATAAGGACTTTCGCCGCCAGGGATTCGAGGTGGAAGTGCTTCGCTGGGAAACCTCTCTCGATGCCATGAGCGATACCCGTCTCCAGGAGGAATACAATGTAGGAGTTAGGAAGAGTGATATTTTTGTAAGCCTCTTCAAGACGAAGACAGGCATATATACTGAGGAAGAGTTTGATGTTGCACATACAGCTTTCAAGAAATCTGGTATACCACGAATTTACACTTATATCATGCAAGCCCATGGACCCTATGATAGGCGGCTGCGAGGAGACATCAATTCACTATGGGACTTTGAAGAAAAGTTGGAAAAACTGGGCCATTACCCTACGCGCTACACAAGTATTGAGGATCTCAAGCTTAAGTTTCAACAACAACTCGACATATTGATTGAAGAGGGTAAGATCTAAAACTTAAGTGCGCCAGGCAAACTAATTTTCAAGCCAGTTGCGGAACTACTTTGCTAGCCTTAAATTAGGGTCTCTGATCATGCTCGACCAGATCCGCCAATTTGCCCAGTTCAAGCGAGTCCTTAGATGACTGCTCGCCCTATTGCTTCGCACCATAGATTGTCATCTCCTTGAGGGACTCCAGCGGTGTCACCCGCTCTCCCGTACCGATCACCTCCCCAGCTCAGAAAAGGCGGTTGACGGTGGAGCAAATCATGAACATCTGGTCGAGCGGGACGACGACGATATTGGTAAGATTTGTTTAGACTAATTCCTTGTCGATGGCATTATGCATCGGGCTGCGCGATGCCCATGGCGTAGACGGTCTGCACCGCTATGGCACGCATCGCCGCCCCCAGTGTCTTGATGTCCGCGGGCGATAACTGGGTCTGATCGAGCTTGAAGCTGAGTTTGTTCAGCGTGCCGGGGCCTCCGACTCCGCTGAGGTTTTTGAAGGCCAGGGCGCCAGCCTCTCTGCTGGAAGGAACCGTCGGTCGCCCTGCCTAAACGAGCCAGCCTCGGCGGTGTTGCCACCTGCATACAACCCTTGCCAGCTGTTGGCCCTGCGGGGGTTGCAGCTCGCCAGCGGCCGTTCATGCCGCAACCCGTGAAGCACGGGTCCCGTGTAACGTTGGAGCCATGACCAACCTCACCGTCGCCATCGACGACGCCCTGCTGCAGCGAGCTCGGGAAGCCGCCGTTCGCGAGAACACCTCCGTAAACGCTTTGGTGCGCGAATTCCTCAGCCGCTACGTGGATGCCCGCTGCCGGCGCCTCCAGGCGCTGGAGCACTTTGAGTCGATGGCCGCAGTCAGCGGCAGCCGCAGCCAGGAGCCCTGGAACCGCGAATCGCTGCATCAGCGCGGTTGATGCGCGCGTTCGTGGACACCAACCTCTGGGTCTACCGCCTGGATCGGCGGGAACCTGCCAAAGGGGAGCGCATCAGAGGGTGGTTGGCCGATCTGGCCGAAAACCACGAGATTGTGATCAGCACCCAGGTGCTGATCGAGCTGCGCGCCGTGGTGAGCAACAAACTTCCGCCGCCCCTGGGCGATGGCGAGATCACGGCATTGCTTGCCGCCTTGGCCGGTTTCGAAGTGGTGAGCACCGAGGTGAATCTGGTGCTCGACGCCCACCAGTTGGCGCTGCGGCACCAGTTGAGCTGGTTCGATGCCCTGATCGCCGAAGCTGCCATCCGCAGCGGCTGTTCGGTGTTGTTCAGCGAAGATTTCCAGCACGGCTCTTCCATTGGTGCGCTGCAGGTGATCAATCCATTGCTGGAGTGAAGGGTTTTGCATGCTCAACCATGGAGCCAGCGATCCAAATAGACGGCAATATGGTAATTCCCAAAAAAACAAGAGATCACCAAGGCTGGTTTATATTTAGCATATTTTGTGGCCGGGGTGATTGCTAGAGAGGTGGATTGCCATCCGCCACCCAACGTTGAAAGGATGCCTCATAATCTGGTCGTGCTGGGATACCCGCTGGGGGCTTTTCGCCCATCTGCCAGTAAAGACCTGGCTTGCCACAGCGATAAAAGACAGAGGGTTCATCCACATGCTGACACTTAACTCCAGATTCCCGCACATGGTGCAACATGATTCGGTCGCCGATGAGATGGCCATAATCGGGCATCAGGACCCAATGCTGCAAAAGATGAAATGCTTCCTTGGCGAAAAGCATGCAATTGGTATCGATAAACCGCTCAGGGTCAATCAGCGGACAGGGACCCATCACACTTCCATCCAAGCGGCACAGCATCCGGCCTGAAGATAAAAAGGCTGCTCCACTTGCGGCTCGCGCCCGCATCAGACCACCTATGTGGCCAGGGTGCAACCAATTATCGGCATCCAGAAAAGCCACGGCCTCCACCCCAAGGCCAATGGCGTGATAACTACCGATCAGCCTTGGGGTTGAACCAAGATCGCCATGGGCTTTGGGCAGCACAACGTGGTGGGCCCGCCAATCATCGATGGCGGCCATGGGCTGGCCATCGGCCACCAGCACGTGCAGGCACGGATAGTCTTGGGCCAGAACCGAGCGATGGCATGGCAACAGCAGATCCAGGGACTCCTCGCAATAGGGAGTAACCACAGCCACAAGCGGTAAAGGTTGACCTGGTGTGGTTTCCAAGGCGGGCATCACAAGGACTGCGAGTTGCCCGCCAACCAATGGTGCAAACGGGAATCGTGCAGCAGGCTGCCCTCCCGCAGTCGCCGCTGCCGTTCGAGGGGCGTAAGGCAAAGATTGTCGTAGTAGGCGCCCAGGGTGCCGCCCAGCACATGCTCGCGATAGACCTGCCGCCAGGTGGCGCCCACGAGGGGATGGAGACGGGGATTGTTGGCCAGGGCCTGGGCACCATGGCTGATCTTCGCGCCAAACTGGGCCAGGCTGCGAACCGGAAAATGCAGGATTTCGATCGCCGTCGTCTTCGGAGCCATCAAGGCCTGACCGGCCAGAACTGCCCCATGATTGCCGTCACTGATGCTGATGCCGGGCAAGGCCCGATGACAAATCTTGCCTGGT
Source organism: Cyanobacteriota bacterium (assembly GCA_026389315.1). GTDB lineage: Bacteria > Cyanobacteriota > Cyanobacteriia > PCC-6307 > Cyanobiaceae > Cyanobium. Next base: position 15,746 of record JAPLIC010000071.1, read on the forward strand.
AAGGGCTGGCCCAAGCTGTTGAGAGTCCGTCGCTCCCGCAGGAGCTGACGCTGATGGAAGCATCCCGGCTGCGAACCCTCCTGGCAGGAATCCTGAGGGGGGGGCAGGAAATTAGTACGACCCACCGTGAGGGCCAGCACCCCTGGAGGTACGGCCTGCAGGGTGGTTTTCAAATCACCATCAAGGGGCCACCAAAACTCATCGGCATCACTATGAATCAACCAGTCAGCCCCCAGTTGTTTTGTCGCGATCTGGGCCATCGCACTCACCCAGACCGCCTGATCATGGGTTGATTCAGGTTGATCAATTAACACTAATTTTCCAGATTTAACATAGTGTTGCAAACAATCTCTAGTGCCATCGCTTGAGCCGTTATCCGTCGCCACAATACAATCAACCCCATGGCCAAGATGAAACCGAATCATGCTTTCAATGATGTCGATTTCATTACGACACAACAGCGTCAGGATCAGGCGCATGGTTCGTTCAGCATCAAGTCCCCTGGCTGCATTCGAGTAATTGCAGGTAAATCATCTCCGCTTCGGGGCTGATTCTTTGTTCGGCGCGGCTGCGGTTGAGGGCCGGATCGACCAATTCCCGATCTAATTCATGGCCGCTGAAGGCTTCGATGCGATCCAGGGTTGAGGCTTGAAAGAGGCTATCATAAGCAACAAATAACCATGCCCCGCTACGGGCATGTTTTTGCAATACATGGCGATACAACAAACACCAATTGGTAAAAATCAACTCGGGGCTAATCGCCAAATTGGCCAGATAGGGAGCGGTGCGACATTCGTGCAAAACACTTGTCGCCACAACACTGGGATGACGAAAAACACAGAGATGGCGCACCCGGGCCCCGGGCTCCAGGGCCGCCCACCAGGCCGGCAGGGTGTAACAAAAGCGGGGATCCTTCAAACATGTTGCCCCCTTGGCCAGAACGGCGCTGATGCGGCTGGTCAAGTCGGCTGTGGCCAGGGGGGTGATTTCCGCTGGCAAGCGCGCCAACCAGCGTTGACCTTCCCCGGGCACGTCATGACCCTGGCCACAGGCTCCTGACTCGACGCGCTGGGGCAGGCAACGGGCCAACAGACCCTCATTAATCGCATTCACCTCCCGATCTTCAAAGAACCCATGGGGGTTGGCCTGTCGCGGTTTATAGGCCGCCTCTCCCATGTGCAGGCCACTGCGACGGAAGAGACCCGCCACCAGACTGGTGCCGCTGCGGCCGGCCCCCAGGACGAACAGTCGATCCGTGGCTCCACCCGCAGGTTGGAACGACCCGGGGGTGGAGCGCATCAGGGCCACGAATCACCGGCTGTAGGCTGTCTATCCAGACTAAGGAAGGGCCGGATCAAGGGTTCAGCACAGCCAAAAATGCCACCGGAGAGACGAGATCCGCAGCGGCTGCGACTTATTTCTGTTCCTGGCGCTGGCAAAGTGGACCTTTGGAGAAGTGCCTCTTGGCCTGTCGCCGCTGCGGCTGTCGCATGGTCACCATGGTGGGACGCCGGGGCAACCTGCTGATCTGCAGCGATTGCGGAGTGGCGGTCGAGAACATTCAGGGTCAACTCCAACACCGCCAACGTCTTTACGCCGCCCTGGCCCTGATCGGCCTGACTCTGGTGGGGGCAATGATCTTTGTGCTGGCGGCCATGGAAGAACGGCTGGCGCCCATGGCGACCCAAACGGGTCAACGGCAAGGCGGCGCCGAAAAAGGGGAGCAAAGCCAGCGGCTACCAGAACCAGCGTTACTGGCTCCTGAGCCCGAACCCCCATCCTCAATCAGCAGCCCGGCCGTTCCGTCCAAGCCCTCTAGCCCTGGGCCCGCCAGTGCCCATGGCGATCGCAAGCTATACCACTCAACTCTGCCGTTGCCTTTGCAACTTCGAACTCAGCCAGGGGACCACCGCCCTCAGCCCTAACAGCAGCAGCACAGAGGCGCTGATCCAGCCGCTGATTGGTCCCAAGGCAGCGAAAAGCTCTGGGGCCCTGGAGCCCAAGACCATCCCCACCAGGGTGAGGACCAGCACCCAGATCAGACTGCCGGCGGTCGTCCAAAGCAAAAACGGCCCCTGGGGCATCGACTCCATCCCCGCTGGAACAGAAACCAGGGTGCGAATCGCCGGCAGCAATCGGCCCCAGAAAACAACGGCGGCCCCATGGCGCCCAAACCAGACCTGGCTGACAGCCAGGCTCTCGGGACCAAGGCCAAGCAGGCGGCCTCGGGATCCCAGCCATGCCGCCAACCGATCGGCCCGCAGCAGTCTGCCGACCCAGTACCAGAACCAGGCCCCTAACACCGTGCCCAACAGACCGGCCAACACCACCGGCAGAAAATTCAGGCGCCCCTCCTGAACCAGCACTCCCCCCAGGGGCATGATCAATTCCGAGGGAATGGGAGGGATGAGGTTTTCCAGCAACATCGCCATGGCAATCAAGCCATAACCCAGCAGGGGGTTGCGCTCGACACCCACAAGAATCAGCCTGGGCAGTCCCTCGGCCAGGGAACCGAGATCCGGCGGCATCCAATCCATGCACGCCATCCTGCCCGATCGAGGCTCCCTCAGGCATCGGCGTGGCGTTGGCGACGCCAGAGACGAAAGACCTTTTCAAGCTCCAAGTAGATAAAGAACAACAGACTCACCCCAACACAGATCGCCAGATCACGCAGCGACAAAGGAGCGGTGCCGAAAAAGGAGGCCAGGGGCTTGACGTAAAGCAACAGCAGCTGCAGCACGGTGGTGGTGCCCACGGCCGCCAACAACCAGGGGTTGGAGAAGGCCGGCACCTGCAGCAACGGGCGATCGCTGCGCGCCGCCAAAGCATGGCCCATCTGGGCCAGACACAGGGTGGTGAACACCATGGTTTTCCAGGGGGCACCGCTGCGGTAGGCATAGACCATCAGGGCAATACTGAAAGCCGCAAAAATAACGCCAATGCGTAAAATGTAAGCACCAACTCCCCTAGCAAAAATTGATTCGCCGGGCTCGGCCGGTGGACGGTGCATCAGGTCTCTCTCGCCGGGTTCAAGGGCGAGCGCCAGGGCCGGTAAACCATCGGTTACCAGATTCATCCAGAGAATCTGCAATGGCGTCAGAGGGACACCAGTGAGCCCTAAAAGGGGAGTGGCGGCGATAGTAAGCAGTTCGCCGACATTACTGCCGAGAATGTATTTGACGAAGCGACGGATGTTGGCATAGACCAAGCGCCCCTGCTCAACCGCATTGACGATCGTGGCGAAGTTGTCATCGAGCAGCACCATGTCGGCGGCCTCTTTGCTCACCTCGGTGCCGGTCAGGCCCATCGCCACCCCGATGTGGGCCTGCTTCAGGGCAGGGGCATCGTTGACGCCGTCGCCGGTCATGGCCACCACCTGGCCGTTCGCCTGCAGGGCCCGGACAATGCGCAACTTCTGCTCGGGTGGCACGCGGGCAAAAACACTGCAGCGCCGCACCAACTGGCGCAACTGGTCCTCGTCACTGGCCTCCAGCTCCCGACCCAGCACCACCTCGTCGGTGCCAGAACCTTGGCCAAGGCCGCTGCTCTCTGGCAGCAGCCCAATGCCCTTGGCAATGGCCTGGGCCGTCAGCGGATGGTCGCCGGTGATCATCACGGGGCGGATGCCGGCCTGGCGGCAACGATCCACCGCCTCGGCCACCTCAGGACGGGCTGGATCCAGTTGGGCCATCAGGCCCAGTAAGACCTGCTTTTCTACCGGCTGCTCCGGACCCGGGTGGTGCGGGGCAGCGGCAAAAGCCAGAACCCTCAGGCCCCTGGCGGCAAGCTCGCGGGCCTGGCCAAGCCACCATTGGCGCTCAGGGTCGTTGAGCCCTTCCACCCCGGAGGGTGCCAGCCAGCGGTCACAGGTGTTCAGCATCACTTCTGGAGCCCCTTTGCTCAACAGCAACGTGCCCGAACCTTCAGCGGCAGCGCCCAAAGGGGCCTGCAGTTCCCCGTCCGCATCGCCCACCCAGACCGCCATCCATTGGCGCTCGGAACTGAAGGGAATCTCCCCCTGGCGGTGGAAGCGATGGCGCAGCTCCACCGCCCCTTGGCCAGCCTTGGCTGCCGCCACCACCAGGGCGCCCTCGGTGGGATCGCCCAACACCTCCCAACCGCCCTCAGGCTGGCTGTTGAGTTCGGCATCGCTGCAGAGAGCCCCTGCCTGGAGCAACAAGTCCACGGCGCCGGGGGCGGTCCCATGCCTTTCGGCAAACGGGACGGTAAGGGGCGTAGGGGTCAAGGTGCCGTTGGGGTCGTAGCCCTGGCCACTGACGGCGATGGACTCAGTGCCACAGCGCAATTCCTGCACCACCTGGCGGTTCTGGGTGAGGGTGCCCGTCTTGTCCGAACAAATCACCGTGACAGATCCCAGGGCCTCCACGGCCGGCAGGCGCCGGATCAAGGCGGCTCGCTGCACCATGCGTTGGGTGCCGATGGCGAGGGTGACGGTGATCACGGCCGGCAATCCCTCCGGCACGATCGCCACCGCCATCGACAGCGCCACTTCCAGCAAATCAAGCAAGGGCTGGCCCAATAGCCAGCCACCCAGCACCACCAAGGCCACCAGCACCAGGGCGCTGCTCACCAGCACATTGGCCAGGCCATCCAGGCGCTGCTGCAGCGGGGTGGTTTCACCGCCGGCGGTATTGATCATCTGGGCGATCTGGCCCAGTTCCGTGCCCATCCCCGTTTGGGTGACCAGGGCTGTGCCGCGGCCCCGGGCCACCTCGGTGCCCTGAAAGACACAGTTGCGCCGATCGAGCACCGGTGTTGCCCCATCAAGCACCAGCTGGGACCGTTTCTCCACCAACTCCGCTTCGCCGGTGAGGGCCGCCTCGCGCAGACCTAGATCGGCTCCCTCCAGCAGGCGCCCATCGGCGGGCACCCGGTCCCCCGCCTCCAGGCGGATGCGATCGCCGGGCACCAACTGCTCGCTTGAGATCCGATCCCAGCGGCCGTCGCGGCAGACCGTGACCATGGGCTGGGCCATGCGGCGCAGGGATTGAAGGGCCTGCTGGGCCCTGGATTCCTGCAAATACCCCAGCAGGGCATTGAGCCCGACGATCAACAGGATCGCCAGGGCATCCTTGGGAAACCGTTGATTCAGATGGGCCACCGCCGCTGAAACGGCAGCAACGGCCAGCAGCATCAGCAACATGACGTTGCTGATTTGGTCCCAGAGGATTCGCCAAGGACTGCGCCCAGCAGCCAGCTCAATGCGATTGGGCCCATGCTCAGCCAGTCGGGCGGCGACCTGGGCTGTGGAGAGGCCGTCTTCACCGCTGGCGAGCAGGCTCTGGCATTCCTGAGCCTCCAGGGCATGCCAGGGCTTTCGCTGCGGGGAAAGGGTCAAGAGAGGTTGTTGGCAAAGCGCCGCAACGTTAAGCAGAAAAAACAGGCTTTGAGGGCAGCGGGACATAGGTTTGCGCCATCTCGCCTACCGCAGCGGCCTGCTCATTGAGCGTCACTCCGTTTTTGACCGGCTGCGCCGCACGGTCATCGGCAGTCCCCTGCCGACCAGCGCCAGCCACGAAGAGCGCTATAGCAATGCGGAAGCCCTGGCGATTCTCAGCTCCGACGCCCTCTCCTCTGTGGCCTATGCCACCCAGGAGATCGTGCTGACCCTGGGCATGGCGGGGGCCGCCGCCCTCAGTTTCACCCTGCCGATCACGGGCCTGATCGTGCTGCTGCTGATGATCATCGTCGGCACCAGCTACCGCCAGACCATCAAGGCCTACCCCCACGGCGGCGGCTCCTATCGGGTTTCCCAGGAGAACATCGGCCCCCTGGCCGGCCTGATCGCCGGTGCCTCCCTATCTATTGATTACGTGCTCACGGTGGCGGTGAGTACGGCGGCGGGCATTGCCGCCCTCACCTCCTATTTCCCGGGCCTGGAGGCCCAAAGGGTGCCGCTTTGCCTGCTGGCGGTGTTCCTGGTGATGCTGGCCAACCTGCGGGGCGTCAGTTCGAGCGCCAAGTTGTTGAGCTTGCCCACCTATCTCTTCATGGGCATGATTTTTCTGTTGCTCGTGGCGGGTGCCTTCAAGACCGGCCAGGGGCTGTTGCCCGCCACGCCCGTGGCCAGCCAACAAGCCTTGTTGACCAAGGCCCATGAAGGGGGCCTGATGGTGTTTGGCCCCCTCCTGTTGATGCGGGCCTTCAGCTCTGGCTGCGCCGCCCTCACGGAAGCCATCCGCTTCGCCCGCACGATCGCCAGCGACCTGGTGGCGGTCCATGTGGACCTGGGCTTGGGCAAGGTGGAGGCTTTCAAGGAGCAATGGGCCCGCCAGGTGCCCGATGTCCATCTGGAGATTCTCGATTCCCCTTATCGCTCCTTGGTGGATCCGGTGGTGGACTTTGTCAAAGACTTTGAGGTGGAACACCGCAAGGACCGCAACCGCTTCTGTGTGGTGGTGCTGCCGGTCTTCGTGACCAGGCACCGCTGGGAAAACCTGCTGCACAACCAATCGACGATCCTGCTGCGCAGTGCCCTGCGGGCCCAGGGAACACGGGTGGTGACAACGGTCGGGTTCTATCTCTGAGTCTCCCTCTCCTGTTCGGGGGACTCAAGGCAGGTCTGGATTCAGTGCTGCGAAAGGCCCCGGCGACGGCGTTGACGTAGGGAATCAGCCAGGGACAAGGCCAAAAGCACCACTCCAATGAAGCCCGTGACCCATTCAGGCAGGTGCACGCCTCGATGTCCGAGCCAGATTCCCGCCAACATCAACAGACCCAGAGCACCGATGGCGTAATGGGCACCGTGCTCTAAAAACACCAATTGGTCGAGGGCCCTTTCCCGGCTCAGCATCAAGGTGAGGGAACGGATGAAAAGAGCACCAAGTCCCAGTCCCACCATGATCAGGGCAAGGTTGCTGGTGATCGCGAAGGCACCGATGGTGCCATCAAGGCTGAAGGAGGCATCGAGCAGCTCGAGATAGATCAGGCTCATCAGTCCCCCCCCGGCCGCCAGACGGGCACCGGCCTGCTCCTCATCGCCAAAGGCCTCGGCCAGGGAAGTGCTGAGCAGCTGCAGCACCAGGCCAATCACGCCGGCAACCATGACATCACCCCGCAGGGTTACCGGCAGGCTTGCCACCAGCAGCAGCAGCAGGATCAGAGCCAGGGCAATTTCAAGGGCCTCAATGCGACCGGCGGCGCTGAGGCGCCGCTCCAGGGGGCCAAACCAATGCAGCGTCTTGGCCTCGTTGATGAAGTAGCGCAAAAAGACCATCAGCAGAAACATGCCGCCGAAGGCCAGGATGCGCGGCTCGGCCAGTTCCAGCAGTTCGCGGTAGTGGTCAGGGTGGTGGATGGCGGCATCAAAGGCCTGGCCCAAGCCAACGCCGCCCGCCAGGGCCACCATCAGCAGGGGACCGAGCAGCCGCACACCAAAAACGGGAATGATCAGCCCCCAGGTGAGAAAAAACCGCTGCTGGGACGGGGTCAACTTTTCCAGCACCCGGGCATTGACCACCGCGTTATCAAACGAAAGTGATATCTCCAGCACCAGCAATACCAGGGTGACCCAGGCGGCGCTGGCACCCAGCCAGCCCATCACGATCGCCAGACCCGCCGCACAGCAGATGAGCGGGAAGATGAGGTAGCGCAGATAGCGCTGGGGCATCGGTTCAGGCAGAAATGGACGAGCGCATCCTCCCTCGCTGCCTATCAGCCCCAGTCGCACTTATGTTTCAGGCGTTGGTGGCTCGCCCGCCAGCTCCCGTTGTTCGAAGCGACTCAGCAGCCGGGGCAGCAGCACGATCAGGGCCACCAGCACCAGGGCGCCCAGGCCAAATTCGACGACTCCCTTGACCATCCGTTCGACGGGAATCCAGCGGCCCCCCAGCCAGGCCAGGCTGACCATGGTGCTGGCCCAGAGGGTGGCTCCGACAACGTTGCAAAGCAAAAACTTGGGATAGGGCATGCCGACGGCCCCAGCCATCGGGCCAGCCACCACCCGCAACACGGCCACGAAGCGCCCAAGCAGCACGGATTTGCCGGCATGGCGCAGGAACTGGTCGCGCAGTTTCTCCAGCTGGGCAGGGGATTGGCCGAGCCAACGGCCCACCTTCAAGATCAAACCCCAGCCCAAGCGCCTCCCCACCCAGTACCCAATGTTGTCCCCCAACACGGCCCCGCCGGCGGCCGCTCCCATCACCCCCAAAACATTGAGCTGGCCACTGCCGGCCGCATAACCACCCAGCAGGGTGACCGTTTCCCCGGGCAAGGGCAGGCCAGCATTTTCGAGCAACATGGCGCCGAAAATCACCAGATAGCCCCAGCGCCCAAGCCCGTCATGGAGGGTGGCCATGTCCAAGCCACCATCAAGAAAAGCAAGGGGGAGGGTCATGGAGGGGCCACGGGCCCACGAACCCTATCGCCAGTTCTGAGAGCGCCCGGGTGTAAAACCGCCCTGGCTGCAATCACGCCGATCTCCACTAAAATCTCGAAATGGTTGTCCGCCCTGTCCTCCAACTCTGCGATCCGCGTTTGCGCCAGCCCAGCGCAGCCGTTGCGCCCGACGCTCTCGGCACTGCCCAACTCGCTGCCCTGATTGACGACCTGCGGGACACGATGGCGGCCCGTGCCGGCGCCGGACTGGCGGCCCCCCAGATCGCCGTGTCGCTTCGGGTCGTGATTTTTGGTATCACCAGCAACCCCCGCTACCCAGACGCCCCCCCGATCCCCGAGACCGTTCTGATCAACCCGGAATGGACCCCGGTTGGAACTGACACAACCGAGGCCTTGGAAGGCTGTCTGAGTGTGCCGGGGATGCGGGTGCCGGTGCTGCGGGCCTCCAGGGTGCATCTGAGTGCCTTATCAGCCTGCGGCCAGAGGATCGACAAGGAGGTGGAGGGGTTTGAAGCGCGGATCGTTCAACACGAATGCGACCACCTCAACGGCGTGCTGCTTCCGGATCGGGTGGTTTCCGCTTGAACGCCACTGTCGCTTTGATGCTCGCGATCGCGGCAGAGGTGGTGGCCACCTCCAGCTTGAAGGCCAGCGAAGGCTTCAGCCGCCCCATCCCCAGCCTGATGGTGGTGCTGGGCTACGCCAGCGCTTTTTATCTGATGTCCATCAGCCTCCAACGCTTGCCCCTCGCCCTCGTCTACGCGGTCTGGTCCGGTGTGGGGTTGGTGGGCATCAGCCTGGTGGGCTGGCTCACCTACGGTGAGCGCCTCAACGCTGGCGCCTTTGTCGGCATTGGCTTGATCGTGGCCGGCGTGGTGATCCTGCAGCTCCATGGACGCAGCGGCCACTGAAAAGGCCAGCAGGCAGCGCTTACTTTGGCCGCCACCTCCACCGCACGCCGGCTCATGGCCGACTACCCCTCCACATCCGGCACCCGCCCCCGCTGGTGGGTGTCGGGCGACCTGGATGGTTTCCTTGGGCTGGCACTTGACAACCTGATCCAGCTGCTGCTGATCGTCTCGTTGGGTCGGGCGGTCCTGGGCTATCCAGACAGCCTGATCTTTGGCGTCATCCTGCCGGCTACGGGGCTGTCCCTGGTGGCCGGCAACCTGGCCTATGCCCTCCAGGCCCGGCGCCTGGCCCTCCAGGATGGCAACAGCGACCGCACGGCCTTGCCCTTTGGCATCAACACGGTGAGCCTGTTTGCCTTCGTGTTTCTGGTGATGCTGCCGGTCAAGTTGGCGGCCTTGGGCCAGGGGTTGACGGAAGCCGAGGCGGTGCGCGTTTCCTGGCAGGCCGGTCTGATGGCTTGCCTGGCCTCGGGCCTGATTGAGGCGGGGGGATCGTTTGTGGTGGGCCCCCTGCGCCGTTGGTTGCCGCGCGCCGCCCTGCTCTCCACCCTGGCGGGCATCGCCCTGGGCTACATCAGCCTCGGCTTCCTGCTACGCACCTATGCGGTGCCGGTGGTGGGACTGGCGGTGCTGGCGGTGGTGCTGTTGGCCTATTACGGCGACGTGCGGCTGCCCCTGCCAGGGGGCTTGTTGGCGGTGCTGGTGGGGGTGGCCCTGGCTGGCGCCACTGGCCTCATCCAAATTGATGCACCCACCTGGCAGGCCAACCAGGCGGCCGTTGGCTTGCACCTGCCCCAGCCCCGGCTTGGCGACCTCTGGGCGGCTCGCAACCAGCTGCTGCCCTGGATCGGGGTCACGGTGCCCATGGGACTGTTTACGCTGCTGGGATCCCTGCAAAACCTGGAGAGCGCTGATGCGGCCGGCGACCGCTATCCCGTGCGCAGTTCGCTGTTGATCAACGGCCTGGCGACGATCGCCGTGGCCGGCCTGGGGTCGTGCTTCCCGACCACGCTCTACATCGGCCACCCTGGCTGGAAGGCGATGGGGGCACGACTGGGCTACGCCTGGCTCAATGGGGTGGTGATGGGACTGCTCTGCCTCCTGGGACTGATGGGTCTGGTGGGCCAAGTGGTGCCGATCGAGGCGGGCATGGCGATCGTGCTTTACATCGGTCTGGTGATGGCCGCCCAGGCCTTCCAGGCCACTCCCAGCCACCATGCACCGGCGGTGGTGCTGGGTCTGCTGCCCGGCCTGGCCAGTTGGGGTTCGATGCTCTTGAAGTCGGGGTTGCGGGCCGGCGGGGCCGGCACTCCCGGCCAACCCTTTGGCCCGGCCCTGCTCGAACCGCTACGGGCAGCCGATGTCTGGGCAGCGGGGGCCTTCGCTCTAGAGCAAGGACAGATCGTGGCCGCCATGCTGCTGGCGGCCATGCTGGTTTACGTGATCGAGCAGCGCTTCCTGGCGGCGGCCCTCTGCGCCCTGGTGGCCGCGGCCGGGTCCTGGGTCGGGCTGCTGCATGCCTGGCGCTTCACCCCGGGCGACACGGTCCTGGATCCGGGCTGGGGGCACGGATCTTCCTGGGCCCTGGGGTATCTGGCGATGGCGATGGTTTTCAGCCTGGGTGGGTTGGCTCGTCGGGGACAACCTGCCCAACAACCCTCCGCCCGCGGAGGAAGATCCCTAAACGATTAGAGATCAATGTCAGCGACTCAGCATAACCAGCTTTGGTGCGCTTGATGTCACACGCAACGTCTGTTCAGGCCAGCGCAGCAACGATCAGGCCATGGCCCCACACCTGCTGGCCGTGGTGCAGATGCAGGGCCTTGAGGCCCTGCTCCACCGCCTGATGGCAGACAATGCGGGTGCTTGTCCTGGAGGAGACTGCCTAGTGCTGAGTCGAAAGCTCAAGCCTTGCCAGTTCCACCGTAAAGGATTCGGGACTCAGCCTCTGATCAACCAGGGTCTTGGCAATATCAGTAAGCCTCTCAATATCCACGACTTGGAAGATGTCATTGAGGAAGTCGACTGGTTTGCAGATGACCACCCAAGGAGGAAGCCGCAGCAGCCGCTCCAGTGCCTCTAGGCGACTGGATTTCCGCAGCGAGTTGTGGGCCGGAGGACTGCTGCCAAAGTGCTCGACGGTGCAACGGAAATTACCCGCATGGAAAGAAAACACATCCGGATTCACTTCGCCTTCGGCAATACTTGCACCAGCCGGAAAGATCACATCCACAAGATCGGTATGCCCGCGCGTGGGAAAGGGATGCTTGGGAACCTTGGTGCCGCACCAATCATCCTCGTCCCAATTAAAATAGGAAGAAGCCGCCTTCATAGTACGGTGAGCTGCATCGAGTAAAGTGCGCTGATCATCAGCACTGCGCTTGCCGAAGAAAGGAAAATGGTGCATATAGTGACCGAATAAATAAGCCGTCTGCACAGAATAAACCTCCGTATCGACGATATGTGTATGCCAAACATAGTCTATATATCGAGAGGGTGATATGGAAGCACCCTGACTGGAGTGATAAAGGAATAAAAAGCCCTTGTACTTCTTAACCGCATCGATGGCCTGGTCAAGAGAAAGACCCGGCCTATCTTCCGCGTGCATCAACTTGTAGGCCAGGGGGCCAAAGTCAAGGCTGTTCAATCTTGCGAGGAACTCATGATCGGATTCCGAAATGCGTGGATTTGACGGATTAAGCATGACGTGCTCGTTGGCCAACAAACTGAAGCTAATCACGGACATCAATGGCCAGCGGGTCACAGACATCTTCGTAGCATTTGTTCGCAGGCGGTCAGTGCATAGACGCAGGTTTCTCTATATTACGCAAGATCGAATCATAAAAAATCTGTGATGCCCTAAAGACCAGTCTAAAGCCGGCAAAAACAGCCAAGTCAGGACCTGGCTGTTCAAAACAATCGCTTGCCATTGCCATTGCCATTGCCATTGCCATTGCCATTGCCATTGCCATTGCGGCTGCGTTCTGGTCGGATGGGGCAACTAGCACGCGGCATCAGTTGCCATGGGACCATGCCAAAAACAGGGGGATTTGGAGCCCAGCCCGACCCATCAAAGGCGCATCAGATCTCTGCGCCGCACAACAGTCGCGATTGACCCACGGCCTGGCCCGTCGCAAAGAAATGGCCGACGGTGAGGGTGGCGGCGGCGTGCCGCTGCTGGGGTGAATCAGACGACAACCTTGAAGGGCAGGATCAGGTTAGGCCAGGGGTGCCAGCATTTTTTCGCACCAATCGACTCCGAGCCGCAGGCGAAAGAGGGCCCCCTGGCCATAGCGTTCATGCAACAGCTCCCGATCGACGGGCGCCAGGGAGTCAGCGCTGGATTCGGCTGCTCAGCGGCCCTACCACCCCCCCTGCCAGCAACGGCAGCGCCACGACCAGGGCCCCTGCAAAGACCTAGGCAAATCTGCGGCGACGCAATCCCACAGGCTGGATCATGATGGGCCATCGCTGCAGCCGAGAAGCGGCAGCAGGCGTTCGAGGGCGACAGCACGGCTGGCCTTGAGCAACACCACATCCCCGGGGCAGAGCCAGGCCTCCAGGGCGCCGGCCGCAGCCTCCGGCTCCGCCACTTTTGCCAGCCGCGGCAGGCCCTCGGCGGCGGCCTGCATCACTTCACCCTCGGCACCCGCATCGACGATCACCAGACCATCCAGCTGCAACTGCTTGGCCCGTTCCGCCACCTGCCGGTGCAAGGCCAGGCTGTGCTCCCCCAACTCCAGCATCGTGCCGAGCACGGCATAACGCCGGCCGCCTGCGGCCAGGGGCTGGTGGGCCAGCAGCTCCAACGCGGCCAGCATCGACTCCGGAGAAGCGTTGTAGGTTTCATCCAGCACCTCGATTCCTGCCACCTGCAGCCTGCGGCTGCGTCCCCCCGGCACCGCCACGGCCCAAGCCGCTGCCCCGTGCTCTGCCAGCTGCACCCCCAACTCCCGGGCCACCGCCAGGGCCAGCAGGAAGTTACGGGCATTGTGGCGACCTTCCAGGGGCAAGGGCAGCGGCGGTCCCTGGTCGAGCCGCAATTGCTGATCCTCCTCCAGGGCCCCCACCAGGTCTGCCGCCGGCAGGTCGGCATCGAACCCGCTGGTCTCATCGGTCAGGGCCACCCGTTGCACCCGGCCCTGCCAACCTCGGGCCAGGGCAGCTTCCAGCAACGGATCCCCCGCCGGGATCACCACCAGTCCTTGGGGCGCCAGGCCAGCCGTGATTTCCGTCTTGGCCCGGGCAATGGCCTCGCGGCTGCCGAGTCGGCCGATATGGGCCGTACCGATGTTGGTGATCACGGCCACATCGGGCTCGGCGCAGCGGCTCAAGCGCTCGATCTCGCCCAGCCCCCGCATCCCCATCTCCACCACGTAGGCCGCCGTGGTGGTGTCCCCCTTGAGCAGGGTCAAGGGCACGCCCACATCGTTGTTTTCGTTGCCGCTGCTCGCCACCACGGGCCCCAGGGGAGCCAACACCGCCCGGATCAACTCACGGGTTGTGGTCTTCCCCGCCGACCCGGTCACCGCCACCACCGGCGCGCCGAGGTGACGACGCCAGAGACGGCCCAGCTGCTGGTAGGCCAGCTGGGTGTTCGCCACGGCCCAAAGCGGCTTGCCCAACTCCCCAGCCTTGGCCACCATTTCCGGCGTGATCCGTTCGTGCTGGGCCACGGCGGCCCCTGCCGTCTCCAGGGCAGCCATCAAAAAACTGTGGCCATCAAAACGGTCACCCACCAGGGGCACGAACAGCGCCCCGGTGAGGTCGCTGCGGCTGTCGGTACTGACGCGCTCGATCGCGTTGCCAGCATCGACCCTGGCCAGGGGCGGACCCCACAGCACATCCAGCTGGGAGAGAGGCAGGGACATCAGGCCTCCGGAGGGGTGGCAGGGAATTCGAGCAGGATCATGCCTGAACCCACCAGGGCCCGCCGCGCCAGCAGGTGACCCCGTCCATCGAGGAGGCGTAAATCCTCGTAGCCCAGGGACTCGGCCCGTCGCTGCCATTGGCTTGCCAAGGCAAGCCGCTGGCGATCGGGCAGGCTCCTGAAGCGGTCGATCAGCAGCAAATCCAGGCGCGAGGCACCCGGCTCGGCCCGGGTCGCCCCAATCCAACCTTCGGGATCGTCCGGTGTCAGGGCCTGAAGCAGCGGATCAGGGGGGGGCAGGGGCGCCGACGGAGGGGCGGGCCCAGGGCCTCGGGCCCCAGGTTCCGTCTCCCCGGGGTTGGGCTCGGGGGGGGCGTCAGCAGGGGCTTCGGCTTCGATGGGTTGGGGAGCCGCAGGTGACGGAATGGAAGACTCGGGGGGTGCAGGCGGGGAAACAGAAGTCGCCGCATTGGAGGTTCCTGAATTGAAGGGTGGTCTTTCTGCTTGGGGTCCTGGGCTGCGGCCTCCAGCCAAAGGGGGGATCGGCGGCGGACGTCGAGCTGTCACTAGGGGACGACCGCCAAACACGAGCAGCCCCACAAGGGCCACGGCCAAGAGGGGCCAAAACAGCAACGCCACGGCCTGGGGCCAAAAAGCAGGCCGCCATAGGCTCCCCTCGCCATTGCGCCGCCATAGTTCCCTCAGACCCAATCCCAGGGATGCCAGCACCGCCCCCAGTTCCCGCCATAGGACCCCCCAGGGATTCTGCCAAGGGACCGGCAGGTCCGGGGACGACCCGCGCCCGTGTTTGGAGCGCTCTGGCGCCGCCATCGCTCGGGATCGACTCGAACTCAGCGATGACCGCCCGGACGTCGAAGGTCACGGGCAGAGGTCGCCGGAGCGGCCGGGATCGACGTCGCCTGGGTCCCTGGGACACCATTTGCGGTGTCGGCCGGCTGAAGACTGGGAACGCCCTGCCCCTGGGAAAAACGACCGACCTCATCGGCATCCGGTGTTGGTTCCTTAATGCCAAGTACCTCTCGATACATCCTGTCGTAGTCGCGAGCCGAACGCTCCCAACTGAAGTCCTGGCTCATGCCCCGTCGTTGCAATTCCTGCCAGCTGGAGCGATGGCGGAATGCTTCCCAGGAACGCACAATCGAAGTATAGAAATCCACCGGCTCGTAGCGATCAAAGCCATACCCCGTACCGGTGCCCTCAGATGGTGCATTCGGCGGCACCGTATCCACCAGTCCACCCACCCGCCGGACCACGGGCACCGATCCATAGCGCATCGCCAGCATCTGACTGATGCCACAGGGCTCAAAGCGACTCGGCATCAAGAAAGCATCGCTGCCACCATAAATCAGACGAGACAAGGCATCGTCATAGGTTAGAAAAACAGCAAAACGGCCAGGATGGCGGGAAGCCATTTGCCACAAACCCGACTCCAAGCCCCGATCACCGGTGCCCAGCACCACAAATTGACTATCGGTGTAGGACAACACCCGATCGGCCACCTGCAGCAGCAGGTCGACTCCCTTTTGATCCACCAGCCGACTGACCATCGCCATCAGATAGGTGTCTGGATCCACTGTGAGACCCATGCGCTGCTGCAGGGTCTGCTTATTGAGGGCCCGGCCACTCAAGTCGTCAACACTGAAGGTGGCCGGCAGGCATTCATCGGTTGCGGGATTCCATTCTTCAGTGTCAATACCATTGAGAATTCCCCGTAATTTACCGGAAATAAAATTCAGTAGACCGGCCAGACCCTCCCCATATTCATCTGTACAGATTTCACGGGCATAGGTGGGTGAAACGGCATTGACTCGGTCGGCGTATAAAAGGGCTGCGGCCATGGTGGTATCGCCCTGCATATACCAGGGACACCAGGTCATGCGGTCAAGTTTCCAACGCCAAGGGCCCTGATACCGAAGGTTATGAATTGTAAAAACAGTGCTGATGTTAGGGTCCTGGTGCATCCAAACAGGGATCATTCCCGTGTGCCAGTCGTGGCAATGCAACACCTGGGGATTCCAGCCCCCATTCCAGGCGAATTCGGCCGTGGCACTGGCGAAGAACGTGAAGCGCCAATCTTCATCTTCGCCGCCATAGATTCTGGCCGGGTCAAACGCCGGATGGCCCACGAGATAGATGGGTAGCCCATGGGTTGGGTGACGGCTCTCAAAAATGGCGAAATTGGTACCCATCGTGTAACCACGCCAAATCGGCTCGCTGGCAATGGGCAGGAGTCCCCATAACTTGCCGTAGCCCGGCAGCATGATCCGCACGTCATGGCCAAGGGCCGCTAGGGCCGGGGGCAGCGAACCCACCACATCCCCCATGCCCCCGACCTTGATCATGGGAGCGCATTCGGCAGCAGCAAAAAGAATGCGCATCGTCGGCTCTTGACAAGGGCGCCACTTTACTGGCGCCCTGTCTCAGGGCAGAACGGTCACCGGCGTTCCGAGAGTCACCAGGTCAAACAGCTCGCGCACGTCCTCGTCATGGAGGCGCACACAGCCATGGGATAGCGCCCGGCCAACGGTCCAGCGGTTGGGGGTGCCGTGAAAACCAGTCACAACACAGCCTTTGACATCAAGGATCTGCTCGCCATCCCAGCCGCTACGGCCTTGGCAATCCTGATGAAAACCAATCCAGCGGCTGCCGAGGGGGTTGGTCGGACCGGAGGGCGTAAGCGTGCCTTTCTGGGGATGCTCCCAAACCGGGTTGATCGTCTTTTCCAACACCCGAAAGGTCCCCACCGGGGTCTCCCAACCGGGCATGCCCACCGCCACAGTAAAACGGCGCAACGGACGGCCATTTTCAAAAACGGTCAGGAACCGACGGCGACGATCCAGCACCAAGGTTGTGGGCGGGGGTGTCGCGACGTTGGGTTGGGTCAGGGGCCGCGCCCCAGGGGCCACCGGCCCTGGGGCCTGGCTGCCGCCGGGCCGGGGTGCCGGTGGCGCTATGGGTGGAGGGGCGGTCACAACCGGCACACCCAAGGGGGCCAAGGGGCCGGCCAAGGGGGCCGCGGCCGCGCCCTCGGGCCCGCCGATCTGGAGCGGTTCCGGCCCCCCAAGCAGGGCGGCAGCGCCAGGAGTGACCAACGGTGGGGGCGGCAGGGGCCGTTCCGTTGGCCGTACCACCGAGGTTGGTGGGTCTGGGGTGGAGGAACCTGCCGGCAATGACGGCTGGCCGAAGCCAGGCCCTGGGGGCAGGAAGGCCAGCAGGGCCAGCAAGGCTGCCGGTGTGGTGGTGGCGACGAGCGGGCCTGGGGAACGGAGCGAAGGACGGAGCACGGTTCCCGGAAAAACAACGCAATGGCGCATCAAGGCCACGTTAACGAGAGGCGCATCCTGCGTGCTTTCCAAACACCACGCCTTGCCCTCAGGGCAACCAGGGGGTCTGGGAGAAGTCCGGATCGCGTTTCTCCAGGAACGCATTGCGGCCCTCCTGGCCCTCGGCGGTTCGGTAGAAGAGATGGGTGGCTTGCCCGGCCAGCTCTTGGATGCCCGCCAATCCGTCGGTCTCGGCATTAAAGGCCGCCTTGAGACAGCGAATCGCCGTCGGGCTGTGGCGCAGCACCTCCCGGGCCCAGGCCACCCCTTCGGCCTGCAGGCACTCCAGGGGAACCACCTGGTTCACCAACCCCATGGCCAGGGCCTCCCGGGCGCCATAGCGACGGCAGAGAAACCAGATTTCACGGGCCTTGCGCTGGCCCACCACCCGGGCCAGGTACCCCGCTCCAAAGCCACCGTCAAAACTTCCCACCCGTGGCCCGGTCTGGCCGAAGACGGCATTGTCGGCGGCCAGGCTGAGGTCACAAAGCAGATGGAGCACCTGGCCGCCGCCCATGGCATAACCGGCCACAAGCGCAATCACCACCTTGGGCAGGCTGCGGATCAGCCGTTGCAAATCGAGCACGTTGAGGCGGGGCAAGCCCTCATCGTCTACGTAACCCCCTTCGCCGCGCACGCTCTGGTCGCCTCCGGCGCAGAACGACCACACCCCATCCGCGGCCGGCCCGGCCCCTGTGAACAGCACCACGCCAATCTTGGGGTCATCCCGAACCCTGGTGAAGGCGTCACACAGTTCCTGCACTGTGCGGGGTCGAAAGGCATTGCGTTTCTCGGGGCGGTTGATGCAGATCCGGGCGATGCCTTCCTCGCTCCGTTCCAAACCAATGTCGGTGTAGTGGCCTACGGATTGCCACTGCACCGGCTCGCCGCTTGCGGCAAGGGCGGAGGCGGGGGACTCTTCACGCATCAGGGGGCCCTGCGAGTGCCGCCATTGTGCGTAGCCGTCGGCGCAGGGCGGCGTCCTGACGGCGGTCTGTGCGCAGCACCAGCAAAGCCAGGGGTTGGTCCAGGGCCCAGGCCAGCTGGAGCGCCAGATCGGCCCGGTTGGCAACCCGGCGGCAGGGAACCCCATGGGCCGCCGCCAGGACCGAGGGATCCAGGGGTTGGGGCATGGCGAAGAGCCGCTCAAAATCCAGCGCCCCCTCAGGCTCGGTGCGAATGGGCAGCTGCTCGAAGATGCCGCCGCCACCGTTGTCGATCAACAGCACCGTCAGGCGACCGCCCAACTGGGGGCGCCAAAGCCAGCCATTGCTGTCGTGGAGCGCCGCCAGGTCGCCGCTCAGCAACACCAGGGAACCGAGGGCCTCGGCCAGCCCGCAGGCCTCCGAGAGGGTGCCATCGATGCCCGAAACCCCCCGAAACCCGTGCATCGGCCGTGGCGGGCCCGTCGGATCAGCAAACGACTCCCAGTCCCGCACCGGCGAGCTGTTGGCCAGCATCAAGGGCAGGTGGGCCGGCAGCAGGCGGCTGAGCTGGCGCACCAGCACGGGTTCTTGCAGGGGGGACGGGCACCCGGTCGCCGTGGTGCCCTGGGCATCAAGGGCCTGGGCCAACAGCGCCTGTGCCTTCGCCTCGGCCTGGCTCCATTGGGCGGCCAGGGCGAGGGACGCGGGAGTGGGACCTGGGGCCTGGGGAGGCTCCCCAGTGAGGAAAACCCCGCTACCCAGCCCGGAGGCCGCCAGCCAACCCACCAACCCAGCGTCACTTTGGCCGGCCACGCGAGCCAGGGGATCCAAAGGACGGGGATCGGCTTCGGAGACCAACACCTGCCGCGCGTCCAGGGCGGCCAGCCAGCGCTCCAGGCGCCGACTCGCCGGCAAGGTTCCCAGCCGCAGCACCTGGGCGGGGGCCAGGCCAGGGTCCGCTCGCTCCAGCACCAGGTCGTAGGCGGCCACGGTCTCCAACTGCGGCTGGCCACGCAGCCCCGAGAGGGCATCGGCCAGCACGGGCCAGCCGGTGCGCTGCTGCAGCTGGATCAGGGCCTCCAGATGGGTGCTCCAGCGGCAGGGTGCTCCGCGCCAGGGTCCTGCCAACACCACTCCGGGCCGATCCGGATCCAGGCGCTGGCAGGCGGCAATGGGGGGCGGGGGGGGTGTTGGTGGTTCAGCAGGGGGAATCAAGATCTGGGGGATTTCCCGAGGCGCAGTCCCCTGGATTTGGCGCGCCCAGGCGTCCAGCAGGGGGCCACCGGCATGAAGGGGCTCTTCAAAAGCCAGGTTGAGGTGCACCGGGCCAGGGGGACTGCCCTGCTTGCGGCCCAGGCTCCAACGCCAGGCCTCCACGGCCAGGGCCTCAAGGCGAGACCCATCCAGGCCCGCCATACCCGTTGGCTCCGGCTCGGCCACCCAACGGCAACTGCAGCGCAGAAAATCCTGCTGATTGACACTTTGGTTGGCCCCGCAGCCCTTGAGCCTCTCGGGGCGGTCGGCGGTCAGCAGCAACAGGGGAATGGTGGCCAGATCGGCCTCCACGCAGGCCGGCAACAAATGGGCCACGGCCGAACCGGAACTGGTGATCACCGCCGCGGGCAATCCCTGGCCCCGACCGAGACCCAGGGCGAAGAAGGCCGCCGACCTCTCATCGATGCAGGTGTACAGGGCCAATCCGGTGGGTTCGAGCAGGGCGGCGGCGGCGGCCAGGGGGGCCGAACGGCTGCCAGGGCACAGCACGACCTGGCGCAGGCCAAGGCGTTGCAACCCCTGCAAGAGCCCTAATGCTGCCCGCAGGTTGCCCCCGGGTCCCTCCTCAGGGGCCCCGGAGCCGGCGATCGGCGCCATGGGATCCGGGCGGGATGCCACAGGGAAGCCTCAGGTGTTCAGGATGGGGGCATCCTGCCGGACCTGCCCATGGAGCCTGTTCCCAAGCCCGAGGTCGCCCCCTCGCCAGGGGGCGTCCCCAAGGCGATCGAACCAGAACCGGGCCTGGGCCGTCAGCTGCTTTCCCTGGCTCTGTGGCTGCTGGTGGCCCTGCTGTTGCGCTGGGCCGTCATCGAGCCGCGCTGGATCCCTTCCGGATCCATGTTGCCCACCCTGCAACTGCAGGATCGAATCCTGGTGGAGAAGGTCAGGCCCAAGCTGCATCGCCCCCTCAAGCCGGGCAGTGTGGTGGTTTTTCATCCCCCGCCGGCCCTGGTGGAGGCGGGCTATGACCCCGGTTCGGCGCTGATCAAACGGGTCGTTGCCGCCGCCGGAGATCAAGTGGAGGTGCGCGATGGGCTGCTTTATCGCAACGGCCAGCCGGTGCCCATGGATTGGGGCAACGAACCGATGGACTACAGGCTGGACCCCCTGACCGTCCCCCCCCACAACCTCCTGGTTCTGGGCGATAACCGCAACGCCAGCCTCGACTCCCATCTCTGGGGGCCCTTACCCGAAGAGGAGGTCATCGGCACAGCTATTTGGCGCTACTGGCCCTTGAGCCGCTTCGGACCGATTCGGTTGTCCCCCGTCCCAGCCCCTGGGACGGCTTGAAGAGCTGCGTTATGGTGCAGCGCAAGCCATGAGGCCGCAGGCCTGCCGAGCGGGAGTCCCATGTTCAATCCGGAGTTCCTGACCAGCGACAACGAGGCGATCAGCGGCAACTCCCTGATCCAATACCTGCAAGAGCAATCTCCGGATGTGCTTCAGAGGGTCGCCCGTTCCGCCAGCGGAGACATCCAGGACATCATTCGCCACAACGTTCAAGGTCTGCTGGGTATGCTCCCGGGCGAGCAGTTCGAGGTCAAGATCCAGACCAGCCGCGACAACCTGGCTGGCTTGCTGGCTTCCGCGATGATGACCGGATACTTCTTGCGCCAGATGGAGCAGCGGATGGAACTGGAGGGTGCGCTATTTGGGAGCGATAGTTCAGACCCGGATAGTTATATCGACGACCGGGACAGCCTTCAACTCTGACATTATAACTGATCACCTGAGGAATATCTTATTATATGTATCATCAATGTTTTGCAATATAGTGATAATTTGTACGCTTAATTAATTGAATATAATTTAGTACCATTAAACTCTTTTAGAAAGCATTCTTGATAGAATACTCTTGGCGGTGCCCTTGGATTTTAGGTAGGAAATATATAATGGATTCGCGCCCTTGAGCTGCCTATCCCTTTTCATCCAAATAGGATAATCACGAATATAGTCAAAATCAGGCTCCCAACAATTGCCCAGGCTTGGATACCAACATTCAAAAACAGATACAGTTTGAATACCGTATAACTTGGCCAGTATGGATAAGATGGACTGATCCCAGCGATGCTGGATAAAGCCACTAAAATTTGGCGATCGGGAAGGGCTGTCATCAATCAGATGGACTCTTCCGCTAAAGATTCCATTCCACTCATCAATAAATTGCACGGACTCCTTGCATTTGCGAATAACAAATGTGGTGGCACCAATTTGTTGACTTTGCGTGATCTCATGTCGATCTCTCACCCCAAACCAGTCAAATAGGTCTCCTTTTGTGAGCAAGTATTCCGCGTTATCAGGCAATGGTCTGCCATCATAGATTAGAGGATCAACAGGAACTTTGTTTTCAAACCCGAGAAATCCATAGGAAGCTTCTGCAGCCAAATTAAAATAGTCGTTTAACCGCCATATACCAGCCGGATTGAGATGGGAGCCGGCGTCAAGCCAGTGCAAGCAATCTCCTTCCTTGATTTGCGCTAAAACCTGCTTGACTATGCGGGGCTTCCAGATATAATATCCATATCCTTTGTGATTTGAATTGAGGATACCTTGATACCTGTCTTTGAACTCTCTGTCCAAAGAGTGTTCCGATGCCCCGATAACCTGGGTATAAAAATTTAGATGTTTAGCTTGCTTGCATATTCTTTGTCGTGCTGCCTTCATACGGCGATCAGTAAACGTAAGAAAAATTCGTTCACTCATAAGGGGATGGCTTCTTGATTTTGAATTGAATGGTGAAAATACCCGTTGCTTTTGCGAGCACATTGATAAATCATTTCAATTCCAACTCATTTACCGTACGACTTTAGCACAGTCGAACTGGTATGGTGTTGCGCTTGAAAACTGGTAACATGGCTCAAAATGAAATGACCCATGGATATCGTTTGCGCTACCGATGGTAACTATCTAGCCCATTGTGCGGCCATGCTGCAGTCGATAATCGCCAACGCGGACGATAACGAGATTAACATCTATTTGATTTTAGACAATGTCAGCACGGAAGTGCTTGTAAAGTCAATAGAATATCTATGGCAGATCTGCCCTGCGTTAAACATCCTCAAGGCAGACCCAAGTGATGTTGTTGGCTTTCCAGTCAATGGTCACGCTACTGTAGCCACCTATTTCCGCCTGCTTCTTCCGGGACTATTACCAAGCAAGCTGAACAGGGTGATCTTTATTGATTCTGACGCAATTGTTACCACGAATCTAAACGAACTCTGGAACACCCCCTTGCATGGTAAAGCCCTAGCCGCAGTTCCCGACCATTGGCTATCCTGTAGGGACCATGGCTATGTGCATGGTGAATATTTCAATGCTGGCATCATGTTGATTGATTTAGAGCGCTGGCGCAGCACCGATATCCTTGGCAAGGGCAGATCTTTTGCCCTTGCCAATCCACATCGACTGCGACACTGGGATCAGGATGTATTGAACCATGTCTTTAAAGATGATTGGGTAACCATTGGTGAACGTTGGAATGCTTGTCCCCATCTTTATGGACTCCTACCGGAGTACAATCTCGATCCTGATCAACTCACTATTTCTGAAAAGGCTGCCATTAGCGATCCTGCCATTATTCATTTTGCCGGCCCTGGACCGATTAAGCCATGGAATGCACGTTGCCTCCATCCGCTCAAGCATCATTATCTCCAGGCAAAGTCTAAGACCCCTTGGGCTGATCAACCACTCGACGATTTGCCGCCAACAAAACTGGTGAGGCTTCGGAAAAAAGTTATCTTTAAAGCCAAAACAAAGTTAAAAGGACTACTATTTCATTCCTGAAGAGCAACAATCATAAGTCGCCAAATGTACCTCAGTGCTATTCATAATGATGAAAGTCTCTGCCATGAGCAAAACCAGCCCCCTAAGCATTCTGGTACCTCACAGGTCTTTTAACTTCAATCTCTCTAGAAGGGCCAGTCGGACCGCTCGACTGGGGGGCCAACCTCCGGTTACACGACCGCGCCAAACCTCATTCCCATCGGGTTTCCCCAATCGCCGCTGGCCTTGAACCCCCTGGGGTTGTGACAGAGATGGCGCAGGATCCAGAATAGCGGTTCGGGACTGGCTAGTCCAAGGGCAGTCGCCATCTCCTCCAGGCTGCGTTCCTGACCGTCGGCGAGCAGGTTCTCCAGCCGCGCTTTGAGGTCCAGGATCTCGGCAGCGGCCTTCTTGCCGGCCTCCACCCCAGGTTGGTGGTAGGCGTTGATGTTGACCAGTTCGCCATAAAGACCTACGGCCCGTTCAAATAGTGCGATCAGGGCGCCCAGGGACCGAGCGTCAAAACGCTCGATGGTGATCGTCAGGTTCTGACGTCCGCCATCACTGAGGGCCGAGCGGGTTCCCTGCAAGAAACCTTCCAGCACATCACCCGGATATTCCTTGTCCAGGGCTTTGATGACCTCTGGATCATCCAGGCCCTCGATGAAGACCACGAAGAAGTTGTCCAGACCGTCGCGCAGTTGCTGGACGTAGGCGTGCTGATCGGTGGATCCCTTGTTGCCGTAAACGGCTAGACCCTGGTGAACGACGGCTCCATCGCGATCCAATTTCTTGCCAATGGATTCCATCACGAGCTGCTGGAGATAGCGACTGAACACCTCCAGACGGTCCCGGTAGGGCAGCACCACCATGTCGCGCAGGCCCCGGCCCCCCCCGGCGGCATACCAGCAGGCGGCCAGCAGGGCGGCCGGATTGGTGCGCAATTCCGGCACGCGGGTGAGACGATCCATGGCCGCCGCGCCGGCCAGGAAGCCCCGTAGATCGGCATCGATGAGGGCCGCCGGCAACAGCCCGACGGCGCCCGTGATGCTGGTGCGGCCCCCCACCCAGTCGGGCAGGTCGAAACGGGCCAGCCAGCCTTCCCGCCGGGCCCGTTGGTCCAGAAGGCTGCCGGTGGTGGTGATGGCCACGGCCTGGGCTGCCCAGCGACCGCCAAGGGCCTCCAGGCGCGCTCGGGCCTGCTCCATGCCGATGCGGGGTTCCGGCGTGCCGCCTGATTTGCTGACAACCACCACCAACGTGGTCCTCAAACGCTCGCCCAGGGCTTCAAGGGTGGTGGCGAATCCCTGGGGATCGACGTTGTCGAAAAGATGGAAAGGGAGTCCCCGATGCGGTTGTTGCAGGGCCCGGATCATCAATAAGGGGCCCAGGCCGGAGCCCCCGATACCGATCCAGAGCACATCGCTGAAGGGGGTACCGCCAGGAGCGGCGATGGCCCCTGATCGCACCTGGCTGGCGAAGGCCTCCAGTTGATCGACCTCGGCGGCGATGCGGGCCCCGACGGCGGCATCAGGGGCCAGCTGGTGGTCCCGCAGCCAGTAGTGACCGACCTGGCGGCCCTCATCGGCATTGGCGATGGCGCCGCCCTCAAGGCGCGCCATGGCGGCAAAGGCCCCGGCCATGGGGCCGACCAGACCGTCGAAATGGGACTGTTCCAGCCCCATGCGGCTGGCATCCAGCCAGAAGCCCAGGGATTGGTCATGCCAGAGCAATTGACAGAAACGCAGCCAGAGACCCCCCGGGTCATGGCCATCCAACGTCGGAAGCGATGTCATGGCCCCTCAGGACGGCTTGGCGAGCCGTCGAACCGTATCCAGGCAACGGGTCGATCGGCAAGCGACCGAAACGCTCTGAGTGGGTGGACAGACACAAGACCGCGTCAACCGCCCCTGGGCTTGTGTTAAAAAGCTTTAAGAATGTCGTGTATGTTGCTGATTCCGTTCCTGTGACCCCAGTGTCCTTGAGCCGATCCAGGTTGAAGGCGCCAAGCAGACCCTACAGATTCGGGGTTGGCTCCAGGAACCCACGTCGCCCTTTCCTCCCGTCCCGCACGCGCCCGAAAGCCCTTTGGGGTCTAGCCCTGCTTGTTCTGGCAGGGCAGGTTTTGTTTCAAGCCCCCCTGCAGGCTTGGCGTACCAGCCAAATGCAGCCTGCCCATGCCAACAATATCCTTGGCCCCCTTTCAGTGCGATTGCCCAGCAGTGAGGGCATGAGACCTGACCCAGTTGACTTTTCCAACGACGAACTCCGCGAACTGAACCGTCGTTTCGGCGTCCACGGCCCCCAGCCTGCCCTGGCCCAGTTGTTCACCGAAGGGCTCGACCAACTTCAACCCCTGCGCAACCACACTTTGGGACGGCTGGAGGATCTGCGGCCCCTGATCATCAGCCACAGCCGCAGACAGGGGATCAATCCGATGCTGGTGGCGGCGGTGCTCTACGACGAGCTGCAGCATGCCAAACCCGGCGAAGACAACCCAATTGCCGTGCGCTCTGGCCTTTTTAATACCCAAGGTCCAGCCCAATTGGGTTTTGAGGAAATGGTCAAGCAGGGACAGCTTCCCGCTTCAGTCAGTCCCGAGCAAATTACGGAAGCGCGCCTGAAGTTGTTGGACCCTGATCGCAATGTGGAACTTCTCGTCGGTAAGTTTGCCCGCCTCAGCCGGGCCCTTGGTCTGCCGCTGGGCAGGGTGATGATGGCCAGTGATTCGTCTGCGGATGCCAAGGCCCTGGCCACCTTGGCCTACCTACACAATGGCAAGCTTGATTATCCCGGCCGGATCCTGCGTTACATGCAGGATCCGGCCCTACATGCACTTATCTATGGCAGGCGCTCTTCATCCATCAGTGCCTTGATCTAGCTTACGACCTTCTGGAATTGATGGAATAAAGATTTTTGTACAATTTTTTTGTTACACTCTAATGGTTTCAACAAAGTACACCCAGGGCAATCAGGCGTTCCTTGAGTTCATTCCATTGGAAGCTACGGGGGTCGGCCCTTTGACCACCAAGATCAACATAGCGATGGGTTGTAATGTTTTCAGCCGGGATCCGATAATGACGCATCCAGTTGGCTAAGACCAGGGCCATGGAGTCGTATTGGGCCTGGGAGTAGCCACTGTGGCCAGGGGCATCATTTTCTCCATCAAGGGGGGTTTCGAGGCTGAGATGCAGGGCGAAATTGTTAATGGACCCCCCCACTTTTGGGTTGGTGATGACCCATTCGCCATGGAAAGCAGAATTGCCGGCACCAAAAGCTCGGTTGGCAGGATCAAGAGCTTGAACGATGCGGCCATCCTCGCCAATCAGAACGTGATAACTGACCTGGTCATCATCATGGGGATGGGGAGTGACGAAGGTATTGATCGCCGAACTCAACCCGTAGACGGTTTCATGCAGCACGACCACCCGTGGCTTCGGGTCAATGCGATTGCCGAAGGCATCCTGTTTTTGGCGCTCGCTAAAATTGGAAGGGTGAATGCCGATGCGTTGCACCCGCTGGTTCAACTGGGCGTACTGATCTCGAAGCCGCTGGCTCAAGCCTGGGTCGGGGGCGAGGCAGGCATCGGTAAGGGGTGAGCGCCAGGGAGTTTGGGCGGGCGGCTGGGGCGCCGGCATTGGAGAGCCGGGCTGAACAGGTTGGCCGCGCCGCACGTCATCGAGAATTTCCAGCAAAGAAGAGTTCTGGCCACTGGAACTAGGGGAAGACATCAGCCCCCGGGCCAACCACAACACCAGGCCAGCACAGAAAACACTGGCGCCAGCCAAGGCCATGAGCAGCGGAGCCGTCCGGGGAGTCATGGCACCAGGGCAAGCCATTGGCGCCGACGCTGGAGCATGGCTGGCGAGGCTCCAGGATTGGAGTTGAGCTGATAACGAACCACCTCAGGGGCCGAGGGCCGCAGGCAGGTCTGCTGCACTTGGCCAAACCGACAAAACAGAATCTCGAGGGGTTCCCCTTCCCTGGCCCGCTGGTTCAACAGGGTGGTGAGATCGTTCTCCAGCATGACGCGGCTGCGTTCGATCGCCAAGAGCTCATCGCCTACTTGAAGGCCCGCAACCTCTGCGGGTCCGTCACGCATCACCTGCTTGATTTTCAATCCGCAACAACCCGGGCGCTCGAGCTGCCACCCGGGACATGGATGGGAAGAGGATATGGCAATCAGACTCAACCCCACATCTTCGAGATAGCTATCAACGGGAGGATCTTGACGACTTTCCAGCCAAATGGGCAAAAGGGTGGACAGATCTGCGGCATGGTCTGTAAAGGCCGCCAGTAAATCCGCCTCCCCGTAGCCCCGCCCCCAGCGACCATGGCTGGCCCACAACTGGCGCAACACGGAGCTGAGGGCGGCCCCATGGCGACGTAGGTGTAGATCGAGAATCAGGGCCAGCACAGTTCCCTTGATGTAGTAGCTGATCTGATTATCACTGGAGTAGGCATCTTGGCGGTAAAGCTTGACCCAGGCCTCCTCACTGCTTTCGCGCAGGCTCTGCACAAACCGGCCGGGTGTGCGGAAATAACGACAAAGATCGTCGCCCAAGTCGGTGATCACGTCGGCTTCGTCGCTGAGGCCGGCGAGGTGGGGCAAGAAGAGGTCGTAGTAACTGGTGATTCCCTCAACGAACCACAGGGTGGACACGATCACCGGTCCGTCGTAGTCGATTGGCCAGAGGGGGGCTGGTCGTAAACGCCGTCCATTCCACTGGTGAAGATATTCGTGGGCCACCAGCTGCAGCAGCTTGCGCCTGCCTTGGGGTGTCGCCAGGGCACGGCGGCCATAAACCAGCACGCAACTGTTGTCGTGCTCCAGGCCGCCATAGCCCTGCTCAAGCAGGTGCAGTACCAGGAGGTAGGCCTGCGCAGGGGGTGTGGCCGTACCCATGAGCTGGCAGCAGGCCTGACATACCGCAGCCACCTCCAGCAACCAGCTGGGTGCATCAATCGTGGGGTCCTGTCCCCAGCTGACCCAACGATGGGGGACCCCAGCGACGGCGAAGGGGCGGGCCGCCAGCGCGCCGACCTCAACCGGGCTATCCACCAGTTGGTCGTAATCGCGGGCCAGCCACCCTCCCTCACCATCCTCGGGCAGGGGGACGAAAGCCTGCCAATCCGGGGGTAGTCGTAATTCCAGAGCGTGGGGATTCCAGCGTTGGCCGTCGATCTGCAAGGCCACTTGGGCCAACACCACAAAGCCGTGATCCGACTGCAGCTGGCTGGTCCGCACACTCGATTCGACGGCCAAGAGGCGATAGCTGAGGCAAACCGGTGCCCGATCGTTCAATAGGGCCCGCCAGTGGGCTGGGCCAAGGCGCCGCAAGGGAACGGGGCGCTCCCCCTGCATCAGCCGCAGGTCTTCGAGCGTACGGACGTAGTCGCGTATCAGGTAGGAGCCCGGGGTCCAGGCTGGTAGGCGAAGGTCGAGCTGGGTGTGTGCTGGCGTGAAGTCGAGCTGGGCTAACACCAGATGGCGATTGGGTTGACGCAGATCCAGCCTGAGCCGCGGGGCCGCGGAGGCCTCAACCATGGAATTCGAGCAAGGCCGAGGGCAAGACCAGGGAAGCTTCCTGCAGGGCCTGGCGGGCGGCATAGGCCCTGGTGATCCGGCCTAACAGAGTCTGGAGGGTGAGGGAGCGGCTCAATTGCTGCAGGTCGCCCACCAGGGAGAGGGAGCCATCGGTAGACCGCTGCCAGCCAAACCTCTGCCCTCCCTCCAGTTGCACAGCAATGGCAACCCGCTGGCGTTCGCCGGCAAAGCCGAGCAGCTCGCCCCCGGGTTCGCTGCAAAGCCCAAGGGAAGCGAGGGCTTGGTGCAGGATGTCGGTATCCCGTAGCACGGTTGGCAGGATGGAAAGATGGGACATGGGCTTGATGTCCTTCAGATGCCGTGTGCTGAAGAAAATAGCCAATCGCAGCAGGCCTTTCAGTGGCCACTGCCACACGACTGGCCACACGACTGGCCACACCCTTGGCCCCAGCACCAGGGCCGGCTCAGGCTGGGGGTGATGGCCTCCGGGGCCGGGAGCAATTTTGAGGCCCTGGTCAGGGCCTGCCGCCTGGGCTCCTTGGCGGCCAGCGTGGAGCTGCTGGTGGTCAACCGCGCCGATTGCGGCGCCCGGGGACGGGCCGAGCGACTCGGGGTCCCAACCGAGCTTCTCGATCACCAACTTCATCCCACCAGGGAGGATCTCGATTGCGCCCTGATCACCGCCTTCCAAAGCAAAGGGGTGGACTTGGTGGTGATGGCGGGCTGGATGCGCATTGTCACCCCAGTCTTGGTCGAGGCTTTTCCGCAACGGTTGCTGAACATCCATCCTTCCTTGCTTCCCAGTTTTCGGGGCCTTGACGCGGTGGGCCAGGCCCTGGCCGCTGGCGTGTGCCTCAGTGGCTGCACCGCCCACCTGGTGGCCGTCGAGGTGGACGCCGGTCCGATTCTGGTGCAGGCTGCGGTGCCGGTGCTAGCGGGGGACAACAGGACCAGCCTGGCCGCCCGGATTCGGGTTCAGGAACACCGCATCCTGCCCCAGGCCGTGGCCCTGGCCGCCGCCCGACTGGGGTCTTCAGGGATAGAAGGGCAAGAGCGGTAATCCAGTGTTGGCCGGCAGTCCGGCCAACAAGTTGAGGCATTGGACGCCTTGGCCGGCCTGGCCCTTGATCAGATTATCGATGGCGCTCATCACGATCAGTTGGCCCGTGCGCCGATCCACCTGCACCGACAGCAGGGCACGGTTGGTGTTGCGCACCCATTTGGTGGAGGGATAGGTGCCCACCGGCAACACATCCACGCTGGGACTGTTCCGGTAGGCGGCCTTCAGGAGCGTGGTGCAGTCGTCCGCCGTCAACCCCGGATCCCCCAGGCGGGCGTAAACGGTGGCGAGCAAGCCCCGCACCATCGGCATCAGGTGGGGACTGAACTGGAGGGCCACCGGGTGACCGACCACCTGGGAGGCCATTTGCTCGATCTCGCTGGTGTGGCGGTGGCCCACGACGCCATAGGGCGCGACGGCCTCCGCCGCCTCCGCCAACAGCAGGTGTTCTTTGGCGGCCCGGCCGCCACCGGAGGTGCCGCTTTTGGCGTCGATGATGATGCCGGCTGGTTCAATCAGCCCCTGGTTCAGGAAGGGCAGCAGGGCCAGCAGGCTGGCGGTGGGAAAGCAGCCGGGTGCGGCGACAAGCCGGGCATTGCGGATGCGCTCCTCCTCCCACTCCACCAGCCCATAGACCGCTTCCTGGCAGAGATCGTTGTCCTGACGTGGGGTTTCCAGGGCCTCACTCGCATACACCTCCTGCCATTGCGCCAGGGAGCGGTAGCGGTAGTCAGCGGAAAGATCGACCACCTTCACCCTCCGCTGCAGCAGCTCGGGTACGAGCCGGGCGGCGAGGCCGTTGGGCAGGCTGAGCACGGCCAGGTCGGCCACGGCCGCAATCGCGTCCGGCTCCGGGGTCCGCACCACAGGGTCCCCCTGCAGGGGCAGAAACGGGCTGATCTCACTCCAGCGGCGTCCACTGCTGCGTTCTCCCCCCAGAAAGGTGACCGAGAAATGGGGGTGATCCGCCAGTAGGCGCAACGTCTGCAGACCGCCGTACCCACTCGCACCGATGACCGCGAGGCGTTTGTCTGCCGCCATGCAAAGGAGTTAAAAACGAGGATCGTAATGGTCCTGCTTGGGACCCATGCCCCGGCATGAAGGCGGGGCGGAAGCCAGCCAACGTCTAATCTTCAATGGTGATTTGCCCAGATCCCCAGGCCTTCACCCCATTTGACCATTACTCCAGCTGAACGGACCCAAGACCCCGCCCCCGGCCGACAAGTCCACGACCTCACCGAAGCGACCATTGATTTCGATGCCATCGCTGATGGCCTGGCGGCTATCCGCAATGGGGAGTCGGTCGTGGTCGTGGACGATGAGAATCGCGAGAATGAAGGCGACCTGATCTGCGCGGCCCAGTTCGCAACGCCCCAGCAGATCAATTTCATGGCCACCGAAGCCCGGGGCCTGATCTGCCTGGCGATGGAGGGTCAGCGGCTTGATGCCCTTGACCTGCCTCTGATGGTGGATCGCAACACCGACAGCAATCAGACCGCCTTCACCGTCAGCGTTGATGCCGGTCCCGAAAGCGGCGTCAGTACTGGCATTTCAGCGGAGGATCGGGCCCGAACCATCCAGGTGGCCATCCATCCCGACAGTCGTCCTGCGGACCTGCGCCGCCCCGGCCACATCTTTCCCCTGCGGGCCCGTGAAGGGGGGGTCCTCAAGCGGGCGGGACACACTGAAGCGGCCGTGGATCTGGCCCGTCTGGCGGGCCTTTATCCGGCGGGTGTGATCTGCGAGATCCAGAACCATGACGGCTCCATGGCCCGCCTGCCCCAACTGGTGGCCTACGCCAGGCGCCATGGGCTGCGGTTGATCTCCATTGCCGATCTGATAGGCTATCGCCTCGATACCGAGCGCTTTGTGCGCCGCCAGGCCGAAGCCAGGCTGCCCAGCGCCTTCGGCAATTTCCGGGCTATCGGCTATCGCAACGAACTGGATGGCAGCGAGCATGTGGCCATCGTCAAGGGCCATCCCGAGCAGGCGGCAGCGGCCGTGTTGGTGCGCGTCCATTCCGAATGCCTCACTGGCGATGCCTTCGGCTCCCTGCGCTGCGACTGTCGGCCCCAGCTGGAGGCGGCCCTGCAGTTGATTGAGCAGGCCGGGGAAGGGGTGGTGGTCTATCTGCGCCAGGAGGGGCGAGGGATTGGCCTGGTGAACAAACTCAAGGCCTACAGCCTCCAGGATGGCGGTCTGGACACCGTAGAAGCCAATGAGCACCTCGGCTTTGCCGCTGATTTGCGCAATTACGGCGTCGGAGCCCAGATCCTCAGCGATCTGGGCATCCAGCGCCTGCGTCTGATCACCAACAATCCGCGCAAGATTGCCGGCTTGGGGGGTTACGGCCTTGAAGTCGTCGATCGGGTGCCCTTGGTGATGGATCCCGGCGACCACAACGCCGCCTATCTGCAGGCCAAACGGTTGAAACTGGGCCATCTGCTGGGGGAGCCCACCGGTGCCCCTCCCCAGCAAGACGCACCCCAGGGCCTCAGCGCCGTTCTGGCTTGGGATGGTGCTGCCACCCCCACGGCCCTGGCGGAGCGGCTTGAAGTCCTGCGCCAGTGGGCCCAGGAACGGCAGTTGCTGCTCAATCAGGAAGAGCACCCGCGCCTGCTGGCGCTGCTGGAGCAGCCGAGGATCGCTATGCTGCTGGCGGCCCGCGAAAACCACCAGCTCACGGCCGCCGACCTGGCCGGCTCCCTGAGAGCCATGGCCCAATGGTCGGATACGACCTCCGTGGCGCTGCTGCTGGCCCCCGATGCCCAACGCAGGGGTCATCCCAGTGGAGATCTTGAACCGGAGCGGCGCGGACTGACCGATCTGGGACCCACCCCCGACGCGGCGGTCTGCCCCTGGCTAAACCTCAAGGCCGGATCCTTCATCCGCTGGGCCTAGGCGTTTGGTTGGCAAAGATCCGCATCTACCATCGTCGCAGCCGCCTCTGAATTCCACCAGATCCGATTGATTGCAATCGATTTAGCCGAAAAGACGGGATAGGGCCAAGCCCAAATCCAGCTGCCATAGGCAGTGGGGGTAGACGAACTTGTTGCCTCCCTCGTCGAGGAATTGGCCCGCGGATGACCACCGGGTGCACTTCTTGCTGGATTTGGTTGATGGGCTGAAGTATTCGGCCGTCCCACCCCCGCCGAAAGCAAGGATCCCGGCGGGGCGAGAGGATTTCAACTGCGGGTGGAAACGACGTCTTTGGCGCAGTGGTTGAGACGCTGTTGCCGCACTCCGCCTCTGGCAAGGGGACAACTTCGGCTTAGCCGGGCCCCGAGACCTAATGTCAAAAATAATCTAAAAGTAATTAGGGCTTGCTGAATTAAGTTTTATTGGGCTTAGGACGTATCGAGGGCAATATGCTGGATCGCCTGCACTTGGACATTCGATCAAGGATTGACTCAAAAGAGCTGTCTAAAACGCACCCAACAGCGCTGTTCGACGATCA
>JAPLIC010000061.1 GCA_026389315.1 Cyanobacteriota bacterium
CCAAAAGGGACATAGAATTCTTCAATCGATAACTGCCCGGCACTCTGAAAGACGTACATTTTCAATCCAGCGAGTTCTTCTAAGCCGGAAATGGCTGATTGCACCCGATCTTAACACGAGATGGTCGCTGGAATCAACTGCCTTGCAATGGATGTTGGTTCCTCAGCAAGCCCTACTTATTGCGATCACGATCGAGAATCGGAAAACACTGTACGACGGCGAGCTTGTATTCCGCCGCTAGGGCGGCGGCTGGCCGCGGCTGAACCGGGTGTTCGGCGGCGAGCTGGATGGCGTGCTGCAGCAGTTCCAGCGGCAGGTATGGGCGGCGTGAGGCGGCGGGCTTGGTCTAGTCTCGGTACCGACCGCGGTCGGAGGAAAGCTATGCGCGCCAAGCTGTTCCGCAACGGCCGCAGCCAGGCGGTGCGCCTGCCCGCTGAGTTCCGCTTCGAGGGAACGGAGGTGGAAGTGCATCGAGACCCCGAGAGCGGCGCGGTGGTGCTCACACCGGTGCGGCCCTCGGCCAGGGAGTTGTTGATGCTCAGGGATGCGCTGTTGCAGGAGCCTGGATTTCGGGAAGAACTGGCCGCCTTCTTTGAGGGGTTGTACGACACCAGTCCTCCCGAACCGGTGGACTTCCCGTGATG
This sequence comes from Cyanobacteriota bacterium, assembly GCA_026389315.1. Taxonomy (GTDB): domain Bacteria; phylum Cyanobacteriota; class Cyanobacteriia; order PCC-6307; family Cyanobiaceae; genus Cyanobium. Next base: position 645 of record JAPLIC010000061.1, read on the forward strand.
GCTGCGGGGCACGAGAGATTGATGCTGGACACCAACGCCGTGAGCGCTTTTCTCCAACATCGCTCGCCACGCCTGGATGACTGGGTGCGCGAACAACGCTGCTGCCTGTCGGCGATCGTGGTGGGCGAGATTCGCTACGGCCTGGAGAAGCAGCCGGCGGCGACGCGATTGCGGGTGCTGGCGGAAGCCACCCTCGACACCCTGGAGATCCTGCCCTGGACCGAAGCCTGCAGCAGGATCTATGGCCGGCTGCGCGCTGAACTGGAACGCCATGGCAAGTCGCTGGCGGCGCTGGACCTACTGATCGCCAGCCATGCCCTAAGCGAAGGCTGTGTTCTGGTCACCGCCGATCAGGCTTTTGCCCATGTGGACGAACTCAGCCTGGAGGCCTGGTGATGGCCACGAGCTCCCCTGGCAACAGCCACACCCACGACATCGTCGCCAAGCTCTGGAACCTCTGCAATGTGCTGAAGGACGACGGGGTGACCTATCACCAGTACGTGAGCGAGCTGACGTATCTGTTGTTTCTGAACATGGCCCAGGAAACGGGTCAGGAGCAGGCAATTCCCCAGGAATGGCGCTGGCAGGTGTTGGAGGCAGTGGGGTGAGAATCCTGCACTGGCTGGAGATCAGCAACTTCAAGAGCTACCGCAGCTCGGGTCGCATCCCCCTGGAGCACCCATCGGTGCTGATTGGCCCCAACAATTGCGGCAAGACCACTGCCCTTCAGGCCATTGCCCTTTGGTCGACAGCCGTGCGCACCTGGCAGCAAGAGTCGAAAGACTCCAAGGCCAAGCAACGTACAGGAAAACCCTTAAATCGCCTGGCGATTCAATCCGTTCCTGTACCTAAGACGCGCCACTTCTGGAAGAACCTGAAGGTTTCAGGCCATGATCTTCAGATCTCCATTGGCCTTGATTACCAGGGCACTGTTGTCCCAATCAAGATGGTGTTTCGTCATCACGCCAGTGATGAGCTGATCTACGCCGAACCCCATCCCTCTACAGCCAGCCACCCCCGAGCCCTGGCCAGAGCCGCCGAACTGGACGTGGCACTTCTTTATCCCATGTCGGGCATCTCAGCGGATGAACCTCTGATTACTCGCAATCGAATTGACTACCACATGGGACGGGGTAGCACCGCTGAAGTATTGCGAAATCTCTGTCTTGTCGTCTATCAAGACAGCCCCGATGATTGGCAAGAAATCACCCAGCTGATGCATCGTCTTTTTAAGGTTCACCTCACCACGCCCCAAGAAAATGAAGGCGGCTCATTAGATCTCTTCTATGAACAACCTGGAGCCGATCGCCCCCTGGATCTATCGCTGGCTGGTCGGGGCTTTCAGCAGATGCTGCTGATCTTGGCCCACTTGTACTGTCATAAAGGGAGTGTGCTGCTGATCGATGAACCCGATGCCCACCTGGAGATCCTGCGTCAGCAGCAGATCTATTCCCTGTTGAGCACCATCGCTGACCGCAATCGCTGCCAGGTGTTGATGGCTACCCATTCGGAGGTGGTGATGCAGGAGGCCCTGGACAACAATCTTACCCTAATACTTGACGGCAATGCCGATGACCTGGCTTCTAAGCCCGATATCAAGGAATCTCTCAAGAGCTTCGGGGCTGCCCACTACGTTAGAGCCCGTGAGACCGGCCACGTTCTCTACCTAGAGGGCAGCACGGATCTCGCCATGCTTCGGGCCCTTGCTGATCACCTTGAGCACCCTGTCCGCAATCTGATTGCCGATGGATCCCATCTCAATGTCTATTTCCTCCAGGACAATCGGCCCAATCTCGGCCAATCCCCGGAAGAACTCCTTGATGCCGTTGAGGGCGCTTTTGGCCAGAAGGCAAGGGACCACTTCTTTGCCCTCAGACGCATCCTGCCTGAATTGCGGGGCCTGGAGATCATCGATAATGACAATCGCGGCCTTCAGCCTTCGGATGAGGGTGGATTTACCAGGTCGCCATGGAAGCGCTATGAACTTGAAAATTATTTTGTCACCCCCCAGGTCTTGCTTGATTGGTCGCAACCGGTTGTTGCTGACCTATTCAGCGACCAACGCTTAGCCACCCTTGATCAGCTTATCCTTGCCATGATTTTTGATGGCAGTGACTCAGACTTCGCCAATTACCAAGCAGCGAATCCCGCCACTCAAGCCACCCTATGGCGAGCCCAAACTCAGACCAAAAAGTTGAGCCTCTTTGCCGAGGCATACTTCCGCCACCTCGCTAATGCAACAGGCGGCCCGATCATGTTGCGCAAGAGAGATCTCTACCGCTTGATAGAGCGTTGTGACGTTAATTCCATCGATCTTGAAGTGGTTGACAAATTGGATGCTATTTATCGCTTAGTACAACCATGATCAGCGGAATCCCGGGCCCATAGCACTTGTGCGAATCGTGCACCTGACGGACCAGAATGGGAGATCTATGCCGAGCTGATCGCCTTGGCGCCATGACCCTCGCTCTCGCCCAGCCCCAGCTGGAGGCCATCACTGCCGCCTGTAGGAAGCACCATGTGGCGCGCTTGCACGCCTTCGGCTCCGTGCTGCGGCCGGACTACCGCCCTGGCGAGAGCGACATCGACCTGCTCGTGGAGTTCCTGCCACTGGATGCCTCCAACCTCTATCGGGCCTACTTCGCCCTGCTGAACGACCTGAGGCAGGGCCTGGCCGCTCGGGTCGATCTGGTGATGGCAGACGCAGTGCGTAACCCCATCGTCATGCAGGCGATCGATGCGAGCAAGCAACAGATCTTTGCGGCGTGTCCCGTGTGCCTGCCTGCTGATGCATGTGCTGCACCGCTTCGCTGAAGCCCTGTGTGGGGCGTAGCTGAATACCAATGCAAAGCGTTGGCACGTCTAGCGGTGGTATGATGAAGAAGTGATCAGGTGGTTTCGTTGCCGCGACACCCGTACTCTCTTCGAGGGCGGACAAGTGAGGCGTTTCGGAGGCGTTGCCCGAGTTGCCCTCCGTAAGCTCGCAATCCTTGATGCTGCAGGTTGTCTCAACGGTCTCTCCATACCACCAGGCAACCGTCTGGAAGCGCTCCGAGGTAACCGTCATGGCCAGCACAGGGCCTGCGTTGCAAAACAGTGCATCAACGACCAATTCCGGATCTGTTTCATCTGGTCGGAAGCCGGCGCCGATTACGTCGAATTCGTTGACTACCACGGATACCGATCTGCGCCTAAGTCGTTTCTTCGGGCTCAGCGAGGGCTTCTGGCTGCGGATGCAGTCCAGCCATGACCTGCGTGTGGCCCATCGGCAATTGGGCGATGCCCTGACCCAAATCCAGCCATGGCGACAGGAGGTTCTCAAGGAGATGCGGGGGGCGTGAGGGATCTCAGCGCTTCGCAGAAAAAGGCCTGACCTGCGGCGGTGGACTGGCTACCCTAACCCCAAGGGTTTTATCCGCGGCTGCTTCAGCCTCAGCAACCCCACCCGACCAGAGCTGGCGCCCTTGGAGGTTTCAGCCCTGGCGGACAGCGGGGCTGTGCATCTGTGCATCCCAGAGCATCTGGCGATCCAGCTAAGCCTGGCCGAACTGGAACGGCGTGAGCTGGTGCTGGCGGATGGGCGTCGCCGCACGGTGCCCTATGTGGGGCCGGTGGAAGTGCGCTTTGGCAACCGCCGTTGCTTCACCGGTGCCATGGTGCTGGGCAATGAGGTGCTGCTCGGTGCGATCCCGATGAAAGACATGGATCTGGTGTTGCGGCCCCAGCTGCAGAGCGTGGATGTGAACCCCGATAACCCCAATATTCCGCTCAGTGTGGCCAAGGGCCTCCAGCAAGGCTGAAGGATTGATTCAGCAGCGGCACTTGGATGCTCAACAATCTCTTTGGCAACATGCGCAGCGAGGCAATGCGCCTCCCGGCTGCCTTTCGCTTTGAAGGAACGCAAGTGGAAATCGAGCGCGACCCGCAAACCGGCGCTGTGGACCGGATGACTGGGGTGCAGCCCGCCTGAATGCCTATATAGTTAGGCGAACAAAAAACCAATGGAACAACAGGGCCGGCTAACAGAGTGGAATGATGCCAGGGGATTCGGTTTTATCACGCCGGTTTCCGGTGGTCCGCGTATCTTCGTTGACATCAGCCAATTTCAGCAAAGAGATCGGCGTCCCTGTCTCAATGATCAGCTCACCTACTCGATTGGTCGCGACGAGCAGGGACGGTTACGGGCCAAGGAGGTGCGGTATCACAAAAGCATAAAACTACATCCAGTAAAAACAAAGAGTTTCTCTAAAGCTATAGCTATAAAAGCAGCGTCGATTGTCTTGCTATGCCTTGCAACTCTATACTTATGGTTCACTAGAGTCAGCCCCAATCAGTCGCTTGTGAGTTCCAACTCTGCGGCCAACGAAACAAACCTAAACACATATCAAGCTCCACAAAGCGGCGTCCAGATGGGCGGCGAAGGTGTGGTCGTTCGTGTTCTAGCTGACGACAATGACGGTAGCCGCCATCAGCGCTTTATCCTCCGCCTTGCATCGGGTCAGACCATGCTCATTGCCCATAACATTGACATCGCCAACCGCATCGAAGCATTGAGCAGTGGTGATCGAGTTGAGTTCTATGGTCAATATGAATCGAATCCAGAGGGCGGCGTCATCCACTGGACACACCATGACGCGGATGGCAACCATGTCGCGGGTTGGTTGAAGCACAACGGGACGGTTTACCAGTAGTTGTCTTGCCGCCTGCGGTTTGGCGATGCTCACCAATTTGTTTGGAGGGGAGTTGGCTGCCGTGGCTCCGTAGGGTTGATCCGGGCGGCTTCTTCTTTAGCCCAACCAGCCCTAATCAAAGGACGCATGACACTGGCCGGTATCCATAACCGGCCAGTGGCGAGATCTGCCTTAATTACTGGCGCACACCTGGTCGATCCAGAGCTCCTGGCCACCAATGGTGACATCGCGCAAGGGCTGCCCCTTGATGGTGACCGTACCGCGACGACCTCCTGGCGTCACTCCACTCATTGTTGATACCGTCAGGCCCCCGATACTGGCTGGCGCGCCGCTGATGTTGCCAACGAATGGGGCACCGCCATTGACCGCTAGATTTTCCGTTCCGCCCAGATCAAGGAAGCTGAATGTCACCTTATTGGGCACAAAAGGAAGAGCAAAGAAATGAAAGCGCATCGAAATGTTATTCAACCTAAGCGAGCGGCCGAAAGCGAACGCAACGGGTGCCCCTTCAATCCGCCCGAAGCCGAAGAAGGGAGCCGCTCCAGTGCTGAAATTTCCTATACTACCAATCACATTATTGGAAAACAACACCACCGTGCCAGGGGTTTGGCCAACGGGTGTTCCGTAAACCGTGCCGTTAACCATAGGAGGGTCAAAGGTAACGCACGCGGAGGCCGCCTGCGCTTGCGGGGCTGCGGCCAAAAGACTGGCAGCTAGCCAAAAGATAGCTGTCTTCTGGAGATTGACAGTAGAAATCAGGGAAAACACTTTAGGAATCCAAAGTACACATAATAGCCTAATCAGCAACTGGTGTCCTGATTAGCAAGAAAGCTTCACACGCCCTGGAAGCGCCCAAGCACCGGCATGATCAACGCTGACCGTTGCATTAGGTACCAGTGCAATCGATACCAGCGCATGAGCTGTTGCTGGTGACAGCGCAGCTGCATTGATTAATTTGAATTCCACTCCCCAGGCTGGGGCCGTGCCGCAAAGAGCCCCCCCAGCCCCGAACATCCCGCCACTGCCCTTGCCTGCTGGGGCCCGACAGCCGACCAGCATGAGTGTCAGCGACTCAACGCATAACTGTTAGCAAGATGACAGCTTCAGCTGGGCTTTCAATCATGATTGGGGCTGAAGGAACCCAACACAGGGTTGATTAGTTCTTCCCATCTCCCCACTGCGAGTAGATTTTCCATGCCATTCAATCAACTAGCCAAACTCGATCTTGCCGCCATTCCCAATCCGGCTGGCGGTTTCTTCCCCTCGCCAAGTGCCTGGGAAGACCAGGTCTTCTATTTCTTGATGCTTGATCGCTTTTCTGATGACAAAGAACAAGCCTATCGGGATCTCCAAGGCACTGTGGTGACCAGTGGCACGACTCCCCTTTACCAACCGGGAGATGGGGGAAATGCCGTTCAAAATGATACCGCTGCGGCTAAATGGCGGCAGGCAGGTGGACGCTTTGTCGGCGGTAATCTTAAAGGCTTGACCAGCAAGATTGGTTATTTGAAGCGTTTGGGCGTTACGGCAATCTGGATTAGCCCGATCTTTAAGCAGGTCAAGTTTCAAGATACCTATCACGGCTATGGAATCCAGAATTTTCTGGAGGTGGACCCCCATTTTGGTAGCCGCGATGACCTAAAAACCCTGGTAAAAGTTGCCCATCAGCAGGGTATTTATGTGGTATTAGACATCATTTTGAATCATACGGGCAATATCTTTAGCTATGACGCCGATCGCTACCCAACATCAAGCGGTAATTTCGATCCGCGTTGGGATGGCAAGCCCTATAAAGTCAAGGGCTTCAATGACGAGAAGGGAATTCCCTCGATCACCTTTAAGCTCACTGACGCGAATAACCCATCATCATGGCCCAAGCTCGATCAAGCCGTTTGGCCCGTTGAATTTCAAAATCCGGCGTTTTATCGCCAACAAGGACGCATTAATAGTTGGGATAATTATCCCGAATACCTTGAGGGCGACTTTTTTGACCTAAAAGATGTTCAACATGGTCAGGGCACAACTGATACTTATCAGGTTTCAGAAGCTCTCGATGCCATGTGCAAAATCTATCAGTTTTGGATTGCTGATGCCGATATCGATGGCTATCGCATTGATACAGTAAAACATATGGATCCTGGTGCCACCCGCTACTTCGCTTCCGCCATTCACGAATTCACGCAAAGCATTGGCAAGGAAAACTATTACCTGATTGGTGAAATTACAGGTGGTCGCAAAAATGCCTTTTAAACTTTAGAAGTTACCGGCTTAAATGCCGCCCTAGGTATTGATGATATCCCCGACAAGTTGGAGTATATGGTTAAGGGCTACCGCAATCCAGTGGAATATTTCAGCCTCTTCCGCAATTCATTATTGATCAACAAAGATTCCCACACCTGGTTTAAAGACAAGGTTGTCACGATGTTTGATGACCATGACCAAGTGCGTAAGGGCCAAAACAAGGCAAGATTTTGTGCCGATCCTGATGCAGCTAAGGTCATCTTTAATGCCCTGGCTCTTAATGCCCTGACCCTGGGAATTCCCTGTATCTATTACGGTAGTGAACAATGTTTTGATGGCAATGGCAGGGGCGATGGGGCCGATCGCTACCTACGAGAATCCATGTTTGGTGGAGACTTCGGCGCGTTTGCCAGTCAGGGCAGACATTTCTTCGACGAAAATAATCCTGTGTATAAACAGTTAGCTGAGGTACTCAGCATCCGTCAAAACAACATTGTGCTCAAGCGTGGTCGGCAATACCTGCGGGAAGTTTCTGGCAAAGATGATGGACTTCGCTTTGGCTTGCCATCCATGGTCGGTGGACAGATTCGCTACGTGGTTCCGTGGTCACGCATCTTCAGTGGCAAAGAAGTGCTGTTGGCAATCAACACCAACTATTCCCAAGCAAGCACTGCCTGGGTAACCATTGATGACTCGCTCCATAAAGGCGGCGAGTTGCTCACATGTATCTTCTCCACTGACAGTAATCAAGTGGGGCAAGTCACCAAGGTCGAACTTCGTAATGGCAAAGCAGTTCTGCTTACTGTTCCCCCTGCTGGCTTCGTGGTTTACGAGTGAGGGCAGCTCTTGATGCCCTGCCCCCGCTGCCAGCCAAAGCAGCAGTGGCAGGGCTTTTAGCTGCAAGATAGTCGTTTGACACCGCCACACGGCGTGACAACCTGGCACGCTTCAATCCAGGTCTACCCAGGCAGCATTAATGCCCATTCCCCAGCCCCCCAGTTTCCTGACCCTGATCGAACGGTTCGAGCGCAGCCTCGCCGTGGTCCTGGCGGTCCTGATCGGCGTGGTGCTGACCGTCGGCACCGCCCAGCTCTGCCTGGGCACCGCCCAGGCCCTGTTGCGCATGGATCAGAATTGGCTTGAAGGCGGCTTGCTTGGCCTGCTGGACCAGCTGCTGCTGCTCTTGATCGGCCTGGAGGTGCTCCAGAACCTGGCCGCCTATCTGCGCGATCATTCGATTCACACCGAGTTGGTGGTCTTGACGGCCCTCACCGCCGTCGCCCGCAAGGTGATCGTGATGCCCCCGGGCCCCGACAAGGATCCGCTGGCCTTGGTGGGCGCCGGTGTCGTGATCGTCTGCCTGGCCATCGCCTACATTTTGTTACGCACTAAGCGTTAGGTCTATCATGGCTTTTAGGTCGCAAAGGAATTGATCAAATCCACCAGTGACCCAGCCGAATCAGCTTTAGCTGGGTCCACTTTTGATGGTTCGTTGATGTAAGGCTATTGTAGGGCATATTAATATCAATTTAAGCAGTTTTGGCAAGATCGTCTATACTATTTATCCCGGACCCCCGGGGCGCCTCCGAGCCGAAGACCCGCAGTTTTGACGTTTTTATCCTGACCCAGGCCCCCAAGGGCCGCCAGCTTCAGAGAAGATTTGCGAAGATCAATGTTTGAGCCTTGCTTTTCCCGTGCACCTGAGAGTTGGCTGCCAAATCGAACTTTGTTGTCAGGTCCCCACGCCCCTGCTTGCCTTGGTGCATCCCCACAGCAGCCTGACGACCGATCTCCAGGCTCCGGAGAAGCTGCGGCTGGCACCGGACCGCACCATCGAGGTGCTGGCGGATCAAACCGGTAACCGCTGGAGCCGCTGGATGGCCCCCAGCGGCTCCATGAACCTGCAGTACAGCACCAGCGTGATCTGCTCGGACTGCCCGGATCCAGTGCTGCCGGCGGTGCGCCAATGTCCGATTCAGGCCCTGCCGATCGACACCTACCGCTTTCTCAACCCCAGCCCCTATTGCGACACCGCCGAGTTGATGCAGCTGGCCTGGGCCACCTTTGGCGGTGTCGCCCCTGGCTGGCCGCTGGTGCAGGCCATTTGTGATTGGGTGCATGACCAGATTCGCTTTGATTACGAGGCGGTGCGGCCCCACAAAACCGCCAGCGGGGCCCTCGCCGATGGCGCTGGGGTCTGCCGCGACTTTGCCCATCTGGCCATTACCCTCTGCCGCTGCCTCAACATCCCGGCCCGTTACTGCACCGGCTACCTCGGTTACACCGGCATTCCCATAGGCGAAGCTCCCGTTGATTTCTCCGCCTGGTTCGAGGCCTTTCTGGCCGATCGCTGGTACATCTTCGATGCCCGCCACAACTTCCCCCGCAGCGGCCGGGTGCTGATCGCCCGTGGGCGTGATGCCGCCGATGTGCCGTTCCTGCGTTCCTTCGGAGAGCACCAGTTGCTGGGCCTGCATGTGATCACCGAGCAGCTCACCGAGCCGACGGCGGAGCCAGGGAGCGCCGACCAGCCAGAAGCCAAGGCGCCAGAAGCCAATGCGATCGCACACGCCAGCCTGAGGATTTGATCATCAGTCAAGACCCCTGGTTGGCTCAAACGAGCATCGCCTTTGTCAAAGGGAGACCCCACCGGGCCCAGACACCAACCTGTTTACTTAGAATCTTCCAGAGGACCAAGCAAGATCAGGGCAACCATGGGGTCCCAGTGGGAAAACTTTCTTGCCAACCTCGGCGAGTGGCGCGGTTCGTTCACGGCGCTGAATGCCGACGGCGAAATCGGCGAGAGCACAGCGTCGATTCTCACCCTGGAGCAGGGCGAACAAGAGCGGCTGGTGCATTTCCGGCTGCGCCGCTTTGGCCCCGGCGACGAGGACGGTGTGCCCAGCCGGGAAGTGAACCAGGAGTACCGCAGCCTGGGCCGGCAGGTGGTGTTCTTCGACACGGGATCGTTTAGTAAGGGGTCGCTGCAGGTGGCGCCGGGCACGCCCTTTGGCGCCGAATTTGGCTTCATCGCGGGCGATCGCCGCCACCGGCTGGTGCAACTGCACAACCCGGCCGGGGCCCTGGAAAGCTTTGTGCTGATCCGAGAGTTTCGAGCCGGCAGCGGCGCCAGCGAACGTCCAGCGCTGCAATTGGAGAGCCTCCTTGGCCCATGGACGGGCCAGGTCGCCACGATCACGGCGGACTGGCCCGAACCTGAAATCGCCAGCTGTGCGTTGCAGATCGAAGGCGACCCAGGCCAGCCATTCCACATCCGCAGCCAACTGGGTGCTGCGGTGAGCGAAAGCGGCGGCGCCGATCAGCGCCTGTTGCTGCAGCCCGACGCCGGTTACAGCCTGGCGCCGGTGCAGGTGAGCCATCGCCAAGCCTTTGCGGTGGAAGCCGGTTGGCTGCCGGAGCCCGACCGGCTGGAACGGCTGATCCGTCGCTACGACGCCAGCGGCGCCTGGGTTTCATCGAGCCACATCAGCGTGACCCGGGGGGCGGGGGCCACCCCGACCGGGTAAGGCGAAGAGGTGAGGGAAGACCTGCCGTGAGCTACGGCATCAGCGTCGCCCCCAGGCGCACCCGGGAGCCCTGGTCGCCGCCGATGACTTCAATGCCAGCGCGGATGCGTTCGCGCAGGGCGCCCACATGGCTGATGATGCCGATCAAGCGGCCGCCTTCCCGTAGGCGATCGAGTTCGTCCATCGCTAATTGCAGGTTGTCGGGGTCGAGGCTGCCAAAACCTTCATCGACAAACAGGGCATCGAGGTGGACGCCGCCGGTGTGGGCCTGCACCGTGTCGGCCACCCCCAGGGCCAAGGCCAGGGAGGCCTGAAAGGTTTCGCCGCCCGAGAGGCTGCTCACCTCCCGCTCTTCGCCGGTGAAGGCATCCAGTACCCGCAGGCCCAGGCCGGCCTGGCGGCCGCCCCGGCCGCCGCCATCGCTAAGGCGCAGTTGGTAGCGACCGGAGGTCATCATGTCGAGCCGTTGGTTGGCGTATTGGCAGATCTCGGCGAGGTAGGCCGAGAGCACCCAGCGCTGCAGGGAGATGTAGGGGGCCAACTTGCCGTTGCAGCGGTCGGCGATGGTGCTGAGGCTCTGGACCTGCTGTTGCTGATCGGCCAGGGCTGCCGCCTGGCGGCGGTGCTCGGCGCTGAGGCGGCTGAGGTCGTCGTGGCTGCCGCGGGCCTCAGTGTGGCGCTCCAGGGCGGCGGTGCGGGCCTGGTCGGCGGCGGCGGCGGCGGCCTCGGCTGCCGCCGTATCGGGCCGTTGCTCGGCCACTGTCGCCAGTTCGGGGGCCGCCAGCAGGGCCCGCTGGCTTTGCAACGCCTCCTGGTAGGCGTTGATTTGCTGGCTCCAGTTCTGGCGTTGTTCGGCGGACCGCAGGGCCGCTGCCAAGGCCGCGCCATCGGCAAAACCAGCGACCAGCACGTCCCGGGCCAGGCGCTGCTCGGCCTGCTCCAGGCGACTCGCCAGCCGCTCGCTGACCTCAGCGGTTTTGGCCAGGGCCGCCAGGGCCTGCTCCAGGGGCTCCCAGCCGGCCAACAGCTGGCGGGGGGAGAGGCTTTGCTGGCCCAGTTCGGCCGCCAGCTCCGCTGCCAGGGCCTGGGCCCGCTGGCGTTCGGCGGCCCTGGTCTGGGCCTGCAGGGCGCTGCTGGTGCTGGCCTCAGTAAGGGAGTCCTCGTTCTGGCGGATCTGCTCGGCCTGCTGCGCCATGGCCTGCTCCAACAGGGGCCGCTGGGCGGCCTGGTCCCTGGCGTTGGTGAAGGCTTGCAGGGCTTCCAGGGCCCAGGCCCGGGCGGCGCTAGCATCGGCGGCGGCATCACCGGCTTGCTGCTGCAAGGCTTTGTTTTGGGCCTGGAGGGCGACCAAGGCCACGGCCGCCTGCTGCAGAGCCGTGCTGGCCTGCTGCTCGCTCGCCTCGGCGACCTCCAGGTCGCCGGGGGCCACCGCATCGGCGGCGGCACGGGCGGGCTGGGGGTGGTGGCCGGACCCACATACGGGGCAGGGGGATCCGGGCTCGAGGGCGCTGGCCAGGCGGGCGGCCATGCCGGCGAGCTGGCGCTGGCGCAGCTGCTGCAGCGCCGTTTTCGCCACCGCGCCTTCGCTTTCGGCCCGCTGGCAGGCCTGCAGCGCAACGATTTCGGCGGCCTGCCCCGCCGCCAGCTCGCCGGCGGCATTGGCGCGCTGGTGGGCCACCTTGGCCGCCTGTTGCAATCCCTCCAGCCGGTCGGCGGCGGAGCGGGCCGCCTGCAGGGCCGCCTCAGCAGCCTGGCGCCGCTGCTGCAGCTCCTGCCGTTGCCGTTCGGCCTGTTGGCGGCGGGCCTCGGCCTGCTGTTGCTGCTGGTCCGCCTGCTCGGCCCGTTGGCGGCAGAGGTCTGCTTCGCGGGCCTGCTTGTCCAGCCGCTCCAGCTCCACCCGCCGCGCCGCCAGGGCCGTGCGGGCCCGCTGCAGGTCGGCTGCCGCCGGCAGCTGCAGCAGCCCCAGGGCCACCGCCCCATCGGGCAGGGCCTGGGCCCGCTCCCGGGCCGTCGCCGCCCGACCCAGGTCCCGCTGGAGCGGAGCCTGGAGGTTTTGCCATTCCTGGCCTGCCTGCTGGGCCGCCTCCAGGCTGGCCCGGGCGGCCTCGGCCCGGGTGGCCGTAGCCAGCTGGACCCCGAGGGCCTCAATGTCCGGGGCCTGCTGCTCCAATTGGGCCAGGCGGGCGCGGGCGGCGGCGCGGCGATCGAAGCGTTCGGCCTGCTGGCTGGCCTCGGCCCGCTGGCTTTGGGCGGCGGTCCAGGCGCTGCTGGCCTGCCCCAGGGCCAGGCCAGTGGCGGCCACCACCTGGGTGATGCGTTCCACCAGCCCATCGAGGCCGGCCTGGTCGGCGGGAACGGCCAGGGCCCCGATCCCAGCGGCAAGGTCAGCGGCCAGGCCATAGGGCTGCCATTCCTGGGCCGCCTGCTGGCGCAACACCGCCAGGGCCCGGTTTTGCTCCAGGACAGCGAAGCGGGCCGCTTTCGCCTGCTCCTCCAGCCAATCGCTGGCCCGCTCGTGCAGCACCGTTTCAAACAAGGTCTTGAGCAACGCCTCGCGTTCTTCGGCCTTGGCGCGCAGCACCTCGGCAAAGCGTCCCTGGGGCAGCAGGATCACCTGGCGAAACTGGGCGGCATTAAGACCCACGATCTGCTCCACCTCCCGGGTCACCTCCGTGACCTTGCTGGCGATCGCCTGGCTTTCTGGCCCCACCAGCCGCTGCAGCGCCGCCGTGGGCACTTTTTCGGTGCTGCCCTGGCCCCGGGTCTTGGCGGCCGTGTGGGCCGGGCTGCGTTGCACCCGATAGCGGCAGCCGCCGGCCGAAAATTCCAGCTCCACCCTGGGCACCGCCTGGGGGCCGGCATGATCCGAGCGCAGGCCCTTGACGCTGCGATCACCCGACACCTCGCCGTAGAGGGCAAAGCACATGGCATCAAGCAAAAAGGTCTTGCCGGCGCCGGTGCTGCCGTGAATCAAAAACAATCCCTCGCCGCTGAGGGCATCGAAATCGATGGCCACCCGCTCGGCGTAGGGCCCGAAGGCCTCCATGGTGAGCTGGTGGGGCTTCATCGCTCCTGGTTGCGGCGGGCCTGCTCCAGGGCCTGGCGCAGCAGCTCTGCTTCGGTGGCAGTGGCGTCGCGGCCCTGTTGATCGACAAAAAAAGAGGTGGCCAGTTCCAACGGCGAGCGGGCCTGGCGGATGGTCTGGCGGCGTTGGCTGGCGCTGGAGCGTTGCACCTCGGGGGGCTGGTGGCGCAGCTCGACGGCATGGGGAAAGCGTTGGCGCAGCCGGGCCATGGCCTGCAGGGGCAGGGTTTCATCGGTGAGGATCGCCCGCACCCGCGCCTGGCGGGCCCCCTCATAGGCCGGATCCTGGCAGAGGTCCTCCAGGCGCCCTTCCAGGGTCTGGAGGGGGCGGCCCACCTCCAGGGGCAACAGTTCGACGCTGGGGCTGCCATCGACGCCCAGTTGCACCAACCGCACCGACTTGCGCTGGCGCTCTTCGGAAAAGGAATAGGGCAAGGGGGTGCCGCTGTAGGCCAGGCGCGGGCCATCCAGCTGCTGGGAACCGTGCAGGTGGCCCAGGGCCACGTAATCGAAACCGGCGAAGGCCTCGACGCTGACCCGATCCACCTGGCCAACGCTCAGCTGCCGCTCCGAATCAGAGCTCTGGCCGCCGGCCACAAAGGCGTGGGCCACCAGCACCGAACGGCTGCCGGCCCGGGTGGCCAGATCCCGGCGGATGGCTTCCAGGGCCAGCCGGGTGACGCCCTCGTGGCTGAGGCGCCCGCCGGCCTCCGCTTCAGCTCCTGGCTCCCCATCCCGCTCCCCCTCAAGCTCCTGGCGCAGCAACGGCCCATGCAGGCTGGGTTCGAGGTAGGGCAGCGGATAGACCGCCACCACCTGGCCGCCGTCCTTGGGCTGCACCAGTACCGGCTCCCGCAGGCGCGCCACGTCGCCGCGAATCGTCACCCCCAGGGCGGACAGCAACGGGTCGTAGACCGAAACCCGCACGTGCGAATCGTGGTTGCCGGCGATGGCGACGACGGCGATGTCAGCCCGGCGCAGGCGGGCCAGGGTGGCTGTGAACAGCTGGACCGCCTCGGCGGGGGGAATGGCACGGTCGTAGAGGTCTCCGGCGATCACCACCAGATCCACGTCCTTTTGCTGGGCCAGCTCCACAATCCGATTGAGGGCCTCGGCCTGCTCATCGAGCAGGGAAGCGCCATGGAAACTGCGACCCAGATGCCAATCGGAGGTGTGGAGCAACCGCATCAGCGGTAGTCGGGGTCCTGGATGGCATCAAGGCGGGCTTCGGGTCTGAGGAAGCGATCCATCTGTTCTTCAAAGAAGCGGCGATTGGCCAGCAGATGGTCGGGATCGGGGTCGTCGAGGGGGTGGTGCAACACGGCCCGTAGAGCCTGGAGCACGGCGGAGGTGACGTTGTACATGGAGCGCTGGAAAGTCACCCCCAGCTGGATCAGCTTGTCCTGGTCACCGCGGCGGTGCACGGCATAGTCCGCTTCCAGATAGGGGGGTAGAAAATGCAGCATGTCCTGCATCAAGAGTGTGGGGGGGATTCCAGCCGAACCGACTGGGAAGATGTCGGCATAAAGAATGCCGTAATGAAAATCAGCCTGTTTATCTGGAATCTGGTGAACCTGGGCATTATAACTTTTGGTACCCCTGAATGGAAAACCGCGGTAGAAAACAGCTTCCACATAGGGAAGGGCCGCCTCATGCAACCAGGTCATACCCTCAGCCTTGGGCACAATCTCAAACCACTCGCCAGCAATTTGCACCTGGTGATAGATGGGCTGGCCCGCCACAGCAAAGATGCCGTTGACCAAAAACTCCATCGCCTGCTGGACGCTGGTAAGTGCCCCCTCATCATAGAGATCAGACATTTCAAAGAATACAGGCGCCATCACCTCCCAGAACAGACCCAGATTGGCGTAATAGCTGAGTTGTTTCACCTTTTCCAGGAACATCTCCGGGAAGACATTATAAAGCCCCAGCAGTAGCGGATTATGGCGAAAATAGGCTTTGATCGCCCGATCGGCATTGGCGCGGTAGGCCTCCGAATCGAGGTATTCATTGAAACGGCCCCCCATGTCCTGATGCCAGAACATCGCCTGCATGCAGGCTTCGGCAAACTCCATGTTGATGCGGTCATGCCAGAGGTGATGCCACAACTTGGGCATGGCCCTGGTTTCGCCCTTCTCCATGAACTCCAACAGCTCGGGATGGGCCGTGGCCGCTCCGCGCCAAACCCTGAGACTCGACCCATCGCCGGCATAGCTATTGGGCCGATCCAGATACTCCTGGGGCAAAAAGTATTTGAAGGCCGGCAGCGGTTCAAGAAAAACCTGCTCGGCGATATAGAGCAAATCGCGCCAATAGAAATCCATCGGCACCGCATAGGCCTTGTAGATGCCGATGATCTGCTTGAGGTTCTCCGGCGTGTCCGGCAGCATCGAGCCGCCGGCCTCCAGCCGGTGGATGATGTCGGCAAAACGATGCTTGGAGGGCGGAATCGGGCTTGGGGCCGGGGCGGTGGGCTCGACAACGGTGGTGGGAGTCATGAAGCCAAGACCTCAAAGGTGGGGGCGGCGTAAGGGGAAGAAGAGGAAAGGGAAGAGGAAATGCTCCAGGGGGCAGGGGGCATGGTGCGCAGGGCCAGGGAAGCGGTGGTGGTTTCGCTCCAGCCGGTGAGGGCCCGGGGCCAGAGGCCCGAGGCCACCACCAGGACCGCCAGCAGCAGCACCGGCGCCCGCTCCGCCCAGCTGGTGAGGGGCCAATCGGCGCGCTGGTTGTCGAGGCGCCCGAAGCCGACGCGGTTGAACAGCCGCACCGCATAGACCGCCGTGAAGCCCGAGGCGACCAGGGCCACAAGGGTGGCCTGGGGAAAGGCGCTCCAGCTGCCGACAAAAACCAGCAGCTCGGCGGGGAAAGCGGCCAGGCCCGGAATGCCGGCCGCCGCCATCAGGGCCAACAGCAGCAGGGCCATGGTCAAGGGCAGGCCCCGCAGGGGATTGAGCAGGCCAGAAAGCTCGGCAATCGTGCTGGTGCCCGTCTTGCGTTCGATCAGTCCCACACAGGCGAAGAGCAGGGCCACAATCAAGCCGTGGGCCAGCATCTGGGCGACCGATCCCTGCAGACTCAAGGGGGTGGCCGCCGCCAAACCCAGCACCAGCAGCCCCATGTGCCCCAAAGAGCTGTAGGCCATCAGGCGGCGGATATCGGCCTGGCCGATGGCATTGAGGGCTCCGTAAATGGCACTCAAGGCGCCAGCGGCGGCAATCCAGGGGGACCAGGCCACCCAGGTGTCGCCCAGAAAGCCCACCCCAAACCGCAGCAATCCATAGGCCCCGAGTTTGGAGACCACGCCGCTGAGCAGCATCACCACGGGAATGGGGGACTCGGCGTAGCTGAAGGGCTGCCAACCGTGCAAGGGGGCGATCGGCAACTTGAGGCCGCAGGCCAGCAGCAGCAACGCCAGGATCAAGCGACTCTGCCCGGCGCTGAGCTGGGCCTGGGCCAGCGCCTCATAACTGAAATCGACGCCGTTGGCGTTGAACCAGCCCAGGGCCAGCACGGCGGCCAGCAGGCAGAGCCCGGAGACGGCGCCGTAGAGCACGAGGCGGATGGCGGCCCCGGCCCGCCGCCTTCCGCCCCAAATCGCCACCAGCAAGGTGGTGGGAATCAAGACCAGCTCGAAGGCCAGCACAAACAGCAGGGCGTTGCGGGCCAGGAAGGCCCCCACCACCCCCAGGTTGGTGGCCAGCAGCAGGCTGAAGAACAATCGGGGCCGGTTTTGATCGATCGGGGTGACGAAAATCGCCAGCGTGGTCAACAGGGCAGCCAGCAACACCAGCGGCAGGCTCAAGCCGTCCAGGCCCAGATCCAGAGTCAGCCCCAGTTTTGGCAGCCAGGCCTGGTGGAGGTCGCTGGGGGGATACCGCCAACAGAGCAGCCCCAGCAGCAATTGCAACAGCGGCGCAACGGCGGCCGCAAGGCGAAGCAGGCCCGGCCGCTGCTGGGGCAGCAGCGGCAGCAGCAGAGCCACGGCCAGGGCGATGCCGGGAATAACTAACAACAAGGGAGTGGTCATCGGCGTCGCGCAGGAATCAAACGGGGAAGGGCTGACGTCAAGGCAGATCAGATCAGGGGCGGGCCACCAGCAACCAGGCGGCCATCACCAGCACCCCAAGCAGCAGCGTCAGGGCATACCCCTGGGAGCGGCCTGAAGTGGTGAAGCTGAGGCGTCGGGCTCCGGCCAGGGCGGCGCCGCCGGAGGAGCCGCTGAAGCCATCAATCACTCGCAGCTCCGACCAGGCCGCCAGGCGGGAGAGGCCCAGCACCACGGCCACAACGGTGCGGTGATAAAAACGCTCGGTTTGCATGTCGTGGGCCAGCCAGTCCTGAAAACCGCCCAGGGAGGGAATGGGCCGGGCCAGGGGCCTGTCCCCCAGGTAGAGGCCTGCCGACACTCCAATCCCTACCAATGTGGAAAGCAGCAGGGGCCAGGCCATGGCTCCCCAACCAGGCAAAGGGGTGAGGTCGAGCACTTCGAGGTGCACCAGCAGGACGGGCAGGTGCAGAACCAGCCCTGAGAGCAACAGGGTGGGCAGGGACATCAGCCACAACACCTCCGCCGAGCGGTGGCTGAAGGGGGTGGTCGTCCCCCCCCAGGTCAGGGCGAACACCCGGACCAGGCCGGCGCTAATGAGTGTGTTCGCCAGCAGAACCAAAGCCATGAGCAGGACCGGAGTGCTGCTTTGGGCCGCCAGGGTGAGCAATTCGCCCAGGGCGGCAAATCCAGCAAAGGGAGGCAGGGCCATCAAACCGGCGGCACCGGTCAGAAAGGCGAGGCCCATCAGGGGGCGGCGGCCCCAAAGCCCACCGAGTTGGTTGAGGTTTTGACTGACATTGCCGATCATGATCGTGCCGATCGCCATCAGGATCAGGGCCATCGGCAAGGGGTAGACGAGCAGCAGGTGGTCGGCGACCTCCCGGCCCCCCAGGCCCACCGCCATGAACAGAAAACCGAACCAGCTGCTGACCAAAAAGGAGAGGGCCCGCTTGACATCAATCTGGGCCAAGGCAATCAACGACGCCACCAGGGCCGTGGTGCCACCGACAGCCACGAGCACGGCCTGCACCAAGGGGCTAAGGGCGATCAGCGGCTCCAGCCGCAGCAGCACCCAGGCGCCGCCGGCCACCACCACCGAATTGCGCAGCACCGTGGAGGGCAGGGGGCTCTCCATCGCTTCATCCAGCCAGAGATGCAGGGGGATCTGGGCGCACTTGCCCATCGGACCGGCAATCAGGGCCAGCAGTATCAAGCTGGTGCCCAGCGGCAAGCTGGTGCCTTGGCGGGCCTGATCGGCGGCCCAGACCTCCAAGCCATGGAGATTCCAGGTGCCTGTGACCGGCAGCAGGGCCACCAGGCCCGCCAACAGCACCAGGTCACCGATCCGTTTGGTCAAAAAGGCATCCCGCGCACCTTTGACAACCAGGGGTTGGTTGTACCAGGTGCCGACGATCAGATAGGTGCCCAGGGTGAGCAGTTCGAGAATCGCGTAACTGAAGAACAGGGAGTCGGTTAGTACTAAAGCGCAGAGCCCGGCCTCAAACAAACTCAAGGAGCCAAAAAAGCGTGGCCAGCCCCAATCCATTTCCATGTAGCCAATCGCATAGATCTGGGTCAGCATGTGCAGCCCAGTTATCACGGTCATCGCTATCAAGATCGCTTCGTTGACAATGCCATCAAAGCTCAAATGTAGGCCGGAAGTCTCTAGCCAGACCCAGTTGAAATGCAGGGGTAAAGAGGGAGGAGTAGCTCCGCCACTAGCCTGATGCAGGGTGATGAAAGCGACGGCGCTATGGACAAAGGCGACCGCCACCATCAGGAGATTTAGATAGCCACAGGGCCTTGGCCCGGTGCGGGCCAGACCCCCAGGGGCCCAAAACAACGAAAGTACGGCCGCCAGCAGGGGATAGAGGGGAATCAGCCAGGCCGTTTGGGCGAAGATAAGCGTCATGGCTCCAGGGAGATCACGACAACCGGGACGTCGTGATCAGGAACAATAAAGAGCCGATCAGGCCCTTTGGGGGGGGACCTTTACATTGCCATCCCCCATCACCCTGCCAAGCCCCGCTTATCGGTGCATGGGGGAGCAGGGGACGCTATGGAACCAAGCCTGGCGCCATAGGCTGAAACCAGTCCGATCGTGGTGGGCCCCTCCCGGATGACGATCGACCCCAACCCCTCCCCCTGCTGCCACCAAGAGGCCGGTCCTGCCTCGGTGCAGGCCATGGATCGCGACCTGGCCCGGGAGCTGACCTTGCTGCGCCGCAAGGTCAGCGTGGCTGCCCTGCTCACCACGCTGGTGGTACTCGCCAGCCTGCCCCACATGCTCGGTGGTGGGCACCATTCTTGGTTGCCGCCATGGTTCACCAGCCCCTGGACCCAGCTGCTCCTCACCACCCCGGTGCTGTTCTGGTGCGGGGCTGACTTCTTCAAAGGCGCCTTCTCGGCGTTCCGGCAGCACTCCGCCGATATGAACACGCTTGTAGCGGCCGGCACCGGCATTGCCTGGCTCACCTCGCTGTTCACCACCCTGTTCCACCAGGTGTTGATCGGCGAGGGCCTGCCGGCCGATGTGTATTACGAATCCGCCGCGGTGATCCTCACCCTGGTGCTGCTGGGCCGTTTGCTGGAGGCCCGGGCCCGCGGCCAAACCTCAGCAGCCATCCGCAGGTTGCTGCAACTGCAGCCCCCCACCGCCCGGGTGCTGCGGGAGGGCCAGCCGATTGAGATCCCGGTGTCGCAGGTGGTGGTGGGCGACCTGGTGCAGGTGCGGCCCGGCGAAAAGATCCCCACCGATGGGGTGGTGAGCGAAGGCCGCTCCTGGGTGGAGGAAGCGATGCTGACGGGGGAGCCGACCGCCGTCGCCAAAGCCGCCGGCGACAGCGTCATCGGCGCCTCAATCAACCGCAGTGGCAGTTTCTGCTTCCGCGTCAGCCGGGTGGGCGGCGACACCGTGTTGGCCCAGATCGTGGAGCTAGTGCGCCAGGCCCAGAGCTCCCGCACCCGGGTGCAGCGCCTGGCCGATCAGGTGGTCGGCTGGTTCGTGCCGGTGGTGATCGCCCTGGCCGTCACCGCTTTTGTGGTGTGGTTCCTGATCAGCGGCAATCCCGTGCTGGCGATGCTGTTTCTGGTGAGCGTACTGGTGATCGCCTGCCCCTGCGCCCTGGGGTTGGCCACCCCCACCTCGATCATGGTGGCCTCCGGCAAGGGGGCCGAAAACGGCCTGATCTTCCGCAGCGCCGAGGCCCTGGAAACGGCCGGCAAGCTGCGCACCATCGTGCTCGACAAGACCGGCACCCTCACCCGCGGCCAGCCGGAGGTGACCGATTTCGAGCGGCTTGCCGGTGGCGTGCTGCCGGCAGACACCCTGCTGGCCCTGACGGCTGCGCTGGAATTTCGCTCCGAACACCCCCTGGCCGAAGCGATCGTGGCCTATGCCCGCAGCCAGTTAAAGGACAGTGAGCTCCCTGGGGTGGAGGGTTTTGAGGCGGTAGCAGGACGGGGAGTTCAAGGATCGATCGGCGGCCAGCAGGTGCGGGTCGGCACCCCCCGCTGGTTCGAGGAGCTCGGCATCAACACCGCAACCCTCAAGCCCCTGGTGGAGCGCCTGGAGCTTGCCGCCTGCAGCGTGGCGGTGGTGGTGGTCGATGGGCGGCTGGAGGGCTGCTTCGGCGTGGCCGATCCGCTCAAACCCACTTCAGCGGCGGCCGTGGCCGCCCTGCGGCGTCTGGGCCTGCAGGTGGTGATGCTCAGCGGTGATGCCCGCCGCAGCGCCGAGGTGGTGGCCGCCCAGGTGGGCATCGAGCGGGTGATCGCCGAAGTGCGTCCCGCCGATAAAGCTGCGGTGGTGCGGCAATTGCAGCAGAAAGGGGAGGGCCCAGTCGCCATGGTGGGGGACGGCATCAACGATGCCCCCGCCCTGGCCCAGGCCGATGTCGGCATCGCCATGGGCACTGGCACCGACGTGGCGATCGCCGCCAGCGACATCACCTTGATTTCGGGCAACCTGGCGGGGGTGGCAGCGGCGATCGAGCTCAGCCGCCAGACGATGGCCAACATCCGCCAGAACCTGTTTTTTGCCTTCGCCTACAACGTCGCTGGCCTTCCGATCGCCGCCGGAGTGTTGTTCCCCATCACCGGCTGGTTGCTGAACCCGATGATCGCCGGTGCCGCCATGGCCTTCAGTTCGGTTTCGGTGCTGACCAATGCCCTGCGGCTGCGCCGTTACCGCCCCGCCCCTTTGCCGCTTGCCAGCCGATGACCTACTCCAGCTTGGTCATGGCCGCCGCTCCGTTCTGGCGCACAATCGAGCAACCCCCGGCCCTGAAGCTGCTGGTGGCCGCATTGGGGTTGGCCTTCATCGTTGCCGAGCTTTGGTGGTTCCTTGGCCCCCATGGCTCTGGGGTGACTGCCCGCCAAGGAGCTGAAGGCCGGCAGCAGGTGACCATCACCGTTGACGGCGGCTACGATCCTGCCCGGATACGGGTGGTGGCGGGCCAGCCCTTGCGTTTGACCTTCCACAGGATCGATCCGAGCAGCTGCGTGGCGCAGGTGATCTTTCCCGATTTCCAGCGCAGCCTGGATCTGCCCCTGGAGGCCTCCACCAGCATTGATTTACTGCCAGCAAAGCCGGGGCTCTACCCCTTCCATTGCGGCATGAACATGGTGCGGGGCATGCTGGAAGTGGTGGCCGTCTAGCCTTTGACTAGGCCCTTGGCGACTGGTGATTGGAGCTCACGGCGGAGCAGGAAATAGAGGTGTTGGGGATCTTTGTAGTGCTGGGGCAGGGAATGGTGCAGGGTGGTGAGGCGATGCCAGCAAACACTGCGCTGGATGGACGCCATGGATTTCTCTTCCCGAATCAAGATCCGCAGTGCTTTGCAGTACATGGGATAACTGGCTTCCAGCTCTCCGATCGTCAATTGGCTGCTGAGGGTGGTCTGGCTCATGGCCGTAGGCATCTTTGATGCCCCCCCAATCTCCACCCCCGGGCCCCGATGGCGATGCCCCCATTTGGGGGCAAAGAGGCGGTTTCAGGTGGGGGTTTGGCTGACGGCGTAGCGGGTATGCAACAGGGTGCTGGCCCCTGGTTCAACCACCAGCTTGCGGTCGCCGCTGATCAGGGCCTGGCGCGGGCCGGTCCAGGGCTCCAGGCAGACCATCGCCCGGGGGGGCTCGGTCCAGATCACCACCAGATCGAGGGGGTGGCTGAGCTGCAGCTCCAGGCTGCGGCCTGCGGCCTCGTCCACCAATCGCACCGGCCCCGTCGGCCGCACCAACAGGTCGATGCCCGCTGCCATGGCCTCAATCTGGCCGGCCGTGGCGGCCTCGGCCATGGTCAGGTGGTTGAGGCAGGTGGCGGGGAGGCCCTCAAAGCGCACGCCGTCGAGGCTGGAAATGTTGAAGTAAGGGTGCAGGCCAAAACTGAAGGGCATCGGCTGATCGCCCCGGTTCTCCACGCGGGTGCTGATGTCCAGGGCCCCGGCGGAAAGCCGCAGCTCCATGGTCAGGCGGAAGGGGAAGGGGTAGGCCGCCAGGGTTTGGGGAGTGTCCGTGAGCTCGAGTGCCAGGCCGTCACCCGTTGCGAGGGGCTGGAGCTGCCAGGGCAGTTGGCGGGCAAAACCGTGCTGACCCAAGCTGTAATCGCCCTGGGGCAGGGGCAGGCGGTTGTCGGGCAAGCCACCGGTGATCGGAAACAACACCGGAAATCCCCCCCGCACCGACTGGCTGGGATCAAGAAAGCGCGCTTCATCGAGATACACCAGCTCGTGGCCGCCACTACGCCAACCGCTGATCAGACCGCCCCGTTCAGGCACCACCCGCAGTAGATCACCGCTGGCAGGATCGCTGAACTCCCAATGGGGATAGGGAGTTTGACGCTGCTGGAGGGCCATGCTGGAGAGGCAAAGGGGTGGGGGGTGCCAGGGGGCGAAGCGACCTGAAGGGCGTCTCAGTCGTCGTAGACCCGGCAGTTGATGTCGGAGGGGTTGAGATCGCAGAACACCTCGAAAGGGGAAGGGGCGTCGGCTTCTTCGGGGTGACGCAGCTGAAACTCCTCCAGTTCCTTGATCTGCTGTTCGATCTTGCGGGCAATCGCCAGGTCGTTCTTGCTTTGGGCTGCGGCAAGCGATTGGCGGTAGGCATCCAGCTGGTCTGCAATCGAAGCCATGGCACACCCCCCGATCGGGGGCTTGGATCAGCGGCGCGAATTTAGTCCTTTGGAGGCGCAGCAAGCCGCTCCGTATTTGTACTTATCTTCTCGCCAAAGCTTCCGTCTCGGGTGGTCGGCCCTGCAGGGTGAGGCGGTCCTGAAGGTGGATTCCATGGCCGACGCCCCCTATCTCGTGGCCCTGGCGCTGGTGGAACTCCAGGGTCAGCGGGCCCTGCCGTTGACCGGAAAATCCCAGACTGCGGCCGCCGCAGAGGCCGCCGACCCCGGCGTTGATGGCCGCACCCTGGCCCTTGAACTGCTGCTGCGCCTCTGGCAACGCAGTGATGACGGTGCGCTGCAACGGGTCGCTGGCGAGGAGAGTTTGCTGTTGCTGGAGATCCCGATGGAGGTGATGAGCGACCAGTTGCCGATTCTCAAGGCCAACTGGGTGGCGGGCGGGGAAACGGCGACGTTGCTGACCAGCCTTGCCGAACTCTCCGAGCGGGCCTGGCGGATCACGATCGCCAAATACGAGCCGATCAGCTTCCATCCCTGGCCCTGAGCAATCCCGACCTAGGCAGATTCAGCTAGGGACTGGCAAAACTGGATATCGACCCGGCAGAGACGCTGCATGATCAACTGATAGTCGGGGTCGCTGAGCTCGCCGTCTTCACTCCACTCCAGGCAGGTGCGCCCAAGGCAGGAGGGCCCCGGGCTTTCTTCAATTTGAATCGGCTGGATGGTGCGTGGCATGGAGCCCCCCTCCCTTCGGTTTTGGCTTCGCCTTCCAAGCTAGGAAGCCGTCTTGCCCTATCTCTGTCCCCATCTGGGGGCAATCCAGGTCTGATCCGCCCGCAGGGTCCCAGCTTGGCTGAACGCCTTAACCTGAACCATCCCTTCCCGCAGGGCCCCCATGCTCACCCTGCCCCGCACGCTCAGCCTCACCCCAGATCAGTTCGCTGAGGTCTGTGCCGCCAACCCGGAGGCGGTGCTGGAACTTGATGCCGATGGCACCCTCATCGAGATGACCCCCACCGGCGGGAGTACCAGCACCCGCAATACGCGCCTGTTGATGCGTCTCCAACTCTGGGCTGATCGCCAGGGTGGTTGGAAGGTGTTTGACAGTTCCGGTGGCTTCCTGCTTCCCGATGGCTCGGTGCGCAGCCCCGACGCCAGCCTGGTGCGGCAGGAGCGCTGGCTGGCATTGAGCGAAGCCGAGCGCGATGGCTTCCCGCCCCTCTGCCCCGATCTGGTGGTGGAGCTGGCCAGCCCGTCGGATCAACCGGAGGCATTGCGGCTGAAGATGGCGGCTTACATCAGCAATGGAGCCCAACTCGGCTGGTTGCTGCTGCCGCGCCAACGAAGCGTGGAGGTATGGAGTGCGGACTCCACCACCCGGGCGGCTCGGTTCAGCGCCCTGAGTGATGCCTCCCGGCTAGAGGCGGCTGCGGAGTTTCCCGGCTTGGTGATCGATCTTGAGGAGATTTGGGCTGGCTGAGCGGCGTACTCAGAGAATCCGCAAGCGAACCTCAACATCCAGTGCGTCGCGCAGCCGAGCCAGATCTCGGCCGTCACTGCTGAGCACTAAATCGCCACGGGACGCGGCGCCCACCACCACCGACGCATCCACAACATCGGAGCTGCCAGCTGCTCCGCACGCCACGCCAGCGGAACGGGCACGGGCCTCGTTAAGAGGCTCGATGCGGCACCCGCTGAGCAACCGGGACATCTGATGCTGGGGGCCTCCCCGCCAGCTCTGCGCCAGGACCCCCGCAGGGACTGTGGGCACCATCCCCCGTTCAAGCGACCGCCGGTGCAACGCCCACACCCGGCGATCACCTCGTTCGGCCGCGATCAAGACGCCAGTGTCGTAGGTGATTCCAGCCATGGCTCAGGCGGAAAGGGAATCGCACTCCCCATCGAGCACTGCGTCAGCCCAGGTCAGTTCTTCGTGACTGAGCGCACCATGTTCAGCCTCCCAGGCACGAACTGCAGCCAGGCCCTCCTCTAACACCAGAGCACGAGCAGCGGCAGCGTTGAGCCAAGCCGAAAGACTCATCCCATGGCGATCAGCGGCATGGGATGCAGCCGCCGCCACCTTCTCCTCAAGCCCAATGGATAATTTACGTACAGTCATGCTTCTATGGTAGCACCGTTATCCTACCGTGAAGGTGGGGCGCTGTCAGGATGTTGGCAACACAATTCCAGATCCATAAATAGATGATGATTAGACCGGCTGAATCCACAACCCAGGCGAATGCCAGCTCCAAAACCGCATGGTCAGCGGTAGGCAATCTGGATTCTGTTGGCGCGGACGCAGACAAGACCGCCGTGGTAGCCAGACTGATTGAGCAGGTATAAACGCTGCTGCGCGAGTCGGGCAAGTGCGAACCGTTCGATGCCGCCGCCAAGCTTTACCTGAAAACGCCAAAAGGCGAGGCCTTGGTCTCCAGCTTGATCGGCACGATCGGATCGGGCTCCTATATGTGATGCGGCGGCGGTGAGCGAGATCATTTGCATCTGGCGCATCGCCAGCCAAAACCGCACCTGAACGGCAAACGACTTCAGCAGCAACCGCGCCGTCCTGAATCCGAGACGCTGGTACTCCCTTAATCTGACAATCGTCTACAGCACCTGCTCGATCGCACTGTCTTGCTAGACATCGGTGGTCTATCTGGTCGACGATAATCCGCTGCCGGTCCAGCGCCAACTTGTGCTGTTCACCATCACCAACAATACTGGTTGCAGAAAGAGGTGTTGGCAACGCTGGTGTTGTTCGTCTGGTAGCCTTGTCAAGTACCCGCAACCCGGTAACTGCCAGATCAACTTGACCGGCAGGGACTGAAGCAAAAACAACAATGACTACAGAAGAAGACTATATCGAATTAAACCGGCAGTTTACGCCAATCCCCAATAGCAATGAAGCTGCAGAAGAAAATCATATCTTAGCGGCTTGGGGGCATCTCAAATCCAAGTCTTGGCATGATCTTGAGCAGGAATTTCGTTGCGTTATTCTGGCCGAAGCAGGTGCAGGAAAGACCGAGGAACTAAAGCAACGGGCAGATTTTCTCAAACAGCAAGGGAAGCCAGCTTTTTTTATTCGCATCGAAGATATTGAAGCTGATTTCCAGAATGCATTTGAAATAGGTGATCAAGCAGATTTTCAGTCATGGCTGGAGTCCACACAAGAGGCATATTTCTTTCTTGACTCGGTGGATGAATCGAGGCTTAAAGAACCGAGAGCCTTTGAAAAAGCGCTACGCCACTTTGCCAAGGCCATAAACAATGGAGTGCATAGGGCTCACATCTATATCTCCAGTCGACCCTACTCGTGGAGAGCCAGTGAAGATCGCAAACTAATGGATAAATTCTTATTTCATCCATTAGCTGGAAGGCCTGAGGCAGATGATAGTTCTGGGCAATCTGAACCGCAAAGTGCAATCTCAATCTATCTTCTACGTCCGTTGAACAGGGATCAAATCCAGCATTTCTGTAACGTATGCAATGTAAATAACGTCAATCAATTACTAGAAGAAATTGAAAGAGCCAGCCTTTGGAGCTTGGCCGAGCGCCCCTTTGATCTTGAAGCAATTCTGGCTAAATGGGAAAAAGATCAAGTCCTGGACGGACGTCTCGAACTCCTTCGTTTTATTATCGAGAAAAGGCTAGACGATAGTCACAATACCGATCGCTCCCAGAGGCAAACCCTAAATCTTGAAAAGGCAAAACAAGGTGCACGACGGTTAGCAGCTGCCGTGATTCTAACTGGGCAGGTAAATCTAAATGTGCAAGATTCCTCGCATAATAAACCAGGTATTGAACCAACAAAAATTCTTCACGAGTGGGAACCTGGCGATGTGCACGCGCTATTAGGTTGTGGCATCTTTAATGATGTTATTTATGGCGCTGTAAGGTTTAGGAATCGGGATGTTCGCGAACTCCTTGCTGCTGAATGGTTCCACCATTTACTAACTAAAGAGCAAAGTCGCAGCAAGATAGAAAACCTGTTCTTTCGTGAACAATATGGCGAGAAAGTACTTAGCCCAAGGCTGCGACCAATTTTGCCATGGCTCATACTTTTAGATAACTATATTCTAACAAAGGCTATCGGCATTCGACCTGAGATTGCCATTGAGGAAGGCGACCCCTCACGACTACCTTTGCAGTTAAGACAACAGATTTTGTCCGATATTGTACAACGGATTGCTTCAGGAGAGGAGGTACCATCTGCACAAGATAGGAGTTCACTAATACGAATAGCAACTCAAGATCTCTCTACCGACACACTTCAACTTATCAACGAGTATTTAAATATTGATAATGCTATCTACTATCTTAGCAGTCTTGTCTGGCAAGGGAAGATGTCCAATTGCGTAGAGCCTCTACTCAGCATTGCCCTCGATAGTTCACGAGTAGTCTATGCCAGAAGTAGCTCGGCCTTAGCAGTGATGGCATGTGGCTCAGATGCACAGAAGCGCTGTTTATGGCAAACACTGAACGAACAAGAGGACGAAATACCCTATGAAATAGTCGAAGCACTAATAAGAGAAGCCGTTCCAGAAAATGTCGAGCAGATTTTGATTGCTCTCGGAAAGCTTGTGAATCCGCAACAAACGAATACTTTTTTGCTCCACGGTACCCTACATGACTTTATCGAACGCCTAGCCGCCTGCAAGGCTCTAAGCCTACTTACTCAGTTCATCTGTGGATTGAATAGTTACCTTCAACAGCAGCCATTCATCCAAGATCTAGAATATAAATTATCAAACAAGTATTTATGGCTGCTTGAATTTGCCGTGCATGCGGCTGTGAAGATAATCAATTTAGGGACAGCTACAGAATATCTACGTGAAGAAGTGCTGGCTATTTTGTCCAATTCACCAGCACAGAAATATATGTCAGGAGGGAATACAAATGAATACAATGAAAACCTAATATCAATAATCCCCAATTGTGCGGCTTTGAACGACGCTCTGTATTGGTACAGTATTGATCGAGTACGCTCATCACGATCAGAAAATGAGCAAGATATAGACGACCATGCGTTGGCGACATATCGAGATCACTATTGGGCATATGACACCAACAGCTTTGCCAGATTAATTGACTTTATTGCAAACCGTCCTCTTCAGATTGACAAGTTGACAGCACTTCGCAGTGCATTTCTTGTTTACAAGCAAGCCGGTAAGCCAATTGAGCTGCTATGGAGCCTTAATAAAGCCGTGGCAGGTAACCAGCCATTGCGAACAAAGTTAGAGCTTTTGATAAATCCACCTGTTTCCGAAAATATGCATAAATCCTTTATCTCCTCCCAAGAAAGATCTCAAAAAAGAGATGAAACTCAATTGCAAAGGACTCGTGTACGCACAAATTGGATGGCGAAAGTACGGTCTAATCCCAATCGAATTTATGACGGCTATGGTATGAATCAAGGCGAAATAACAAATGATATACGCTGTCTTATGGTTGAATTAAGAAATATGCATTCAGCTGGTGGCTTCTGTGATTACGCAAATTGGAAGCTGCTCATACCAGAATTTGGTAAACCCATTGCCTTGGCCTATCGCACTGCCGCTATCAGCCATTGGCGAAAGTATTTGCCAGGACTACGTTCTGAAGGTGATCAGACAAGAGTCCAGACATATTCCTTGTCCTTTGCTAAGGCAGGGCTTGAAATTGAAGCGGCTGAGACAGGGAGTTTTCCTAACAACCTGACGGAACCCGATGTTCGTCATGCATTACGTTACATCACAAGGCATTCGAACGGTCTACCCCGGTGGCTTGAGCAGCTGCATCGAGTTTTTCCCGATTTGGTGAAAGAAGCTGTGCTTAAAGAGTTGATATGGGAATTGGAGAATGCAAAGCCAGAAATAACAATGCACTACATCTTAAGTCCATTGGTTTATTTCGGCACTTGGCTCCATGGTGCCCTTGCACCTGATTTGCTGCAATGGGTCGAAGCCAATCCCACAGCCCTCGGCAACAACCTGAATCATTGCCTGAAAATCCTGGTGAATGGCGGCATAGAACCGGCCAGATTGGCGGCTGTTGCCTGTCAACAAATCACCCAGGCCAATGACCAAGGCAATCTTCCAGGTTGGTATGCGCTACTCGTCGATTGCGACCCAACTACTGGAATACCTCAAATACAGCAATGGCTAGAAGATCTTAGTGAAGTAGACGCAATTGAGGCCGCTCAACTATTTATCGTAGAGCTTATGGGTAAGCGGAGTGAAAGAGAGGGGAAGCCTTATTTTATGCTTTTTCATACAGCAGACCACCTTAAGACACTCTATCTCATGATGCATCAATACATCCGAGTTGAGGATGACATCGACCGAGTCAATGGGTTTGAATCTTCTCTAGGAGTACGTGACTATGCTCAAAATGCTCGAAATATTCTATTTGATCGTCTCTCAAAAATACCTGGAAAGTCTAGCTATATTGCAATAACGGAGCTGATCGAAGAACACCCTGTCCCAGCTTATCGAAACCATTTTAAAAAACTTGCCTATAGTCGAGCTGAAGAAGATAGCGACATCGAGCCTTGGTCGGTTGAGCAGTTGATTGAGTTCGAGCAATCTCTCACAATGACACCCGCGACCCATCGCCAGCTTTTTGAGCTAGTTGTGCATCGGCTCGTAGATCTTAAGTCCTGGTTGGAATGCGGAAACGACAGTCCATGGCAAATTTGGCAGCGGGCCGAGCGTGAAATAGTAATGCGAAACTCGATCGCTGGTTGGCTCAATCAAACCTCACAACGACAATTCACAATCGCACAGGAAGCAGAGATTGCTAATGCTCAGCGGCCGGATATTTCGGTGCAATGTCAAAGTGTGAATTCACCGGTACCCATTGAATTAAAGCTGCTCGAAAAATGGACTGGGCCTCAACTTTGCGAGCGGCTCAGAAACCAATTAGTTGGCGATTATCTGAGAGAACCATCTGCCAGATTTGGCGTGATGCTATTGGTGTGGCGGGGTACTGACCAAGCTCAAAAACGTTGGGAAATCAATGGAAGCCAAGTAGAATTGAAGGAATTGGCAAGGGCACTTAAACATTATTGGAACATCATTGCCGACGAATACCTAGATGTTGATGATATAGCCATCATTGTTATAGACTTAAGCCTGAGGGCTCAAGTCAGCAATTCCTAGCGCAAGGCGAAGCGTTAATCGCGACTTTTATTAGTTACTGGGTTCAACCTGGAAAATCAAAAAACAGGACTTCTGCCTCAAACCAACTAAGCTGGCGCATCAGGGATGCCTTCAAAAAAAATTTCTAAACCACAATTAAACCACAATATTGAAGTACAGCTCATAACGGCTCCAGTACCCTAAACTAAATTCACCCTTCCCACAGGGGCCCCCAATGCTCACCCTGCCCCGCACGCTCAGCCTCACCCCGGCCCAGTTCGCTGAAGTCTGTGCGGCCAACCCAGAGGCGGTGCTGGAGCTTGATGCCCTGGGCCATCTGGTTGAAATGACCCCCACAGGCAGCGCCTCCGGTGCCCGCAACCAGACCCTCGGAGCCCTGCTGTGGCTGGCGATCGAGCAGAGCCGCCTGCCATTGAAGCTTTTTGATAGCTCGACCGGCTTCCTGCTTCCTGATGGTTCCGTACGCAGCCCCGACGCCAGTGTGGTGCGGTTAGAGCGCTGGCAGGCGTTGAGCGAGGCCGAACGGGAGGGTTTTGCGCCCCTCTGCCCCGATCTGGTGATATAGCTGGCCAGCCCCTCAGATGAAGCCCAGGCCTTGCGCAACAAGATGGCTGCCTACATGGCCAATGGGGCCCGCCTCGGCTGGCTGCTGCTGCCTCAAAGCCGCACGGTGGAGATTTGGCAGACAGGGAACGCCGAAACAACCAACCCTCCCCTGATCCTTAATGATCCAAGCCGATTGGAGGCGGGCCTGGAATTCCCCGGCCTCGTGATTGATCCTCGCCGGATTTGGGAGGGCTGAAGGCACTTATCAGCGAAGGTCTACCTATTCACAAGCCCAGCCACAACCAACGCCCCACCCCCACCATTGCCGCCGCGCCGATCACAGACAACACCCGCCAGCGGGCCACCAGCAGCAGTACCAAAGCCAGCGCCACCAACAACAGCGCCAACCAATCCACCCCGCCCGCCAACCCCCGGGGCCAAAGCACGGGGCCGGCCAGGACCACCGCCAGGCTGGCGATCACCCCGGTCAGCATCGCCGTGATCGCCGCCAGGGGGGCCAGCAGGCGGGGTTTGTCGCGACTGGCCTCCACAAAGGGTGCGCCGATCAGGATGAAGGCAAAGGAGGGCAAGAAGGTGAACCAAACCACCACCAAACCCGCCAGCCAGGCCAAACCGAGGGCACCGCTGGCATTCCAGCCGCCCATGAAGCCCACGAAGGCCACAACCATGATCAAGGGACCGGGGGTCGTCTCCCCCAGGGCCAGGCCATCGAGCATCTGGGCCGGTTGCAGCCAGCCGAAGTGGGTCACCGCTCCCTGGCTCACATAGGGCAGCACGGCATAGGCACCACCGAAACTGAACAGGGCCACCTGGGTGAAGAAGCGGGCCATCGTCGCCAGCAGACCGCTCCAGCCCTGCAGCCAAATCAACAGCAGCAGCGGCACCCCCAAGGCAATACCGGTAGCCAACAGGGCCAGGCCAAGGCGGCGGCTGGAGGGCCTGGCATGGGCCGGTGGCGGGGTGTCGTCGCCGTGGAGGTAGGCGTTTGGGGCAGAGTTGACTAGGGTTCCGCCAGCCTTGCCAACGTTGCGGTGGCCAGTGTCGTTCAGCCAGCCGGGCCGGAAGCGCCCCACCAGGATGCCGCTGCCGGCCGCTAGCGCCAACAGCCAGGGATAGGGCCACTTCAGCAGCACCAATCCGGCAAAAGCCACCAGGGCCAGCAGCCCCTGGAACGGATGGCGCAGGGTTCGCTTTGCCACCAGCCAGGTGGCTTGCAGCACCAGGGCGATCACCGCCGGTTTCAGGGCCCAGAACACCGACGCCAGCAAGGGCAAGTGGCCCCACAGGGCATAAACGCTCGACAAAGTGAGCAGCAGCAACACCGACGGCAACAGAAACAAGCCGCCGGCGATCAGGCCGCCGCCAACCCCATGCATCAACCAGCCCAGATAAATCGCCAGTTGGGTGGCCTCAGGTCCTGGCAACAACAAACAAACCTGCAGGGCATGCAAAAAACGGCGCTCCGACAACCAGCGCCGCCGCCCCACCAGTTCGTCGAACAGCAGGGCTATCTGGGCCGCCGGCCCCCCGAAACTGACCATGCCGAGCCGAGCCCAGAAGCGGGCTGCCTCCGCCAAAGTCACCGCAGCGACAGGGCCTTGTGAGTTCGCCAAGGTCCATGCCTGCGCCGGCACCGACAGGCTATGGGCAGGGCCTCCTGGCGGACGTCGGCAGGATTACAATCAGTCCTGCGGTTCAGCGATGCTGTTCAGCACTGCTGATCAGCCCAGGCTCTGGCGCACGATCTCGCTGAGCTTGCCGGCTTCGAGCCTGTAGGCGTCAAAGCTCAACGTTTTTCTGCAAACAGTTGGTCCCAGATGGCCCCTTTGGCAAAGAAGGTTTGGTCGATGCTCTGCCAGCCGCCAAAACTGGCCGCATCAAAGAGGGTTTTGACGGGGGCAAAGCGCGAGCGCACTTGACTCCACACCTGGGGGTGGACGGGACGGAAACCCTCTTCGGCAAAAATCCGCTGGGCCTCTTCGCTGCTCAAGTACTTGGCCAGGGCTTCGGCCGCCGCCCGGTTGCCATGGCGGTCGACATTGCGATCAACGATCACCACCGGTGCTTCGATTCGGACATTGACCTCTGGGACCACAAAGGGAGTTTTGAGTTCGCCGGCCTTGGTGGCCTGGATGGCTTCGTTTTCATAATTCAAAAGCACATCCCCCTGGCCGCGCTTGAGAAAAGTATCGGTGGCCTCGCGGGCATCCTTGGGCAAATTATCAACTTTGCGGTACACCGCACTCACAAAATCCTTGGCCTGGGCTTCGGTGCCGCCCGTGCGCGCCACCGAGCCCCAAAGGCCAAGAAAGTTCCAGCGGGCCCCACCCGAGGTCTTGGGATTGGCTGTGACAACGCTCACTCCGGGCCGGGCCAGATCAGCCCACTGGTTCACACCCTTTGGATTGCCAGGACGGGTCAGAAAAGCGACCACCGAATTGGTGATGATGGAACCATGGGGAAGCTCCTTTTCCCAACCAGGATCGACCAAACCGGCTTTTTCCAGCTTCAGCACGTCGCCGGCCAAGGCCAGGGCGGCCACATCGGCATCCAGGCCATCGATGATCGCCCGGGTCTGGGAGGCAGAGCCGCCGTAGCTGGTGCGAATCGCCACATCCTTACCGGTTTGGGCCTTCCAGGCGGCCTGGAAGCGGGGCAGGATGCGGTCGTAGGCACTCTTGGTTACTGCATAGCTGACCAGCAGCAGGGGCTTGTCCCCTCCTCCCTGGGCTGATCCAGAATTGGGGACCTGGCCTTGCTGCCCCTGGCCGCCGCAACCACCCAACAGCAGCGCCAGGCCCAGGCCGCTGGCCAAAGCGGCACGGCGACGGGCGCATGAGAGGCAGCGATGGCGTGAAACCACGGTTTAGCGATGAACAACCAGGAGTTACATTACACACTAATTCGCTAGGGGTATGGGATTAGCGCCTGGCCAGGGCGAGGGGACCTAACGGGTCTGGGCGAAAATCTGATCCCAGATGCCACCCTTGCCGAAAAACTTCTTGTCGGTCTCGCCCCAGCCGCCCAGATCGCCGATGCGGAAGAACTTGACATTGGGGAACTTGCCACGGGCATAGTTTTTGCCTTCCGGTGTCACCGGCCTAAAGCCATTATCGACAAAGATCTTCTGGGCGGCCGGGGTATAGAGGAAACGGGTGAAGGCTTCGGCGACTCTGCGGGTGCCATGTTTGTCGGCATTCTTGTCAACCACAGTGTGGGGCATTTCCGTCAGCACGTTGGGACTGAACACCCGATATCCTCCGGGCAGTTCACCATTGCGTTTGGCCAAAAACCCCTCGGTTTCCCAATTCAAGAGCACATCTCCCTGGCCGCGCTTGAGAAAGGTGTCGGTGGCTTCGCGGGCGTCCTTGGGCAGCACTTCAGCATTTTTGAAAACACCGGTGATGAAACGTTTGACGGCGGCTTCGCCGCCGCCACTTTGACTGATGGCTCCCCAGAGGGCGACGAAATTCCAGCGGGCACCGCCGGAAGTCTTGGGATTGGCGAGCACACTTTCGACGTTCTTATTATCGAGGTCACTCCAGGTGAAAATCTTTTTGGGATTGCCTGACCGCACAAAGGTGGCCACGGTTGAATTGGTGGCTACGGATTGATTGGGCAGCTCATTTTGCCAACCAGGCTTGATCAAACCAGCTTTCTCCAGCTTGGTGATATCGGAGGCCATCGCCAGGGCCACCACATCGGCCTCAAGGCCGTCAATCACGGCACGGGTCTGGGAAGCGGAGCCGCCATAACTGGTCCTGATGACAACGCTCTGGCCGGTCTTCTTCCTCCAGTCGGCGACAAACAGGGGAATGATTTTGTCGTAGGCCGCCTTGGTGACGGCATAGGTGACCAACAGGATCGACTGGGGCTTGCCTGGGGTTTGGGCCGCCGCCGGCTGGGCCAGGGGGCCGACCCCAAGGCTGAATAGCAGGGGAACCCAGGCCTGGCTTGCCAAGACCACGCCAGCGATTGAGGCTCGCGCTGAGCGAGGGGATTTAGATACCACGGTTATCCGATTGGATTGCTTGTCAACGCTATCCAGCGCCCTGGCCCCGCCATGTCATCCCAACTACATCGCCAGGGATGGCCCTTGCCTCTGGCACAATCCCTATGCCATTACCGGGGATCAAGCGTGGGCTTCAGCGCCAAAACCGAGTACGGCATCGTCTCCCTGATCGAGCTGGCGGCGGTCTTCGACCAGGGGCTGGTGCTGCAGGTCGCCGAGATCGCCCAGCGCCAAGGCATCCCCGATCGCTACCTGGAGCAAATGTTGACCAGCCTGCGCCGCGGCAAAATCCTGCGCAGCATCCGCGGACCCAAGGGCGGTTACCAGCTGGCCCGTCCGCCGGCGGAGGTCTCGGTGGCCGAGGTGGTCAACTGCCTGGAGGGGGAAGCCTCCTCACGCAGCAGCTCAGCCCGCGCCACCGCCGAATTTGAGGTGCTAGGTCAGCTTGCCGCCCGCTTGGATGGGGACCGCCAGCAGGTGCTGGCAGAAACCACGCTTCAAGAGCTGCTGGACCAGCGCAATCAACTCGACCAGTCCCAGCTCATGTATTTCATCTGAGTTAGCCTCAGACGGATTTAGATGGAATAATCGGGCACGAAGGTACGCGCCTGACGGCTGACGATGTGGACCTGATCCCCCAGGGCCAGGGCTGTGTGGTCTAACTGGTCGCGGGGCACCTGGGCCACCACCACCTCGCCGCTCTCCAGCACCACTTCGACCTGGAGATCACGGCCCATGTGGCTCAAGCGTCGCAGGCGGGCCGGCACGGTGTCCGCGCCCGGGTGCAGGGACACCTCGACATCGTGGGGCCGGAAAAAGACCGGCTGCTCTTGGGCTGGCCAGCTGCCATTCCGATGGCCGGCCAGGGGCCTTTGCACCGGCACGGCACCCGAAGCGAGCATGTTGACGGCGCCGACAAAACTCATCACAAAGGGGCTGGCGGGATGGTCGTAAATCTCCGCTGGTGTGCCGATCTGCTCAATGTGACCTTCGTTCATCACCACAATGCGATCGGCCACCTCCATGGCCTCCTCCTGGTCGTGGGTGACGATCACGGTGGTGACGTGCATTTCATCGTGGAGGTTGCGCAACCAGGCCCGCAGCTCCTTGCGCACCTTGGCGTCGAGGGCGCTGAAGGGCTCATCGAGCAGCAACACCCGCGGTTGGACGGCCAGGGCGCGGGCCAACGCCACCCGTTGGCGCTGGCCGCCGGAGAGCTGGGAGGGATAGCGACCGCCGTAGCCCTTGAGCTGGACGAGGTCGAGCAACTCGTCCACACGGCGGCGAATCGCCTCCTTTTTCCAGTGGCGCAGCTCTAGCCCAAAGGACACGTTTTGGCGCACCGTACGGTGCTTGAACAGGGCAAAGTGCTGAAACACAAAACCCACTTGCCGCTCTTGCACCGACCGGTCGGTGGCCTCTTCGCCGGTGATCCAGACCCGGCCGGCATCGGCTTGCTCCAGACCGGCGATCAGCCGCAACAGGGTGCTCTTGCCGGAGCCGGAGGGACCAAGCAAAGCCACCAGGGAGCCCGAATCAATATCAACGCTGACATCGTCCACCGCCTGAAAGTCGCCAAAGCGCTTGCTGACATTGGCCACGCGGATCCCCATGGCGGCGCTGCTGAAGTGCAATGACGATAACAGCGTAGACAAACCGTCTTATGGAGGCGGCGCCTTCAAAACGGTGATACGATCGGGTTACCGTTCAATCAGAATCCATGGTCGCCGCATCGCCATCGCCTTCAGGCCGAAGGCTGGCGGGCCTGCCGCGCCAACTGAAGCTACCCAGCTGGCCCTGGCGCATCACCTGGACCTACTTGGGATTCGTCCTCTTTCTGCCCCTGGCCACCATGCTGCTGAAAGGGTCGGCAGTGGGCCCGGCCGCGTTCTGGCAGATGGCAACCACACCCGTCGCCCTTGCCTCCTACAAAATCAGCTTTGGCATCGCCGCCCTCGCCAGTCTGATCAATGGGGTTTTCGGCCTGATCATCGCCTGGGCCTTGATTCGCTGCCGTTTTCCCGGCCAGCGATTGCTGGACGCCCTGATCGACCTGCCCTTTGCCCTGCCGACCGCCGTTGCCGGCTTGGCCCTCTCTTATGTCTACAGCAAAGAGGGTTGGCTGGGTGCGCCGTTGCAGAGCATGTTTGGCCTCAAGGTCTCCTACACGGCCCTGGGGGTCGGCGTGGCCATGGTCTTCATCTCCCTGCCATTTGTGGTGCGCACGGTCGAACCGGTGCTGCGCTCCCTCGAAAAAGAACAGGAAGAAGCGTCCTGGTGCCTTGGCGCCAACCCGGGCCAAACCTTTTTTCTGATTATTTTGCCCCAACTGATGCCGGCCATTCTGGGCGGCATAGCCCAGGGCTTTAGCCGGGCCGTCGGCGAATACGGCTCGGTGGTGATGATCGCCAGCAACATGCCGTTCAGGGATCTGATCACCCCTACCCTAATCATTCAACATCTAGAGGAATACGACTTTGCTAGCGCCACGGTGATTGGCTGCGTCATGTTGATCTTCTCCCTACTCAGCCTGCTGGTGATCAATGCGCTCCAGGTTTGGGGCCAGCGCTATCAGGGGGGCGAAAGCACCTCCTGAAACAAACTCTCAGTACTACTTAGTAACGCGATTTATTGACGCGATCGATCGTCCGCCCATCCCCCCAGCCATGGCCTTGACAATCCCGCCGCTCAGCGACACAAAACCAGCCCCCGCTTCCCAGCCCGGCGTCAAGGCCAGGGGTGTCACACTTTGGCCGCTACTGATCATCACTGTGGCCTGCCTTTATGTGGGTGTGGTGATTCTTTTGCCGGCCCTTTCGGTGGTGTTTCAGGCCTTTGCCAAGGGCCCCGGTGTGTTCCTGCAAAATCTTGGCGATAGCGATTTGCTGGCGGCCCTGCGCCTCACCCTGTTCGCCACCGCCATTGCCGTGCCCTTCAACACAATCTTCGGTCTGGCGGCGGCGACCGCCATCGCCCGCCGCCGCTTTCGGGGCAAGGCCCTTTTGCTGAGCATCATCGACTTACCCTTCTCTATCTCACCGGTGGTGGTGGGGCTGATGTTGGTGTTGCTTTACAGCCCCAGCCATGGTTTGTTGGGCCCTTTGGTGAATAGCGTGGGCTGGAGAATCATCTTTTCTTGGCCTGGCATTGTCTTGGCCACAATTCTTGTCACCTTCCCCTTCATGGCCCGCGAGGTGATTCCTCTGCTTGAAGAGGAGGGCTGGGAGCAGGAAGAGGCGGCCCGAACCCTCGGGGCCAGCGACTGGCAGGTGTTTTGGAAAGTCACGCTGCCGTCCGTGCGCTGGGCCGCCCTCTACGGCCTGATCCTGACCACCGCCCGGGCCCTTGGTGAATTTGGCGCCGTTTCGGTGGTGAGTGGCAATATCCGCGGCGAAACCCAAACCCTACCCCTGTTTGTGGAAGATGCCTATAAGCAATATCATACTGAATTAGCCTATGGTGCGGCATTACTCCTGGGCGGAGTGGCCATTGTTTCGCTATTGCTAAAAATCCTCGTCGAGCAAATCATGGAAGGCAGTCGCAAGTCGATTGGACTTGATGTGGACGCTAAAGACTCCTGATTGATTATTAGTTAAACTACGCTTTTTACTGAATCGGCAGGCCGCGTTGCTGGCAGAACCCTGAAGCCACCCCCCAACGGCGCCGCCAGGCACTGCCACTGACGGCCCTGCTCTGGCTCTGGCGCAGCTGCCGCTCCGCCAGCAGAGTGGCGGCGCCGGCCTGGCCCGTGGGATCCCGGTAGGGCTCGGCGGCGGTGCTGAGCAGGTGGTCCAATTCCATGGCGGTGAGGGAGCGCAGGGGAAAAGACTCGCCCAACGGCCTTGGCGAAGCCACCGTGCCGCTGCTCCATTGCTCCGAGGCGCTGGCGGCGATGCTGGCCAGCTGCAGCCCCGCTGCCCCTAGGGCCGCCCGCATGGCGGCAGCACTGCTGTAGGTGATCAGTCTTCCCTCCGGCTTGAGCAGCGCCGCCAGCTGGGCCAAAAATTCAAGGCTCCAAAGCTGGGGGCAGCGGCGTGGTGAGAAGGCATCCAGCCAGACCAGATCGCAGCCCCCTTGCAGGGCGGCGGGCAAGCGGCTGACGGTCTGCCTCCCGTCGCCCCAAAGCAGCCGCTCACTGCGGCCCAGGGCTTCAAGACGGCTCAAGGTGGCGCCAGTCCACTGGCTGCGGAACGCCGCCGACGCCAGGGCCAGGGCCAGGGGTTGGCGATCCTGCTCCAGGCCCCACCACTGCAACGGCAAGGCCAGGTCGGCGGCGGCCTGGAGCAGGGCGGCGGTATTGGTGCCGGTGCCCACAGCCACTTCCACCACCACCAGTTCCTGGCCGGGCCGCCAACGCTCGAGTTGGCTGGGCCGCACAAACTTCTGCTGGGCCTCGCTGAAGGCACCGGCGGCGCTGTGGAATCCCTCACCAAAGGCGCTACTCCAGAGACTGAAGCTGCCGTCGGCCCCGCTACGGGGCGTCAGCTCCACCGGCCCATCCCCCGGGTCCAAAGGCCAGGTCAATGGTGCAGCCGCGCCAGGTCCTGCCAGAACTCGGGATAGGAGACGGCCGCCGCCTCGGGTCGGGCCAGGCGGCTGGGCCCCTGGGCCACCAACGCGGCCACGGCCAGGCTCATGGCCACCCGGTGGTCGGTTTCGCTGTCGGTGTCGGCCCCCCGCAGGCGGGTGGGGCCGGTGATGGTGAGGCCATCGGGGTGCTCTTCGATGCTGGCCCCCAGGGCCCTGAGCTGGCGCGCCATCACCGCCAGCCGGTCCGTTTCCTTCACCCTCAGCTCGGCGGCGCCCCGGATGCGGCTGACGCCTTCGGCGCAGCAGGCGGCCACCGCCAGCACAGGAATCTCATCCACCAGGCGGGGGATCAACGCCTCATCAATGCTGAAGGCCCGCAAGGGACCGTGCTGGACCACCAGGTCAGCGACGGGTTCACCGGCCACATCCCGGCTGTTCTCGAGGCTGACCTTGGCCCCCATCGCCCCAAGCACCTCCAGGATGCCGGTGCGGCTGGGGTTGAGCCCGACATTCTCGATCGTCAATTCGGATCCGGGGGTGATGGCAGCGGCCACCAGCCAAAATGCGGCCGAACTGATATCCCCCGGCACCGCCACCGACTGGCCCCGCAACACCGCACCCGGGCGGACCCTCACCTCGGTGCCAGCGGGCCCGATCACCTCAAGATCGGCCCCGAAGGCCCGCAACATGCGTTCGCTGTGGTCGCGGGAAAGGGCCGGTTCGATCACGGTGGTGGGGCCCTCGGCCGTCAGGGCGGCCAACAGCAGGGCACTTTTGACCTGGGCCGAGGCCACCGGCGTGCGCACCGTGGCCCCCGCGAGGGCCTGGCCCTGCACCGCCAGGGGCGCCAGGTTGCCCCCCTGGCGCCCGTGGATCTGGGCCCCCATCTGGGCCAGGGGCACGGCCACCCGGCCCATGGGACGGCGCCGCAAGGAGCCGTCGCCGCTGATCACAAAATGGCGGCCAGCCCGGCCGGCCAGCAGGCCCAACAGCAAGCGCATGGTGGTACCGGAATTACCGCAATCCAGCACCGTTTCCGGTTCTTGCAGGCCGTCGAGTCCCACCCCTTGGACCCGCACCATTTGTCCCGCCACGATTGGGCCCACCTCCACCCCCATGGCCCGCAGGCAGGCGGCGGTGCTGAGGGGATCTTCGGCGGGCAACAGACCGTCAATGAGAGTTTCACCCTCGGCAATGGCGCCGAACAGCAAGGCCCGATGGGAAATCGATTTATCCCCGGGAACCCGCACCCGCCCCTGCAAACACCCGCCCGCCGGCAGCTCCAGCGGGTTGGTGCCGGCGGCACTGGGCAGGGTCGGACTGGCAGACACGCAGGCAACGGCAGGGAGCGCCAGGATCCTATGGAGCCCGGCGCCACGCCGCCAACAATGCCCAGACCCTTAGCCCAGGTTGGTGGGTGGGCTGGATCACCTGCATGGCGAGGACCAGGGGCATCATTGCGATGGAGCCTGGGCTCGCCGCCTGGTTTCATTAATAACCGACCCCCTCAACTGCAGAGATCAGGTGGTGAGCTTGAGGGCCCAAAGCAGAGAAGCAAAGTTCCAACCAAGGGCATCGAAGAGAATCACAGCCTGGGGGTCATCAGCATGGACCAAAGTTTCGGCGAAATGCCTGATCAGCTCAGCTGCACTGAAGTGATAACCTAGCTGAGAGGAAACTGCAACAACGCCTTCTGCGGTAGCAATAGGACGAAGTTTTTCTTGAAGCTCTTTATCTTCAGAAAGATTTTTAAGAAAAGAGGCTAAATCATCGTTGGGACGGATGAGCGTTTCGGCGAAGTGATGGATCAGATCAGGTTCGGTAAACTTATAGCCCCTGCTTGAACCGACCTCCACCAACCCCTGGATGGAGGTGGTTTCACGCAGGGTTTGCTGGAGTTCTTCATCGGCGGAAAGTTCGTTTAAAAACGAAAACAATTCTTCTTTCATCAAAAATTATTGAAATTTTTGTCGGGAGTAAGTTAGCAGCCAGACCCGCCGAAACTCAATAAAATTCGCTCCATGGACAATTTTGCAAATCTATAAAAGTTTTCTCAACCCAGCAGCATGCCGCCCCTAGGGCTGAGCACGGCCTGGGCGCTGCGCAGGTCGTAGTGCAAATCGGCCAGGCTGCATTGGCCCAGCTCCCGCTCCAAGGTCGCCCTCAGACGACGCTCCAACAACTGGGCCACCCGATCGGCCGCCGTAACGGTGGCGGGCTGGCGCCGATCGACGGCCCCTTGCTGGCGCTCCAGAGCCCCCACCACTTCGGCCAGGGAAATCAGGGGAGCCCCTCGGGCCAGGCGGTAGCCCCCCACCCTGCCGCGACGGGCCTCCAGCAGCCCCGATCGCCTCAAACGCAGCAGCAATTGCTCCAACATGGGCGCCGGCAACGCCTGGCAAGCGGCCAGGTCCGTCACCGATCGCCACCGGGGGGGGCTGTCCTCCGCCAGCTCCAGCAGGGCCTTGAGGGCATGCACGACCTGGCGGCCCAGCAGGGGGGAGGGGGGCCCGCTGGCCATCAGAGCGGCCGGCGCCCCAGGGTCAACCGCTCCAATACGTGCTCCAGGGTGTAGCCGAACAGGGCCGGATCCGGTTCGCGGCCCCCCAAATCCGCCAGGCCCAGTTCGGCCCAGCGCTGATCCACCCGCGCTTCGGTGGCGGCATCGCGGCTCAGGGGTTGGCCCCAGTCATGGCGTTTCTCAGGTCCCACCTTGGTGGTGGCGTCGATCGCCAGTCGGCCGCCCAAGCCAAGACGCTCACTGGCGAAATCGAGGCTGTCAAAGGGGGTGTCCTCCAACACGAACAGGTCCCGCTGGGGATCGACAAGGGAACTGAGGGCCCAGACCACCTGGCGGGGATCGCGGATGTTGATGGTTTGATCCACCACCACCACAAATTTGGTGTAGGTGAACTGGGGCAGGGCGCTCCAGAACGCCATGGCCGCCCGGCGGGCCTGGCCCGGATAGGCCTTATCGATACTCAAGATCGCCAATTTGTAGCTGAGGGCCTCCATCGGCAAAAAGAAATCGACAATCTCAGGGATCTGTTGCCGCAAGATCGGCGTATAGAGGCGGTTGAGGGCGATGGCCAACATCGCCTCCTCCTTGGGGGGGCGGCCGCTAAAGGTGGTCAGCAGGATCGGATCCCGGCGGTGGGTCACGCAGTGAAACCGCACCAGGGGGGAGGCCTCAACGCCGCCGTAAAAACCCATGTGATCGCCGAACGGGCCATCCGGCAATTCCTCCCCCGGAGTAATGGTGCCTTCAAGCACCAATTCGCTGTGGGAGGGCACCTCCAAGTCCAGGGTTTT
This sequence comes from Cyanobacteriota bacterium, assembly GCA_026389315.1. GTDB lineage: Bacteria > Cyanobacteriota > Cyanobacteriia > PCC-6307 > Cyanobiaceae > Cyanobium. The sequence goes on from JAPLIC010000061.1 coordinate 43,926, forward strand.
GCAACGGGCCAGCCGCACCCCCTCGCCCCCGTACAGCCCCGCAAACAGCCATTCACTCAACTGCACCGGAATCGGCGTGGCGGCGGCCATCAGCAAAAGGGGATGGACCCCTAGGGCAATGGCGATTTCCAGGGGCTTGCCCAGGGCCGCCGCCTTGCGCAGGTGGCGCGCTCCCCCCCGCACACTCAGCCAGTGCACCGTCATGGTGTTGATGGACTGCCGTTGCAGGCGGTAGACACCAACGTTGGGGGTGCCGGTTTCCGGATCCTTGGTGATCACCAAGCCCAGGGTGATCACCCCGCCGGCGTCCCCCGGCCAGGGCCTCAGCAGGGGCAAGCTGTGCAGGTTCACCTGATCGCCTTGCAGCACCACCTGGCGGCAGGGCGGCGTCAGATCCCGGTCCGGCCGAGCCCGGGCCAGGTCCCAGAGCAGGCCGCCATAGCGCTTCAGATCGGCCAAGCCCTTGGGGGGACGAGGTTGCTGGAGCAACGCCAGGCGTTCGCCGAGGGCCTCCAGTTCTTGTGGTTGCTCCATGCCCATCGACCACAGCACCCGCTCGACGGTGCCGAGCAGGTTGACGGCCACCGGCATGGATGAGCCCCGGACGTTTTCAAAGATCAGGGCCGGTCCCCCCAGGGCCAGGACCCGGTCGGCGATCGCAGCCAGTTCAAGATCTGGATCAACTGGCGCTGAAATTCGTCGCAATTGGCCCCGTCGTTCGAGCAGCTGCAGGAATCCCCGCAAATCGCGGCCCTGTTGCGCCATCACTCCTGGCACGCTGAAGACCCCCGTTGCAACCCCACTTTGGCGCATCGCGACTGCCTTTGGGTCCAGGGCCAGGGGAAATCACAGCAAAAACCAAGGCCAAAAAATCAGTAGCAATGGAGACTGATTTGCCCAGAACACGAGTAAAGAATTGGCTTTGTTGCCCTTGATACATACTTCAGTAGAGGTGAGTATAAAATCTCATTTGACTGCTTTAGAGATGGTGGTGACGGAACGTAATGGTATAGTCTTAAACAATCATGAAGGGAGAGTCGCTAGTGACAATTGCTCATGACCAACCGGCTCCCAAGCTTGTCCAATCCCTGTGGCGAGCCTTAATCCCATGGCCCTTCCTCCAAATCGCCACTCTCATTGGCTTGGGCCTGATCAAGTTTTTTGCCATACCCCGCCTAAGCCAGCTACAGGCAGCCGATGCGGCAAGCACCACCCCCAACACCCCCAAGCAAACCTGGTTCCCGGCGGAGTATCGGGCCTGGAAACAATCGAGCGCCTGGAAACCCCAAATCATTTCGTCCCTGTTGGATCGTCCCGCCTGCAAATCCGACCAGACATGCCTGCCGGTGAAAGTCATCACCCGTGACGATTGCAAACTTCTCGCCGTCTCCGCATCCCTGGTGAATCCCACCACAGGCCAAACTTTGCTGGCTACCGCCAACACGCCAAAGGTGGAAGCGGGCCAGGAGCAAAATCTGACGCTGCGTTGGAACCTGCCCCCCGCCCAGGCCAATCAAATCCTGGCCCGTGAAACTGTCCGCAAGACCCAAATCGATACCTTGGCTGATCGCCAAGAAAATTCAAGCCTTAAGGACCTCGCAGTGGCCCACATCAGTACTAAATTGATTCCGGCGCCCCCTGCTTGGCAGTCCGTGACGATCCAGGACATTCGTTGCCTGTAAACACCCTGGACGAGGGCTGACACACTGGCCTGCGCCAGCCCAAGAAGCCCAGTCTGTTCGCCATGCAAGTCAACTATTTCCATACCTCCGAGGCGGTGCCTCCGGTCCTGGGTCCGGCCGAAGGGGGACCCGATGCCGCCGTCGTCATCGACGTGCTGCGGGCTACCACCACGATCGCCTGGTCACTGCATAACGGCGCCGAGGCGGTTGCCGCCTTCGCCGATCTCACCGCCTTGGAAACCGCCGCCGCCGCCTGGCCCCCGGAGCGGTGCCTGCGGGCAGGAGAGCGGGGCGGCCAGCGCGTCAGCGGTTACGACCTGGGCAATTCCCCCCTGGCGGTCACGCCGGGGTTAGTCGGGGGCAAGCGCATTTTCATGAGCACCACCAACGGCACCCGCTCCCTGGCGGCGGTCGGCGCCGTGCCTTTGCTGCTCACCGCCTGCTTGCCCAACCGGCGGGCCGTGGCCAGGCGCCTCATCGAACGCGACAGCCAGCGGGTCTGGATCGTCGGCAGCGGCTGGGAGGGGGATTACTCCCTGGAGGACAGCCTGGCGGCGGGAGCCCTGGCCGCCGCCCTGGAGGAACTGGCCCAGGCTGCCCGACTGGAGCTGCGCTATGGCAATGACGAGATGGTCGCCGCCCTGGCCCTATGGCAGCAGTGGTCCCAAAACCCCGAGGGCTGCCTGAGGACCGCCAGCCACGGCCAACGGCTGATTGGGCTTGGCGATCATGACGCCGATTTCGCCTGCTGCGCAGCGGTTGACAGCCTTGAGATCGTGCCGATGCAGGCCGAAGCGGGAGTGCTGCGGGCCAGCTGAACCGCCGAAGTGCACAGAGTCCGGTAAGGAGCTGGATAGGTGATGGGGCGACGCCTAAACTTTGGTGGCGGCCTGCGGATGAGAGACGTTGAGCAGTTTTCTGGCGGCGGCCCTCCAGCTCACCAGCACCCCGGATCCCGACGCCAATCTGGCCGCCGCGGAAGAGCAGATCGAACTCGCCGCCCGCCGGGGCGCCGAGTTGGTGGGGCTGCCTGAAAACTTCGCCTTCATGGGAGCCGACCAAACAAGGCTTGAACTGGCCCCGACCTTGGCCGAACGCTGCAGTCGCTTTCTGGTGACGATGGCCCGTCGCTATCAAGTGACCCTGCTGGGGGGAGGTTTCCCAGTGCCGGCAGGCGAAGGCGCCACCTTTAACCGTTGCGAACTGGTGGGCACCGAAGGCCAGCTGCTAGCGCGCTACGACAAAATCCATCTTTTTGATGTTGATATCCCCGATGGCACCACCTACCGGGAATCGGCGACCGTTCGGCCGGGCCAGGAGCTGCCGCCCGTGGTGGATGTGCCGGGCCTCTGTCGCATCGGACTCTCCATTTGCTACGACGTCCGCTTCCCAGAGCTCTACCGCCACCTGGCGGCCGCCGGGGCCCAGGTGCTGCTGGTGCCCGCCGCCTTCACTGCCTACACCGGCAAGGACCATTGGCAGGTGCTGCTCCAGGCCCGGGCCATCGAGAACACCGCCTACGTGATGGCCCCCGCCCAGACCGGCCTCCATTACGGCCGTCGCCAAACCCATGGCCATGCTCTGGTGATTGATCCCTGGGGAACGGTGCTGGCCGATGCGGGGCTGGCACCGGGCCTCGCCCTAGGGCCCATCGATACCGCCCACAGTCAACGGGTCCGGCAACAGATGCCCAGCCTGCGCCATCGTCATCCCACGTTGTTCTGAGCGCCAGATGGGCGGCAGGACAACCAACGAAACGGGCCCCCAAAGCCCCATCCCCCCCCCGCGTCGATTGCCTCGGGGTCTTCTCCATGGCCTCTGGGCGGCTCCCTGGATGATCAGCGCCGTGGCGGTTCCCACGCCTGTTCTGGCCGGAAGCACGCTCTCGGCCTGGCGCGTCAGCCCGGATCGGGGCATCGAACTGCGAACCGCCCCGGGTACCCCGGTGCGGGCCTACTACGAGGAAGGCGGCCAGGGGGCAGGTCCGCGCATCTGGTTCGACCTGCCCGGCGCCCCACTGCGGCGTCGCTCCCTGAGCGGTGCCGGCCTGCTGCAGGAAGTGCGGGTTGGGCAGCCCGACGAGAGCACCACCCGGCTGGTGCTGGAGTTCAGGGCGGGCCTGCGGCTCGATCCGCGCCAATTGCGCTTGGTGGGCACCAGCCGGGATCGCTGGCGCATGGATCTGCGCCAGTTTCCCCCCAGGAGCTTGCCCATCCTGGGGGAAGGCCAGATGGAAAGCCCCGCCTGGCCCGCCCAGGCAGGTCAGAACTTACGGGCCCCCCGCCTTGGCCCAGTCTTGGGCCGGGGCCAGAGCAACCCGACCAACACCCCCTTGCCCCGTCTGAACCGGGGTCGTTACCTGGTGGTGATCGATCCCGGCCATGGCGGGCCAGACCCCGGGGCCATAGGCATCCAGGGCCTGCGGGAAACCGACGTGGTGCTGGATGTGGCCCTCCAAACCGCCAGGTTGTTGCAATCCCGGGGGGTGCAGGTGCTGCTGACCCGCACCTCGGAGGTGGATGTGGACCTGCCCCCCCGGGTGGATCTGGCCAACCGCAGCCAGGCCGACCTGTTCGTGAGCCTGCACGCCAACGCCCTGACCATGGATCGACCCGATGTAAATGGGATCGAAACGTTCTATTACGAGGGTGGGCTCTCCTACCGCCTGGCCGATGCCTTGCAGCAACGCCTGATGGCGATCTCCCCCGGCACCCCCGACCGGGGCGCCCGTCCGGGGCGCTTTTTCGTCCTCCGCCGCACCGTGATGCCCTCGGTCCTCACCGAAATGGGCTTCGTTACGGGCGAGGTCGACGCACCGCGGTTGGCCAGCCGGCCTTACCGTCGCCAGTTGGCGCAGGCCCTCGCCGCCGGCATCCTGTCCTTCCTGACGCAATCGTCTTGAGCCTCCTCATTGGATTGTTCGACAGCGGCCTCGGCGGTCTGACCGTGTTGCGCCAGGTCCACGCCCTTTATCCCCACAGTCGCTGCCTCTATCTAGGCGACACGGCCCGGGTGCCCTATGGCCAGCGCTCCTGTGCCGATCTGCGGGAGATCGCCGCGGAGGTGGCCCATTGGCTGCGCCAGCAGGGGGTGGGAGTGCTGGTCATGGCCTGCAACACCTCCAATGCCGTGGCCTTCGATGTGGCCGTCGCCGAAGCTGGCGTGCCGGTGCTGGGCCTGATCGACAGCATGGCCGCCGAGATCCGCACCGACCGGGTGGGGGTGCTGGCCACCCCCGCCACCGTGGCCAGCGGGGCTTACCGGCGGGCCATCCAGGCGGTGCGTCCCGAAGCCGAAGTGCTCGAAATCGCCTGTCCCAGTTTTGTACCCTCCATCGAGGCCGGCATCCGTGACGGAGCGGAGCTGAGGGCCGCGGCCCGGGGCCACATCGAACCGCTGCTCGCTGCCCGGGTGGAGGCGATTGTGTTGGGGTGCACCCACTACCCGATGTTGCGCCCGATGCTCAAGGAACTGGTGCCCGTGGGAGTCCGGCTACTGGATCCCGCCGCCGCCGTGGCGCGACGGCTCGGCCCCCTGCTCACCAGCCTGGGGGATCCCTCGGAACGGGAAAGCCAGGGGGTGCCACTTCCTCCTCCCATGGAGCGCACCCGCTTTTGCGTCACCGGCTCGGCCCGGGATTTTGCGATCGCCGCCACCGACTGGCTGGGATCGGAGCCCCTGGTTCGCAGCGTCAGCCTCCACTCACCAGTGCGGGGCTTCTAGGATCCTCACGTCTGGGAGGAGTCGTGACCACGGTTGCAGAGCTGCTACAGCCGGTTGAGTCCGACCTGGACACGCTTCTGGCCGAACTTCGTAGTCTCATTGGTGCCGGCCATCCCATCTTGCAGGCGGCGGCCGAACATCTTTTTGCCGCTGGTGGCAAGCGACTGCGGCCTGGCATCGTCTTGTTGCTTTCCAAAGCCATCTCCGTAGATGGCACCCTGAGTGCGCGGCACAGGCGCCTGGCCGAGATCACCGAAATGATCCATACCGCCTCGCTGGTTCACGACGATGTGGTGGATGGGGCCGCCACCCGCCGTGGCGTCGCCACGGTCCACAGCCGCTTTAATCACCGGGTTGCGGTGTTGGCCGGTGATTTTCTCTTCGCCCAGGCCAGTTGGCACCTGGCCAACCTTGACGATCTCGAGGTGGTGAAACTCCTGTCTCGGGTGATCATGGATCTGGCCGAAGGGGAAGTACGCCAAGGGTTGTTTCGCTACGACACTGGCCAGAGCCTCGAGACCTATCTCGACAAGAGCTATTGCAAGACCGCCTCCCTGATGGCTAACAGCGCCCGAGCCTGCGGGGTACTCTCCGGTCTTCAACCCGAGCGGCTCACCAGCCTGCATCAGTTCGGCCGACAACTGGGCCTGGCCTTCCAGGTTGTCGATGACATCCTCGATTTCACCGGCAGCGACCAGGAACTGGGCAAACCGGCCGCCAGCGATCTGGCTGCCGGTTATCTGACCGCCCCGGTGCTCTATGCCCTCGAAGAGCGGCCCGCCCTGGCCGGCCTGATCGAGCGGGAGTTTTGTGATGCAGGTGACCTTGAACAGGCCCTCTCCCTGGTGCGCGATTGTGAGGCCATTCCCCGTTCGCGCCAATTGGCGGAAGGCTTTGCCCGCCAGGCCCAGACCGCGATCGGCTGGTTGCCGCCATCGGAAGCCCGCGGCGCCCTCAGGGCCTTGCCTGATTTCGTCCTTAGTCGGCTGTACTGAGACCTCCGGCTCTGGCCATCAGTCCAGGCTCAGCTCCGCCAGGCTGCCAAGCAGATGATCGGCGCAGTCCCGTAATTCACTCAGGACGTTCGCTGGCAGATCGGCGCCTGGCACCACATGGACCACACAGCCAGCGGCTCGGGCCGATTGGGCCCCGGCCAGGGAATCTTCGAAAGCCCAGCAGTCGCCAGGGGCGACCCCCAAGCGCCGGGCCGCCAACAAAAACGGATCCGGCGCCGGCTTGCCTAACCCCAGATCTGGATCATCCCCCAAGACCCGCTCGCTGATGAATTCCAGCCAGGGGTGGGGGGCACACTTGCGTTCAACCGCGTCCCTGCCACTGCTGGTGACCAAGGCCATGGCCACCTGCAGCTCCCGGAGGCGCTCCAGCAACTCCCGGGCGCCTGGCATGGGAACAGCGCCCTGGAGCAGCCGCTGGACGATGGGTTGCTGCACGGCCAGCAATTCGGCGGCGCTGGGCACCGCCTGGCCCGCCTCAGCAATCCAGGCGCGCACCTGATCGACGTTGTCACTGCGGCGCCGCCCCCGCAAACTCAACAGCTGCCCAGGGAGCAGCAGGAGGCCAAAACGAGCCGCAGCCTGGCTCCAGGCCTTGGAGTGGTGGGGCTCGGTATCAAGGAGCAGCCCATCGAGATCAAACAGGCAGGCGGCGGGTCTCTTCATGATTCCAGCCTGAAGTCGGTGGAGGCTGGCTGGCGAGGCCCCCTAGTCCACCTCTGGGTAGCGGTCTTCCAGGGCCGTTTCCAAGGTGGTGAGCAATAAAACCAGGGCGTCATGTTGATTGAGATCCGGACCACTGACCTGCTGAATCCAGCGATGGCAGAGCGCCTCAATCTGAAGGAAGAGATCGCCGCCACCACGCAGGGTCGTCATCACCTGCTCCATGCGGGCTTCGTCGATCTCGGGGGGGAGACCCACCACATAGCGGCGACCGTCCGTGCCCACATACGAAAGCACACCCTGATCATCGAGGCTGGGGGCTGCCAGTGGGGTTACGGGTGCTTCTTCCTCCATGGCCCATCCTGCTGCTGTTTCATGCCTAGCTGCGCCGGCAGCGATTGCCAAGGGCCAATCAGCACCCCTGATGGCCCCTGGTCTTGGCGGCGGTGCTTGTGCCAGGGAAGCGCAGGATTTAATCGTTGAGCCGCTCCATGCAGTAAGTCACGAAGGTCCCCACCGGGCTCCAAAGGAGATAGGGCACCAGCAACAGGGCCGCCGGCCTGCTGATGGGCACCAGGACTGCGGCCAGCCCCATTCCCCAAAGCCACCCTGCCAGGCCTACCAACGTGCCGTTGCGCAGGCGACGGGTGCGACAAATGACCCAGGTGTAGCTCTGCACCAATACCAACAGCACCAGATAGGCAGCCAGAAGCCTGCCGCTGCCGCTGGCCGCCCAGGCCTGGAGAGCCGAAGCAAAGAAACAGAGGTAGATCACCGACCAGATGGCCGGAATCCAGCGCTCGAAGGTGAGCCAGCGGGGCCGGCGCAACTGCAGAAACCAGCGAAATTCCCGGCGACTGGGGGTGAGCACCAGGATCACCAGCACCATCCAGGCAGCAATCACCAGCCAGGCGGGCATGGAATCAAGAGCAAGGGCCAACCCCCATCGTTTCACTGGGACAGCCCCTGCGCTTGACTGCTTCACAGCGCAATGTGATCCATGGCTGAGGCCCTCCCCAACCCAGACGCCACCCCAGCCGCGTCAACCGCGTCAGCCAGCATCGAATCGGTGCTGCACGAGGAGCGTCGCTTCGAGCCCCCTGCCGCCTTCGCCTCCCAGGCCCGCATCGGCTCGATCCAGGCCTACAGAGCCCTGGTGGCGGAAGCGGAGGCGGACCCAGATGCCTTCTGGGGGGCCCGGGCTCGCCAGGAGCTGCACTGGTTCACCCCCTTTGAGAAGGTGCTGGATTGGAGCGACCCTCCCTCGGCCCGCTGGTTTGAGGGGGGAACCACCAATCTCGCCTACAACTGCCTCGACCGCCACCTGCAGGGCCCCCGGGCCGACAAGCTGGCCCTGATCTGGGAAGGGGAGCCGGGGGACGAACGGCGCTTCACCTACCGCCAGTTGCATGCCGAGGTTTGCAAGGCCGCCAATGCCTTGCGCAGCCTGGGCATTGGCAAGGGAGATCTGGTCGCTTTGTACATGCCGATGGTGCCCGAGGCGGCCATCGCCATGCTGGCCTGCGCCCGCATCGGGGCCCCCCACTCGGTTGTGTTCGGAGGCTTTTCGGCCGAAGCCCTGCGGGATCGCCTGATCGACGGAGCCGCCAAGGCGGTGATCAGCGCCGATGGCGGCTTCCGCAAGGACAAGGCGGTGGCCCTCAAGCCAGCGGTGGATGCGGCCCTGGCCGGCGGCGCCTGCCCCACGGTGGACCACGTGTTGGTGGTGCGCCGTACGGGCGAACCCACCGCCATGGAAGCGGGGCGCGACCTGTGGTGGCATGACCTGGTGGACAGCCAGAGCCCGGATTGCCCGGCCGAACCGATGGCCAGCGAAGACCGGCTGTTCGTGCTTTACACCTCCGGCTCCACCGGCAAACCCAAGGGGGTGGTCCACACCACGGCGGGCTACAACCTCTGGGCCCATCTCACCTTTCAGTGGATCTTCGACATCCGTGACGACGACATCCACTGGTGCACGGCCGATGTGGGCTGGATCACGGGGCACAGCTACATCGTTTACGGCCCCCTCTCCAATGGCGCCACGACGGTGATGTACGAAGGGGCACCGCGGCCCTCCAAGCCAGGGGCCTTCTGGGAAGTGATCGAAAAGCACCGCTGCACCATCTTCTACACCGCGCCCACGGCAATCCGCGCCTTCATGAAAAGTGGCCGCGAGGTGCCGGACCGCTCCGACCTGACGAGCTTGCGGCTGCTGGGCACCGTGGGTGAGCCCATCAATCCCGAAGCTTGGATGTGGTATCGCGATGTGATCGGTGGCAACCGCTGCCCAGTTGTCGACACCTGGTGGCAAACGGAGACCGGCGGCGTGATGATCAGCCCCCTGCCGGGGGCCACCGCCACCAAACCAGGCTCCTGCACCTTGCCCCTGCCGGGCATTGCCGCCGATGTGGTCGACCTGGAAGGCCGCAGCGTCGGCGTCGACCAGGGCGGCTATCTGGCGGTGCGAAGGCCCTGGCCGGGCATGATGCGCACCGTCCATGGCGACCACGAACGCTTCCGCAAGAGCTACTGGGAGCACATTCCACCGATCAACGGCGAATACATTTATTTCGCCGGCGACGGGGCCCGCCGAGATGCCGATGGCTATTTCTGGGTCATGGGCCGGGTGGATGACGTCATCAACGTCTCCGGCCATCGCCTGGGCACGATGGAAATCGAATCCGCCCTGGTCAGCCATCCCGCCGTGGCCGAAGCGGCGGTGGTGGGCCGGCCCGACGAACTCAAAGGCGAAGCGATTGTGGCCTTTGTGAGCCTGGAGGGGGGCCGCAGCGGCGACGCCGCCCTCGAAGCCGAATTGCGCCGCCACGTCGGTCAGGAAATCGGCCCGATCGCCCGACCCGATCTGATTCGTTTCAGCGATGCTCTGCCCAAAACCCGCAGCGGCAAGATCATGCGTCGACTGTTGCGCTCAATTGCCGCCGGCCAGGAGGTGAGTGGCGACACCAGCACCCTCGAAGATCGATCGGTGCTGGATGCGTTGCGGGTCTGAGGGGCAAACGGTGCCTCAGGAGAAGCCGGGGGGCAAGACACCGGCTGTGGGCTGGCACATGAGATAGATGAACCAGATCGCGCCAGCCACAGGGAGCAAGGTGATGAAAATCCAGGCCCAGTGCTTGCCGCCATCGCGCAAGCGGCGAACGCTCAACGAAAGGGTGGGCAGCAAGACAACAATGGCATAAAGCGAGTAAATCCAACCAAAGATATTGGAGATCTGGCTGAATAAGATCAGGCCAAGGCTAACGATGAAATTCGCCAGGGTGAACCACCAGTAGGCCGGCCGGCGCGAACGTCCCTCGAAATCAAAACTCCTTTGCCAGGCGTTCGTAAACGCATCAATCAGCTCAGACATGAAATCTTGAATGCAACCTCTCCAGGGTGTGGCACCGATGGGGCGACGTCAATCAGATTGAGATCCCCTGTGATCACCCCAACGCACAACGGTCTCGGCCAACCGATCGATCTGTCGTTGGCGGGCCGGATCATCGGCCCAGTCGCCCAAAAACTGCTTGCGCAGACCTGCACTGGCCGGGGTGAGGTGGTCACCGGGTAGCTCCAGCAGTTCGCTGGCATCGTCCTGGCGTTGCTTGAGAGTGTCGAAAAGGCGGGGACTCTGGTCGAGCTCGTCGCGGCGAAACCGCACCAGCAGGTTGCGGGGTTGGCGATAGCCGCTGGCGATCTGGCGCAGGGTTTCGGCCGGTGAAGGGCTGAATTCGCTGCGGAAGCCAAATTGTTCGCCCATCTCACTCAACAGGGGGATCGAGCGGGACGCTGAAAAATTGTTGAAGCTGAGGGCCACCAGCCCCCGCGCCCCGCGCCCGGCGTCGGGCGCCAACAGATGGAGCTTGCAGCCCAGGCTGTGGCCCAGCCGCAACACCTGGGTGCGCAACTCCGGCTCAGCGGCGGCCCGGGCCTCGGCCAGCCGATCGGCGCGAAACAGCCGCCAGGCGTCATTGGCCTGGCTCTGGTGATCGAAGCCGGGGACGTAGCTCCAGGCACGCACCGCCCAGCCGCGCTGAACGCAGGACTCCAGCAGCCGGCGATAGCTGATGTGGGGTGTGGCGGCCAGGTAGGTGCCCCCGATGAACTCCAACCGCCTTGCTGGCGGCGCGCCGGCCAAACCGGGCCCGGGGGGCGGATCCAGACACCAGAGCGGACCCCGCTGGCGCCAGGTGAGGGGTTCAACCACCACTGGTTCCAGGGGTCCCCAGAGCTTGCAGGGCCTCAATGGCTTCTCGGCGGTGGGCCGGTCCATCCAAAAGGTTGTTGAAGACATGGCGGATGACGCCCTGGCCATCGATGACATAGGTGACCCGCCCGGGCAGCAACCCAAGCACCGCCGGCACGCCATAGGCGCGCCGCAGTTGGTTGCCCGTATCCACCAACAACGGGTAGGGCAGTTGATGCTTGCCGGCAAAGCGCTGGTGGCTGGAGGCGTCATCACCGCTGACCCCCCAGACCTCGGCGCCGAGGGCCTGCAGATCGGCGTAGCTGTCGCGGAAAGCGCAGGCTTCCATCGTGCAGCCCGGGGTGTCGTCCTTGGGATAAAAGAAGAGCACCAAGGCCTGGCCCGCCAACTGGTCGCTGCGGCGTTCGACCCCATCGGCATCCCGCAGGGCCACGAGGGGGGCGCGATCACCGACGGAGAGGGCAGGGGCCATGGGGGAAGGCAAAGGTGGCTGCCACTAGCCTAGGCAGGCCGGCCCTAGGCACCGGCTGCCCTTGCGTGACCTGAGATCATGGCTGTAGGTCTTGATGCGGCGATGCCCGAGCCTGTCAGCCTCTGGGAACAGGGTGATTTCCTCGGCGTGGTGCTGAGCTCAGCTGCGCTGGCGGGGTCGGACGCTGCGCAAGCGAAAACCCCAAAAAGTCAGCGCAACAACCCTGCCTCCAGGGGGGCCGCCGGCAGAAGGGAGGCCACCACCAAAGAGGCCATGGCCAGCGCAGCCCAAGCCCAAGAGACTATGGCGAGCGAGGGATCAGCCAGCAGCGAGGCCCCCGCCAGCACCGATGCTTTGCCAGAGCCCCCTGGCCTCCCCCAGCCCCAGCCCATCAGCCTGCCAACCTTCCCCAGCCCGGCCCCCCAGGGCCTGCCCCCCTGCCCGGAGCGGCTCTTGATTGTGGATACGGAGACCACGGGGCTTTCGCCTGCCAAGGGCCGCTGCATCGAAGTGGGGGCTGTGCTGTTCCATGTGCCCAGCCGGGCGGTGCTCAGCCAGTTGTCCTTCCTGCTTCCCTGCAGCAGCAACCCGGCCGAACGGGTCAACGGCATCGCCGCTGCAGTGACGCGGCTGGACCAACCCCGTGAGCAATCCTTAGCCTGCCTGGAAGCGATGGCCGCCGCCGCCGACGTGCTGGTGGCCCACAACGCCGCCTTCGATCGCCAGTGGTTTGGACGCGAAGAGCTGCCGTCCTTGCAGCGGCCATGGCTCTGCTCGATGGAGGACATTCGCTGGCCGGCGCAACGCCACCTGCGGGCCACTCCCTCGGTGCGGGATCTGGCCCTGGCCTATGGGGTGCCCGTTTGGGCCGCGCACCGGGCGCTCACCGATTGCATCTACATCGCCCAGGTGTTTGAGCGGGAGGAGCAATTGGAAGCCCTGTTGCAACAAGCCCTGTTACCCCGCAAGCTCTATCGAGCCCGCCTTCCCTACGACCAGCGGCACTTGGCCAAGGAGGCCGGTTTCCGCTGGAATGAGGGCGTCCAGGGGGCCTGGTCCAAACGGCTGACGGAAGCTGAACGGGTGCTGTTGCCCTTCGAAGTCTTCCCGGCGGAGGGGGCCCAGAGCCCCAATTGGCCACAATCGGCCTGATGGCACACTTTTCTTCCTATTCAGAAAGCCCTCCTGGACTTTCTGGCCCTTAAGGGGTTGCGGTGGACATGCTGGAAACAGTTGATCCGTTGGCATGAAGGTCAGCCCGACTGCTGCGAGTGCAGCCGGCCCGGATCGGGTCAGCCAGCGCCTCAAGCACTGGCAATCGGCACGCACCTGGGCCTGGTTGATTCGGGAGGCCGAAGGGCTGTGGTCAGAGGATGCCCGGTTTCTACAACGACTTGGGGCGGCTGAACTGCTGCAGGTGGTGCAAGAGGTCCCCCCGAGACTGCGGCGCCGGGTCAACCTTTGGCTCGAACGTTTTCATGTTCTGACGCGCCTGCAGTGAATCTGCAGTGAGACCCATATTCACGGCGCCTGGCTAGCCATGGGACGGAGCCAAAAAAAGGCCATAAAAAAACCGCTCTATGGCAAAGAGCGGTTCCAAAGTGACGATTAAAACCGGTGAAATCGGAGCGGCGGGATTCGAACCCACGACCCCCACTACCCCAAAGTGGTGCGCTACCAAGCTGCGCTACGCCCCGGCAAAAGGGAACCTATCACAGCAGGTCTCTGACCTCGGTTGGAGGCTCCCGCAAGCACGCCAACAGGCGTGCCGTGAGCCGTTCGCGGTTGAGGGAGGCGTAGCCGGAGATCCTTTGCTGGCGGGCCAGACGCCGCAGGTCCGCCAAGCCCATCGTCGCCAGCCTCAGTTCCGGCAGCCGGCGCCAGGCCCCGGAGGGCACCGGCAGTTCCGAGCCCTGGCGACCATCGCGGAAGCTGAACAGCGCCCCGCCCGCCATCCATTCCGGCACCAGCACAAACAGAACCGCCAACAGGCCATAGAGCTCTACCAAGCCTCTGGGCAGCGGATGCAGCTGGCGCGGCTCTGGGTCCGGCGGTGGGCCTTGGGAGGCCATCAGAGCAGGGAGCCGCCGCCCTGGGCAGGACCCTGGCGCCACAGCAGGGGGGGCGCCATGGGCGGATGGAGACGGGCATACCAGAAGGCCATCGCAAAACAGAAACCGATCGTGATCAGCAGTCCCACAATCACGACTCGATCAGGGAGGGGAGTCATACATCCTCCACGCGTTGGCAGTGCATCAGGGTGGGCATGGGCTGGGTTAGCTCAAGTTGGAGTTCATCGTCCTTGACACGCAACATCAATCCCTCGCCGCTATAACTCATACCATTGTCAACCTGCCGATCCCGAAACAGGGTGGAGCGTTGGCCGCCCATCGAAATGGACGCTTGGGAATCATTGCGTTCAAGAATTAGCACCTGCTGCTGCTCACAACGAAAGCGATCCTTCCTGTCGTAATTTTCCCACCACGGCGAGTCAATCGCCACAGCAAAGGGAGCGGACATCGTCACAGCCAGACTCAGCCAGGCATGAGGGATCAGGGGCAGGGCAAAAGCCGAAGCCAAAAGGTGCATCTCAGCTCACACAATGATTGGGCCGTTATCGCCGCGCAATACACAATGGGAGACGCTCCAATCAAAGTGGCTCCAGACTGCAGGCGGTAGTCGATAGTCGCAGCCAGTAAAGTCAGCTAACAAAACGCCAGTGGGCTGGGCCGAACAGTAAGGCCGACTGCCGGGCTTGGCGAGATATTGCTGGTGGTAAGTCTCCCCGGGATGGAAAGTGACATCGGCCCGAATCTCCGTGGTGATCGGGCCGAAACCAGCGGCGGCCAACTGACGGCCGTATTGGGCGCCGCTGGCGGTGGCCAGGGCCAGCCCTTCGGGATCGTCAATAAAGATCGCCGAGCGGTACTGGCTGCCCCGGTCGTTGCCCTGGCGATCCCCCTGGGTGGGGTCGTGGCATTCCCAAAAGAGCTTGAGGAGATCGCTCAAATGCACCTGCTCCTGGTCCCAAACCACCCGTACCACCTCGGCATGGCCACTGCGGCCACTGCAAACCTGTTGGTAGGTGGGTTGGGCAAGGGCACCGCCGGCATATCCCACCGCCGTCGTCACCACCCCGGGGAGGCGCCAGAAGCCCTTCTCAGCCCCCCAGAAACAGCCACAGCCAAACAACACCACCCCTTGGCCGGATCCGGCTGGCGCGTCAACGGAGGTTCCAAGCACCGCATGGGTGCGCTCCTGGGACGCCTTGCGATCCAGGGCACCCTGGCCTGATCCAGAAAAGAGTCCGAGCACGGCGAAACGATGGCTTGGTCTCAGCCTAGGCAGGTTGGGCCAGCCTCAGACCGGCTCCAGCCGTTCGGCCTGCTCCCTTTCCCAAAGCCGCCGGTACGGGCCCGCCACCGCGACGAGCTCCCGGTGGTGACCCTGCTGCACCAAAAGCCCCTCTTCCATCACCAGGATGCGATCACAGGCGGCAGCGGCGGAAAGCTGGTGGCTGATCATCAACACCGTGCGCCGTTCCTGTTCGCGCACCGACCGCAGAATGGCTGCCGCGGTGTTGTTATCCACACTGGCCAAGGCATCGTCGAGCACCAACAACGGGGCGTCGACCAGCAGGGCCCGGCCCAGGGCCGTGCGCTGGCGCTGACCACCACTGAGGGTGATGCCCCGTTCGCCCACCAAGGTGTCGTAGCCGTCGGGGAAACCGCGGATGTCAGCTTCCAGCCGGGCCTCACGGGCCGCCCGCTCGACGTGGCCCCGGGAAGCTTCCGGGGCGCCGTAGCGGAGGTTGTCCGCCAGGCTGCAGGTGAACAGGTAACCCTCCTGGGGCACCAGGGCCACCCGGGAGCGCAAGCTGTCCAAATCCAAAGTCGTGATGTCGACCCCATCAAAAAACAGCTGCCCCTCCGGCACCTGCACCAGCCGTCCCAGGGCGCGGGCGAGGGTGGTTTTGCCACAGCCCACCGGCCCGACCACAGCCACCAGTTCACCCGGCGCCAGGGTGAAGTGCAGGTTGTCGAGGGCGGGGCGTTGGGCGTCGGGATAGCGAACGGTGAGCCCCACCGCCTGCACGGCCCCTTGGGCGGGCTCTGCAGCCCGCTGGGGCCTGGCGGGGGATGTAATCAGGGGGCGACGGTTGAGCAGGGCCTCGACCCGCTCCAGGCTGACCTGGCCGGTCTGGAAGGTGTTGAGGGTGAAACCGAGCAGGGCCGTGGGAAAGACCAGCCGCTCGATGTAGAGCACCAAAGCCACCAGATCACCGATGCTGAGGCTGCCGCGTTCCAGCTGGCCACTACCAAGGGCCAACAGCAACAACAGGCTGATGGAGGAAATGCCCTCCAACAGGGGGAAAAGGGTGCTGCGGGAACGGGCCAGACCCAGGGCCGCATCGCGGTATTCGCGATTGCGGCCGGCGAAGGCCTTTTGTTCGGTGGCCTCCTGGCCGTAGATCTTGATGGCCCCGATCCCGGAAATGTCCTCCTGAATCAGATCGCTGAGGCTGGCCAGGGATTCCTGCAGGCGCCGTTGCTGGCGCATCATGCGGCCACCGAACAGGCGCACCGTCACCAACATCAAGGGATAGAGGCCCACCGCCGCCAGGCTCAAGCCCGGATTGATCAGCAACATCGCCGGCAGCGTCATGGCATAGGCCAAGGCGGTGTTGGCCAGGCTGAGCAGGGCAAAACCCAGCAACCGACGAACATTTTCGACGTCGCTGGTGGCGCGGCTGATCACCTCGCCACTGCCCATCCCCTGCACAAAACTTGGTTCCTGGCGCAAGACGTGGTCGAAGATGCGCTGCTTGAGATCGGCCTCCACCTGGCGGCCGATCCCAAACACCAGGACGCGAGAGGCCAACCGCACCAGCCCCATCACGGTCGCCAACGCCAGGATCAGGGCCGCTTCCACCAGCAGCTCCCGCTGGCTGAAGCCATCCTTGAGACTCTCGATGATCCGGCGCACCAACAGGGGAAAGGCGGTGCTCAGGAGGTTGACCACCACCAACGCCACCACACCCAGGGCGACGTCGCGACGGTGGGGACCCAGATAACGGGCAATCAGATCGAGCCGCAGGGCGCTCATCGGCGTCTCGCTGGCCATTAGGTCCGCCTAACCTACGCAGCTCCCTTGGCCTGCCGGCGCGCCGCGATGGACCAGCAGAACCACCCCCTCCATGGCACCGACCGGGCCCATGTCGACCGCTTGTTGGCCGTGGAAACGCCTGCTGACGCCGATCTGGTCGATGCTGCCCGGTTGCTGACGCGGTATGCGGATTTTCCCGGTGCCCCGGACCTGCGCGACGATTTGGCCAAGGTTCTGCGGTTCTGGGGCCTGGATCAAACCCAGCTGCAAGGGCGCACCCGGGCCCTTTGGAGCACCGGGTTCCGACCCGTCGGACTCGCCCCTGTCAGCGAGGGAGTCGGCTCGGGTTTTGACACGGCCAGCGAGGAAACCGGCTGAGATTCCGTGCCCAGACTGGTTTGCAGCCAGGGTCCAACCACTGCCGCCCCGTTGCGGTCGGCCCATTGCTCGCCAGAAGAGGCCCCTCCGGGTGATAGTGGGAGCGTCCCCATCACCCGGCCCGGCGTGCCCTGCACCCGGGCTTTTTCTTGACCATTTCTTGACGATCTGAATTCCTCGCCGTGATGACAGCCCCCCAGGCCTGGCCCCAGCTGCTTGACCAACTGCTGGCGGGCCAGACCATGAGCGACGTCCAGGCCGGCGCCCTGATGCAGGGCTGGCTGGAGGGGGCCATCGATCCGGTCCTCACCGGCGCCCTGCTGGCCGCCCTCCGCGCCAAGGGCACCACAGGGGAGGAACTGGCGGCCATGGCCAGCGTGTTGCGGCGGGCCTGCCGCATCGCCAGCCCGTTTCCAGAGCTTGTCGATGGCCTCGAACTGGTGGATACCTGCGGCACCGGCGGCGACGGGGCCGACACCTTCAACATCTCCACGGCGGTGGCCTTCACGGCCGCCGCCTGCGGGGCTCGGGTGGCCAAACACGGCAACCGCAGCGCCAGCGGCCGTGTCGGTTCGGCCGATGTGCTCGAAGCCCTGGGCCTCAATCTGGCGGCACCCCAGGAACGGGTGCTGGCGGCACTGCAAGCCCATGGCATCACCTTTCTGTTCGCCCCCGGCTGGCACCCGGCCCTGGTGGAGCTGGCTCCCCTGCGCCGCCGCCTCGGCATCCGCACGGTCTTCAATCTGCTCGGTCCCCTGGTCAATCCCCTCACCCCCCAGACCCAGGTTCTGGGGGTGGCCCGATCCGACCTGCTCGATCCGATGGCCGGCGCCCTGCGGGGGCTGGGGCTGGCCAGGGCCGTGGTCGTCCATGGGGCGGGGGGTCTCGATGAGGCGTCCCTGGCCGGTGCCAATGAATTGCGGCTATTGGAGGCGGGTGCGATTCGCCAAGAATGGCTGGAGCCGGCCTCCCTGGGGTTGGCCCCCGCCCCCCTGGAGGCCCTGGCTGGCGGTGATCTGGCCACCAACGCGGCCCTCTTGGAGGCCGTGTTGCGGGGCCAGGGTCCAGCAGCCCATCGCGACGTCGTCGCCCTCAACACCGCCCTGGTGCTTTGGGCGGCGGGCCTGGCCGCCTCCCCCGCCGCCGGGGTTCCCCTGGCCCTGGAGGCCCTGGCCCTGGGTCGTCCTTGGGCCAAGCTCCAGCAGCTTCGCGAGGTCCTGGAGGCGCCGACGGCCGACGCCAACACCACCTTGAACTCCCCTCCCCATCAGACAGGGCAGACAGGTGCGGGATGATCGGCCCAACTGAGCCGCCCCTGGTGTCCGAGACCGCCACGACCCCAGTGCCCTTCCTTGTCCCCGGGCCCAGCTCCAGCCCCGGTAGCGCAGGCCAGACTGCCCCTGGCGCTCTGCTGGTGCTTGCCGATGGAACCGTGCTGCGGGGTCTGGCCTGCGGCGCCCGCGGCACCGCCATCGGTGAAGTGGTCTTCAACACCGGCATGACGGGCTACCAGGAAGTCATGACCGACCCCAGCTACGCAGGCCAACTGGTCACCTTCACCTATCCCGAACTGGGAAACACCGGGGTCAATCCCCAGGACCTGGAAGCCAATCGCCCCCACGTCCGGGGCCTGATCACCCGGCGCCTTTCCCCGGTGGCCAGCAACTGGCGGGCCACAGAAGACCTCGAACGCTGGTTGCAGCGCCATGGAGTGGTGGGCATCCGCGACGTCGACACCCGGGCCCTCGTCCGCCACCTGCGCGAGGGCGGCTCGATCAACGGCGCCATCAGCAGCGAGGGACTGAGCCCGGCGGTGTTGCTGCAGCGGGTGCGATCCGCCCCTTCGATGGCTGGGCTGAATCTGGCGGCCACGGTCAGCACCGGGGAGTCCTACAGCTGGTCCAGGCTCTGTGAGGCGGAATTCGACCAGCGACTCCAGGCTCAGCCTGAGCGGCCCTACCGCGTTGTGGCGGTGGATTTCGGCATCAAGCGCGCCATTCTCGAGCGGCTGGTGGCCCACGGCTGCGAGGTCACGGTGGTCCCCGCCGATGCCAGCCTTGAAGAGGTCCTCCAGCACCAACCTGAGGGGGTGTTTCTCTCCAACGGACCGGGCGATCCGGCAGCGGTGAGCGAAGGCATCGCCCTGGCCGGCCAACTGCTCAACCAGCCCGATCTCCCCCTGTTTGGCATCTGCCTCGGCCACCAGATCCTTGGCCTGGCCTTGGGTGGCCGCACCTTCAAGCTTGAGTACGGCCACCGGGGTCTCAACCACCCCTGCGGCAGCCCTGGTCAGGTGGAAATCACCAGCCAAAACCACGGATTCGCCCTGGCGGCCGACTCCTTGCCGGCGGGACAGGTACGGATCACCCACCACAATCTCAATGACCGAACGGTGGCGGCTCTGAGCTTGCTGGATCAGCCGGCCTTCGGCGTCCAGTACCACCCCGAAGCCAGTCCAGGGCCCCACGACTCGGACCACCATTTCGGACGCTTCGTTGGCCTGATGGCCGAGCGCCGCTGAACGCATTCAGGGCTGGTGATCCTTGCCATTGCGGCTGGAATTCAAAATCTTGCTGCGCGACCGGCGGGGGATGACTACACTTTCGCCTTTCCTGTCTGGGGAGCTGGACCAATCACTGAACTGCAGCGTTTGACCGTGTCCCTGAGGGGGGGCTGCGACAAAACTGATCAAGCCTTGATCTTTGGCTTTACGGGTCAGCTGGATGCCTATTCGGACAAGCAGTTCAGCGCCTTCATCGCCGAGCACAGCCAAGGGGCGTCCCTTCCTTTGATCATCGACCTGAGCCGCATCGATTTCATCGATTCCTCAGGTCTGGGGGCCCTGGTGCAACTCGTCAAGAACTGCAAGGAGAGCGGCACTCCATTCGCCCTGATCGGCAATGCCAGGGTCGTGCAAACCGTCAAACTGGTGCGTCTCGAAGCCTTCTTGAATCTTCAGCCCTCTCTCGAAGCCGCCCTTGCCCAATTCGGGGCCGCCTGAATCGGCAGTCCCGAGCGATCTCCTTTGGCTGAGCCATCTGCCCCCCTCCACGGCGGACGAGAATCTCGGTCCACTCCAATTGGCTTGGTTGGGCGATGCGGTGTGGGAACTGCACCAGCGGCTGCGCCACTGTCAGCGGGCCGGGCGCAGCGACGATCTGCACCGTGCGGTAGTCGCCAAGGTGAAAGCCGAAGCCCAGGCCCGGGCCCTGCAACAACTCCAGCCGCTCCTCAACGCCAGCGAACGGGATTGGGTCCGACGGGGACGTAATCGGGCCCGGGGCTCCAGCCGCGCTGGTTCGGCGGGCACGTACGGATGGGCCACGGGATTTGAGACGATGCTGGGATGGCTCTTTCTTCGGAATCCCCAGCGGCTGGCCGAGTTGCTGGCCCACCTCGATAAGACCGACCCTTCCCCACCGCCTCCCAACCCATGAGCCAGCCTCCAAATCGCCGCTCCGACAACCGTTTCCAACGGCGCCCCGGCGGCCGACCCGAGGGAGGGGGAGGGGGCCGGCGCTTTCCTTCTTCCTCTTCGGGCCCGCCGCCGCGCTGGGGGGGGGGCCGCCGTCCCGAGGGCTCCGGTGATCGCCCCTCCTCAGAGCGAGGCTCCTCCGAAGGCAGGCCCTATGGAGGCAAACCCTATGAAGGCAAGACCTTCGAAGCCAAGCCCTACGAGCGCAAGCCCTATCAGGGCCAATCCAGCGAAGGCCGCTCTTTTGAAGGCAAACGGCCAGGCTTCGACCGCTCCGGTCCGCCGCGCTCCGGTCCGCCGCGCTCGGGCCCTGAGCGCAGTGGGGGAGAGCGACCCAATTTTGATCGCCCCCGCAGTGACCGATCTTGGGGCGAACGACCCGGCGGCGACCGTGCTCGCTTCGATCGGCCCGGTGCTGAACGCTTCAGCAGGCCCTCGGCCGACCGGCGCCCCGGTCTCAGGCGCGACAACAGCGGTCGCCCGGAAGGACGACCCAGCCGCGATGGTCGCCCCTTCAACCGCGAAGGCGGCGCCGGCTCCCGCGACAACCGCCCGTCCTTCGATCGACCCCGGTTTGGCGGAGATGGACCCCAAGGGCTGCGCGATGGGGATCGGCGGCCCCGGCCAGGGGCCAGGGGACCCTTCGGGCGCCCTCCAGCCCGTTCGCTCCCCCCCACCGGCTCGCCGCCCATGGGGAGCGAAGGCCTCGAAGAGCAGGAGAGCTTCTCCGCCGATGCCCCCTCAGACCTTGTCTGGGGACGCCATTCGAGCCTGGCCGTGCTTGAGGGAGGCCGGCCCGTTCATCGCGTCTGGTGCACGCCTGAAATGCGGTTCAGCCCCCGCTTCCTGCAGCTGCTGCGCGAAGCCAAGGCCTCCGGCGTGCTGGTCGAAGAAGTCACCTGGGCGCGGCTGGGCCAAATCAGTGGTGGTGCCGTCCACCAGGGCATCGTGCTGCAACCGGCCGCCGCCGAAACCCTCGACCTGACCAGCCTGATCGAGGGCTGCAGCGCCCTCGGCGAAGCGCCCCTGCTGATGGCGGTGGATGGTCTCACCGATCCCCACAACCTGGGGGCGATCCTGCGCAGTGCGGAAGCCCTCGGGGCCCACGGCATGGTGCTGCCCCAACGGCGCAACGCCGGGCTTACCGGCTCGGTGGCCAAGGTGGCGGCCGGCGCCCTTGAACACCTGCCCGTGGCCCGGGTGGTCAACCTGAATCGCTCCCTGGAAACCCTCAAGCAGGAGGGCTACCGGGTCATCGGCCTGGCGGAAGAGGGCAGCGTCACCCTGGAGGAGGCCAACCTGGAGGGGCCCCTGGTCGTGGTCACCGGATCGGAAGGCGATGGCCTCTCGCTGCTGACCCGCCGCAATTGCGACCAACTCGTGCGCATCCCCTTGCGCGGCGCCACCCCAAGCCTGAATGCCTCCGTGGCCACCGCCCTGTTGCTCTATGAGATCGCCAGGCGGGGCTGGATGGCGGGACTGCAAGGCAGCGCCCCCGCCCCGCGGCTGGTGCGCCCCGCCATGGCCAGCACTCCCCTGGTGGGCCTTGATGATGAAGTGCCCGAAGCCGAGGCCCGCGCCTTCGACGCCGAGCCAGACGAGTCCCTGGAGGCCAGCGACGAACCAACCCAGGCCGGCAACGCTCCTGCAAGCGTCGAAATCCCGCCCGGCGAGCCCTCGGAAATCGCGGCCCAGCTGCCGCCAGCTCCCCAGCCCGCCTCAGCAAAAAGCGCGGCGGAGCCAGCCCCGGGGGCGGCCGCAACACCCCAAAGCGAACCCTCAGCAGAGCCCTGGCAGGCCGCGATCGCCCCTGGGGAACCCTTGACCAATGGCGCCAGCAGTCTGGGTGCCACCCCAGGCAACGGCCAGGGGATGGGGGGGGCAACGCCATCGCAGGCAGAGCCCGCCCCGACCGTCGATCTTGGCCTTGAGGTGGTTGGCGGGGTCGATGCCGCCCGGGGGGCAGCGAGGACGCCATCGTTCTTCGACAACGACATTCGTCTCTGAAGCCTGAACTCGTCGGTCATGGGGCCGGCAAGATCAGGCTCCACGATGGTCTGCATGGCCCACTCGCTGCCTTGCCATCCATGAATCCCCTCCACTGGACAGTGCGAAGTCTGGCCAACGGCTTTGGTCTGGCCTGGTGGGCGCGGGTGGAAAGTCGCTCCCCGGATGCCGAGTACTGGTTCGGTCCATTTGGGCGGCGCCGCAGCCTGGATCTGGCCCTCCCGGCCTTTCTGCACGATCTGCAGACCGAGGGAACCGCCTCGCTCCAATACCGGGTCCTGCGCACCTGCCGCCGCGAACCCCTCACCATCTACAGCGAGGGACCGCCGCCGGATCTGGGCCTGCGCTGAGGCAGGGCCGGCTGATAGCGTCCAGCCTCGTGACGCAAAGGGTCGATGGGCATCGCTGAATGGCGCCAGCGGTTGCGCAAGGGGGAGGTCTCGGCCCGACAACTGACCGAAAGCTGTCTGGCCCGCATTGACTCGGTCGACGCTCAGGTCCATGCCTTTTTGGAGGTGACCCGCGAACGGGCCCTGGCCGACGCCGACCGCATCGACCTGGCCCGGGCCGCCGGCCAGGAGCTGCCGCCCCTGGCTGGCATTCCCATCGCCATCAAGGACAACCTCTGTACCCGCGGCATTCGCACCACCTGCTCAAGCCGCATGCTGGAGGATTTTGTGCCCCCCTACGAATCCACCGTCACCGAGCGCCTGTGGCGGGCCGGCGCAGTGCTGATCGGCAAGACGAACCTCGACGAGTTCGCGATGGGCAGCTCCACCGAGACCTCCGCCTTCGGCCCCAGCCGCAACCCCTGGAATCCCCAACGGGTGCCGGGGGGCAGTTCGGGGGGCAGCGCCGCTGCGGTTGCCGCCGGCGAATGCGTGGCGGCCCTGGGATCCGATACCGGCGGATCGATTCGCCAACCCGCCGCTTTTTGCGGTGTCGTAGGTCTCAAGCCCACCTATGGGCGGGTCAGCCGCTGGGGATTGGTGGCCTTTGCCAGTTCCCTCGACCAGGTGGGACCCTTCAGCCACAGCGTCGCCGACAGCAGCGAGATTCTGCAGGTGATTGCCGGTGCCGACCCCAGGGATTCCACCTGCCTGAACAGCCCCGTGCCGGACTATCTGGCCTCCCTGGAGCAACCCATCAAGGGTCTGCGGGTGGGCATGATCCGCGAGTGCCTCGACGCCGAGGGACTGGCTCCCGAGGTCAAAGCGAGCGTGCTGGAGGCCGCCAAAGTGCTCGAAGGCCTGGGCTGCGAGCTGGTGGATGTCAGTTGTCCGCGGTTCAATGACGGCATCGCTACTTACTACGTCATCGCTCCTTCGGAGGCCTCCGCCAACCTGGCCCGCTACGACGGGGTGAAATACGGCCACCGCAGCCGCGCCGATGCCGCCAGCGAAAGCCTGGCCGTGATGACGGCCCGCAGCCGGGCCGAGGGATTTGGCGATGAGGTGCAACGTCGCATCTTGATCGGCACCTACGCCCTCTCGGCGGGCTATGTGGACGCCTACTACCACAAAGCCCAGCAGGTCCGCTCATTAATCCGCCAGGACTTCGATCGGGCCTTCGAGCAGGTGGACCTGCTGTTGACCCCCACAGCCCCCACCACCGCCTTTGGCTTCGGCGCCCACAAGGACGATCCCCTGGCCATGTACCTGGCCGATCTGCTCACCATCCCCGCCAACATGGCCGGGCTGCCAGCCATCAGTGTGCCCTGCGGCTTCGACGACCAGGGCCTGCCGATTGGCCTGCAATTGATCGGGGGCGTGTTGCAGGAAGCCACGCTGCTGCGCCTTGCCCATCACTACGAAGCGGTGGCCCGGGTGCAAAGCAGCAGGCCCCTAGCGGCCCTGGTGGCTGATGCCCTCGGTTGAGCCCTCCAAACCATCCCCATGACGAAACGCTGCAGACACTAGATCTGGTGTGCGATGAACAACCAGGATCGCCAAGACGCTAGATATTGGGTGGGGCCCTAGCCCCACTTCCACCGCCAACCCCCCAAGCCTTGGCCTTCGTCCCCCTCCACAACCACAGCGACTACAGCCTGCTGGACGGCGCCTCCCAGCTGCCGGCGATGGTGGACAGGGCGGTTGAGCTGGGCATGCCGGCCCTGGCGCTCACCGACCACGGCGTCATGTACGGCGCCATCGAATTGCTGAAACTGTGCACCAAGGCCGGCATCAAGCCGATCATCGGCAATGAGATGTATGTGATCAACGGCTCGATCGCGGATCCCCAACCCAAAAAAGAACGGCGCTATCACCTGGTTGTGCTAGCCAAGAACGTCACGGGCTACCGCAATCTGGTCAAGCTCACCAGCATCAGCCACCTGCAGGGCATGCGGGGCCGGGGGATTTTCTCGCGGGCCTGCATCGACAAAAAACTGCTGGAGCAATACAGCGAGGGCTTGATCGTCGCCACCGCCTGCCTGGGGGGCGAGATCCCCCAGGCGATTCTGCAGGGTCGGCCGGAGGTGGCAAGGGAGGTGGCCCGCTGGTACCAAAGCGTCTTTGGCGACGATTTTTACCTGGAAATACAGGATCACGGCGGACTCGAAGATCGACTCGTCAATGTCGAGATGGCACGCCTCGGCGCCGAACTGGGGATCGAGCTGATCGCCACCAACGACGCCCATTACCTCAGCGCCGGTGATGTCGAGGCCCATGACGCCCTGCTGTGCGTTCTCACCGGCAAGCTGATCAGCGATGAAAAACGCCTGCGCTACACGGGCACCGAATACATCAAGAGCGAAGCGGAAATGGCCCGGCTGTTCGCCGACCACCTCGACGGCGAAGTGATCAGGACCGCCATCGCCAACACGGTCCGGGTCGCCGACAAGGTGGAGGAATACGACATTCTGGGCCGCTATCAAATGCCCAACTTCCCCATCCCCGAGGGCCATACGGCCGTGAGCTATCTCAGCTGTGTGGCCGAGGCAGGGCTACGGCAGCGCCTGGGCCTGGACGCCACGACAGCCATCGACCCGGCCTACGGCGAACGTCTGCAGTTCGAGCTGCAGGTGATGGAGCAGATGGGCTTTCCCACCTACTTTTTGGTGGTGTGGGATTACATCCGCTTTGCCCGGGAGCAGGGGATACCGGTGGGACCGGGGCGGGGTTCGGCGGCGGGGTCGGTGGTGGCCTGGGCCCTGGGGATCACCGCCATTGATCCGGTGCAGCACGGCCTGCTGTTCGAGCGCTTCCTCAACCCGGAACGCAAGTCGATGCCTGATATCGACACCGACTTCTGCATCGCCCGCCGTGGCGAGGTCATCGACTACGTGACCCAACGCTACGGCGAAGACAAAGTCGCCCAGATCATCACCTTCAACCGCATGACCTCCAAGGCGGTGCTCAAGGATGTGGCCCGGGTGCTTGACATTCCCTATGGCGAAGCCGACAGATTGGCGAAATTGATCCCCGTGGCCCGGGGCAAGCCAGCCAAGCTGGCCGAAATGATCGGCCCCGATTCCCCCAATGCCGACTTTCGCCAGAAGTACGAAGACGACGAGAAGGTGCGCCATTGGGTCGACCTGGCGATGCGCATCGAGGGGACCAACAAAACCGTCGGCGTCCATGCCGCCGGGGTCGTGATCGCCGCCGAACCGCTCGATCAACTGGTGCCGCTGCAGCGCAATAACGACGGCCAGGTCATCACCCAGTACTACATGGAAGATGTGGAGGCGATGGGGCTGCTGAAGATGGACTTCCTCGGCCTCAAGAACCTGACCATGATCGAAAAAACGATCGAACTGGTCAGTCAGGCCGGTGGCGAGCGGCTCGATCCCGACCGGTTGCCGCCCCAGGATGAAGCCACCTTCGCCCTATTGGCCCGCGGCGATTTGGAGGGCATTTTCCAACTGGAATCCAGCGGCATGCGCCAGATCGTGAGGGACCTCAAACCCTCATCGCTGGAAGATATATCTTCGATTCTTGCCCTCTATCGACCCGGCCCCCTGGATGCGGGTCTGATTCCCAAATTCATCAACCGCAAGCATGGCCGTGAAGCCATCGACGTGGCCCACGTCAAACTCAAACCGATCCTGGCCGAAACCTACGGGATCATGGTTTATCAGGAGCAGATCATGCGCATTGCCCAGGATCTGGCGGGCTATTCGCTAGGTGAGGCCGACCTGCTGCGGCGGGCGATGGGCAAAAAGAAGAAAAGCGAGATGCAAAAACACCAGGACCTGTTCGTTAAAGGCGCCACCGAGCGGGGCGTTGATGGGCCGGTGGCAGAAGCCCTGTTTGAGCAGATGGTGCTGTTCGCCGAATATTGCTTCAACAAAAGTCACTCCACCGCCTATGGCGCGGTGACTTACCAAACGGCCTATCTCAAGGCCCACTATCCCGTCGCCTACATGGCGGCCCTGTTGACGGTGAATGCGGGGGCCAGCGACAAGGTGCAGCGCTATATCGCCAACTGCCAGGCCATGGGCATCGAAGTGATGCCCCCCGATATCAACGCCTCCGGCATCGACTTCACGCCCAAAGGCGAACGCATCCTGTTTGGCCTGTCCGCCATCCGCAACCTGGGTGAAGGGGCCATCCGCCAATTGATGGAGACCCGTCGCCAGGAGGGCCCCTTCGCCAGCTTGGGCGATCTCTGCGACCGGCTGCCCTCCCAACAGCTCAACCGCCGCGCCCTCGAATCCCTCATCCACTGCGGTGCCCTCGACGCCCTGCAGGCCAACGCCAACCGAGCCCAGCTGATGGCCGACCTCGACCTGGTGCTGGAGTGGGCGAACGGCCGGGCCCGCGACCGCGCCAGCGGCCAGGGCAGCCTGCTGGATTTGTTAGGGGGAGGTGGCGAGCAAACGCCTGGAGTCAGTGGCGCCGCCCTGGCCCCCAAGGCGGCGCCGGTGGCCGACTACCCCCCCAACGACAAACTCAAACTCGAAAAAGAACTGCTCGGCTTCTACATTTCCGACCATCCCCTCAAACAACTCAGCGGCGCCGTGCGCTTGCTTTCCCCCATCAGTTTGGGCAGCCTCGAAGAGCAGGCCGATAAGGCCAAGGTGAGCCTGGTGGCCATGGTGACCGACCTGCGCCAGGTGAGCACCCGCAAGGGAGATCGCATGGCGGTGTTGGTGCTCGAAGACCTGACCGGCAGCAGCGAGGCGGTGGTGTTCCCCAAGAGCTACGCCCGCTTGGCTGACCACTTGATGGTGGATGCCCGTCTTTTGGTGTGGGCCTCGGTCGATCGGCGCGACGAACGGGTGCAACTGATCGTCGATGACTGCCGCAGCATCGACGACCTGAAGCTGGTGCTGGTGGATCTGCCGGCGGACCAAGCCGGTGACATCGGTATTCAGCACCGCCTGCGCGAGTGCCTGCAGCGTCACCGGCCCAACGACGATGAGGGGGGTCTGCGGGTGCCGGTGCTGGCCCGCATCAAGGACCAGCAGCGCAGCTCCATGGTGCGCTTGGGCCAGCAGTTCTGTGTGGCCGATGCCGATGCCGCCGTAGCGACCCTGAGCTCCGCCGATTTCCAAGCCTCCCTGCTCCATCCCCTGCAGTCGCCCTGAAGGGCGGCACGCCGGCAGCCGTCGCCTGGGTTCAGCCCGGCCAGCGGCCGTGGATTTCCAGATAGCGATCGTCCACTTCAGCCACCGTCAATGCGGGCCAGCCCGTCCCGTGGGTCCCGGCTTCGCTCCAATGCTGGGCAGCCCGGGCCAGCTGGGCTTCCACCTCGGCCGCCGTGAAGGCCGCCGCCAGGGAGGCCCGGAAATCACGGCGCAGCACCGCCGGCGCACCGGCGGCATGGCGCTCGGTGAGGGCGTCAGCCGCCGCAGCGCTGGCGGGACGGCGCAGATCCTTGATGTAGACCGTCGCCCCCGGGGCGGCCAACTGGCCCACGGCCTGCCACAGCACCTGGGGGTCATGGAGATGGTGCAGCAGGCTGTTGCTGACCACGGCCGCAAAGGGTCCGCCCAGGGCCGCCACCGGATCCGCCCCGGCTGGGGACACCCCGGCTGGGGCCGCCCCTGTTAGGGGCAAGTTCACCCGCAAAAAATGGAGCTGCAGCCACTCCCCCGGATGGCGCTGCTGACGTTCTGCGGCGAGGGCCAGCATGCTGGCTGCCCCATCGAGACCCAGCACCCTGGCCCGGGGCAGGGCGGCGGCGAGGCGAAAGCTGATATTGCCGGGCCCGCAACCCAGGTCGACAATCCCATTGCCGACGGCACTGCCAGGGGCTGGCGGCCGGGGCCGGGGAAAAGGCTGCCCCAACAACCCCAAGAAACGCTCCGTAAATGCCTGGTCGGAGCGATCGAAATCGGCCTCGGCGTAGGCCCGCGCCTGGAGGGGATCGTCCATCAGTTCCGGTTCAACGATCCTCTCCATGCCCCCCTTACCCCCACTGCTAGTGGTGATGTTGGAACAAGGGCAAGGCCTTAGGGGGGCCAGCTAGCCACTGTGGCTAGTGCCACGGTTTCCTTGACCACCCCACCACTGGCGTTAAGGTGTTCCTTATGTGTAGGTCAGCAGTGCTGTGACCCTTTCCCCTTCGCGCCCCGATGCCCGACGGAATCCCGAGGTCCCGGCCCCTAGCGAGGCCCCGCTGACCACCGTGGATTCGCCGGACCCGATCGCCCCCCATACCCCCAATACAAACCAGACCCCAGCACACCAAGGCCCGGATCGGCCAAGCCCAGATCGGGCCCTCGACGCAGGCGACTTCCCCGCCACCGCCCCGGCGGCCAATCCGGTGTTTTATCGCACCTACTCCCGCCAAACCCCCCAGGGTCGCGAGAGCTGGGGCCAGGTGGCCGAACGCAATCTGGAGGGCCTGCGGCGCTTGGGACACCTCAATGCTGAAGAGGTGGCCCTGCTGCGCCGCATGCAGATGCAACAAAAGGCTCTGCCCTCGGGCCGCTGGCTATGGATTGGCGGCACCGAATGGATTGAACAGCGCCATAATTTTTCTGGGGCCTATAACTGCACCTCCACCAACCTGGTGGATTGGGAAGCCTTCGCCTTGATGATGGACCTGGCGATGATGGGCTGCGGCACCGGCGCCATCATTGAGCCCCGATTGATTGAACGGTTGCCCGTCATTCGCAATTCCTTGATCATCGATGGCGTCAGTGCCATCGGCGTCACCCCCGCAGCCCAGCGCCAGCAACTCACCACCCACACCGTGGCCGCAGAACAGGTGATGATCAAGGTGGGTGACACCCGCCAGGGCTGGGTGGAGAGCTATCGGCTGTTGCTGGCCCTCAGCAGCGATGAACGATTTGCAGGCCCGGTCCACATCACGGTCGACCTCAATGACGTGCGGCCGGTGGGCGAAAGCCTCAAGGGCTTCGGCGGCATGGCCAACCCCGTCAAACTCGCCGATCTTTACAACCGCGTCGCCCAGCTGCTCAACAAGGCCAAGGGCCGCAGGCTCACCTCGGTGGAATGCTGCCTGCTGATTGATGAAGCCGCCGTCACCATCGTGGCGGGCAACATCCGCCGCAGTGCCGGCATGCGCCAATTCGCCGCCGCAGACACGGCGGCGGCCACGGCCAAGGACAACCTCTGGCAACAGGACAGTGAGGGGAACTGGCGCATCGACCCAGAGCGCGATTCCCTGCGCATGGCCAACCACACCCGGGTCTTCCACCACCGTCCCAGCCGCCAGCTGGTGCTGGAGGCCGTCACCAAACAATTCCAAAGTGGTGAGGGGGCGATTCAATTTGCGCCGGAGGCCATCGCCCGCGCCAATGCAGACCTGCTGCCGACCCCAGAACTGCGCCAGGAGTTTGTCGGCATCTACAGCGACCAGGGCCGCGACGAGGCCGCCCGTTGGTTGCGGCTGCACCACAACACCATTGGCGAAGCGGAGATGGAGCACCGCCTGGGCCGCTATGGGCTCAATCCCTGCGGCGAAATCCTTGGGGCCGATTTCCACTGCAACCTGGCCGAAATCCACCTCAACCGCATCGATCCCCACGACGAGCAGGACCAGGCCGATGCCTTCCGGGCGGCGGGCCTGGCGGTGGCCTGCCTGCTCAACCATGACTTCGAAGTCGAGCGTTATCGCCAAAGCCGGCTGTGGGATCCGATTGTTGGGGTCAGCTTCACGGGCCTGTTCGATTTCTTTGTGCATGCCTTTGGTACCCCCTGGCTGAAGTGGTGGGAAGCGGGCCGTCCCGATACGGAGGAAGGTCGCCAGTTCCTGCAGCAGGAGGCCGCTTACCTGGGTCGCTGGAAGCAAACGGTCAATGAAGCCGTCTGGGAGTACTGCGACCGCCATGGCATCCGCCGCCCGAACCGCTGCACCACGGTGCAACCGGCGGGCACCAAGAGCTTGCTGACGGGCGCCAGCCCGGGCTGGCATCCCCCCAAGGCCCAGCGCTTCATCCGCCGCATCACCTTCCGCAAGAACGATCCGGTGGCCCTGGCCTGTCTGGACTATGGCTACACAATCGTGCCCAGCCAAAGCGACAAAGACGACCAAGGTCGCCTCCTGGATGATCCCTTCGATCCCCGCTGCGGCGAGTGGCTGGTTGAAATCCCAACGGAGGTGAGCTGGGCCAACCTGCCGGGGGCAGACACCGTGGAAATCAACAACTTTTCAGCCCTGGCCCAGTTTGATTTTTATATGCAAGTGCAGAAGCACTACACAGCCCATAACACTTCGGCCACGGTTGAATTTCGCGAAAACGAAATCGAACCCTTGGCCGATGCCATCCACCAGGCGATCGAGCAGGGAGATGGTTACATCTCAGCGGCGCTGCTGGCCCGCTTCGATGCCAATGCCACCTTCCCCCGCCTACCCTTCGAACCGATCGACGCGGCCACCTACCAGCGGCTCTCCGCCGAGGTGGTTAACCGGCGCCAACAAGCAGATTTCTTTGCGGCCCTGCGTCGTTACGACGGCGGTGCGGCCTTGGCCGAAGCCGGTCCCGCGGGCTGCGATTCCGACAAGTGCCTGCTGCCGTTGGCTAAGCCGCAGGGGTGATGGGACTAGCTGGATTGAACGGCCATCCAGGGCTCTGGACAGCCCAGAATGGGGTGATGTTTGACGAAATAGCACCTCCCCCATGACCTCCAGCGCCCCCAACCAGCCTGCAGCGGAAGCTCCCCGCCCGCCGCTGCCACCGTTCACGGCCGCAACCGCCGCCCAAAAAGTGCGCCTGGCCGAAGACGGCTGGAATGGCCGCGACCCCCAGCGGGTCGCCATGGCCTACAGCAGCGACAGCATCTGGCGCAATCGGGCCGAGTTTGTCCAGGGGCGCGAGGCCATCGTTGCCTTTCTGGAGCGCAAATGGCGCCGCGAACTGGACTACCGCCTGATCAAAGAGCTTTGGGCCTGCGCCGATAACCGCATCGCCGTCCGCTTTGCCTATGAGTGGCACGACGACGGCGGCCATTGGTATCGCTCCTATGGCAATGAAAACTGGGAATTCAACGACCAGGGCCTGATGGTGCGTCGCATCGCCAGCATCAACGACCTTCCCATCCAAGAGAGCGAAAGGCTCTACCACTGGCCCCTGGGTCGCCGCCCGGACGACCATCCCGGCCTCAGTGATTTAGGCCTTTAGGTTCTTTAGGTCGTTTGGTTGGCCCAGCATCCCTTCCAGGCGATCGGCCAGGGCAACGGCGATTGCCCCTTTGCCCTGAACCCGTTGGGCCCCCTCGGCATCAACAAGCCAGGCCGTTTGCTCCTCCCCATGCACTTCTTCGGCCCGGTTGGCAACCACCAGCTGGCTGGCGCCAAGCCGGCGGCGGGCCGTGGCGATCAGCTCTTCGGTGTTCGCCCCCTGCAGCACCTTGAAGCTGACCATCACCAGGGCCGGATCCGCCGCCCGCACTAGCTCAATCACCTTCTCGGTCGGCTCCAGTTCCAGCTCCAAATGGCCCTGGCCACTGGCGATCTTGCCGGCGACCGGGTGCCTGGGCCGGTAGTCGGCCACCGCCGCACTGAAAATCCCCGCCTCCAGGCCCCCTGCCACCGCTTCCAGGGTCAGGCGCCGGTAGTCGTCGTAGCTGGCGGCCAGCGTGCAGGGCAACCAGGACGGCGGCCGCCAACCGCCATCGCCCAGCACAAAACGCACCTCGGCACCACGCAACAGCAGCTCTTCGCTGATCGCCGCCCCCAGCTGGCCGCGAAAGCGGTTGACGATGGCGCGCACGCCATCCAGCGGCACCGGCGTCGGACCGCCAGTCACCAACAGCCGCCGGCCCACCAAGGCACTGGTTGAAACGGCCCGGCACACCGCCGCCACCAGCAGCTCCGCCGCCGGCAGATTGTGTTTGCCGTAGGCATCGCGAGGGGTGATGAAACGCACCCCCAGTTGCTCCAACAGACGGCCATTGCGCTCCAGCAGCGGCGTATGCAGCGAGCCATGCATCGTCGGCGCCACCAGAATCTGGGTGCGCCCCTGGCCCAGGCGCCCCAGGGCCGAAGCCAGCGCCGCCGTCACCACCGTGTCCGCCACCCCGGCGGCCAGCTTGCCAATCGTGTTGTATGTCGCCGGCGCCACCAGCCAGGCATCAAACGGTTCGCTGTCGCTGAGGTGCTCGGCCCGCCAGCTCAGGTCCCGGATCACCGGCTGTTCGCAAGCCCATTCCAAGGCTTCCAGGCCCACATAGCGCAGGGCCTCCTGGCTGCAGAAGGCCGTCACCCGCGCCCCCCGGCGCCGCAGGGCCCGGGCCAGCTCCGGTGCTTTCAGGGCCGCAATGCCGCCACACACCACCAAGGCGATGCGCCGGCCCTGCAGGTGGTTCGACAGCAAGGGCACCTCATGGTCCCCCAAGGGCGGCGAGCGGGGGGGGCTCCAGTCCCACTCGGTGAAACTCACTGGGCCGCAGCAGGGGCGGCGGCCCGCTGGCGGGGTACGCGCCGCAGCCGCACCGGGGCGCCATGGCCCAGGGTCACCCCCCGGCGCGCCTGGGGTACGGCACGGGCATTGGCCGAGGCGAAGTCCATCTCGCCCAAAATCGTCGCCAGCACAATCTTGAGCTCCATCTGGGCCAGGGCTGCCCCAACACAGCGCCGCACCCCGGCACCAAATGGCATGTATTCATAGGGGCTGAACTGGCGCTCCAGAAAACGTTCTGGCCGAAAGCTTTGCGGTTCGGGATAGAGGTCAGGGCGCTGATGCAACAGGTAGATGCAGGCCATAAGCAGGTCGCCTGGTTCGTAGCACTGGCCAGCGATTTCGACGGGTGTTTCCACCTGGCGCGCAAAACTCAGCATCGCCACCGGATGCACGCGCAGGGCTTCCTGGCCTACGGCCGTGAGATAGGGCAACTTCATCGGATCGGCGCCGACCCCGGCATCGTCCAGCTCGGAGCGCAGGCGCTCCAGGGCGTGGGGGGTGCGGTGCAACCAATACAGCGCTGAGGTCAAGGAGGTGGCCGTTGTTTCGTGGCCCGCCACCAACAAGGTGATCAATTCATCGTGCACATCTTCATCGCTGAGCGGTTCGCCGGCTTCGTCGCGGGCCTCCAGCAACATCGACAGCACATCAAGTCGATCGCCCAGGGGCTGGGCCCGGCGCTCGGCGATCATGGCGTAGAGCAACGCGTCGGTCTGGGCAGCCAATTGGCTGATGCGATGGCCTGGACTCAGCGGCCCGAAATCCTTCTGCAGCCATGGGAAGAACAACACCGCCGAGGTCAAAGGTGTCGCCGTCATCCCCAAACGGCGGGTCAGCAGCGATTCCAGTTCGCCGTGGCGCTCTGTTTGCCCCAGGCCAAAGACCACCTCCAAAATCACCCCCATGCTGATGCGCTGCATCGCCTCCCGCACCGAAATCACCCCCTCCTGGGGCCAGCTGGCCATTTCCTGGCGCGTGATCCGCTCAATCACGCGCGCATAATTTTGCAGGTGCTCGCCATGGAAACGGGGCATCACCAATTGGCGGCGGTGACGGTGGGCAGCACCGCTCAACAAAAGTGTATTGCGCACACCAAGCAGGGGCGCAAGAATCAAATTGAGTTCGCCCGGAGAGCTGAATTCACTGCCGGTATCGCGACTCATCAACGCCTGAATCGACTTGGGTTCGGTGAGCAGAAAAATCGAGCCGCTGCCCATGGCGTCTCCAAAGACAGACACCTGAAAACTGCCCTTTCCTTGGCGCACCTGGTCCCGCAGGTAGCCGGTGGGATCCAGAATCCAGCGGGCCAACTGCCAGCGGCGGCTTAAGGCCGATTCCTGCAAGGGTTCGGGGCGCCTCTTTGGGACCAGGCCGGCGGAGGGGCCCGCCACTTCAGGGCTACCCCCATCAACGGGGGCGGCAGTGCGGGTCATGGCGCCAGAGACATAAGGAATCAAACGCTAGCGATCCTTGCGCGTCCTCAGATCGGGAACCCCAGACACTGGCCGACCACCTCCCGGCTGTTCTCTGACAAGCCGGGCAGGGCCGCCAGCTCCCGCAGGGCCTGGCCCATGGCCTGGCGGCGGCTGGGGCCATAGCTCTGCCACCGGCTGAAGATTTTGCACAGCCGGGCCGCCGTGATCGGATTGCGCTGATCAAGCAAGCCAATCTGCTCCGCCAAGAAGCGATAACCCGAACCGTCCGCCGCGTGGAAAACCACCACATTGGTGGCCAATCCCCCCAACACCGCCCGCACCGAATTCGGCGCCATCGGGTCATAGCGGGGATGGTCCAGCAACCTGCGCACCCGCTCCAGGCCATCCTCAAAGGGGGCCGATGCCTCCAGGGCAAACCAGGCATCGAGAATCACCGGCCGCTGCTGCCAGCGGCCATAGAAAGCATCGAGAGCGGCCTGGCGCTCCGCCAGGGGCTGGGGCTGCAGGGCCGCCAGCCCGGCACGGGCCAGGGTCATCGAGGGGCCATCCACCGCCGCGCGGGCCGCCGCAATCGCTGCCGTATCACCGGCGGCCACCAGCCATTTCCAGATTTGACCGCTCAACAGGCGATCGCCGCAACCCTCGGGCCAAGGCAGATCCCACTGGCTGCGGCAACGGTCCAAGGCCTGGTGCAAGGGTTCGGCCAACACCTCTCCCAAACGACGCCGCAAGCCCTCCAGGGCCCAGTAGATGGCCGGTGGATCCGGTTCCACCACACCCTCCTCCAATTCCGGCAAAGCCGGCAGGCTCATCAGGGCACTGCGGCTGGCCTCCGCAAGGGTGGGGTCCGCCAAGATGCGACCAAAAGCCTCCAGCAACTCATCCTCCAACAAGGCATCAGGCCGTCCCATGGCCCGCCGCCGCAACGCTCGCCGCAGCAACTGCTGCCCCGCATCCCAGCGGGCAAACGGATCGCTGTCGTGGGCGAACAGGTGGACCAATTCGCGGGCGGGTCGCCCCATCTGCAGCCGCACGGGAGCTGAAAAATGGCGCAGCAGCGACAGGGCTGGGGGCTGGGGCTGATTCGGCAGGCCCTCAAACCGCAGGGTCTGTTCCGCCTGATCGATCACCACCACTTTGGTGTGGCGGCCCCAGTCCCTCGGTGGATCGGCGGCCACCGCCGGACCCTGGGATCTGGCCCCGAAATGGACCGGCCCATCCAGCCCCGATTGATCCACCAGGCCCAGGGCCACTGGAATCACAAGGGGCTGCTTGAGCGCCTGGCCCGGCGTCGGGGGGGTCTGCTGGGAGATCGTCAGCTCAAGGGTTCCCCGCTGGCGGTTCCAGCGCCGCCGGATCCGCAGATGCGGGGTGCCGGCCTGGCTATACCAAAGGCGGAACTGGTCAAAGTCAAAAGGAAGCTCTACATCAGCCGCCCCGTCCCGCATGGCGGCCAGAAAATCATCAATGGTGGCCGCTGATCCATCATGGCGCTCCACATAAAGTGCCATGCCCTTGAAAAAGATTTCCTGCCCCAAAAGGGTCTGCAAAACCCTAATTAACTCCGCACCTTTTTCATAAATGGTGGTGGTGTAGAAATTATCG
This sequence comes from Cyanobacteriota bacterium, assembly GCA_026389315.1. Taxonomy (GTDB): domain Bacteria; phylum Cyanobacteriota; class Cyanobacteriia; order PCC-6307; family Cyanobiaceae; genus Cyanobium. Next base: position 80,512 of record JAPLIC010000061.1, read on the forward strand.
ATTGCCTGGTAATGGTCCGGCTGTACGGCATGGGCCGTTGGCCCTGAATCCTCCCGAAATTGACTGTTACGCAAAAACGAAACATTCTCAATGCGATTTAGAGAATGTCCATGTAAATCTGCACTGAAACATTGGTCTCTGAATACGGTCAGACCTTCCTTGAGTGACAGCTGAAACCAGTCGCGACAGGTGATGCGATTACCGGTCCAGTTATGAAAATACTCATGGGCGATGACACTTTCAACCCGCTCCAGCTCAGCATCTGTGGCCGTTTCGGCATCAGCGAGCACCAACTTGGAATTAAAGATATTCAGACTCTTATTCTCCATGGCGCCCATATTAAAATGGCGCACAGCAACGATATTAAATTCATTCAGGTCGTACTCCAGCCCATAGACCTGTTCATCCCAGGCCATGCAGCGCTTCAAGCTCGCCATGGCATGGGCCGTTAGGGGCGCATCACCGGGTTCGACATGGAGCCTCAAGCGCACCTCACGACCACTGGCCGTACGGAACGACCCGCTTACCTCCTCCAGCTGACCAGCCACGAGGGCAAACAGATAAGACGGTTTGGGGAAGGGATCGTCCCAAACGGCATAGTGCCGGGCGCGGCCATCGACCCCTGAGGGCAGCGGCCCCGCCTCGACCCCATTGCCATTGGAGAGCAACACCGGATAGCGCTGCCGATCCGCCTCCAGGCGCACCCGAAAACAACTGAGCACATCCGGTCGATCGGGATGGAAGGTGATGCGGCGGAAGCCCTCCGCCTCACACTGGGTGGTCACCATCCCGCCACTGCCATAGAGGCCTTCCAGGCTGGTGTTGGCTTGGGGCTCAAGGCGCACTACGGTCCGCAACACAAACGGACGCCGGGGAGGATCAAGCAGGGTCAGGCTTGCCGCCGTATGGCGGTAGCCCTGGGCCGCCAGCGCCTGGCCATCAAGGCTGATCTCCAGCAATTCCAGATCGACCCCCGCCAATTCAAGAGGCGGATGGGCTCCAGGGTTCGTCGACTCCAGGGCCAAGGCTGCTTCCACGAAGGCGTGGTCGCCTTCCAGCCGCACCGTCAAGTCGGTGCGGCTGAGTCGGTAGGGATAGGGGCGGTAATCGGCGAGATGGACGGCGGCCATGGGGGGCCTGACCTACTTCTTGCCGCCGGAGCCGGCCGCTTGCATGGCCTTTTTGACTTGGGCCACAAGGGGGTCGACTTCCTTCTTCCATTCCGGCGGCAGCGTAGGGCCACAGAACTTGTCAATGCGGAGCACAGTTTCGGCCACGGAGGCATTGACGAGCTGCTCGCGCGTCAAAGGGGCTGGAGCCCCTTGAATCTGGCTGCCATGCTTGGTGGTCAGCACGGAGGTCAGCATGCTGAGATTCCCTTCCATCGAAGCCTTGAAGGGCAACTTGGCCTGGGCCAAGGTGCACATGTTGATCGCCGCCATACTCATGTAGGTGTTGAACTGGTCGACGGTCGCCGGGGTGGCGGCGGGGGCCTTGGCCGGCTGCTGGGCCAGAACCGCAGCAGGGAAAGACAGGCTGAGACCAAAGATGGCCAGGGCCAGGACGGACCGCTTGGCGAGCATGGGGATCAAGGGATGAACGTACCCATGCTGCTCCATCGCAGGTCCAACGCCCAGTGGCGCCAGTTGACAGCGTGGCCAAGCGTCCCGAAAGTCAGTCCGGCAAAGGAGCCTCAGTCGCTGACCCGACCAGGGGGGGGCCTGCTTCCTCCAGACGAATTTCATGGTGGATTTCACTCACTTCGAGCTGGCCATCACGCCAGCAATAAATCGAACGCGAACGGTAACGATCTTGATCGACGAGGCGAATATGCTCAATCACCTGCAGATCGTGATCTTGCGATTCAAAAATTACCTCATGCTCATCGACCTGGCGAATCTGACTATTCACTGGGATGCCGGCAACAACATCCTGGCTGCGGCGCAATTGATGGCCGCATAGATAGGCATCCGCGCAACCCCTGGCATGATATTGTGTTTTGATCTTAAAAAAGTCGTAGGATTCTTCAGGCCACCAGCTAAGTCGGTAGGCGGCTTCGCCATGGCTGGACTCACTATATATTTCCACCCGCACCAACATATCGAGTCGCAGCACCTCGCCATCGGCGAAAAAATAGAGTCGTCGTGAACGCCACAAACCAAGATTGCGTCCAAACCAGCGTTTCAAATTGGAATCCAGCTGAATGCGACTACGAACCGGACCCGCAGTGGTGGCAATGGGTGTGGGGGTCTTTGCAGCGATGGAAATGGGAAGCCCATAGAAAGGGGGCTCTGGCGTCTTGGTCATGGCGTCCAATGTTGAGGCCCTTGCTTCGCTTCCCTCATAGCCAATCCAAAGCACGTTTGCTCGTTTTCACCTAAAAGTCATAGGGTGTGATGATCTCCAGCCAAATCCCTGAGAGTGCTGCAGGCCTTCGAAGCCTCCCGCTCTTGATCAGCTGCCCGTCTCACCCTTGGCGGCCCCCCTCTGCCCTGACTCCATGACGGGAACGACTCTCACAGACATCAAGGCGGACCCAGCCCACTCCCAGTCCCTGAAGTTGTTGCTGGTCGCTGGCAAGCAACACATGGCCACCAACGACCTGCGGGCGTTGGTGGCTTTGCTCAACAACGATGACTTCAGCTTTCAGGTCTCTCTTGACATCGTCGATCCGGCCAGCCACCCGGAGGTGCTCGAGCTGCACCGACTGGTCGCCACCCCGGCGCTTGTCAAACTCGAACCCGCCCCCAAACAGATCTTTGCCGGCAACACCCTCTCGCTCCAGGTGCGCAGTTGGTTGCCCCGCTGGAAGCAAACCGAAGTGGTCACGGGCCTGGGCCTCAGCCTCGTCCCAGCCGAAATGGATGGCAGCCGCACTTTACGAGAGGTGCAACTCGAAGACCAACTGCTGGTGCTGCGCCAAGAAAACGAAACCTTGATTGAACGGGTGGGGGTTCAAGAGCGTCTGCTGCGCATGGTGGCCCATGAACTACGGACACCCCTGACGGCGGCCAAGCTGGCGATTCAGAGCCATCAGCTCGGGCAAATCGACCAGGTCCGCTTCCATGACGTTCTCAAACGTCGGCTGGACGACATCGAAGCCCTTTCCAGCGACCTTCTCGAAGTGGGTACCACCCGCTGGGAAGCCCTGTTCAATCCCCAGCGCCTGGCCCTCGGCCAGGTGGCAGCCGAAGCCATCCTCGAACTGGAGAAGCTGTGGATCAGTCGCAACCTTGAATTCGTCACCGACATCCAGGCCGATCTCCCCGATGTCTACGCCGATCAACGGCGCATGCGGCAGGTGCTCCTCAACCTGATTGAAAACGCCCTGAAATTCACCCCCGATGGCGGTCGCGTCGTTTTGACCCTGCTGCACCGCACGAATCAGTGGGTCCAGATCAGTGTCTGCGACAGCGGCCCGGGGATCCCCCTCAAAGAACAGCAACGCATCTTTCAGGATCGGGTGCGCCTGCCCCAGACCTCCACCACCACCTCCGGCTATGGCGTGGGACTATCGGTGTGCCGGCGGATCGCCCAGGTCCACGGAGGCCGCATCTGGGTGGTGTCTGAACCGGGAGAAGGTGCCTGTTTCCACTGCACCGTTCCTGTTTGGAACGGCCAAACCCTGACGACAGCGGACACTGGCGGTGCTGACCTCAACGAAGAGAACGACGGAGCGCCTTGACGAACGCCCCCCCCGACCCGTAGTTTCAAAACAACAGCACGGAGCTTATCGTCATCCGAGACCTGGTTCGAGCCTTCCGAGGTTCACGCCAAACTCCCCAAGAGTCATGGTCAACGGTTTGGCGGACGTTCACTCCACTGTGGCCTCGCCCCCATCGTCTAGAGGCCTAGGACACCTCCCTTTCACGGAGGCGACAGGGGTTCGAATCCCCTTGGGGGTATTATAAAAAGCGAATTGTTTTACCGCTTTTAGTTAATTTCATGAATTAGTAAAATTATGTTTAGGTTTTGTTGGCGCGACGATGGGCTTCCTGTTGGATTCCCCTAAGATTGTTGGCAAGGTCCTGCTGCAGCCTCTGTTCAATTAAGCCGATCGGCATTCCGGGATTTCCTTGGACTGTCAGGTCGTACAGCAACCAGGTGCTGGTCGAGTCGGTCCCAATCATCCAAAAGCCCTCAAAACAGCGAAAATCGCCTTCGACCATCCGGAACGCCAATTGACCGGCCTCCAGGTTTTCCTGCAGCTCCAGCAGCACCCTGGCGGTGAACCGCAGGCCGCAAAAATGCTGGGTGCCCACCTGTTCGACGCGCACCTGGTTGCCTTCACGGCAGAGCTGGCGCGAGAGGCTGAGGTTGGGGATGAAGCGATCCAGGTTGTCGTAATCGGTGAGGGCCGACCACAACCAATAAGGCTCGATCTTTAAACGCAACTGGGCCGCCAACCGGCGAGTGCCCTGGGGCAATCGCTCCATTTCCTGCTGGATGGTATCCAGGGAACACTGCACGCCCAAAAGTCGTCGCTCAGGGCAGCGATCGGGCATGGGCGCGGAGAACGGTGCCAGGGTCTGCGTCAAGGAAAAACTGGAGACTCGTGCGGTGCTACGGACATAGGCTTCAGCTGCCCAGCCTTAAGGCTGCCCAAACCTAGCGGTCCTCCGGGGCCTGGCGAGGATTTCCCGTTGCGCAGCAGGGTCGGCAGCCTTCCCTATGATCGCTACGTTTTAGGCGGCTGCTTCCGAGATGCGCGTTTCCACAGGCAACACCAGCGGCTCCGACAACCGCACGTTCACCGTGGTGATCGAGAGCGCGGGCGTCGGCCGTCCCCGGCGGGCCACCAGGCAACTGACAGTGCCTTTTCAGCAACTGCAGTCGCTGCTCCAGTCCGTGGCCCTCAGAGGCGGTCGCCTCAAGATCATCAGCGTCGATGGCCAGCCCCTCGCTGCCCCTGCAACGGCCGCCCAGGCCCCAGATGGCCCCGCTGCGGGAGATGGCGGGTCGCCAGACCCGGTGGCCGCCGATGCGCTTCCCGCAGACCCTTCCCCCGCCAAGAAAACCGTGGCCCACGCCGACGTCCCCGTCAATCTCTACAAGCCGAAAGATCCCTTCATCGGCACAGTCATCGGCAATTATTCCCTGCTTGTCGATGGCGCCATCGGCAGGGTCAACCACATCACCTTTGATCTCAGCGGAGGCAACCTCCACTACATCGAAGGCCAAAGCATTGGCATCATTCCTGACGGCACCGACGCCAACGACAAACCCCACAAACTCCGCCTGTACTCGATCGCCAGCACCCGCCACGGCGACAACGTTGAAGATGGCACAGTCTCCCTTTGCGTTCGCCAGCTCGAATACGAAAAAGACGGCCAGACCATCTATGGAGTTTGCTCGACCTTTCTTTGCGACATCGAGCCGGGAGCCAAAGTCAAAATCACCGGGCCGGTGGGCAAGGAAATGCTCCTGCCCCCTGATGAGGATGCCAACATTATCATGTTGGCCACCGGCACAGGTATCGCTCCAATGAGGGCTTATCTGCGCCGCATGTTTGATCCAGCTGAACGGGCAAAGAATCCTGAATATCAGTTCGCCGGCAAGGCCTGGCTATTCATGGGGGCTCCCAAAACCGCCAACCTGCTCTACGAAGAAGACCTCCAGCGCTACCTCACCGATTTCCCAGACAACTTCCGTTACACCAAAGCCATCAGTCGCGAGGAACAGAACGCCAAAGGGGGGCGGATGTACATCCAGGATCGCGTTCTCGAGCATGCCGAAGAAATCTTCACCATGATCGAAAACCCCAAGACCCATGTCTTCATGTGCGGTCTGCGGGGCATGGAGCCAGGCATTGACGAAGCCATGACGGCGGCCGCTGCGGCCAAGGGCCTCAATTGGGCCGAGCTGCGTCCCCAGCTCAAAAAGGCCGAACGCTGGCACGTCGAAACCTACTGACCCCATCAGAGATCGAACACACCCCGGGCCGGCACGACCAGCCCACCGATCCTGAGCCGTTAAACCTGGAGCAGTGCAAGGCCGCCGATGACGTCCATCCTCACCAATCCCCTCAGGGTTGGGCTCCGCCAGGAACGGGTGATCACCCCCCAATGCCTGGTGATCTTCGGGGCCAGCGGCGATCTCACCCACCGCAAGCTGATTCCGGCGTTATTCGAGCTGTTTCGCCAGCGGCGGCTGCCCAGCGAATTTGCCATCCTTGGGTGTGCTCGACGTCCCTGGAGCGACACCGAATTCCGTCAGCGGATGCAGCAATCGCTCACGGCCGAAATTGGAGAACACCAGCAGGCCTGGGAGCAGTTTTCCCAGGGACTGTTTTACGAGCCGGTCGATCTCCAGCAGAGCGACCACATGGTTCGCCTGGCCCAGAGGCTGGAGGCCCTTGACCGGTTGCGGGCCACCAGGGGGAACCGCACCTTTTATCTTTCTGTTTCGCCAGAGTTTTATGGGAGCGGCTGCAAGGCCCTGGCCTCAGCCGGACTGCTGGCCGATGCTGACCGCAGTCGCATCGTCATCGAAAAACCCTTCGGCCGTGACTACGGCAGCGCCCTGAACCTGAACCGCATCGTTCAGTCCTGTGCCAAGGAAAGTCAGGTCTTCCGCATCGACCACTATCTGGGCAAGGAAACGGTTCAGAACATCCTGGTGTTGCGCTTTGCCAACACGATTTTCGAACCAATCTGGAACCGGAATTACATTGCCAATGTGCAGATCACCGCTGCCGAAACCGTTGGCGTTGAGGAAAGGGCCGGCTATTACGAATCCTCCGGTGCCCTGCGGGACATGGTGCAAAACCACCTCACCCAGATCCTGGCCCTGACGGCGATGGAACCGCCAGGTCGCTTCGACCCTGAAGCGATTCGCAATGAGAAGGCCAAGGTGTTGCAAGCTGCCCATCTGGCCGATGAAAATGAAGCCTGGAAGTGTTGCGTGCGCGGTCAATACGGACCCGGTGGCACCAGCAACCGACCCCTGAGTGGTTACCGTCAGGAACCGGGAGTGAACCCCAACAGCACCACGGAAACCTACGTGGCCATGAAGGTGTTCATCAATAACTGGCGTTGGCAGGGGGTTCCCTTTTACCTGCGCACAGGCAAGCGACTGCCCAAGCGGCTCTCCGAAGTGGTCCTGACCTTCCGCAGGGCCCCGGTCCATCTCTTTGATGCGGCCGGTGGGGCGCCCACCCCAAACCAGCTGATCTTGCGGATTCAGCCCGATGAGGGAGCGGAAATCAAATTTGAGGTCAAGGCTCCGGGCTCCGGCATGCGCAGCCGCCCCGTGGACATGGCTTTCAGTTATGACGACTCCTTCGGTGAACCGTCGGACGAGGGCTACGTCCGCCTGCTCGCCGACGCCATGCTGGGCGAACCCACCCTGTTCACCCGCAGCGATGAGGTGGAAGCCGCCTGGCGCCTCTACACCCCCTTGCTCGCCTTGATTGAAGAAGCCCCTTGGCGACTGCCGGTCCATCCCTACGAAGCCCGAACCTGGGGACCGGCCGCCGCCGATTCCCTGTTGGCCGATGACGGCCTGAGCTGGCGACGGCCCTGAAACCCCGGGGCCATCGCACCGACTCCCCTGCCAACCGATTCCAACAGCCGCGAGCCATGTCCGCCCAGCTCACGCTCCAGGCTCCCCTGGAGCTCCCCCCCGCCGATCTCACCGCCTACCTGGAACGACTGTGGAGTGGCGATCTGGCCGGCAGCACCGGTGCCGCCACCTTCACGCTGGTGGTCTGGGATCCGGCCTGGCTTGAACAGCAACTGATCCGCAGTGGCCGTCTCGATGGACCGATCACCGGCTTGCTGAACGCCGAACTGCTTGAGGCGGCGCGCACATCCGTAGCGGCCTTGGATCTGCCACCGAGTACGGCACCGATGGATCCCGCCCTGGCCTGGCGCCTCGGCCAGCTGCCAGGCGACCACAAAGCCGATGATCTGCGCGGTCGCTTCGTGGCCGGTGCGATCAGTGCCCAGATGCCACGGCGCCTGATCACCGTGGCGCCAACCCTGGCCGCAGACCATCCCCTGGAAACCATGGTGGCGGCCTACTGCCCCCTGCCCGAAGAGGGGGGAGCGGGGGCCGCCTGCGGCGATGTCGTGGTTCTGCGGGGGGGCATGGGATCCCTGCACCAGGCCCTTCCCTTGATCGAGCCTCTGGTCGCCCCGGAGCTGCCCTGCTGGGTGTGGTGGAACAGCAGCCTGGACGAACCCACCGAAATGCTCGAGGCCCTGGCGCCCATCCCGCGCCGCCTCGTGATTGACACCTCCCTTGGCCAACCCCGCCGCTGCCTTGATGTCCTGTTGGGCCGCATCGAAGCCGGCCAGGCGGTCAATGATCTCAACTGGCTGCGCCTGCGCAGCTGGCGCGAATCGTTGGCCATGGTCTTTGACCCCCCGGCCCGGCGTCCTGCCCTCAACCATGTGGTTCAGCTCGACATTGATGTCGAGGGTCACCATCTGGTCAAGGGTCTGCTTCTGGCCGCCTGGATGGCCGACCGGCTCGGCTGGCATCTGCTCAACAGTTCCAGCGTCGCCGACGATGGCAATGGCGCCGGCGTGAGTGCCGAATTCCAGCGCACCGATGGCGTTTCCGTGCGGTTTCGGCTGATGCCCGTGCCGGTGGGTGTGGCCAAGACCCACCCAGGAGCCATCCTTGGGCTCAGGCTGATCTGCAATCCCGAGGATCAACCGCCCCTCTGCGTCATTCTTTGCTCCGAGTCGGGGGGCTGCATGCGCCTTGAATCCGGTGGCATGGCCGCCATGGAGCTGGCTGAAGATGTGGTCCCCCTTCCCCTGGAAAGCGAGGAGATGGAAATGGCCCGCCTGTTGGCCGGCAGCCACGATTCCACCAGTCCGTTATTGGCCGCAGCGGCACCAATCGCCGCCCGGCTGCTGCCAGGCTGAGCCCCGCGCATCGTCCTTCTGAGCCTTGAGCTGCCTGATCGGGGCCCCCTGCAGCGGCAGTGGCAAAACCCTTGTAAGCCTCTGCCTCGCCGCCGCCACCCGCGCCCGAGGCGCCCGACTGCAGCCCTTCAAAGTGGGCCCCGATTACCTGGATCCCCAACTGCTCTCCCAGGTGGCTGGGCTGTCGTGCCGGAATCTTGATCCCCTGCTCTGTGGCGAGGACTGGGTTCGCCGCAGCTACCGCTGGCATGGCGGCCAGGCCGATCGGGTGCTGGTGGAGGGGGTGATGGGTCTGTTCGATGGCCGTGGTCCCAGCAGCGAAGGCAGTTCGGCCGCCGTCGCCCAGCTGCTCGATCTGCCCGTGGTCCTGGTGGTGGAAGCCTCCCGTCAGGCTGGATCCCTGGCGGCCCTTGTGCGGGGCTTCCGCGACCATGGCCCCCCCCGGGTGCGGATGGCAGGGGTGGTGCTCAATCGCGTCAACAGCAAAAGGCATAAGGCCCTTCTGGCTGAAGCCCTCGCCGACCTGGGCATGCCCCTGTTGGGAGCGTTGCCCCCCGACCCTTGCCTGGATCTGCCCTCACGCCACCTGGGCCTGCTGCCCCCCAGCGATCTGCCCGATTTCAACGGGCGACTGGCCCACTGGGCAGCGCTGGCCGAACGGCACCTGGACATGGAACGGTTTTGGGCCCTGATGGAACCGCCCCAACCAGGCAACGAAGACCCCATCCGCCACAGTCTCGATCAAGTCGCCCCCCGTGAACGCCTTCGCTCTCTGCCCTTGAGCCAACGACCGAAGGTGGCTATCGCCGCCGACGCGGCATTCCATTTTCGCTATGCCGAAACCGCCGAGTACCTGAGCGCGGTTGGTCTCGATTCAATCCCCTGGAGCCCGCTTGCGGACGAACCCCTGCCCCGGGCCTGCGCCGCCGTCATGCTGCCCGGCGGTTATCCCGAGCTCCATGGCGCCCAACTGGGTCAGGCGCGTCGCAGCCTCTGCCAGTTAGCGGCCGCAGTGAGCGCGGGCATGCCCCTGCTCGCCGAATGCGGTGGCTTGATGGTGCTGGGCGAAGCCTTGCAGGATTCGGCCGGGACCTGGCAGCCGATGGCCAACATCCTGCCCTTCAGGGCCCAAAGAGGAGAGCTGAGCCTCGGCTATCGGCAAGCCACCGTCAGCAGCAATGGCCTGGTCCTCCGCCGTGGTGAAACCTTGACCGGCCACGAATTCCACCGCTGGCAACTGCTTCCCAAAACTGGCGTTACGGAGTCAGAAGCTCCGGTGGCCGGTGAACCGGAATTGTGGCAAGTTGAGGGTTGGGGATCACCAAGGAGACCCGAGGGTTGGACTTCGCGCAACGTTCACGCAAGCTGGCTTCACATCCACTGGGCTGGATGCCCGGCGATTCCATGGCGCCTGGCGGCTTTAACCGTGCCCTCCGTACCGAGCAAGAAAACCGCAGGTTTCTCGTTCCCCAGGAACCTCGCTCTCCCGCCGCCCGCGAACGCTGGCGGATGACGGTGCGAGGCAACGTGCAAGGCGTGGGCTATCGGGCCAGCTGTCTCCGCCGCGCAACCGACCTTGGCCTCAGTGGCTGGGTGCGGAACATGGTCGACGGCACGGTGGAAGTGGAAGCGGAAGGGTCCATCCTGGCTCTCACCGAACTGCGCTTGTGGTGTGAGAAGGGTCCCCGCCATGCCCAGGTGAGCAACGTGGCCAATACCTTGATCCCGGCCACCGGATCCGATTGGTTTGAGATCCGTCCCTGAACGGCCACCTAGGCCCATGGGCTTGGCTGGAGTTGGTGGTCCTTGGTCTGACCATTGCCTTCAGCCCTCCCCACCTTGGCCTCCTGTTTTGGCTGATGCTCGGTCCCCGTGGCGTAAGGCGAGCATCACTGCTGGTGGCCAGTTGGCTGGCCATCTCCGCCTTGACAATCGGGATGCTCGCCATGGTGGTTCAAGGCTCCCTTGGGGCGGCTGTGGATTCTGCCGGCGGCATCAACGGCGCTGATCACCCCCCTCGTTGATGGCCTCGCCGCCGGGGCTCTGGTGACCGTTGCGGGATGGGCCCTGGTGAGGCGCCATGGCGACCCTTCGCAGCGCGGGGGTGGGTTTGAGCGCCTCCGACAACTCCCCCTGCCTGTGCTGCTGGCCTTGAGTTGCGGCTGGCAGCTCCTCAGTCCTGAGGATGGCTTGCTCTACGCCAGGGCCCTGAACCAACTCAGGCAAGGCGGGATGGAAGGCGCTGAACAGTTAGGTGCCATCGCCTTGCTCTGGCTGGTCAGCAGCAGCTTGATGGTCCTGCCCCTGGTCCTGCTTGTGACCATGGGACCGATGCAGGTCGCTCGTTTGATTGAACCCTTCAAGCAAGGACTTGACAATCACGGTGTGACACTGATGGCAATCCTGAGTTTGAGTTTGGCCGCCTATCTCGGCTGGCAGGGCTGGATTGGTTGGCAAGCGATTGGATAAAATTTCATTGGCCTGGGAAAATTGACACGGATTGAAAGCGAACGATCAAGGCGACGATGCATCACTTTCGGCAACTTCTCAAGCCGGGAGGCCGTTGCCAAAGCGAGGGCCACCGTCAAGGGCAGCACCGCAAGCCCTGAGTATGTTTTCTGGCTTCAATTCTCTCCTTTTAGCCACTGAAGCCACAGCGCCTCGCGACCTGGAGGTCCCGGCTGGGCCATCAAGGCCACCGCCTTACTGGCACGGCTGACGGCCACATAAATGAGACGGCGCCGCAGCAGTCGATCGGCGGGGGTGAAAACATCTTCATCCACATACACCTCTTCAAACGTGCTTCCCTGGCTGCGATGCACCGTCAGGACCGATGCCGGACCGAGGGGAGCGAAGGCATCACGCACCTGAAAGTATTGGCGCCAGATCCAGCGAGCCTGCCCCTGATCAGCGGCAAGGGCCTGGGATCGCAGGCTCCTCAGGGCGGCCTCCAACTCCCCCCTTGCCTTGGATCCGATCGGAGGCATCAGCCTCAGGCGACATTCCCCCTCACCGGTAAGGACCCGCAGGTTGAAGGTCTCGATCAAAAGCGTCGGAGCACCGAAGCCAAAGGCGCCCAGATCACACAGCTCGGGCTCCACTTCAAGCACCTTCAATTCACGGTTCGATCCCAACACCAATTCGGCCTCGCCAGCCGCCTGCGAGGGCTCACGGCAAGCGGGACCCATGACCGCTGCTCTCGTGATCAAAACCTCCCCCGGAAGCACCGATTTCCCGTCAGCCGCATCCCCATAAACCGCCCGGCGGGCGATCGGCACCAGGCGTTCCAGCGAACGATTGGTGTAGCAAAGAATTCTGGCCAGATTGGGATCCTGGGATTCGGCACAGCGGCGCAGGGCAACCTGGGCCGCGCCCAACCAAGCGGCCCGCTCCCAAAACGCCACCCGGCTCCCCTGGGATTCGAGCACCGGCAAGGCGGGCGGGGCTTCGCAGGGAAGGGCGCCGCTGCGAAGGCCGCTGGCTAGGCGCAGAACAGCCCCGCTGTGGCGCACCACCTGGGTGAGGGCAACCGAGCGGGCCTTCAGGCCACTGAACACAGGACTGACGGCCTCCGTGACTGGGGGAAGTTGGCCCGGATCACCGACAAAGATCAATCGGGTCGCGAAGGGATGGGCGCAGCGGAGGGTGATCTCCAGCAGGCTGCTATCGAGCATCGAAGCCTCATCGATCAACACCAGAGCCAGGGATTCCAGGGACTTGGCGGTCTGGGCCGTTTCCTGACAGAGCTCAAGGTCGTGTTGGCGCCTCAGTTTGAGACGCAACAGACGATGCAAGGTGGAGGGATACCAGGTGGCCCGCAGACCAGCGCGCAGCAGGTGCTCCCTGAGCACGTCAACTGCTTTGTGGGTAGGGGCCGCGACTGTCCAGCACAAACCCAGGGCTTCAGCCTCGGCCAAAAACCGCATCGACAGAAAGGTCTTGCCCGTGCCGGCAAAGCCGCTCAGCACAAAGGGATCTCTGGCAAGGTCGTCAGCAAGCCAGTCCTGGAAAGCCGCAAAGGCGAGATTTTGCTCCGGGCTGAGCGACGAAGCAATCAACCGAGAGATAGGGGAATCGGGGCTGCGGTTTGGGTCAAAAGCTGGACTAGATGCAAGGGTGATCCGACGAGGGCCAGACCGGTAAGGGCAACGGCGGGGCCGATCAGACTGCCAATCAGAACCTCCCTGCGGGTATGGCCCAGATTTTCCTTGAGCGGCCAATGGGAACCGCCAACGGAGGCGGGCTCAGGATTGCTGCCTTCCTGACTCCAAAGCGAAGCTGGCAATTGGTTAACCCGAGCGGCCGTCAGCCCAGCTGCGCGACGGACGCCACTGGCGTCATAGAGGACCACAAAGGACACTGCCGCCGCCAAGGCGAACAGGGGCGACTGAAAACCCTCGTACCAACCGATGGCCGCCGCAGTGCCTGTCATCAGGGCGGCGTGGCTCGAAGGCATGCCACCGGTTTCCAGCAGCACCGCAGGGCGCCAACGGCCATGGACGGCATACTCAACAAAAAGCTTGGAAAGCTGGGCCACACCACAGGCCGCCAACCCCCACCACAACACAGAATTGTCGAAAAGGTCACGCAGCATCAGCAGCAAGTGACCGGAGTCAGGAGTCATGGAAACTGTCATCGATCGCGACTTGTGATGAAATCGGCCAAAGCCAGAAGGGGTTGGGCTTGGACTTGCCAGGGTGCCAGAGAGGCCTTGGCCTCGGCGACCAACCGATGGGCCCGTTGCTGTGATTCTTGCAGCCCCAACAATTTTGGATAGGTCGTCTTGTCCACAGCCTCATCCTTGCCGGCCGTTTTGCCCAAAACCTCGCTGGAGGCGGTGACATCAAGAATGTCGTCAATGATCTGGAACGCCAGACCAATGCCCTGGGCGTAGGTCCTGAGGGCGGCGAGCAGTTCCTGGGAGGCCCCACCCAGCAAGGCGCCACAGATCACACAGGCCCGCAGCAGCGCACCAGTTTTATGAAGGTGGATGTATTCAAGGGTCTCCAGATCGACCCGCTTGCCTTCGCATTGCAGATCAACCACCTGGCCACCCACCAGGCCTGGAGCCCCAGAAGCCAAGGCAAGCTCGCCGACAACGGCCAACAACCGTTCAGGGCTGACCCCTGGGCTGCGCAGGGCGACCATCTCAAATGCGCGGGTTAACAGGGCATCCCCAGCCAGGATGGCGATGGCTTCCCCATACACCTTGTGGTTTGTGGGTCGGCCGCGACGCAGATCGTCGTTGTCCATGGCAGGCAGATCGTCGTGGATCAGCGACATGGTGTGAATCATCTCCAGGGCCACCGCCGTCGGCATGGCGACCGCAGGGTCCCCCCCAGCCAGCTCACAGGCAGCCAGGCACAAAATGGGGCGCAAACGCTTGCCTCCGGCCAACAGCGAATAGCGCATGGCCTCGCGCAGGGTCTCGGGGTGCTCCGGAGGCAAGGAGGCATCGAGGGCGGCCTCCACTTGGGGCCGGGTGGCCTCGAGATAGGCGCCGCAATCGAACGCCGGGCTCACGGCCACGATCATGGGAGCGATGAAGGTCAGGCGGGATTCTCTCAGCCCAGAGTCCAAACGGGACCTGATTTGACGCAACTGACATCGAGCCAAGGGCTTGGCCTGAAGTCGATTGTCGACAGCCAGGTTGAATTGGAAGGACTGGTTCCACCAGTAGCCCCAAGCTCACACCAGTAGGTCCTGGAGGGTTTCAATGCCCAGATCGTGCTGCTGGCACCAGGCGACCGTGGTATTCACCAGCAGCATCGCCACGGTCATCGGACCCACACCGCCTGGCACAGGGGTGATGGCCGCCGCCAACGGCTCAACCTCCTCATAACGCACATCGCCACAAAGTCTGCCTTTGTCCAGGGGTCCCTTTTGCGGATCGGGGGGCAGGCGATGAATCCCCACATCCACGACCACTACCCCTTTACTGACATGGTCAGCACCGATGAGGCGAGGACGGCCTGCCGCTGCCACCAGCACCTCAGCCTGACGGGTCAAGGTCGCCAGATCGATTGTGCGGGAATGGGCCACGCTCACGGTCGCCTGGGCAGCCTGCAGCATCAGGGCCATCGGCTGCCCAACCAGAATGCTGCGCCCCACGACGACGGCCCGCTTTCCTTCCAAATTCACACCGGCCTTGGCTAACAGCGCCATGATCCCGGCGGGCGTGCAACTCCGTGGTCCTCTCTCCCCTTTAAGTAAGCGCCCCAGGTTGAGGGTATGCAACCCGTCAGCATCCTTGTTGGGATGGATCGCAGCCAACAGGGGCCGTTCATCAAGACCCTTGGGCAGCGGCAACTGCAACAAAATGCCGTCAACCCTTGGATCAGCATTCAGCTGCTCGATCGTGGCCAGGAGCTGGGCCGAGGGGGTGGCCGCCGGCAGATGGTGGCCAAAGCTGCGGATGCCCACCCGGGCACAGGCTTTTTCTTTATTGGCCACATAGACGCCACTGGCCTGATCCTCCCCCACCCGCAGCACCGCCAATCCAGGTGGCCGGCCGGCCCGACCCAGACCGGCGCTGATCACGGCAGCCAGGCGCTGCTCAATCGAGGCTGCCAGAAGTTTCCCGTCCAGAACGGTGGCCATGGGGAAGGTCGGTCTGGTTCCAGCATGCAATGCCAAGGGCAAGGGCAAGCAGGCAGCTGGCTAGCCTTGCAGGATGGCAAAGGGCCTGCAGCGCATCCGGCTCTACTGGCGGCAACTGCTCCGCCTGGAACGTCCCCGTCAGGCCTTGGTGCGCTGGCGGGCCGGCGGCTTGGCCGCCTTGCTGCTCGCCTGTCTGACAGTGGCCCTCGTCAGCAGCTGGCCCTGGCTGGTGGAGCCCAGTCCCCGCATCGGCATGCCCTCGCCGTTTACGGTCCTGGCCCCCAAAGATGCCCGCGTCATGGACAACACGGCGCTTGCAGAACGGCGCGCCCGGATGCTGCCGCGCACAAGGGTGCAAGTGGTCGACCAACGGCTGAGCCTGATCTTCGAGAGCCGACTCAATGGACTGCTTGAGGAACTGCGCAATGAGATCCGGAATCCCCAACCCAAGCTCAGTTCGCTCAATTTGCGCCGAGAAGAACGTCTCTGGCTCACAGGCCTTCGCCCTCCGGCCCTGATGGCCTGGGAGCAGGCCGTCAAACAGGCGCAGGGCCGCATGCTGACTCAGGGGGTGGTTGCCAACCTGGCGGAGCACACTTTGTTGCAGGCAGCCAAATTGCAACTGGGAGAGCAAGGAGCAGCGGCCCGGAGCCTTGGCAGCAGGTTGGTGGTCACCAGTTTGCGCGGCAGCAGCAATCTGCGGGACGATCCTTTCTTGAGCCAGAGGCGCATTGAGGACCTCGTCAGCCGCCAGGGTTTACCCACTCTCAACATCCAGCGTGGCGATCTCATCACTCGCCAGGGGGAAAGCATCACGCCCCAAGCTTTTGATGTCCTCGACTACTTCGGGCTGATCAATCGACGGCCGAGGCCCCTGGCCTGGTTCAGCCGTTTTGCTGAGGCTCTGGCGGCCTGCATCACCATGTTGTTGTTGATGCGCCGCTGGCGCGCCAGCCTGGAACCGCGCCAGGGTCTGCTGGCCCTGTTCATGTTGCTGGTCGTTCAGGCTTTCAAACTATGGCTCGGGCCCTTGGCGAGCCCCCTGGCCCTCCTGCTGCCACCCACCCTGTTGCTGGCCCAGGGGCTCGGCACCATGGCCGGACTCGCCTGGCTGGCGGTAGGCAGCTTGCTGTGGCCCTACCCCCTGAGCGCCATTCTCGAGGGTCGACTGCTGGTGGCGGTTCTTTTTGCAGCCCTGGCCGCCATCCTGGCTGGACGGCAACGCAATCGCGCCCAGCTGCTGCAACTGGCCGTACTGCTGCCAGCGGGGGCTTTGGTCATGCAATGGCTTTGCGTGCAGTTGGCCAACTTCGGCGGGGTGGAGCAAGGTCGTTTTCCCGTCAACGGAGATTTGCTGAACGAATCAGTGTTGGTCGGTGGATTGTTGATGGCAGGCCTGCTGCTGGCGCCCTTGATGGAGAGTTTCTTCGGCCTGCTGACAAGGGCTCGGCTGATGGAACTGGCCGACCTGGAGCGGCCCCTGCTGCGCCGCCTCTCCACCGAAGCGCCCGGCACCTTCGAGCACACCCTGATGATTTGTGGCTTGGCCGAAGAGGGTGCAAGGGCCATCCAGGCCGATGTGGATCTGATTCGCACCGGCGCCCTGTATCACGATGTCGGCAAACTTCATGGTCCTCAATGGTTCATAGAAAACCAGGAAGAGGGCCTTAACCCCCATGAAGCCCTCAACGATCCACTCACAAGCGCCGCCATTCTCCAGGCCCATGTTGACGAGGGTTTACGACTGGCCCGGCGCTATCATCTGCCCCGTCCGCTTTCGGATTTCATCCCGGAACATCAGGGGACTTTGAAAATGGGTTACTTCCTGCATCAGGCACGGGAGCAGGACCCAACGGTGCCGGAATCCCGCTTTCGTTATGCCGGTCCGATTCCCCGCAGCCGTGAAACGGCCATCTTGATGATGGCCGATGGCTGCGAGGCCGCCCTGCGCTCCCTGCCGCCGGGAACCAATGAAATGGAAGCCGCAGCCATGGTGCGCCGCATTGTCGAAGCCCGTCAAAACGACGGCCAACTTGCCCTAAGCGGCATTGGTCGGGCCGAACTTGAGTTGGTGATCCGTGCGTTCGTTCGGGTTTGGAAGCGGATGCGGCATCGGCGCATTGCCTATCCGATCCCGGCGCGCAAAGCCTTCAGTGCTTGAAACAGTCCCCCAGCTGCGCTGGCCAGCGCCTTTGCATCCACTGTCCCAGCCCCATTCCCAAGGCCGAGAAGAACAAACCGCCAAGCAATTCTAACAACCAGTAGGCCAGGGCAACCCACCAACCGCTGCCCTGGATACGGCTATGCAGCGCCAAAATCCAGCCACTGAATGAAGTCAGAGAACCGCAAAATCCCACACCGCCGACCAACAACCAGGCCCGTGGGCGGCCGGCGGCCGTGGCGATCAGCCAACCCAACACAAATGCCCCCAGCAGATTGACCACGGCGAGATTGTCCACAAGCCAGCGCAGCAGGCTGCCTGGGATGGCCCCGAGGGCCACAAACGACAGATCGGTAAGCAACCGACGCAAAGAAGCGATCCCCAAGGCAGCAGATCCACCAGATTTCGGCAGCGGCATCCAGCTCATCGCCCCAGGGCCAAACCCGCCATCAACGCCAGAGAACCGCCAACCAGGGAACCGAGTGCCAACTTGACTGGGGCGCCTGGGGCCCGGAGCGTCAACAACTCGACCATCAGGGTGGAAAAGGTGCTGAGACTGCCCAAGAAACCCGTGATGAGCAACAGGCTGGCCCCAGGGGGAGCACCGGGTCGGTCCAGAACGGGAAGGATCCAACCGAGGACAAAACAGGCCATCAGGTTGACGAGCAGGGTGCCCCAGGGCCTCGACGGCAAACGCTCAGCCAGATGATTCACCAGGAGGAATCGCAGCCAGGCTCCCGGCACGGCCCCGGCGGCCACAAGCAAAGCCTGACTTGGGATCATCCCTGCTGGATGCGCCTGGCATGGCGATTGTGAAGCATGTGGCTGATCTTGCGCTGAAGCACCACAAGGGCCGGCACAAGGGTGATGGCATTGGCAACCATCACGGGACCATCCTGGATAATGAAGCCATAAAGGCCCCAACAGGCAATTCCGATACTCAATAATAGATACATCCTCAACGAGATCGCTGTGGTGTCCCCAGTGCGTAGGATTTTGATCGCTTGGGGGAAAAAACTCAGGGTCGTCAACGTGGCGGCCAGGTAACCGAGCAGAGTGACAGCAGGGGAATGGGTCATGGTAATAGGAAACTCCGCCTTCCCCCATCTTGCAGGATGGAATGGACTTGCCCCCAGGCCAAGCAGGGAACCATCGGCATGAGACTCACCTTCAAGGAGCTGCAAGCCCAATTGCAACCCGAGTGGGGCCTGGAGCAAATGTGCAATGGCGAAGGCTACGACCTTTGTGTCGTTCCCTCCCTGACAATGGATCGGGCCGAAATGCGGCTGGTTCCCGGTGCCCATCACTACGAAGAACGTCAACTGTTTGCCCTGATCCGCCTGCGCCATCCAGGGGTAAGGGCCGTCTATGTGACCAGCAAATTATTGCCGGACCTGGTCGTCGATGCCGTCTTGGAACTACTGCCAGGGGTGCCTACGTCCCATGCCCGTAGACGCCTGAAACTTTTTGATTGCGTCGATGCTTCCGATCGTCCCCTCACTGAAAAACTGCTCGAACGGCCTGCGTTGCTGGAGCGCATTGCCGAAGAAATGAGACCTGGTCGAAGTGTGCTGATTTGCTATGTGGTCACCGAACTGGAGAAAGAACTATCCGAACGCCTGCAAATTCCCCTCCTGGGCACCGATCCGGACCTAGGCTGGTGGGGTAGCAAAGCGGGCGCGAAGCAATTATTTGCCAATTGTGGTCTACCCCATCCTGCCGGTAGTCCCCTGGTCAAGGATCTGCCGGCCCTGGCACAAGCAACGGTCACCCTGTGGCAAGAACAACAGCCCCTGACTCGCGTCGTCGTGAAACTCAATGAGGGGTTCAGCGGCGAGGGGAATGCCTGTCTCGATTTGACCCCCCTGGCGCTGGCGACATGCCAACCGCAGGAGCAGCAGCAACGACTGATCACAGCCCTCGAGCATCTGCCCATGCCGGCTCCGGAATGGCAATCCCTTCTCAACAGTCAAGGGGCCTTGGTCGAAGCCTGGTTGGAGGGAGGGGATGAACTGCGCTCGCCCAGTGTGCAGGGGACCATTCTGCCGGGGGGTGATGTTCACCTGCTCTCCACCCACGAACAGATCCTTGGTGGTGCCCAGGGGCAGACCTATGAGGGCTGTCGGTTCCCGGCGGATCGAGCCTATCGGCAACCCTTGATGGCCATGGGTCGAAAAGTTGGAGAAGCCCTTGCCGCAGCAGGGGCCCTGGAACGCTTTGCTGTCGATGCCCTCGCCCAACGCCAAGGCGATCGATGGGACCTCAAGGCGATCGAGATCAATTTGCGTCAAGGGGGCACGACCCATCCGACCATGGCTCTCAATGCCATCAGTGGCGGCCAGCTCGATCAAACCAGTGGCCGCTACGTCTCCCCTTCAGGCGGCAATTTGTATTACCACGCCACGGACACGTTGGTCGTGCCGGCGCTGCGAGGACTCTTGCCCGTCGACCTGATCGACATCGTGGCAGCCGCAGGTCTCCACTATGACCCTGTGCGTCAGCGAGGCAGCGTTTTCCACTTGCTGGGCTGCCTTTCAGAATTTGGCAAAGTTGGCATGACCTGCATCGGCCGGAGCCGGGCAGAGGCCGAGGCGGTCTACAGCGCCACGGTGTCCCAAGTGTTGGCCGGTGCCAAGCGCCACCTGAACTCCTCCGGCTTGGTTGCTGATTGAGAATGTCTCTAGCTTGGCTTAGACCGAATCCACGGCATGTTCCAGCCCAACCCCAAGGCCGACCCCTACGGCGAGCAAGAGATCCGTAGGCGGCTTCCGTCCAGCAACTGGTTGAAATTTGTGCAGATCGGCCTCACAGGGCTCCTGGCATTGATGGGCTACTGGCTGGCCATCAAGACCAGTGACAACGGCCATAGCCTTCAGCATCTCAATCAACGAATCCGCGCCCTGGAAACCAGCCGAGGGCCTGACCAGACCCGCAAGCTGCAGGAACAACTCCGTGCGATGGCCGATCGACTCCAGACCCTGGAGGCCGAAAATGATCGACTGCAGTCCATTGAGTTGCGTCAAAGCCAAGAACGGCAGATGCGCTTGCTGCAACAAGCGGCGCCGGCGTCTAGGCCAGCCCCTGGGACACCCAGCTCCCTGGGCAAGAGGATGCCCTATATGGTTCCTGTGCCCAAGATGCCCGAGAGACTTCCCTCGGCCATCACTCCTCGCAGCCTGCAGAAGCCGCCCGAGAACCTGGGCAGCAGCCTGGCCACTCCCTAGATCAGCCAGGAAATTGTCAACCCTTGACCGCATTGGCAGTGGCACTGGGAAGAATATAACGCTGCAACAAGATAAAAATCAACAAAACAGGTAGGATTGAAACGATAGCGCCTGCTGCAACCAATCGCCAATCAAGGGAGAAACTGCTGGATAGCTGCTGCAACCCTAGTGGCAAAGTAAAAAGACTGGGATCATCAATAATAATCAAAGGCCATAAAAAATCACCCCAAGTCCCGATAAATACAAACATGGCAAGGGTAATCAAATCAGCCTTTGCCGCAGGCAGCATCACATTCCACCATTCCCCTAAGGGACTGCAACCATCGATACGTGCCGCTTCCTCAAGTTCAACCGGCACTGCCAAAAAACTCTGTCGTAGCAAGAAAATACCAAAGGCGGTCGCCGCCTGGGGCAGAATCAATGCCAAAAGACTATTGCGCAAACCAATCTGAACCATCAATAGATAGAGAGGAATCATCACTACCTGAAAGGGAATCAAAATTGTGGCCACCACCAAAGCCAAGACCAAGCCACGACCGGCAAAACGCAAGCGTGCCAGGGGATAGGCCGCCAACGAACAAAACAACAGATTCGCCAAAACGGCCAGGCCGCTGACAATGGTGCTATTGGCAAGGTAAGTCACCATTGGGTTGGCTGCGAAGAGGCGCTGGTATGCCTGCAGGCTGGGCTGGACGGGCAACAGGGTAGGTGGGGAAGCAAAAATATTTTCACTGGGACCTTTTAAAGAGGTACTGAGTAACCAAATCAGGGGCAAAAGCATCAATAGGGCTAGTAACAGCAGACCGATGAGCTGGAGTGCCGACACGAAACCAGAAGGACGGACGCCGTCAGGGGCCATGACGCTTGCGTGATTCAGGACGCCCCATCTTGGGACCCAGCCAGCAAAGCCCGCAGGCGTCTGGCCAGGGCCTCAAGCGGCGCCCCCTCAGCGGGGCGATCACAACGCAGTCCACTGTGGCCATCCATCCAAACCGGATGACTGCCTTGCCAAAGAATCGGTCGCCCGTCATCGGACATCCAGGCCAGGGTGAGATGCAAATCACGGCCACTCTGATAAATTTCCAACTCCAAGTCTGCCTCGGGGCATCGCTCGCCGCTGGCATCACGTGCATGGAGGCTCAGGCAACAGTCGAGACTGTCCTGTCCCAGCAAAGGCGCTGGCGAATCGTCTCGGGCTAAAACGGCATGGCGAAAAGGTTTGCGGCAAAGATCAGCCGCCGCAGCGACTAACTGAATCAGATCTGCATTCATCTAGATTCAGCTAGATAATGGCGTGAATCGCCCGCAGTTGGATCTGCAGGGGGCCAGGTCGGAAGCCCGGATTGAGGCCCCCATCATCACCAAATTTAGAATGCAAAATCTGCAGGCGATTGATGCGCGAGGCATCAAAATGCAACGGCAAGCCCATGGGCAAGGCATTGACAGGTTTAGCCCTGATTGAAGCGGTCAGGTCGCTGAAACGGACCCCAACCTGGGTGAGGCCATCGGGCTCGGTACCAAATTCAGCCACCCAACGCAGTCCGCCGGGGATCAACTCCGTCAGACCGGCGACGCCATCGGCGCAGGCCACGGCCAGCTTGTAGCGACGGCCATCACCCAGCAAATCAAGCTGGAAAGCACCGTAGGACGACAGGTCAAGCGGTGGCGAAAACAGGGGCGATCGCACGCTCACAAACCCTCCCCCCGTTTCAACGACCTCTGCCTCCAGGGTAAGGCCAGCGGCGGCCACCCTGGTCGTGCCTTGGCTGCGGCCCCCCATGATGGTGTCATTGAGGGCATGCCAGCCACTGAATCCGTTGCCTTCGACGATCACCATGACGTTGTGCCTGCGGCGGCAGCCTGATCGGCCAGAACGATGACTTCCGTTTCGGGCTGAACAAGCCGCGCAGGGGTGCGTTGGGGCGATTCATCGGGATCCAGCAAACGCCTTAGCGCCTCACTTTTGCCGGAGCCACTGACGAGAAAGACCACCTTGCGGGCGGCGGAAAGCAAAGGGGCCGTCATCGTGATACGCGCCATGCCCTTGCCCTCACTTACCGTCACCCACTGGTCCGTCACCATGGTGGCAGGGGTGCCTGGAAACAAGGAGGCCGTATGGCCGTCATCGCCCAGACCCAGGAGGACCAAATCAAGGCGTGGCGGCGATCCGACACAAAGTTGCATGATCTCTTGGCCATAAGCCGCGGCACCCAGCTCAGGCGTGGCAAGGTCTGTTGGAACTGGGTGAAGATTGGCCCCGGCCGCAAGGGGGCGGGCCAGCAGGCTGGCCTTGAGAAGGCCCAGATTGCTGGCCGGATCGTCCGCAGCGACCCAACGCTCATCACCCAACCAGACATCAACTCGCTCCCAGGGGAGATGTTCATCCCCCAGCAATCGGTAGGTGGCCGCCGGGGTGGTGCCACCGGCCAGGGCAATCTGGGCGCGATCGCGGGCGGCAAGCACCAGATCGATCTGGCAGGCGAGCACCTGGGCCGTCTGCTGGGCCAGCTTCTCTTGGGATTCGACAACAATCAGGCTGTAGCGCGTCATGGAGCCTCTGGAATAGGAGAAGGGCTCAACCCAACCATTCGGTATGGAAACTACCGGGCTGATCCGTGCGTTCGTAGGTGTGGGAACCGAAGCAATCCCGCATCGCCTGGATCAGATTCTGGGGAAGGCGAGCGGTGCGATAGCTGTCGATGTAATCGAGGCTGCTACTTAAGCAAGGAACCGGGATTCCCGCCAACGCTGCCTCCGCAACCACTTGGCGCAGACCCGGCAGGCGTCGGTTGATCTGCTCGGCAAACCAGGGGTCAACCATCAGATTGGGCAGGGCAGGCTGGGCGACATAGGCCTCTTGAATGCGCTGCAACAGGCGAGCACGAATAATGCAGCCACCCTTCCAGATCTGGGCGATCGCAGCGAAATCAAGATTGTAGTCGTGCAGGCGGGAAGCGGTCTGCAAAAGGGCCATGCCTTGGGCATAGCTGGCGATGGCAGAAAGGATGATGGCATCCCGCAATGTGGGCATCCCCTCAGACGGTTCGCCCAGGTGGAAGGGGCTGGCAGGAGGGGCCTTCAAAATCGTCTCGGCAGCGACCCGCTCGCTTTTGAGCGAGCTCAGGACCCTGCCGTTCAAGGCGGCATAGATTGTGGGAACGGGCACTCCCATCTCAAGGGCACTTTGAACAGTCCAAAGACCAGTGCCTTTTTGACCCGCCGCATCAACAATCAATTCAACTAGATCAGCACCGGTAGCCGGATCTTTGGTGTGTAAACAAACTTCGGTGATCTCAACAAGAAAGGAAGCCAATTCTTCAGTTTGATTCCAAATGCCAAGCACGTCGGCCATGGCGTCGCCCTTGAGGCCAGCCCCCCGTTTCATCAAGTCGTAGGCTTCGGCCAGTATCTGCTCAATGCCGTACTCAATGCCGTTGTGGACGGTTTTGACGAAATGCCCGGCACCGCCAGGGCCGATAAAGGTGACACAAGGACCATCTTCGACCTGGGCAGCCATGCAGCTGACCATGCTTTCGATCGCGTCGTAGGCGGAGCGGGTACCGCCCGGCATCATGCTGGGCCCTTCCAACGCACCCTTGGCGCCGCCGGATACCCCCATACCAATGAAGCCGAAACTGCGGCTTTCCAGTTCAGCGACGCGACGTTCGGTGTCTGTGTAAAGCGAATTGCCACCATCAATGAGCAGATCCCCTTCTTCGAGCATGGGGGCCAAGGTGGCGATCAGGTCGTCGACAGGCTGGCCCGCCTTGACCATCATCAAAATGCGCCGGGGTCTCTCAAGGGCTGCCACAAACTCTGGAAGAGTTTCAGCACCCACGATGGCCTTGCCGGCACCTCGCCCCAGCAGGAATTCATTGGTCTTGGCGTAGGTACGGTTGTAGACCACGCTGGAGAAGCCATTGCGCTCAGCGTTCAACACCAGGTTTTCGCCCATCACACCAAGGCCGATCAGTCCGAAATGTGCCTTGCCCATGGAGTTGGTTTGGATTGGAAAGTGGTTATGCTCTATTGTGCCGAATTGCGGTGATCAGAAGTCAAATTCAGAGCTGTTGTCAGGAAGCGCTGTCTTAGACGGCTGAGTTCAAATGACAGTGCCATCGGCGATACTGCCGTTCTTGACAACAACGACGATGCCATTTCTAATATAAAAATTAAGTTCTGGCCTGTCCGCATCCTCGACACGATCCTTGTTGACAATCGTCACATCGCTGCCAATTCGCACATTTTTGTCAAGAATGGCCCCTTTCACTGTCGTTCCCCGGCCGACCCCGATGGGAATCCCGCCCCGCTCCCTCAGGATCAACCTCTCCTCGGTGGACTCAAAGTAGTCGGCCCCCATCACCAACGTGTCCTGCAGAACTACTTGATCTTCAATCCGACTGCGCACCCCAAGCACGCAGTGGTGAATAGTGCAGGCCTTAAGCAAGCTGCCCTCACAAATGATTGACTCTGTGACTTGGGCGTCTTGTAATTTACTCGGTGGCAGATAGCGTGGTCGCGTATATATAGGAAACTGTTCGTCATAAAATGAAAAAGCTGGATTAGGTTGGGCTGTTAGAGCAAGATTGGCCTCATAAAATGCTCCGATAGTGCCAATATCTTCCCAATAATCATCGAAGAGATAACTTTGCAGTGCATCACCGCGGGCCAATGAAGCAGGAATGATCTCCTTGCCAAAATCAGTGGCTTGAGGGTGCGAATTAAGTAGATCAAAAAGGGTATCGCGACTGAAAACATAGATGCCCATCGAGGCCAGATAGGGGCGCTTACTGGCCTGGTCAGCCGAGAGACCCAAAGCCGAAGTGTCGACCCGCATGGCTTCCAAGGCCTCTCCCTTGGGCTTTTCACGGAACTCCTCAATGCGACCGGAGGCATTGGTGCGCATCAATCCAAAACCTTCGGCCTGGGCGGCATCGACAGGAAGAGCACCCACGCTGAGATTGGCACCGGTTTCAATATGATGACGAACAAATTTCGAGTAATCCATTCGATAAAGCTGATCCCCGGAGAGAATCAAATAATGATCAACATCCCATTCTTGAAACAACCACTGGTACTTGCGTACGGCATCGGCAGTACCTTCAAACCAGCTTGGACTATCTGGGGTTTGCTGAGCGGCCAAAACTTCAACAAAACCCTGGCCAAAACCAGCCGAAAGGTTGTAGCTCATCGTCAGGTGACGATTCAGCGAGGCACTGTTGTACTGGGTCAGGACATAGATCTTATTGATCTCTGAATTGATGCAATTGCTGATGGGAATGTCGATGAGCCGAAACTTACCAGCCAGGGGAACCGCTGGCTTGGCACGCATCTTGGTGAGGGGATAGAGGCGTGTTCCTGCTCCGCCTCCAAGGATAATCGCCAGAACCCGTTTCATGCTGGTCAAGTACCCACTCTTGCAGAGAAAAACGTAGAGGAACGAAGGCCGTTCTGGCTAGCCACCGCAGCACTTCGATGCAAGGGGCTAACAACAAGCAGGAACTTGATACAAAAGGTCATTGGTCCTGGGGATTATCGGAAAGTTCGAAGAGATCCTCCAGCACCTTCATCGCATTGTGGCGCTGCGCTCGAGCTTGGGGCGAACGCAAACGGGTCACAGGAGTGTGAAGAATCTTATTGATAATGCCCTTACTGAGGGCTTCCACCACCTTGCGCTCCCTGACGGAAAGATCGGGCCCCATGCGACTGAGGGCTTTTTGCAATTCCTGCTCACGAATGTCCTCCATTTTCATCCGTAGGCAATTCACGAGCGGAACCGCCTCAAGGCCGTCCCACCATTCCAGGAAAAGGCGGGACTCTTCTTGCAGCAAAACCTCCGCTTCGGCGGCAATTTCCCGTCGCGCTTCCTGATTCCGGGCCACGACCTCCTGGAGGTCATCGACGTCGAAAGCTTCAACACCTGGCAACTCTCCCGCATCAGCTGAAATATTGCGGGGAACACCAATGTCGATCAACATCAGGCTGGAACGCCGATTCAATCCAGCCAAACGGGATGCGGTGATCACAGGTTCTTCCGCCGCTGTACTGGTGAAGACAAGCGAACAGGTGCTCAGACAGTGATCGAGATCGCTCAGGGGACGGCACTGGACAGGCAGGGCTGGGAAATCGGTCGCCAAGGCTTCGGCGCGGGCCACAGTGCGATTAAGGATCACCGCGCCGCGGCAGCCCTTAGCACTTAGGTGTTGCAGAAGCAGCCGTGCCATCCGCCCCGCTCCCACCACGGCCACCTGTTCCTGGTCGAGGGGCAGCAAGTCATCAAGCCCTCGGGCCTGACCCAACTTCAACTGGGCCAATTCGACAGCCGCAGAACTGATGGAAACGGCTCCCGTACCAAGATTTGTTTCCGTACGAACCCTTTTGCCCGTACTCACGGCCTGATTCAGTAGCCGGTTCAAAATCGGACCGACAGAACGATGCTCCTGGCCCAGTCGCACCATCTTTTTGACCTGGGAGAGAATCTGACCCTCCCCCAGAACCAGACTATCGAGACCCGCTGCCACCCTTAACAGGTGGGAGATGGCATCTTCGTGGTGGTAGGTGAACAGATGGGGGGCCAGATCATCGATGGGCAGGCCCGAAACCTGACTCAGGAAGGACCCAACGGCGTGGGCCCCTTGGTCGGGATGGCGAAGCAGGGCGTAGATCTCGAGTCGGTTGCAGGTGCTGAGGATGGAAGCCTCAAGCACCTGCTCATCGGCCCGCAACGCCTGCAACGAGACCTCCATGGTCTGCTCAGGGATACTCAGCCGTTCCCGAATTTCAACGGGAGCGGTGCGGTGGCTGAGGCCGATAACGGCGATGTGCATGGAGTAGCGGTGTCCGCTCAGCGCAGGGCGATGCTCTGGGCCCCAGGCTTGATGTGCACCGTATTGGTGAACCGGGCCGTCCCGTCCAGCGTACTGATCACCAGGCTGCTGGTGCGGACACAATCCTTCTCGAACTTGACACCATGGAACAGCAGACCATCGGTGATGCCACTGCCGGCAAAGACGACGTTCTCTCCGGAGGCGAGTTCGTCAGCTTCGTAGATCTTGTCGGGATCGGTAATGCCCATTTCGGCGAGCCGGGCCAGATTGCCTTCCCGGGTGAGTCCTTCCCATTCTTTGGTCTGGGCAACGGCGGGGTCGTAAACCAACTGCCCCTGGAAATGGCCGCCAAGGGCCCGAAGCGCCGCCGCAGAGATGACCCCCTCGGGAGCGGCACCGATGCCCATCAGGCAATGGGTGCCTGTGCCAGCAAAGCCACAGGCGATAGCGGCCTGGACATCCCCATCACTGATGGGTTTCACCCGAGCGCCTGTGGCACGGATCTCAGCGATCAAGTCATTGTGCCGCGCCCGATCCATGACAACGATGACCAGCTCGCTTGGGGCCAGACCGAGAGCCTGACTAAGGATGGCGATGTTTTCCGTTGCGGACTTACGAATATCCACCTTGCCCTTGGCGGCCGGAGGCGCCGCCAGTTTTTTCATGTAGAAGTCTGGTGCGTTGAAGAGACCACCTCGGTCGGATGCGGCCAGCACCGCCATCGAGCCATCTTGGTTGTTGGCGCAAAGGTTGGTGCCTTCACAGGGATCGACGGCGAAATCAACGCCAGGACCGCTGCCACTGCCCACTTCCTCACCGATGTAAAGCATGGGGGCTTCGTCCCGCTCTCCTTCGCCGATGACGATGCGGCCTTGCATCTGGATCTGGCCCATCCGCTCACGCATCGCCTCAACAGCCGCAGCGTCGGCCTCGTCTTTCTTGCCCAGGCCGGTCAGGTGGGCCGAGGCAATGGCGGCCTGTTCAACGACCTCAAGAATTTCCTGGATGAGGGTGCGATCCACAACGGTCGGGCGGGGGATAGGGGGCTGGCAGAAAAAGAAAGGATCAAGAGGGCAAGGGCCATGGGAAACCATGGCCGCGGCTAAACGGATCTCGCTACAGCGCGCTTACTACCCACTTCCATTTCCTGAAAGCCGGACGATCGTATCAGCGGAGACGGCGGCCAAGGGAAACCGGGGGCGGAAGCACAGCAAACCTTCGGCCCGGGGTCGATTCCGTAGGATCGCCTCTACCCCCCTTGCTCCGGTGGCCTCCATGAGTACCAAGCCCCTGGTGATTTCACCTTCGATTCTTTCTGCCGATTTCTCGCGCCTCGGCGAGGACGTGCGGGCGGTGGATGCCGCAGGCGCCGACTGGATCCATGTGGACGTGATGGATGGGCGCTTCGTACCCAACATCACCATCGGACCTTTGATCGTGCAGGCCCTGCGTCCCGTCACAGCGAAGCCACTGGATGTGCACCTGATGATCGTTGAACCGGAGAAATATGTCGCCGATTTTGCCAAGGCCGGCGCCGACATCATCAGTGTGCAGGTGGAAGCTTGCCCCCACCTGCACCGCAATCTTGCCCAGATCAAAGACTTGGGAAAAATGGCTGGGGCAGTGCTGAACCCAAGCACCCCACTAGACACTTTGGAGTATTGCCTTGAACTCTGTGATCTGGTGCTGATCATGAGCGTCAACCCTGGGTTCGGTGGCCAAAGCTTTATTGAAAATCAAGTACAAAAAATCCGCGAGTTACGACGGATTTGTGATGAACGGGGACTGGATCCCTGGATCGAAGTTGACGGGGGTATCAAGGCGAGCAATGCTTGGCAAGTCATCGAGGCGGGTGCCAACGCCATTGTGAGTGGCTCCGGCGTCTTCAACCAACCCAGCTATGCCGAAGCGATTACCGGAATCCGCAACAGCCGACGGCCCCAACCTGCCCTGGTTTGAAAAGCGGGACATCAGGTAACAAATTAACAAATAAATCCAAAGAAATTTGATTGGTTGTGACCGTTGAGGATGGGCGCCATTTTAATTAACATGTTTGCCCTTCCTCGATGAAAATCTCAGCACCACGCCGGTCAAGCGGGGCCATCAGCTTCTGCTTGGCCACTTTTTTTGCCACAACCCTATTGGGCACGTTGCCGGCCAAAGCCAGGATCAGCAACCTCAGCAATCTATTTTCCTTTGGGGACAGTCTTTCCGACAGTGGCAACAGCAAGTCCATCAGCCAAAGTGCGATAGGATCTATCATTCCACCACCGCCCTATTACGATGGGCGCTTTAGCAACGGACCCGTTGCCATTGAATATCTCTGGCAAATCTTCAATCCAGGCGGTACCGCTTTCAAGAACTCCCTCAGCCCCGGCAACCAAGGCACGAATTATGCGATTGGCGGCAGCAGTTCAGGGCTGCAAAACTATCTCGAACTATTGAGTTCGAGTAGCGCCTATAGCCAGAAAGGCAACTCGTGGCAACTCACCAGCTTCGCCAGCCAGAACCAGACTTTTGATCCGGACACCTCTCTTTTTTCTGTCTGGTTTTTTCCGAACGACCTATTTTGGTATAATAATTCATCGCCAAATAGCCTGCCAGGCACCTATACTGGCGATCCAGGCGCCATTGCACCACCAGCAGGCTATTCAGCTGTTGTCGGCAACGCAGTATATAATATTATCGGCACAATCACCAAATTGGCAAACAGCCACGGGGCACGCCACTTCCTAGTCCCTAACAGTCCCTTGATCGGCGACACACCCGAATTTGCTGGAACTTCCCAGCAAAGTATCTTGAATCAACTTTCTATCGGTTTCAACAACTTACTGCAGACCAACCTTGATCATTTAACCTCCACACGACCTGAACTCGACATCATCCAGTTTCAAACAGACGATGTACAACAGGAAATTCTCAATAATCCATCCCTTTTCGGCTTTACGGATGTAAAAACTAGGTGCATAAGCAACGCAACTTGCGTCACCAATGCGGGTGGTGCGGCCGAAGACTGGTTCTACTGGGATGGCACCCATCCCACCACATCTGGGCATGAAATATTTGCCCAGCGAATTTATCAAGCCGTTTATCAACCAGTGCCAGCACCTTTACCCTTGGTGGGTGTCGCTGCCGGCTTTGCTTGGAGCCGGCAGCTGCGCCGCCGCATCAAAAGCGGTCGGGCAAAGGCAGGAGCGCCGCAAGGTAGCTGATGTTGATCAGCTGCCAAAAAACCAGCCATAGCTGTGTAGGCCAATGCCAAGCAGATTGACCCCGATGTAGCAAACGGCGATCACCACAAGGCCGGCGGCCGCCACCAAGGCTGGTCGGCGGCCCTGCCAGCCACGAATCAGGCGTGTGTGGAGATAAGCCGCATAAACCAACCAGCAAATCAAAGCCCAGGTTTCCTTGGGATCCCAGCTCCACCAACTGCCCCAAGCTTCATTGGCCCAGACGGCGCCGCTAACCAACCCCACCGATAGGAGAAGAAAACCCACAGTGATGGTGCGATAACTGAGGCTATCGAGCTGTTCACTGATACGAAAGTCACTGCTGCTCAAGCTGATTGCCCCAGGTCCATCGCTGCTGAGTTGGGCCTGACGAAACCCACCGCTGCCAATCGAACTGCTGCGCAGTTCCAGGACCTCATTGCGATCGGTGAACAGAACCGCCACGCTCAGCAGGGAGCCAACCAAGAGCGCGGCATAGCTGAGCATGATGACGCTGACGTGCATGACCAACCAACTGGAGCGCAGGGCTGGCACCAACGGGGAAGCCTCCTGGAGCCGATCGGGCAGGGCAAAGCTGGCAAAGGCGACACAACCAAGCGCCATGGGGGTGGCGGCCGCCGGCACCAAGGGACTGGGCCAGGCCCGCTCCACCAGGAGTTGGGTGAGGGTGCAACCCCAGGCAAGAAAGCAAAGAGATTCGTAGAGATTGCTGATCGGAAAATGGCCTGAGTCCCACCAGCGCAGCACCAGCTGGGCTGTGAGGCAAAGGTTGGCGGCCGCCACCAGCAAGGTCACCCAACGGTTGGAGCCACCGCCACTGAGGGACCAGAAGGAGAGAGGAAGCACAAGCAACAGCAGGGCGAAGGCGGCCAAAGCGAGGCCGACTACGGGATCGTTCACCGGGACAGGGAGAAGTGACTCCAGTCTGCCCTTCCGTCGGCCTCAGCGACTGGCCTGGCGCAGGAGGACACCCCCACAAGCCAACCCGACCAAGACCGGAAGCCAGGCGGCCACAAAGGGGGTCAGGGTCCCTGTGATGCCCAGGGAACTGACGATGAAGGACATCAAGTAATACCCAAAAATCAAGAGCACACTGATGCCAAAACCCTGGCTTCGACTCGTGCGGGCATGGGGCCGAACACCCAGGCTGCTGCCAATCAGACCAAAAACGAGACAGATGGCTGGGAAGGCAAATTTCTCTTGGATCCGCACCCGTAAGCGACGGGCTTCCTTGAGATTGTTGGCCTCTGTTTGCAAACGCTCAGCCCGCAGGGCCTGACCGACCGTCATCGTACTAATATCGGTCGGTAATTTAGCCACCTCAACCGGATCCTGGCTCAGGGGATAGAGATAGCGATCAAACCGGGCCGAGGTTGTTGAGCCTGTTTTCTCATCGACATTGATGATGCGACCATTGCTGAATTCCCACATGGCCTGAGCCTCATTCCAGTGCCCCTTCTCGGCCATCAACATCTGCCGTTGTCCTATCCTTGAGAAATCAATCAAGGTGACATCCTGCATCAATCCATTTCGGAACTTACGGGCGTAAAAAAGTTGTGTAAGCTGCCGTACCGAATCCCCATTGTCTTCATCTTTAACACGACCGAAGCGTGAATAAAGGATATTATCACCACTTTGATTCGTCACTGCCTTACCCAGGGCTCGCTCCAGGGTCTGGGTGGCGACGAGATTGGCCCGGGGCACGATCAGATCGTTGAAAAGAAAGGTGAGCAGGCTCATCGCCAGGGCCAGGGCCAGGGCAGGCATCACCATGCGGGTGGTACCCACACCAACACTGCGCAGGGCCGTCAGCTCACTGCTGCCCGACAGTCGGCTGTAGGCCAGCAAGGTGGCCATCAAGGTGGCCATGGGAAAGGCCAGGACCAGAAATCCAGGCAACCGCAACATCAACACCTGGATCGCCACCTGCGGTGGCAGACCGGATTCGGCCACCCGTCGCACCAGCTCAAAAACCACACCCACCGAGAGGGAAACGGCTGTGAACGCCGCGATGCCAAAAAGCAGTGGACCCACCAGCTCGTGCAACAACCAGCGGTCCATCAAGGGCAGCTGGCGCCAGCCGCCAAGGCTTCGCCAGCTCCCCAACAGAGACCGAAGTTTGGCTGCGAAATTTAAGGGGCCAGGGCTGGCAGACATGGGTCTGATCAAAGCTGGAAGCCCTCACCGAGGTAGTGGCGACGCACCAAGGGGTCGTGGGCCATGGCCACGGAACTGCCAGACGCCAGCAGGCGGCCGTCGGTAAGGATATAAGCGCGATCGGTGATGGCCAACGTTTCACGAACGTTGTGATCGGTGATCAGCACCCCCATGCCCCGCCGTCGCAGGCCGGCGATTAATTCCTGCAGATCGGCGACGGCAAGGGGATCAACTCCCGCAAAAGGCTCATCGAGCAACAGGTAACGGGGACCCTGCTCGCCAACGGCAAGCGCACGGGCCACCTCACAACGGCGCCGTTCACCCCCCGAGAGTTGAAAACCCTTGCGACGTTGAAATGGCACCAAATGGAAGTCATGAATCAAGCTTTCCAGTCGTTCCCGCCGCACTGATCTGGGAGTCTGACTTTCCTGAAGCGCCAGCTCCAGATTGTCCCGCACGCTGAGATTGCGGAAGACACTGGCTTCCTGGGGCAAGTAGCCAAGGCCAAGCCGAGCCCGCTGGGGCATCGCCAGGCGAGTCACCGTGAGTCCATCGAAGCGAACATCGCCCTGATCCGGCCGCAGCAAGCCCGTAATCAGGTTGAAAGTGGTGGTTTTTCCCGCCCCGTTGGGTCCCAACAGTCCCACAACTTCCCCTTGATTCAGTTCAAGACTCACGCCACTCACCAAGGGCCTGCCTCCCAGGGTGATCGTCACCCGATCCAAGGCCAGACTCATGGCAGCAAGGGGGAGGGCGCTGCCCCCTCATGCGTTTGCAAACGCAGCCTGCTATGAACCTGGCGACCAGCAGAGGGCTCAGCCACAACCCGCTCGCTGTCCAGGAGATAGACAAGCCGTTCGGCACGGATGCGTTGGCCATCGCGATCGACAACATCGACATCGCCACTGAGGACGAGACGGCCTTCCTTACTGAAATATTGGGCTTGGCGGGAGGTGGCCACCATGCCCTTCTGGGGGTAGGTGATCCGGACATTGCCGATGGCCGTCACGATCCCAGTGCGGTTATCGGCCTGTTGGCGATCGGACTCAATGCTCACCATGCCATCGTCACGAACGACGCCAGGATTGGGGGGGCCGGGCAAGGCCACGGCGGGGGCCGGGGCGACATGGGCCGGGGCCCCAAGCGGCGGCGAAGGCAGTTTGGGGTGCGCTGGATGGGGAGCTAGAGGAGTCGCCCCGCGGGCCATCGGTACCATCAGGGTCCTGGGGGCGAGCAGAAGCAGCGGTGCCGCAACGATGCCCAAGCAGGCGAAGTGGAGCGGGCGAAGCAAGAACCGGGCCATGACAAAGGAGGATGGCTGAATCTACCGGGGCCCTTCCTGGCAGGGCTCAAGCCGAGGCAGGGATAAAGGATCCCAAGACGATCCTTGCTGCAGGGCACCGAGGCGCCGCTGGCATGTTTGCTGGAGTTTCCGGATGTCGAGGCCAAGCTCACAGGGATCGGCGGCGGCCAAGCGACCCAAGCCTTCGCCGAGAAGCACTGTGGCGCCCCGTTGATTATCCCTCTCAAGATGGTGATGGGCTACGGCAATCTGGAGAATGCCTTGGAGTACCGGCCTGAGGGGTCCCTGGGTTTCATGCCAGACCGCTTCAAAATCATCGTGACATCCGTACCACTCGCCCCGATTGAAGGCGGCCACACCGGAGTGGAAGCGCGGATCCTGGAGGATCAACATTTCCTCGGCCGTGGTGGAATCGGAGCCGCTCAACGATTCAGCGTTTGGCAGGTTTGCGGGCTGGCAACTTGCGTAAACGAATCGATTCGGGGGTGACTTCCAGCATCTCATCGGAGCCGATGTACTCAAGGGCTCTCTCCAGCGTCATCTGGACTGGAGTCTGCAGGGTATCCAATTCTTCCGCACCAGCGGAGCGAATGTTGGTGAGCTGCTTAGCCTTGCAGACATTCAATTCAAGATCCTGGGGTCGGTTATTCTCGCCAATGATCATACCCTTGTAAACCTTGGTGCCAGGTGTAATGAAAAACTGCCCCCGATCTTCTGCATTTTTCAGAGCATAGAAGGTGGCTACTCCTTCCTCGAAAGCAATCAAGACACCGTTGCGACGTGCATCAAATTCACCCTGCATGGGGCGATAGTCAAAGAAAGAATGGCTCATGATTCCCTCACCACGGGTGGCACGAACAAAATCACCACGGAAACCGATCAATCCCCTGGCCGGCACAATGAATTCCAGTTGGGTCCTGCCGTCACTAGTGGTTTCCATATTCTGCATTTCGCCTTTGCGAATGCCCAGTTTTTCAATGCAACTGCCAACGGCCTCCTCAGGCACATCCATGACCAAGGTCTCGAATGGTTCATGGGGGGTGCCATCAATAGTGCGGAAGATGACTTGTGGTTGACTGACTTGGAACTCGTAACCCTCGCGCCGCATGGTTTCAATCAGGATGCCGAGGTGCAATTCACCGCGACCACTCACCGAAAAGCGATCGGGTGAATCAGTGTCTTCAACCCGTAAGGCCACATTGGTAAGCAGTTCCTTCTGCAGCCGATCCCGGAGTTGGCGACTGGTCACGAACTTGCCTTCCTTGCCGGCGAAGGGAGAGTCGTTGACCACAAAGGTCATTTGCAGTGTCGGCTCATCAACCCGAATCAGGGGCAGGGCCTCGGGGTGATCAGGACAGGCAATTGTTTCGCCAATGTTGACCTCATCAAACCCTGAGACTGCAACGAGATCACCGGCACGGGCCTCGGCAATTTCAACCCGCTGCAATCCTTCAAAGCCAAGAAGCTTGCTGATGCGTCCGCGCTTGATACTGCCATCGTCGCGAATCAAGGCCACGGTTTGACCATTACTAATGGTGCCGTTGTGGACGCGACCAATCATGATGCGACCCAGAAAATCGGAATAATCCAGGGTCGTGACCTGCATCTGCAGAGGTTTGGCGGGGTCCCCTACCGGCGGTGGGACATGGCGCAGAATGGCATCGAAAAGCGGCTTCATCGTGTCGCTTTCTGTGGCCATATCCGGCTTGGCATAGCCGGCCATACCACTGCCAAAAAGATAGGGAAAATCACACTGGTCGTCGTCCGCGCCCAACTCCAAAAAAAGGTCAAGAACCTTATCAACAGCCTGCTCTGGATCGACGCGGGCGCGATCAATTTTATTGACAAATACAATCGGCCTTAGCCCCTGTTCTAAGGCCTTACGCAGCACAAATCGCGTCTGGGGCATCGGCCCCTCATTGGCATCAACAATCAGCAGACAACCATCGACCATGCCGAGAACCCGTTCGACTTCTCCACCGAAGTCCGCGTGGCCGGGGGTATCAACAATATTGATGCGAGTGCCGTTGTAGTGAACTGAAGTATTCTTTGAAAGTATTGTGATGCCCCGCTCCCGTTCGAGATCATTGGAATCCATCACACAGGTGGGTACCGCTTCCCCGGCGCGAAAGATGCCGGATTGGCCCAGCAGGGCGTCGACCAAAGTGGTTTTGCCGTGGTCGACGTGGGCAATGATCGCAATATTGCGAATTTGGGCGCCTTTGCTCTCGCCGCTCATGATGTTCTCGGTTGGGAGGGTGGAAAATTCGAAACCAGGGTTGATGCTGATGACCGGGCGTGATTATCCGGCGTGCTTATTTGGTTTTCGTCGCGCCAGGGTACTGAAGCGAAAACTTATACTACCCTGCGCCTTGCCTGATTCTGGGGACCAGTCGCTGGGCTGGCTCAAACAGCCGCAAGGCCTCTGAGGACCCTTCAAAACGCCAGTGCCAGGGTTCGTAACTCACGCCTTGATGATTGCCCTTTGGAAAGGAAAGAGCGAAGTGGTACCGACCGGCATTCTGGGATAACCACTGGTAGGCCGGCGTATTTTCAAAATTCTGACTGAGATTGGTCGCCGGTTGGCTTCCATCACCCAGGTCCACCGCATAGCCGGTGCTGTGTTCGGAATAGCCAGGGGGGGCGCTGACCTTGGCCCGGGTATGGGCATCCTGATTGCGTTCAGCCTTGACGTCGAAAAACAGACTGCGTTGCAGCTCAATCGAGCGAAAGGCACTCAACACCTGCAGGTCCACGCCGTCGCCGGCGGCGGCCTGCTGCATGGCAAGCATGGCGGCAGCCGCCTCTGGCCTCAGCTGCAGGCCAGCCCCCAGCGCCACGAGGACCCCGGTGGGAGCCTGCGGGTAAGGGAAATGGCCGAGCAAGCGCCCATCGGCCGTGGGGCGCTCCTTCAGACCCGCCACGGGGCCAGGCTCAAGCCAAGGCAACAGGCCCTGTTGGCGCAAAACAATCAGGCCGGCAAAAGCCAGGCCAAGGAAAAAGGCCCCGCGCAGCAGGGCCAGCCAGAGGGGTGGGCGACGGGGAACCGGAGCCCGGCTGCGCCGTGCCACGGGAATGTCGTCTCGAAACGTCGGAGGCGACACACCGAAAACCTTGGATGCAGGAAGATTAATTCCTCGGCCCGGACCAAGGCCCGGATCCCGGCCCAGATTCAGTCCAAGACCCAGGCCAAGACCCAGACCCCCGGTACGGGTTCGGATCCCTTGCCCACCTATCCACCTAAAATGATTCCAACAGTCCCCGGGGGACAGCCGCAAAGGCCGGGCTTGTGGTGTTACGTTTTCAGGAGAATCCCTGGCGCCAAAAGGTTTCAAGATGTTGCGAGTCGCAGTTGTGGGCGGCGGCCCGAGTGGATCTTGTGCTGCTGAAGTGCTTGCCAAGGCTGGCATTCAAACCTGGTTGTTCGAGCGGAAGCTCGATAACGCCAAGCCCTGTGGTGGGGCGATTCCGCTATGCATGGTCAATGAATTTGACCTGCCGGAATCTATCATCGACCGCAAAGTCCGCAACATGAAAATGATTTCCCCCTCGAATCGAGAGGTGGATATCCATCTACCGAACAGCAACGAATATATCGGCATGTGCCGCCGCGAAATTCTGGATGGCTTTTTGCGCGATCGGGCTGCATCCTTGGGGACCCATCTGATCAATGGTCTCGTTCAACGGATTGACACCGGCAAGGACCGCCAGGGTCCTTACACTATTCACTACGCTGATTATGCCGGTGGGGGAGCAACAGGTGAACTGAAAAGCATGGAAGTTAACCTCATCGTTGGTGCCGATGGCGCCAACAGCAGGGTGGCCAAAGCCATGGATGCTGGCGACTACAACGTGGCCATCGCCTTCCAAGAACGCATTCGCCTGCCCAAGGAGGAAATGGCCTACTACGAAGATCTGGCCGAGATGTATGTGGGAACCGACGTCTCCCCTGACTTCTACGCCTGGGTCTTTCCCAAGTACGACCACGTTGCCGTTGGCACCGGAACGATGCAGAAAAACCAGGCCCTGATCAAGGGCCTGCAGCAGGGGATCCGCGAACGCGCCAGCAAGCGGCTTCTCAAGGGTGAGGTGATCAAGGTGGAAGCCCATCCAATCCCCGAGCACCCACGCCCTAGAAGGGTGGTGGGCCGCATGGCCCTAGTAGGTGACGCGGCTGGCTATGTCACAAAGAGTTCGGGAGAAGGTATCTATTTCGCTGCCAAGAGTGGTCGGATGTGTGCCGAGGAAATTGTCAGCGCCAGCGCCGGTGGCACACGTATTCCCAGCGAGGCAGACTTAAAGATTTATCTAAAAAAATGGGACAAGAAGTATGGTCCCACCTATAAAGTTCTCGAAATTCTTCAAAATATTTTTTACAGCAACGATGCAGCCCGCGAAGCCTTCGTCGAAATGTGCGATGACCTCGATGTACAGCGCCTGACTTTCGATAGCTATCTCTACAAGCGAGTTGTAACCATGAATCCTTGGCAGCAACTCAAACTCACCTTCCGTACCCTCGCCTCCGTCCTGCGCGGTCAAGCCTTGGCCCCATCCGGGTACCGACCGGTCGCCAGTGCCGTGCGCACGGAGGCG
Source organism: Cyanobacteriota bacterium (assembly GCA_026389315.1). Taxonomy (GTDB): domain Bacteria; phylum Cyanobacteriota; class Cyanobacteriia; order PCC-6307; family Cyanobiaceae; genus Cyanobium. Next base: position 119,486 of record JAPLIC010000061.1, read on the forward strand.
GAAGTCGCCCACCTGATGGCCCCCCAAAAAGCTCCTGGCGCTGATCACCAAAGCATCAATGGCAACGGCCAGGATCCCGATACAGCCTCAGCGACGGATCGCCAACCGGCCCTCAGCCGTTGAGGCAGTTGAAATCGGCGAGCTGGGCAGCCTGATTGCGCAGGATGCCCAGCAAATTCAGGCGATTGCGGCGCACCGCCGGATCGTCCGCCATCACCAGGACACTCTCTGGGCCATCGAAGAAGTTGGCCAGGGTGCTGGCGCTCTGGGCGAGACCTTGGGCCAGCTCCCCATATCCCGATCCATCCAGGGCCTGGGCATAGGGCCGAAGCGTCTCGATGACGGCCAGCATCGCCGCCTCACTCGGGGAACTGAACAGGGCGACATCAACCCTCCCCTCGGGTCCCAGGGCCCCAAGAGCCAGGTCTCCCTTGGCCGCCAGGCGCGAAGCCCGTTGCACCACCGCCTGCAAGGGACCCAGTTGACCCTGGCGGCGCAGATCTGCGAGTAGCAGCAAGCGGCGGCGAGCATCGGCCGGATCCCCCATCAGCCTGGCTGCTGACACGGTCTCTCCGGCGACCGCCTGGACCAGATCGCCATCAAACCCTTCCTCCTCCAACTGGCTGACCAACCTCTGGCGCAGGAGCTCGACCAGGCTGGCCTCCAGGCCCAACGCATCGATGTCCAGGTGGGGCAGCAACGCCGCCCAGTGCCGGCAGGAGCGCTGCACCAGGGCCGCCAGATCCAGGGTCCAGCCCCGATCCCAAAGAATCTGGAGCACCCCGTTGCCGGCCCGACGCAGTCCGTAGGGGTCGGAGGATCCACTCGGTCGCTCCCCCCTGGCAAAGCTGCTGAGCAGCAGTTCCAGCCGTTCGGCCAGGGCCACCACCGCGCCGGCATCGGAGGTCGGCAGGCTGTCGCCCGCACCACGGGGCAGATAGTGCTCTTGCACCGCCAGGGCCACGGCCCGGGATTCCCCTTCAGCCAGTAGATATTTGCCGCCCATCACACCCTGCAGTTCGGGAAACTCCCCCACCATCTGGCTCACGAGGTCGTGTTTGCAGAGATGGGCGGCGCGGCGGGCCGCCGCCGCCGTCGAGGCCGCCAGGTCCAGGGCCTCGAGCAGGGCGTCGCTGAACCATTCAAGGCGCTGGGTTCGATCCAGCAGGCTGCCCAGTCCCTCGGCGAAGGTGACCCGATCGAGTTGATCGCGACGATCGATGCTGGCGACGGAGCGATCGGCCCGCACAAAAAAGGCAGCGTCGGCCAAACGGGCCCTCAACACCCTCTCGTTGCCCCGCCGCACCGTGTCGGCAGCGGCAGGATCGCGGCCATTGGCCACGAAGAGGAAGCGGGGCAGGAGCAAGCCCCCCGCCTCCAGGGCGAGGGAATCGGGCAGGGCCCCCGGACGTCCCAGGGGCACATAGCGCTGATGGGTTCGCATCACGGTGCTCAGCACCTCGGGCGGCAGCGCCAGGTACTGCTCATCGACCGATCCGCTCAGCACCTGGGGGGCTTCGACCAGATCCACCAACTCATCGAAAAGGGCCCTTGGCAGATCCGGGACACCACCAGCGGCCTGGGCCGCCGCCTTGATCTCGGCGCCAATGGTGGCGGCGCGGCCATCCCGATCCGCCATCACAGCCGCTGCCGCCAAGGTCTCGAAATAGTCCTCGGCCCGTGCAATGGCCAGGGGTTGTTGGCTGAGACGATCGCCCCGGCTGAGACGACCGCTGCTGACCACCGGATCGCAGTGGACCAAATCCACCGGCACCACCTGGTCGTCCAGCAGGGCCACCAGCCAGCGGACCGGACGGCTGAAGCGGCTTTCCCCCACTCCCCAGCGCATGAAGCGGCGCCCCTGCAGCCCCCAGATCCACTCGGGAATCAGGGACTGCAACACGGTCGTCGTCGGCTGGCCGGGCTCCAGGACCTGGGCGAAGACAAAAGGGCCCTTGGCAGTAGGCCGCACCTCCAGGGCCTCGGGCGGCACGCCGCAGCGCCCGGCAAAGCCCAGGGCGGCCGCCGTGGGCGAGCCGTCCAGGAAAGCAGCGGCGGCGGGGGGACCTTTGCGTTCCTCGCGGCGATCCTCCTGCTGGCTCGCCAGACCCCCGATCAGAACGGCCAGGCGCCGCGGGGTGCCCGTCACCCGCAGCTCCTGCCAGGCCAGCCGGGCCGCCGCCAGATCGTCTTCAACCCTCTGGCGCAGCTGGGGCAAAGCCAACCTGACGAAATCGGCGGGAAGTTCCTCGCTGCCAATCTCCAGTAAAAACGTGGCCATCGTCTCAAGCCGCCTTCAACCGACTGTATGGAACAGCATCAACTGGCGAGGGCAGCGGCAGCGGCGGGGTCATGGCCGCAGCTTGTTCGCTAGTTTCGAGACGTAGCCGTCACAGTTCTTGCCGATGTTGTCGACCAAGGGCGCCACTAGCTCAGCAGAGGCGGCAGATCAGGGCAAGCCCACCAAGATCGAGACGCTGAAGGCCAATAGCGGCCATCTGAGCGAACCGCTGGCAACGGAACTGGAGAACGACAGCCTCCATTTCACGGATCCAGCGGTTCAGATCCTCAAGTACCACGGCAGTTATCAACAGGACAACCGGGACCATCGCCAGAAGGGTCAAAGCAAGGACTGGCAGATGATGTTGCGGCTGCGCAGCCCTGCCGGTCGCATTCCGACGGCCCTCTACCTGGCCCTCGATGAGCTGGCCGATCGGCTCGGCAACGGCAGCCTGCGCGCCACCACCAGGCAAGCCTTTCAGATGCATGGCATCGCCAAGGCCGATCTGCGGGAGGTGATCGGCACGGTGGTTCGAACCATGGGTTCGAGCCTCTCGGCCTGTGGTGACATCAACCGCAATGTGATGGCGCCTGCGGCCCCCTTCGAGGACAACGGTTACCCGGCCGCCCGGCAGTTGGCCGACCAAATCGCCGATCTGCTGACACCCCAGGCCGGCCAAGGCTCCTACCTCGACCTCTGGGTCGACGGCGACCTCAGCTACCGCATCCGGCCCCAGGCTGCGGTGAAGCAAGTCATGGATCAGCAGCTGCAGGGAGCGGTTTTCAGCGGGGACCAAGAGGAGCCCCTCTATGGCGCCACCTATCTCCCGCGCAAGTTCAAGGTCGCCGTGACCGTGCCGGGGGATAACGCCGTCGACCTCTTTACCCAGGACATTGGACTGGTGCTGTTCACCGATCCAGCGGGGCGGCCCCGCGGCTGCAACGTCTATGTGGGTGGCGGCATGGGTCGCACCCACAACAAGGAGAGCACCTTCGCCCGCCTGGCTGAACCCCTGGGGTATGTGACGGCAGCGCAGATCCTGCCATTGATCCAGGCGATCGTGGCCCTGCAGCGGGACCACGGCAATCGCCAGCACAGACCCCATGCGCGGATGAAATATCTGATCCACGACCGCGGCCTCGCCTGGTTCCAGCACGAACTGACCCGATATTTCCACCACCCCCTCCAACCCCTGCGGCGCGAGCCCAAACCCCGTCTCAGCGATTACCTCGGTTGGCACCGCCAATCGCCAACCACCTGGTTCGTCGGCTTGCCCCTGCTTTGCGGCCGACTGGAAGGGGAGAGGAAGGCGGGACTGAGGCGCTTGGTCGAGACCTTTCAACTGGAGGTGCGTCTGACCCCAAACCAGGATGTGCTTCTTTGCAATATCGGTGCCCACCAGCGCAGCAGCGTTAAGCAGGCCCTGGCCCAGCTGGGCTTTGCGGAGCCGGGGGCCCCGGCCCCCCTAGCCCGCCACGCCATTGCCTGCCCGGCCTTGCCCACCTGCGGACTGGCGATCACGGAGGCGGAGCGCATCCTGCCAGATGTGCTGGATCGGATCCAAGCCCAATTCACCAGCCTTGGCATCAACAAGTCGGTGCTGGTGCGAATGACTGGCTGCCCCAACGGCTGCGCCCGCCCATACATGGCTGAAATCGCCTTGGTGGGCAGTGGCGTGAACCAATACCAGCTCTGGTTGGGGGGAAGTCCGGGCCTGACCCGTTTGGCCATGCCCGTGCTGGAGGCGATGCCCCTGGAAGCGCTGGAAACAACGCTGGAGCCCCTGCTGCTGGCCTGGCGTGATGCCGGCGGGCGTAGCAGCTTCGGAGACTTCGTTCAACGCCTGGGGGCCGACGAACTCGAGGCCCTGGTTCTGCCTTCATGAAACCTGGTTCTGCCTTCAAGAAAAACGCCGGGGTGATCCTTGGCGCTGGCCTGGTCCTTGGGGTTCTGGGGGCTGGAGTCAAGCCGTTGCTGGCCCAGCAGGATCCCCCCCCACCGGAACCACGGCTCAAGAATTACTACCCGGATGAGACCACCTGCCAGGGAGATTTAATTCGTAGCGGCTTTGCCAAAAACCTGTTGCCCTGGGCGGATCAGCCGGAGCCCGTGCTGGCCTCCCTGCGGCAGGTGCAGGCGGAGATGACCCGGGCCACCCTGGCCAGTTGCGTGCGCCAAAAGTTGATGACCCCAGCCCAGGCGGCAGCCCTGCAAAAGGAACTGGGCCTGGGCGAACCCCCTGGCGCTGAAACTCAACCTCAGCCTTCCGGCTCCGGGGCCCCGAACCGTCCGTAGTGGGCCCGATCCAGGCCCCTTCGCCAGGCCCAGAGCTGGTCGCCATAACTGAAATGCCACCATTCATTCGGGTGCTGCACAAACCCGACCGCTTGCATCACCGCGGCAAGAAGGCGGCGGCGGCCATGCCAGAGGGCGGCCTCTGAATCAGGGTCTTCTTGAGCGGCCAGGGCGTAGTGATCCGGCTCGGAAACGGGCCCGATCGCATCGATGGCGCCGCCCATCGGCAGGGGCTGGCCAGCAGCATCGGCCAAGGTGAGATCCACTGCGGCACCAGTGCTATGGGGAGGCGGAGCGGCAGGGTGCAAGCTGGGTGGAGCCCAAAAGCGCCCGACCTCAAGGACCACGGCCTCCCATTCGGGCCCAGAGCCGTCAGGATCCAGGCCCCGCGCCTCACACTCTTGCCGGGTGGCGTGGTTCACCATGAAGGCCTGAACAGCTACCGGCCGCCAGGCATCAAAAACCGCCAACTGATAGGGGCTTTGGCGGAGCCGCAAGCCCTCCTGGGCGCGAGCCAGGCGACCCATCACCCCCCGGCGCAGGCGAAAGGGACAGACCTGGTCACCATAGGGAGCCCCCAGGCTGAGATAGGGGTGGGGCTCAAGCCGCACCAGATCGACAAGGGGCACCAGGGGCTCTCCCTCGTCATCGATCGGAATGCCATTCCAAGGGCGCAGGGAGGTCATGGTGGAAATCGGCCCAGGGGCGCAACAGGAATGGGAGCGGGAGTGGGCCGGGTCCAGCCCGGCTGGCGATCAGGTTAAGCGATGTGAAAACTGCAAATGCAAAACTGATTTCAAGGACAACGATCCGGAGAATTACGAGGACAGATTGAAGGGGCCCGATGGTTTGGTGCAGGGCCATTTCAGGCATTGACAATCATTTCTGGCCCTGAGCCCAAGGGCACATTGCTTAGCAATCTTCTAGCTTACATCTAAAAATCTGCAGCGCCTAAAAATAATCTACCGACGGAATTTGCGAGCGCTGGCACAGAAACCGTCGTCGTCTGCGGCAGCGGATCCACACCAACGCAAGCAGGTCATCCTGCGACAGGGCTCAATTCAACTGAGCCGCCTCCAGTTGCCGTTGGCGTTGCTCAGCCAAGGCCTGCAGCAGCAGGGGGTGGTTCTCCAATTGCGGGTCTTGCTCCAGCAACTGACGGGCCACCTGGCGCGACTGCTCCAGAACGGCGCCGTCGTCGCAAAGGCTCGCCAGGGCCAAATCGGGCAAGCCCGACTGGCGGGTACCCAGCACCTGACCCGGTCCCCTCAAGCGCAGGTCCATTTCGGCAATCTCAAAGCCATCGGTGCTGGCGACCAGAACGTCCAGCCGCTGGCGGGCCAAGGCCTGCTGACTGTCGTTGATCAACAGGCAGTAAGACGCGGCCGCCCCCCGACCCACCCGACCGCGCAATTGGTGCAACTGGGCCAGGCCAAAGCGTTCGGCATGCTCAACCACCATGACGCTGGCTTCTGGCACATCCACCCCCACCTCCACCACCGTGGTACAGACCAGAACCTGGCAATGGCCCCCGGCAAAGGCATGAATGGCCCGCTGTTTTTCCTCGCTGGAGAGGCGTCCGTGCAACAAGCCCACCTGGGCCTCCGGAAACACCAGATCGGCTAGGTGGCGATGCACTTCCACGGCCGAGCGCAGGTCCAGCTTCTCCGATTCCTCAACCAGGGGAAGCACCACATAGGCCCGCTGGCCCAGGGCCAACTGCTCCCGGATCAACTCCCAGGCCTGGTCGCGCTGATTGCCCCTCAGCAGCCGTGTGCGAATCGGTGTACGCCCGGGGGGTAATTCATCGATCTGGCTGACATCCAAATCGCCATAGACCGATAGGGCCAGGGTGCGGGGAATGGGCGTGGCCGTCATTGTCAGCAGGTGGGGTTGAAGCCCCTTGGCCAGCAACCGATTGCGCTGCCTCACCCCAAAACGATGTTGTTCATCCACCACGACAAGGCCGAGACGCTCAAACTGAACCGGATCCTCGAGGAGGGCATGGGTGCCCACCAACAACTGCAACTGACCATTGGCCAGATCTTGCAACAACTCCCGGCGGCGCCGTGCCGGCGTGGCTCCCGTCAGCAGGGCACCACTGACGGCGAGCTGGGGCAGCCACTGGCCGATCTTGAGGAAATGCTGGGCCGCCAACACTTCCGTGGGGGCCATCAACGCTCCCTGCCAACCCGCCTCGATCGCCGTAAGCAGGGCCGCCATGGCCACTACGGTTTTGCCACTGCCCACGTCCCCCTGCAGCAGGCGGGCCATGGGCTGGGGCCTGGCCAAATCGCTGTGGATTTCTGCCAAGACCCGCCGCTGGGCACCGGTGAGCTCAAAGGGCAACAGCGTCAGAAAGCGCTGGACGAGATTGGCCTGGGCCGGCGCCAGCAGGGCCGGTGCGCTCTGGCGTCTGAGCCGTTCGCGGCGCAGCCCCAGGGCCAATTGCAGCAGCAGGAATTCGTCGAACACCAATCGGGTCCGGGCCAACTGCAGCTGGGCTTGATCCTCAGGACGATGAATCTGAAGCAGGGCAACGGAACGCGCCATCAGCCCCAAGGAATCCCGCAGTCCCTTGGGCAAGGGATCCGGCCAGGCCGCCACGGCCGGCAGCACGGTTGCAACAGCTTGACGCAACTTATCGGCCGTCAACCCTTCGGTGAGGGCATAAACAGCAGTCAGTCGGCCAATGCGCTCCGATCGCACCGTACTGGAGGGTCCCTCCAGCACCTCAATCAAGGGATCACTGAAGCTGGCACCGAAGGGTCCCTCCTTGACCAGGCCGCTGATGGCGACCGTTGCCCCAGGGGGGTATTGGCGTTGCTGGGCGTGCAACCAACCCGAGGAGGTGAAACGCCGTCCGGCAAAAAAGCGAGAGACCCGCAGCCGACCAGTGCTGTCCTGGACATGGAGTTCGTGGATGGAAAGATTGGGGTTCCTAGGGCTGCAGAAAGCATGGCTGCGACGCACGGTGGCCACAATGGTGGCGGTGCGCCCGGTCTCCAGGGCGCTGATCCGCACCAAATGGGAGTAATCCAGGTAATCGCGGGGATAGTGACGAATCAAATCCCGCACAACCAGCAACCCCAGACTCGCCAGCCGTGATGCCGTTCGCGGGCCGATTTCCGCCAGCTGGGCCAAGGGCAGATCGGGCGTTGCTGCAGGGGCGTCCGCGGCTTTTGCTGGCGCCAAAGGGGCCACACGCAACTTGGGCGGGGCCGGCGGCAGCTCGGGGCGGTGACGCACCAATAATTGATGGAGCCCCTGGCGTAGCTTCTGCACCAGTTGCTGACGGCGACCTAATCCGGCGCCAGGATAGTCAGCAAATTCCTCGGCCAATTGCTGCAGTTGCCCCTGATCCGATCCTTCGAGACCGGCAGGAAGGGTTTCGATCAGCGAACGTCGCACAAAGCCTGAAAAGGTTTCGCTGCGACCCTGAAGGTCGCCGAAACCCCGCTCTGCCTCAAGCCTGGAAGCCTGTTGCAGGGGGGCGCACCAAGCCTCCAGGCCCGGACCAGGGGATGGGTCCGAGGCGCGGGGATTCACTCCAGGTCGGGGCGGTTGCGATGGAGATCCTGCAGCCACAGACGCTCTGCCTCCCGGGCCTGAAGCCTTCTCTGGAGACGACGCTGGTGCTGGGCCCTTTTGAGCACCTCCTGGCGATGCTGCTGCAATCGGTGCCGACAGGTGCGCAGCCGCGGCTCTTCCATCTCCAGATCCGTTCCCCTCAACAGCAAGGCCATGGCCACCGAAGCGGATGCATTGTCGCTGAGGGGGAAGGGCAGGGGCAACCTCAACAGGTTGGCAGGTGCGGCCAGAAGGTCAATTTGACCTTGAAGAACCGCATCAAGCAAGCTCACTGGCAGGAGGGCACGGCACACCCCTAAGCGCAACAGTTCGACGTTGAGAGCATGGGAAAGGTTGCGCAGGCGCCGGGCCAGGGCCTGCTCGATTCCCTCAAGCCACCGCAACAGCAGCACCGGATCCGGCGGCAGTCCATGGCCCGCAAAGGGGGAGGGGGAGGCGGCAGCCGATGCAGCAGGCTGCTGATCCTCGATCGCCCCATGGGAATCCGAGGGGAGGCTGGCCTCGTTGGCCTCGGCAGGCCCTGCCAGGGAGAACAGCCCAAGCGGACCCAAGGGCAGGGACGGCGGAACGGCCGTGCTGTCTTGACGGAGCCGCCGCGGCCGTGAAGCATCCCGGTCCTCAGGGGGGCCATCCTCAGAGTCTTCTGGATCTGGCGCCGCCAGCGACTCGGCCTCAGGGCCGGGTCCAAAACGAAAGGACCCCGCATCCCGCCCATCGAAGAGACGCACCGTGGCGGGAGTCGACAAACCCAGGCTCACGGACCCCTGGGGGAGAGTCGGGGGCCCATCGTCTGGGATCTCGTCCTGGTCAGCCGGTTCTTTGGCTCGGACTTCCGCTGTCCAATCCTCGATGAGCTGGCGGCGGGTTTCCAGCCGCCGTTTTTGACGCTCCCGTTCCATCTGGGCGGCGAGGGGGACGAGCTGCTCCACTGTCAGCAGGCTCAGGCAGCGTCGCACCAGGGTGTTGACACGATCGTGAAATTGATCACGACGTTCCTGAGGTTGCTCGACGTAATCAGAGGCTGCGCCTTCGGTGACCAGATAGAAGACGGCCTGATCGACAGCGCCCGGTAAAACCTGGCGAACCACCTGAAGATAAAGGGCCAAGTCGCGATAGAGCTGCGGATTGGCCCCGTGCCGTTGGGCAGGAATCGACTTGGCTTGATCACTCATGGCTCCAACCCGAAGCATCCTGACCTGCGCACGCCCTCAAGGGGGCCACCAGAGCCCGCAGGTTCAAGGTCAGCCCGCCGATCCCATGGCAGCGACTTCGGCGGCGAAATCGCTCTTCTCGACCTCAATCCCCTCGCCCAAGGTAAAACGGGTGAAACGGCGCACCTGGATGTTTTCTCCAGTTTTGCCAGCGGCCTGCTTGACAATCTCACCCAAACTGAGGGCGCTATCACGGATGAACGGCTGTTCAAGCAAGGCCAACTCCTTCAAGCGTTTGCCAATCCGACCCTCAACAATCTTGGTCTTCATGGCCTCAGGCTTACCGGCCAAGTCATCTCGACCCATCTCGATGGCTTTCTCGCGCTCAGCCACATCGGCGGGTATCTCGTCGGTGGTCACATACTCAACGTTGGGGCAAGCCGCAATTTGCATGGCCACATTGCGCACGAGCTCCTGGAAGAGTTCGCCACGGGCGACAAAATCCGTTTCACAGTTGACTTCCACCAACACACCAACGCGGGCGCCGGTGTGGATATAACTGCCCACAGCACCTTCTGCGGCCGTTCGACCTGCTTTTTTCTCAGCAGTGGCAATGCCTTTTTGGCGCAACCATTCTGCTGCTTTGGTCATATCACCCTCGGATTCAGCAAGGGCTTTTTTGCAATCCATCATGCCCGCGCCGGTTTTATCGCGCAGTTCTTTGACGAGCTTGGCGCTGATCTCAGCCATGGTTGGAGTGAAGTGAAGGGGCTAACGACTAAGAAAAAAAGGTACGCCGCAGGTAGCTACGGCGTCAATTTACGATCAAAACAAAAGTAGAGCTTTGGGCTCAGCCATCTTCTTCCTGAGCTCGTTCTTGGGCGCCATGACGACCTTCATTGATGGCGTCGGCCAAACGACCAAGAACGAGCTGAACGGAGCGCACAGCATCGTCATTGCAGGGAATGGGTACGTCGCAAAGATCAGGATCGCAATTGGTATCGAGCATAGACACCAGTGGAATATCGAGCTTGCGGCATTCGAGCACTGCATTGGTTTCGCGGCGCTGATCGACAAGCACGACAACATCCGGGAGGCGACGCATGGACTTTAGGCCCCCCAAATACTTCTGCAGCCGGTCGAGTTCGCGGCGCAGTACAGCAGCTTCTTTCTTGGGACGCATGGCAATCGCCCCAGAAGATTCCATCCTTTCGAGATCCTTGAGGCGATCGATGCGGGCCCGCATGGTGCTCCAGTTGGTGAGCATGCCGCCCAACCAGCGCTGGTTGACATAGGCGGCACCGCAGCGGGTAGCTTCCTGGGCAATGACCTCGGAGGCCTGCTTCTTGGTACCCACAAACAGGAAGCGCTTGCCGCTACGGGAGGCGCTGCGGGTCCATTTGTAGGCATTGTTCATGCAGACTGCGGTCTGCACTAGATCAATGATGTGGACACCATTGCGTGCGCAATAGATGTAGCGCGACATCTTTGGATTCCAACGACGGGTTTGGTGTCCAAAATGGGCACCAGCCTCCATCATTTCGGCGAGTGTGACAACGGCCATGGGTTTTGGGTGGGGTTTCGGGTTTGCCTCCACCTGCCAGGGATCGCGATTCCTTCTTGCCGTAAAGCAAGTAAAAGGAAGGCCATCACCCGAAACACGCAGGTGTGCGGTGTGAATGGAACCAGACCAACCTAACAAACGGTGCCATGGGCCCTGGCAGCACTTCAGCGCAACCCCTGACGACGGGCTTCGGCAAACAGCTCGCGCACGCCCAAGCGATTGAGGGGCAGGCGCAGCAACTCCATGGCCAGTCCCGGCTTGCCTTGACGAATCAGTCGAGCAAGCAGGGGGCGGAGTGTGTGCTCATTGAGGAGGCCTCCCAGGGTGAGAAGCTCCCAAAGCAGGCGATGCAGCCAGGTGAATTGGATGATGAAGCGCACCCGTCGGGTGGGGTGCTTACGGAAAAAGACCAGGCCCATGCGAGCCCGCTCGCGCTCAACCCGAACAAGATCAGGGATTTGATCCAAGCTAAGGGCCGGATGCCAGTGATAGCCAACGGCCTCGGGACAGCGCACCAGCTTCACCCCCTGAAGGCGCAAGCGTTCGCCAAGCTCAAGGTCTTCCCACCCGTAAAGGCGAAAAGCTGGATCAAAAAGGCCCGTATCCTCGAGTAACTGACGGTCGATGGCCACATTTCCAGTGGCAAAGTAGGCCCAAGAAAGATCCCGCAGCTTGTGGGGTTCACTGGTTGGGGATTCAAAATTGGCGGTGTTAATGACAGCGCCATAGGTAAAACAGAGCCGATTGCCGCTGCTGGCCCAACGGCGCTCAAGGGCCTGGGCATGGCAATTAAGAAAGTCGGCTGTCACCACCAAATCGCTATCGATGAAGATGATCACATCGCCCCGGGCCTCTTCGACGCCGCGATTGCGACCAAGCGCCGGGCCCCCATGGTCCTGGCGAATCAGGCGGACATGGGGGAAAGAAGTGGCATGGTTATCCAGCCAACGGACCGTGTCATCGGTGGACCCATCATCGACAAGCACCACTTCATAGCGCTGAAGTGGTGCTTGTAGATTCTGAGACTCAAGGGCCTGAAGGCACTGGCGCAGAATCGGCAACCGGTTGTAGGTAGGGATAACGACGCTGATAAACATCTGCAGCCGCAGCGGCGGAGAAGCGAAATCAGACTTCGAGGGGCCGAATCAATCGGCGGCTCCACCGTTATTGGCCGTGCCCGTCACACCATTGCCAGCACCTTCACCACGACCGTCATTACGTAGTTTGCGCTTCTTGAACTTACGGGCGTAGGCCCTGTTGCGTTCTTGCTTTTCTTTCTTGAGATTTCTGCGTTTCGACATGGGCGCCGTTTGATTCGGACTGTGATGTCACCCTAGCCCAGCACCTCCAGGGGGGCGGTCAGCGCCCCACAGGCGACCGTCCTCCATTTGCAGCAACCGATCGGCCACATCCAAAATGCGGGGGTCATGGGTCACCATCAGCACGGCGCAGTCCTGGTCGCGGGCCAGGGACCGCAGCAGATCAACCACTTCGCGCCCACTGCGGCTGTCCAGGGCCGCCGTCGGCTCATCCGCCAACAGCAGGCGGGGATGGGCGGCCAAGGCTCGGGCAATGGCGACCCGTTGCTTCTGGCCACCGGAGAGGTCGTGGGGCAACTTGCCGAGTTGATCTCCCAGACCTACGAGCCGCAACCATTCCCGCGCCAGATCCCGGCGGGCCCGAAAGCCCAGACCCGGCAACAGATCAGCACCCATTTGGACATTTTGCTCGGCCGTGAGGCAGCGCAGCAGATTGTGACCCTGAAAAATCATGCCGATGCTGCGCCGCAACCCCTGGCGTTGCTGACGGCTGGAGCCATTAAGTTCCTCTCCGAATACTTTGACAGAGCCCTCCATCACCGAGCGCAAGGCCCCCACCAGCGTCAGCAGGGTCGTTTTGCCACAACCGGATGGACCGGTCAACAACACCACCTCGCCTGGCTTGATCTCCAGATCAACGCCCTGCAGCACCTGGCGTTCCATGGCGCCGCGGCCATACCAATGATTCAGCCCTTGCACCGAGAGGGTGGCCAGGTCGGAAGGGCTGGTGGAGAAAGCCTCGGGGCTACGACTGAGCATCGGTACGGGGTTGGTGCGGCGGGAGTGGTTTCAAAAAATCTCAGCCGGATCGGCATCGGCGAGGCGCCGCATGGCCAGGAACGCCGAGACCATGCACATCACCAGGATCAGTACGAACACCAGCAGGGCACGACCACTGGTCATGACCACGGGCAAACCGGTGGCCGAACGCACCACCCCGTAGAACCCAAGGGCAGCCACCAGGGCCGGGCCATAGCCCAACAGGGAAAGCAGCAGCCCCTCGCGGGCCACAACCCCAAGCAGATCGCGCAGGGGATAGCCCATGGCCATCAAGGTGGCGTATTCGGGCAGATGGTCGCTGACATCACCATGAAGAATCTGATAAACAATCACGCAACCCACCACGAAACCCATGGCCGAACCCAGGGTGAAAATGAAACCAATGGCGGTGCTGGTGGCCCAGTAATTCTTTTCGAAGTCCTCAAATCCCTGTTTGGTGTACACCACCACATCCCGGGGCAATTGGCGACGCAGATCGGCCGCCACCTTGGTGGGATCGCTGCCAGGGACCAACTGGATCAACCCCAACTCAATGCTGCCGGCAGGAGTGTCGGGCATCAACCAGAGGAAGGTTTCAGCGCTGGTAAACAGGTTGCCATCGGCGCCGAAGGAAGGTCCAAAGGCAACCAACCCGACGACGCGCACCCGCTTGCCAGCCACTTCAGTTTCAATCTGGCGACCCTGGCGGAACCAGGGGCCAATCGGTCCGAACTCCTCGCGGGAACGCTCATCAAAAATCACCCTGCCCCGCTGACTGAGCAGGGGGGCCTGGCGCCGCAGGGAGTCATCCTGCAGTAGCGGATCAAGGGGCTCAAAGCCCAGCACCAGAATCGAGCGGGTAGCGCGGTTTTGCGGATTGCGCCAGCTCAACAGGTTCCAGTGCACCGGACTCACGCCCTCCACGGACGGATGGGCCATGGACTGCACAAGCCGGCGACGGGGAAAACCCTCCATCGCCACCGAACTGGTCGTGCGCGGAGAGATGAGGACCAGGTCGGCGTCAAAGAGTTTGTGCAGGGTGATGCTGGCCTCAAAAAGACCATCGCGAAAGCCCAGTTGCATAAACATCAAGATGCCCGCAAAGGCAATACCAGCCAAGGCCACCGCCAGCCGCATCGGCTGACGGGTGAGCAACAACCAGGCCAGGGGGATGCGGCGGCTGGGCCAAGACGAGGGCATCAGAGGGACCTCTTCAAGCCTCTAACCGGCCGATCACCTTGAGACCAGTCAAGGTCTGGACCTTCCTGGCATCCCCTGGGTCAAGCCCGATGCGCACCTCGACGATGCGGGCATCGGCATCGCTGCTTGGATCTGTGGAAAGCACCTGCCGCTGGCGCACCTGGGGGCTGATGCGCGTGACGACGCCGTTGAGTTGACCCTTGAAGCCCCCGTTTTCACTGCTGATCCGGGCCCGCTGGCCTAACCGCACCCGGGCAATGTCGCTTTCGTACACCTCAAGCACCGCCTCCATGCGGGCACTGTCCCCCATTTCGAGCACACCCTTGTCAACGGCCCGCTCTCCCACCCGGGTATGGATCCGCAAAACCGTGCCATCGATGGGGGCCCGCAATTCGGTATTGCTGAGATCGGCTTCGATCTTCAGCAAGGCCGCCTCGGTTTCATGCAACTGGCCCTGCAGTTCGAGGTATTGCTGCTCGCGCTGGTCCAGTTCATCGGCGGAGATGGCGCCATCAACCGTTAGCCCTCGGTAACGGGCCAGTTCCCGGCTCTCCACACTCAATCGGCGAACAAGATTGACCCGCCGGGCGCGAACCCGCTGCCGCTCGGCCCTTTGGCTGGGGGCCGAATCGAAGTGGGCCAACAACTGGCCGGCTCGCACGGTCTGGCCCTCCACCACCAGCAGGTCTGTGATCCGCGGACTACCCCCATCGAAGCTGCTGCCGGGGGCCGCCAGAATACGAATGTCGCCACCGGGCTCGAGGCGACCGAGGGCCGCAACCGCCCGGGGGATGGGGACCGCCGCCTTGCGGACGCCAACGCTTTTTGCTGCCGGAGAACCGTTGATTCGAGGCAGCCAAGGCACGCCGTGGGTCAAGATCCAGGTCACTGCCCATCCGCCCAGTGCGCCGATCAGGACGTAAAGGAGTGGTGAGAGGCCAGCTCTGGGGGGTCGTCGAACAGGAGTTGTTCGATGTAATGGTCTGCCCAGGCGGGATTGAAGGCTTTCTCCAACACCCGGCGGGTCTTGTCGTTCAGTTTCTGTTGACGGCAATAGCTCAATTGACCCTGCCACCTTTTAACCGTAGCGGGATCATCACTGGCCTGGGGTGTCGCCTGGCGCACAGCTGCCGCCAGGACAGCAAGGACGCCAGTGACGGCCTCCACAAAGGCCCCTTCCTCCTGCGGCCCCTGGGGTCTCACAAACAGAACCTGGGGGGAAAAGATGGACCCCCAGGGGGGCAAGTCCCGTACCTGGGAAAAGGGCCCCCGCGGTTGGGCCGCCAATGCCTGGCTCAAGGACGCCTTGAGGGGGCCATCGACGGGCGAAAGGTCGACGATGGCCGCCGACACAATCCCCCGGCTGGCCACAACATCGGCGCCGAAAATGGGCAAATCGAAGTGGGGGTCTGGGAAAAAGACGCAGTGGAGAATTTGCAACCCCGCCCCCAGCCGGGCGGTTTCAAGATGCAGCTTGCGCAGGCCTTGGCAGTGATGCAGTTCATTGCGTATGTACAGCCGTTCACCATCGAGACTGCCGCTGATCGCTTCCAGCTCGGGATCGATCGGCAGCGGGGCCAAACCTGGCAATCCTTCCCGACTGGCGCGGATCCGCTCAGCCAGGGCATCCACCAAGGGATGGACCCCGGCGGCGGGATCTGGGGAAAGGGCCGCAGCGGCCCGATCGAACGGATGGGCCTGAGGGGCCACGGGCCCGTCGGGCAGGCCCGAACCTTGGGGAGAGGACAAAGGGACGCCCAGCCACGCAGAATGGCGATCCTGCCACGCATCCATGAGTGAGACGAGGGGTTCTTTGGCCCCGTTGCTGAGCGGCCTGGGGGATCCCCAACGGCAGCGACTCGCCAATGGGGTCGAGTTGGTGAGCCTGCCCCTACCCGAAGCCCCCCTGGTCTGCATTGACTTCTGGTGTCCAGCCGGCAGCAGCTTTGAGCGGCCGCGGGAGCACGGCCTGGCCCACTTCCTGGAGCACATGGTGTTCAAGGGCAGTGACGCTTTGGCCGCAGGCGAATTCGATCGTCGCGTCGAGGCCCTTGGGGGAATGACCAATGCCGCCACCGGCTTCGATGATGTCCATTTCCATGTTCTGATTCCGCCAGACGCGGCGGCAGAAGCCCTGGATCTGTTGCTGGATCTGGTTTTGCGCCCCCGCCTTGAAGCGCAGGCCTTCGCCATGGAGCGCCAAGTTGTGCTCGAAGAACTCGCCCAAAGCGAAGATCAACCAGAAGAGGTGGCCCTGCAACGGCTGCTGGCCGAAGCTTGCCCAGGTCATCCCTACAGCCTGCCCATCCTGGGCGATCGGGAATCGCTGCTGCGCCATGACCCCGAGGCCATGGCCGCCTTCCACCAACGGTTGTACCGACCCGGGGGCTGCGTGCTGTCCCTGGCCGGGGCCATCGCCGATGGCCAACTGGTCACCCGGGCCGCCCTTGGCCCCCTGGGGACCCTGACCCAAGGGGATCCAAGCGACACCTACCAGGCCCCACCCCTGCGTGTGGTTCCAGGCGAGCACCGCCTGGCCTTACCCCGGCTGGAAGCGGCCCGCTTACTGATGGCCTGGGTCCAACCCCCGGCTGGAAATCTGGAAGCCTTGATTGGCAGCGACCTGGCCACGACGGTCTTGTCCGAAGGCCGCCGCAGCCGGCTGGTCGACCGTCTGCGGGAGGACCTGCAACTGGTGGAAAGCATCGATCTCGACCTCCACGCCATGCAGGGCGGCAGCCTGGCTCTGCTGGAGGCGGTCTGCGAGCCAGACGATCTGGAGGCGGTGCGCCAAGTGATCACGGAGGTTTGGCAGGAGGTGATGGCAGCACCGATCGGTAAGGAGGAATGGGAACGGGCCCAGCGGTTGGTGGCCAACAGCTATCGCTTCGGCCTTGAATCGTCTGCCGGAGTGGCCGGCTTGATCGGCAGCAATCAGCTCTGGCAGCGGGACAACCGCCTCGCCAGCCCCCTGGAGATGCTGCAGCGCTGGACCCCCGAGACTTTGCAGCACCAGGTCCTCAGCGGCTTTGATCCGGCCCTGGCCTCGGTCCTTGAAGCGGTACCGGCATGACGAACCAGCAACGTTTCGCCCTCAGCGGCGGACTGCCCGTCGTGGTCCAGGAACGCCCCGGCCCGGCCCTGTTGGCGGCACGGCTGGTCCTGCGCGGCGGCAGTAGCGCCGATCCCCAGCACCAGCGGGGTGCCCACCAGCTGCTGGCCGGACTGATGACCCGGGGTTGCGGCTCCCTGGATGCCGAGGCCCTGGCCGATTGCGTCGAGGGGCGCGGAGCCTCCCTGCGGGCGGAGGCCAGTGAGGACGCCTTGATGGTGGGCCTCCACTGCGCCGCCGAGGACGCCGACGTCCTATTACCCCTGCTCCTGGAGATGGTGCGTCGGCCCCGATTGGAGGCCGACCAGGTCGCCTTGGAGCGCCAACTCAACCTGCAAACCCTGCGCCGCCAGCGGGAAGATCCCTTCCAACTGGCCCATGACGGTCTGCGCAGCCTGCTTTACGGCAATGGGCCCTACGGCCATGACCCCTTGGGGGTGGAGGCCGAACTGGCCGCCCTGAAGGGCCCGGATCTGCAGTCTCTTGTCACTGGACTGGGGGCCCAGGGGGCCGTGTTGGTGCTTTGCGGAACCGTTCCAACCGATCTCCAGAGGCTGCTGGAGACTCCTCTGCGGCACAGCCCCTGGACGACGGCCCTGCCGCCCTCCCGGGCCGGCGCAAGCGAGCCCGATGCGGCCATCCGCGGCAGCATTGAACTCCAGGAGCAGGACACCGAGCAATTGGTGTTGATGCTGGGCACCCCAACCCTGCCCCTGGGCCATCCCGACGGCCCAGCCTTACGACTGCTCCAGACCCATCTGGGTGCGGGCATGTCGGCCCGCCTGTTCCAGGTGATGCGGGAGGAGCGGGGCCTGGCCTACGACGTGGGGGTGCACATGCCGGCCCGATCCGGTGCTGCGCCCTTCGTGATGCACCTATCCAGTTCGGCGGATCGGGCCGAAGAAGCCAGCCACTGCCTGCTGGACGAGTGGAACCGCCTGCTGGAGCAGTCCCTCAGCCCAGCGGAGATGGAGCTGGCCCAGGCCAAGTTCCGCGGCCAAGATGCCATGGGACGCCAGACCTGCTCCCAGATCGCCGAGCGGCTCTCCTTGGTGCTGAGCCACGGGCTTGCCGAAAATCACGTGGAACGGACTCTGGAGCAGGCCTCTCGCCTCACCCCGGACGATCTCCTGGAGGCCGCTGGCCGCTGGTTACGCCATCCCAGCCTCAGTCTTGTCGGGCCAGCCGAAGGCCTCGACCCGGCGGCGGCCCTCTGGAGTGATCACCCCCTTAGCCAGGGGGCTGGGCAGGACTGAGATCCACCCGACGCAACAGAAACGCACCGCGGCGGAACCGCACGGCGAACTGGTCGAAGGCGCGCACTTCAACCACCTGGCCGATTTCCTCGTTGTCCACCAGATCCGCAGGCCGCAACATGGGCATCGGATCTGCGGTCTTGAGATAGGGCGGCACGCCGAGCAAGCGCACGGCATCACCGACCGCCAGGGCGATCTCAGGTGCAAGCGGTGCCTCGCTGGACTCGGCGGCGGGGGGAGGGCCCGAGGCACCAGAGCCCGAGTCACCAGAGATCGATGGGGAAGAGCCGGGCATGGCGGCAGCTGGCGCGGGTTCACGCCCTTTTCAGGCGAACCTAGCTGCTGCAGGATGGGATGCACCCCGGTGATGCGATGTTGCGGGCCCTTGCCACCTGGAGCGGTGCGATCGCCGGTCTGTTGTTGATCATGGCCGGTGGCTTGATTCCAGCCGCCTTCCCCTTCGTCGACCAGGGTGCTCTGGGCCTGCGGCCCCTGGGGGTGACCCTGCAGGTGCCGGCCCTGTTGCTCACGGCCCTGGTGGGGGGGCATCGTGCGGGCTTGCTGGCAGCGGCCGCCTACCTCAGCATCGGCCTGTTCCAACTGCCGGTTTTTTACGGTGGCGGCGGCCCCAGTTACCTCCTCGATCCTGGCTTCGGCTACCTGGCGGGCTTTCTACCGGCGGCCTGGATCACCGGCAAATTGTCACGCCAGAACGGCATGAATGACCCCCTGGCCCTGGCGGGCGCGGCGGCCATCGGCTTGCTGGTGCTGCAGTTCTGCGGCATGGCCAACCTGCTGCTGGGGGCCCTGGTGGGCCGCTGGGGGGCCAATTGGCTTCCCCTGCTCAGCGGCTACGGGATGGCGCTGTTCCCCCAGCTCCTGCTTTGCTGTGCGGCCGGCGTGCTGGCCTGGCCCCTGCGCCACCTGCTGTTGATCGAATCGTGAACGCCAGCTCTTCCTCCCCGGGCCAAGGTCCGGGGGCCAACCGCCGCAAGCTTCTGGCTTTGCTCCTGGCCACCTTGATTCTCGTTGTCGATCAATTCAGCAAGGCCTGGGCCCTCGGCCGACTGCCTGCAGGGGCAGTCCACGCTTTCTTGCCAGGACTCGTGCAGCTGCGCCGGGTCAGCAATACCGGCGCCGCCTGGAGCCTGTTCAGCGGCAATCCCCAAGTGCTCGGCTGGATCAGCCTGTTGGTGAGCCTGGGCCTGCTGCTGTGGATCCTGCGGACGCCTCCGACAGACCGCTGGCAGGCCTTGGCCTTGGGCTTCCTGCTCGGGGGAGCGGCAGGCAATGGTTTGGACCGATGGCGGCTGGGGGCGGTGGTCGACTTCCTGGAATTCATGCCCATTTCATTTCCGATTTTTAACATCGCTGACATCGCCATCAATTTGGCCGTGGCCTGCTTCGCCATCCATCTGCTTGCGCCCCAGCGCCGCTCCCGTGGTTCCAGCAACCCCTGAACGCATTCGCCCCAGCTTCCGGACACGCCACTCCCCCGGCGAGGCCCAGCTGCTGCTGCATGTCCCTGGCGCCGAACCCAGATCGGTCCCTCTCCATGGCAGTTGCTACCGCATCGGCAGGGAGACCGGCTCCGATGTGGTGATCGACCATGCCGCCGTCAGCCGCCGCCATGCCCTGCTGGAACAACGCGGTCGGGACTGGCTCTTGAGCGACTGCGACTCCACCAATGGCTTGTGGTGGCAAGGTCGCAGGGTGCAGCAGCTGGTGCTGCGGGATGGCGATGGCGTGCGTTTTGGACCGAACCAGGAAGGGGGCCTGCCGGAACTCACCTTTGAGACCCCCCGTTGGCCTGGCCAGAACCGCTGGAGGCGGTTGGCGGCGGCCAGCCTGGCGGGCGGTGCCTTGGCTGGGGTGCTGCTGTTGACGCTGTCCTACCTGCAGGTGCCGATTCGGGGCAACCTGGCTGCGGTCCGGGGCCCCCTCGTGCTCTACGACCGCCAAAGCCGCACGATCGCCTCAGCGGAGGACCAGCACCACCGCGAGTTGGGCTCCCTGGGACGATTCTCACCGGTGCTGATCCAAGCCCTCCTCGCAAGTGAGGACAGTCGTTTCTGGTGGCATCCAGGGGTCGATCCGATCGGAACGGGACGGGCCCTGGTGACCAACTTGATCGGGGGGCGCGTCTTGGAGGGGGGCAGCACCCTGACACAACAGTTGGCCCGCAGCCTCTATCCCGACCAGGTGGGCCAGGGGGAAACCCTCGCCCGCAAATGGCGCGAGTTGTTGGTGGCGCTGCAACTGGAAGCTCGCTTCAGCAAGGCCGAACTGCTGCGCAGCTACCTCAACCGGGTGTACCTGGGGGTGGGCTGGGGCTTCGAAGATGCGGCCCGTCGCTACTTCGATCGTCCGGCCAGACGTCTCAACCTGGAGCAGGCAGCCCTGCTGGTGGGGCTGCTGCCCTCCCCGAATGGCTATGACCCCTGCCTTGACCCCCAGGCCGCCCTGGCCGCCCGCAACGGCGTCCTGGCCAAGATGGAATCCACTGGCCGCATCAGCTCAGACCAGGCCCACCGCGCCCGCCGGGCCCCCATTGAGCTGGCGGCCAACGCCTGCCGCTCCAGCGCGCGCCGTGTGGCCCCCTTCTACAGCGACCAAGTGCGCCGTGATCTGGAGAACCTGGTGGGCAGCGACGTGGCCGCCGAGGGCAACTTCCTCATCGACACCCATCTCGATCCAACATTGCAAACCCTGGTCGAGCGCTTGCTGCGCCAAAAGCTTGTGGCCAGCGCCGGGCTGGGCGTCAGCGAGGGGGCTGTGGTGGTGCTCGACAGCCGCAACAACGGCATCCTGGCGATTGCCGGTGGCCGTGATTACCGCCAGAGCCAGTTCAACCGGGCCACCATGGCCCAGAGGCAACCGGGCAGCACCTTCAAGCTGATTCCCTACGTCGTGGCGATTGAACAGGGAGCCCGGGCGGGCGATTCCATCGCCTGCGGTCCCCTGCGCTGGCAAGGCCAGTTTTTCGATAGTGCCTGCGGGGGACTGATCAGCCTGCGGCAGGCGCTCGCCATCAGCAGCAACACGGCCGCCTTGCGCCTGGCCCGTCGTGCGGGCCTCACCGCCCTCACCCAGAAAGCGTGGGACCTGGGCATCACCAGTCCCCTCGAACCAGTGCCTGGACTGGCCCTTGGCCAAAGTGAGGTGACCCTGCTGGAGCTGACTGCCGCCTACGGGGCCGTCGCCAACAACGGCATCTGGCATGCCCCCAGCACCATTCGCAAGCTCACCGACGCTGAACGCTGCCATAGCGGCGAAGGGGATTCGGGTAGCGGCTTAACAGTCAAAGCAGGCCCTGGCTCCAGCACCGGCAAGCCCGGCGAGGACCCCTGCCGAGGAGGGCGAGACACCCCCAACTTCCACAACGTCGGTCGGCGGGCCATGGCCGCCAGCACAGCGGCGACCATGCAGGAACTGCTCCGGGGAGTGGTCAGCAACGGCACCGGCACGGCGGCCTATGTGGGGGGCCGTGCAGGAGGCAAAACCGGCACCACCAACGAGGGGCGGGACCTGCTTTTCGTGGGCTATGCGCCCGAGCGGCACTGGGTCATGGGGGTCTGGATGGGCAATGACGACAACCGTCCCACCCGAGCCACCAGCGCCCTGGCCGCCGGACTCTGGGGAGAAATCATCAGCGCCGCCTCACCCTGATGCCCCGGATGCGCCTGTGGATGGGGATCGGCCTGGGCCTGGTGGCATTGCTCTTGGTCGCCGCCGTGCTGCAGGGCTTCAACCAGTTGATCTGGCAGTTGAGCTATTGGCTGCCGGGTTGGCTGGTCGCCCCCTTGGTGGTGCTGCTGCTGGCGGCCCTGGCCCTGGGACTGGCCCAGTTGGTGCTGCCTTGGTGGCGCCGCGGCGGCAACGGCCACCCACGGCGTTCCAGCCCACCCCAACCCCCGGCCAGCAGCCGCCGGGAAGCCGCCTCCCGCCACCTGGAGGCCATCGATCAAACCCTCGATCGGGTGCGTGACGAGGTGGAGCGGGAAGCCCTGCGCCAGGAACGCCAGCGCCTGCAGGCCGAACTGGAAC
Source organism: Cyanobacteriota bacterium (assembly GCA_026389315.1). Taxonomy (GTDB): domain Bacteria; phylum Cyanobacteriota; class Cyanobacteriia; order PCC-6307; family Cyanobiaceae; genus Cyanobium. Next base: position 142,061 of record JAPLIC010000061.1, read on the forward strand.
GGGGCGACCTTGAAATCGCCGTCTTTGGCAGCGGCTCCACGGGGAAGACCTCCCTGATCCGAGCCCTGCTCAACGAGCTGGTGGGCAGCGTGGCGGCGGCGATGGGCTCCACCGAACACAGCGCCCGCTACCGCCTGCGGCTGGAGGGCCTGCCCCGGGCAGTGATCCTGGAAGACACCCCGGGGATCCTCGAAGGGGGGCAAGAGGGCCGGCAGCGCGAAGAGCTGGCCCGCCGTCGAGCCGCCAAAGCCGACCTGCTGTTGCTGGTGGTGGATGGCGACCTGCGGGCGGCGGAGCAGGAGGTGTTCGACACCCTGGCCAGCCTGGGCAAACGCCTGCTGCTGGTCCTCAACAAGTGCGACCTGCGGGGCGAACGGGAGGAGGAACGACTCCTGGCCTTGTTGCGGCAGCGGGGCGCCGGCCGCATTGCCCCTGAAGATGTCATTGCCGCCAGCGCCTCCCCCCAGAGCGTGCCGAGGCCAGGGGGCCGCCCCCTGCAACCCGCCGCGGAGGTCCAGGGGCTGCTCAGGCGCATGGCGGCGGTACTGCGGGCCGACGGCGAAGAGTTGATCGCCGACAACCTGCTGCTGCAAAGCCGCCAGTTGGGCGAAGCCAGCCAGCAACTGCTGGACCGCCAGCGGGGCCGGGATGCCGAGACGATCGTGGAGCGCTACGTGTGGATCGGGGCGGGTGTGTTGCTGGTGAATCCCCTGCCGGGCGTGGACCTGCTGGGAACGGCGGCGGTGAATGCCCAGATGGTGATCGAGATCGGCCGCCTCTATGGAGTGAGCCTCAGCCGGGAGGCGGCCCAGGACCTGGCCCTCTCCGTCGGCCGCACCCTGGCGGGGTTGGGTCTGATCAAAGGGGGAATCGGTCTGATCGGCGGCGCCCTGAGCTTGAACCTGCCGGCCCTGCTCCTCAGTCGGGCGGTTCAGGCGGTGACAGCCGCCTGGCTGACGCGGGTGGCCGGACGCAGCTTCATCACCTACTTCCGCCAGGACCAGGACTGGGGGGATGGCGGCGTCCGGGAGGTGCTCCAGAAACAATACGAACTCAACAAGCGCGAAGGAGCCCTGCGCCGCTTTCTGGAGGTGGCCCTCAACCGCGTGGTGGAACCCTGGCAACGCCGTCAGGAACTGCGGCTACCGCCGCGGGCGCAGCAGCGAGGCCCAGGGCCTCGGGGGGAGGGGGCAACAGGGGCCCCTGGCGATCAAGCAAGGTGACCATCACCAAATAAAGAACGGCGATCAGAATCGATAGGGCCCCGGTGACAAGGGCCACCCAACGGGAACGGACATCGCTGGGCGGCGTTGCCATTAAGGAACCAACGGGTGCAGGGCCCAACCGTAGGTGGAGATCTGCCCCCAGCGAATCACGGGTGCTGCTCCGCCACCAGTGCCGCGAGATGCTCCAGGTGTTGGGAACGGGTATGGGGATTTCCCAAGACTGCTTTGAGATGGTGACGGCCCTGATACAGGGGGCGAGAAAGCAACAGCCCTTCCGCCAGAAGTCGTTCGCGCATCCGCCGACTCCAGGCGTCGCTCGCTGGGGCATCAAGGCCTGCAGGAGCAAAGGCCAGCAGATGGAGGGAGCCGCTGCGCAGCACCAGGCGCTCATCAACACTCAGCAACTCCTGGAGCCGCCGCCGCCGCGCCAGCGCCCCCCCAAGCAAGGACTCGATGCCGGCCTGGCCCAGGTGACGCAACCCAAGCCACAATTTCAGAATCTCAGCCGGACGGGTCCCCTGCAGACCCTCTTCCCCCCCATGGCCAAAGCCCCAACTGGGCTCCATATAGGGCAAACCGGTGGCGAAGCTGGCCTTCAACACCGAAGGATCGGCGAGTAGCAATAAAGAGGAGGTTTTGGGAATGCCCAACAGCTTCTGGGGGTTCACCGTGATCGAATCGGCCCGGTCCAGACCCTCCAGCGCCGACAAGGGGTGGTCGGCGAGGGCAAACACCGCCCCGATGGCCCCATCGACATGGAGCCAATGGCCGAAACGCTGACAGAGGTCGGCGATGGGCCCCAGCGGATCCACCGCGCCCCGCACCGTCGTGCCCGCCGTAGCCACCACGGCAATCACGGGGCGGCCCTGGTGGGCCAGGGCCTGCAAGGTCTCCTCGAGGGCCATCGGCTCCATCGACCCCTCAAAATCCACAGGCAAGCGAATGAGCGCCTGCGGGGGCAGGCCCATCACCGTCAGGGCCTTGAGCAACGAGAGATGGGCATCGTCGCTGCAGAGCACCACCCCATCGCCGTTGGTGGCCAGACCGGCCCGTTGGCGGGCCACCACCAAGGCCATCAAATTGCTGAGGGTGCCGCCACTGGCCGCCACCCCACCAGCACCGGCCGGCATGCCGATCTGCCCGGCCAACCAGCCACAGAGACCCCGCTCCAGACGGCTGAGGCTGGGGGAGAGCTCTTCGGCCAGGAGATTGTTGTTCAGCCCCGCGCAGATCAATTCAGCCGCCAGGCCGGCCACCAAGGGGGGGGGGTCCAGGTGGGCGAGGGCACCCGGATGGCTGGGGTTGTAGGCGCCCTCCATCACCATTTGCAGGTCGGCGAGCAACCGGTCTGGGGAAAGCCCCACCCTTTCCGGTTCGATGGCAGGCATGGCGCTGAGGCCAGGCAGGGGTGTGCCCTTGCTGCTGCTTCCCAACCAACCGCAGAGCAGGCTGGAGGCACGATGCAAAAAATCTTGCAGCGCCGGATCGACCCCGTGGGGATCGGCGAAGGGGGAAAGGGTGATCAGCGGATCAGCCTGCCGCTGGAAAGGGGGCGCACTGGCCAACGGCGTCGTTCTTTCGTGCTGCCATTGTGCCTGGCGTCCGCCAGCGACGCCAAAAGTGGATCCACAGCACCATGGAGGACCCCAAGGTCATGGCTGGGGGCAGTGATCACAACTTCTGGATGGGGCGCCTGCTGCGCCTCGCCCACCGGGTGGGAATGGAGGGGGAGGTGCCGGTGGCGGCGGTGATTCTCGATGAGAGGGGCATGGCCATCGGCTGGGGCAGCAACGTGCGCCATCGTCAACAGGATCCCCTCGGCCATGCCGAACTGGTGGCGCTGAGGCAGGCGGCTGCCCTGCGGGGCGACTGGCGCTTCAACGGCTGCAGCTTGTTGGTGACCCTCGAACCCTGTCCCATGTGCGCTGGTGCCCTGGTGCAGGCCAGGATGGGCGAGGTGGTGTACGGAGCAACCGATCCCAAGCGCGGTGCCCTTGGGGGTTGCCTGGATCTCGCCAACCATCCCAGCGCCCACCACGGGATGAGGGTCCAGGGCGGCGTGCTCGCAGAGGAGGGGCGCCAGTTGCTTGAGAACTGGTTTAGGCAGCGACGGCGGCAGGCACGGTTGGCTGGAAAGCGGGAAGCTCGCTTTCCAGCAAGTTGAGCAGCCGATCCACGTTGGCGGGGGTGCTGTTGTAACCCATCAGCCCGATGCGCCAGACCTTGCCGGCCAACACGCCCAGACCACCACCGACTTCAATCCCGAATTGGTCAAGGAGATGGCGACTGAAGGCCTTGCCATCGACACCAGCGGGAATTCTCACCGTGGTGAGGGTGGGCAGGCGTAAGGGCTCGGGAACCAACAACTGGAGACCCAGGCGCTCAAGACCATTCCAAAGCTGTTCGGCATTGCTGCGGTGACGGCCCCAGGCCTGCTCCAAGCCCTCTTCGGCGAGCAGCCGCAGGGCTTCACGCATGCCGTAGTTCATGTTCACCGGAGCCGTGTGGTGATACACACGATCGCTGCCCCAGTAATTGTTGAGCAACGAGACATCGAGGTACCAATTGGGCACCTTGCCCTTGCGGCTGGCCAGCTTCTGCTCAGCCCTTGGACCCATGCTGAAGGGACCCAGGCCAGGGGGGCAGCTCAGTCCTTTCTGACTGCAGCTGTAGGCCAGGTCGATCTTCCAGTCATCCAGGAAGAGGGGGACGGCCCCCAAAGAAGTCACCGTGTCCACCAGGAGGAGGGCGTCGTGGGCCCGACAGAGATCACCGATGCCCTCTAGGGGCTGGCAGATGCCGGTAGAGGTTTCGGCGTGGACGATCGCCAGCAGGGTGGGGTGATGGGCCTCCAAGGCGGCCTTTATCTCCTCAAGACTGAAAGCCTCGCCCCAGGGACGTTCGATGGTGATGACGTCGGCGCCATAGCGGCCAGCCATGTCGGCTAGGCGCAGGCCAAAATAGCCATTCACCGCCACCACCACCCGATCACCGGGTTCGATCATGTTGGCGATGGCGGCTTCCATGGCGGCGCTACCGGTGCCACTCATTGGCAAGGTAAGCCTGTTATCAGTCTGCCAGGCGTAACGCAGCAGCTCCTGCACTTCCACCATCAGTTCCAGATAGAGCGGATCGAGGTGACCGATCGGCATGCGAGCGAGGGCTTGCAAAACCTGGGGATGGGCGTTGGAGGGTCCGGGACCGAGCAGCAGTCGTTCCGGCGTGGCAATTGGGGCGAGCCCAATTCGGTGCTGGCTGGAGACGGTAGGCAGAACAGAAGGGGCCAAGGCCTGCGGGTAGGGGAAACGGGTGAGGGGAGAGTAGGCGAGGGTGCCCCTGCTCAGCGAGCCCGCACATTGGTGGAAGCCAGACCGCGGCAAAGGTGCAGGAATGGAGCCCTCACCACGCTATCGATCTGCCTGGCATCGCCACCGCCCTGGCTCAGCAACATTTCGGAGACCACTTCGGCCAGCAGGGCGATGCCGCGCACCGTCGGGCCGGTGGGAACGCCCAAACTCTTATAGGTGTCGTCCAATCCGTTGAGCACCCGCTCATCAAGGATGGTGACGTCATCGGCCAGCAACGAATAGCTGGCATAGCGCAAAAAGTAGTCCATGTCCCGCAGACACGCCGCCAGGCGGCGGGTGGTATAGGCATTTCCACCAGGAAGAATCAATTCAGGATCTGCGAGCCAAAGCCGTTGCGAGGCTTCGCGCACAATGGCCGCCGCTTCGCGGTTGATCAATTCGACGGCCGCCAATCGGACGGTCGACTGGCTGTAAAACGACTCGATGCGGTCGAGGGCGTCGCGATCGAGATAGCGACCAAGCTGGTCGTAGCGGCCAATCACACCGCTGATGGCGTCGCGCATGGAAGGAACCGGGTGACTCACCTTCGCCAGAAGCTAGCAGTCGCAATCAGCCAGATTCCTTGCTGGAGACAGGTTTTCGAGAATCTGACAGAAACGGTTACGCAGGCCCGGCAGTGCAGAGAGACCCAAGCGGGGGGCAGAGCCACTGGGGCGCCAGATTTTTTAGTAGCAACGGATACAAAGTCAGTTGGTAGCGCTGCTTACGTTCTCGCCCATCCGTCCCGCTAGGGCGGCCCCCTTACACGGATCCTTCCAATGGCCCCGACCGCCCAGGACGTTCTTCGCCGCATTAAGGAGGAAGGGATTGAACTGATCGATCTCAAATTTGTCGATCTCCACGGCAAGTGGCAGCATCTGACCGTCTGCGAAGACCTCATTGATGAATCCGCCTTCACCACAGGCGTGGCTTTCGACGGTTCCTCGATCCGAGGCTGGAAGGCGATCAACGAATCCGACATGGACATGGTGCCGGACCCAGCCACGGCCTGGATCGATCCGTTCTATAGCCACAAAACCCTCAGCTTGATTTGCTCGATCAAGGAGCCCCGCAGCGGCCTTCCCTACGCCCGCTGTCCCCGGTCCTTGGCGCAAAAAGCTCTGGACTACCTGGCTTCAACTGGATTGGCAGATACGGCCTATTTCGGACCCGAGCCCGAATTTTTCATCTTTGACGATGTCCGCTACAAAAGCAGCAACGGCGCAAGCTATTACCACGTGGACTCGATTGAAGCCCCCTGGAACAGTGATCGCATTGAAAATGGGGGGAATTTAGCCTACAAGATCCAACTTAAAGAAGGCTATTTCCCCGTTGCCCCTAACGATACCCTTCAGGATATCCGCAGCGAAATGCTTCTCACCATGGGCTCTCTTGGGGTTCCGATCGAAAAACAGCATCATGAAGTTGCCACAGCTCAGCACGAATTGGGCATAAAGTATTCCGAATTAATCAGGGCAGCAGACAACGTAATGATTTATAAGTATGTCGTACGAAATATCGCCAAAAAATACGGCAAAACCGCCACATTCATGCCGAAGCCCATCTTTGGAGATAACGGTTCTGGCATGCATGTGCACCAAAGTCTTTGGAAGGCCGGTCAACCCCTTTTCTTCGGTGAAGGGACCTACGCCAACCTTTCCCAAACGGCCCGTTGGTACATCGGTGGCTTGCTTAAGCATGCCCCCAGTTTCCTGGCCTTCACCAACCCCAGCACCAACAGCTACAAGCGTTTGGTGCCAGGGTTCGAGGCACCGGTGAATCTGGTCTATTCCCAGGGCAATCGCTCCGCCGCCGTTCGCATCCCCCTGACAGGTCCCAATCCCAAGGCCAAGCGTCTTGAATTCCGTTCCGGTGACGCCCTCTCCAACCCCTACATCGGCTTTGCCGCCATGCTGATGGCCGGCATTGATGGCATCAACAACCAGATCGATCCAGGCAATGGCACCGACGTCGACCTCTTCGATCTCTCCGCCGATGAGCTTTCTCGCATTAACACCGTGCCCGCTTCCCTCAACGGAGCTTTGGAAGCCCTAGATGCTGACAAGGATTACCTGCTCGCCGGCGGTGTGTTCACAGAAGACTTCATCAGCAACTGGATCGCCCTTAAATACGAAGAGGTCCAACAGCTGCGCCAGCGTCCCCACCCGCACGAATTCGTGATGTACTACGAAGCTTGATCCAAACTGGCGGGGCGCAGGATCCACGATGCCCCGCCCCAACCTGTTCAAATGATGGCCCACCAGAGCCCGAGCATGGCCGCCCCCCTAACCAAATTCGCCTATCTGGGTTTGCACTCGTCTGGCTTGACATGCCATTGACCTGGAATCGCCGTGCCAGGCGCCAGGTGCGAGACCTACCTCAGGATGTGGAACCGGAAGCGTTTCCGGACTACTACCTTCAAAACTTCCACCATCAAACCGACGGCTACCTCAGCGACCATTCCGCCGCTCTCTACGACCTGCAGGTGGAAATCCTTTTCAATGGCGCGGCCGATCCCATGCGCCGTCGGTTGCTCAAGCCTTGAGTCAAAGGACTGGCGGCCTTTGCCGCTCGGCCAGCATGCAGGAAGCCACCTGTGTGTTTCTGCTGCACAAACTCCCCGCTGCAGCCAGGGCCAACGTGCTGCGGGAAGCCTTCAGGGAGTTGGAGCCAGGGGGGGGGGTTCGTTCTGGCCGACTCGGTGCAATTGGCCGATTCGCCCCAGTACACGGTGGCCATGGAAAACTTCCGACGGGTCTTCCACGAGCCCTACTACCGCGACTCCATCTCCGACGACATTGGGGCCCGCCTACGTCAAAGTGGCTTCGTGGACATCACGGCCGAAACCCATTTCATGATTCGGGTCTGGTCGGCCCGTAAACCCACCTAACGCATCAGCCACCAGGCCAGCAGCACTCCGGCCCCGCCAAAGCGCACCGCCCTCCAAAAAAGCTCGGCGCCACGCCCACCCGCCCGCAGGGCAACGGGCAACGGATCCAGCAACCGTTGGGCCAGGGCAAGGTGCTGGCGCTGCCGTCTTTGCTGACGACCTCGGTTGTCGGTCTCAGCCGGAATCCGGGGCCGGCTGGCCAGGGTCAACAGGGCCGCCAGATGGTGCAGAACCCCAGGAGTGGCTCCCGGGGCTGACCGCATCAGGCCCTGGTGTGGGCGTGGCCGAGAGCGCCGCGCCCGAAGGCCCGCCCCTCGCCGCCGCACCCTTTGGCGGCGCTCGAACCTGCTGGAGGGTGATCCCATCAAGGGGAAGGCGGTTGTGGGGCCAGGATGGTCCTGAATCCTTGCTTCCGTCCAGTTTTGGCTGACATTTCCCCTGACTTTCCCTTGGTGCCGACCCATCAGCGCTGGCCTGAGCAGGCCCTGCCGTTGGCCGCAGAGCTGCAGCGGAGCCTCAGCATCAACGATCGCCAATGGCATGCGCTCAAGGGCCAGCGCCAGCGCCGCGCCGCCGAGCAGATCAGCTCCGCCCTGGTTTTGCTGCTCCGTCAATCCGAGCCGTCAGCTCTATCGGGGACGGCCATGGGCACGGGCCAAGAGGCCATTGCCCTGTTGGAGCACGCCCTCGGCTGGTTGAAAGGAGAGATCAGGGATCCGGGTTGCCCTTCCCACGGCCGCTGAGGCGACGGCGACGGACCGCCAACTGCAAGCGATTGCCCCGGGGGCTCCAGCGCACATCGTCGAAACAATGCTGGATGAGGAATAATCCCCGCCCGGAAACGGCCTCAATGACTGGTGGTTTCAACTCTGTACGGGCCTGAACAGGCAGACCGGGACCTTCATCCTGGACCTGCCAAACCAACCAGTGGGTCGTCACAATGCGGCGCACCCTCAGACATTTTGAGGGATCGCAGCCGTTGCCATGGCGCACGGCATTGACGAGGGCTTCATGAAGACCCAGCTGCAGGTCATCGGCAGAGCCATGGCCTTGGGCAGGCTCCAAGAGCAGCTCGACCAAAGGAGACAGCTGCAAGGTGGAGGGGGTGATGAAATCGGCCCAACGCCAAGGCATCACCAGGAGACAGCGGCGGCATTATGAACTGACGCTAACCCCCAACCGGCTCCTGCTGGCGCTGCCAGCGGGGAGCCAGGCCAGGATGGGATAACAAGGCATCCATCAGCCTGACACCGCGTAGCTGATTGATGAGTGGCATGTGACCTTCGGGGGCCCCGAGAGTCCAATCAAACGACCTCGGGTAGCGGGTCCAGACGCCCTCGTGTTTCCAGCCCAGGCGCGGCCAGAGGCGCTCCCACTGGCTTCCACAGGCCAGCAGCAGACGACCCTGAACCGAAAAACCAAATCGCCCTCGCGAGTAAACCACCCAGAGGCGGTCGAGACTCTCCAGGTCCTTGGCAGGCATGGACGTTACTTCGCTGAAGTACACATATCCCCGCCTCATGGCTTCCGAACCGGCCAACTGGCGCAGGTGCTCACTGGTCAAGCGATCGGCAGCCTCAAATTGCTGATCCATGAGGTGGCGCTGCAGGCTGGTGTAATCCAGGCCGGCGCCGCTCCTCGCCTCCAGCCAACCCTGGGGATGGCGTTGCCAAAAGGTCTGTTCTTGCTCGGCACTGGCCCCCTCGAGCAGCAACTGGACCAAAAATCCCGCCGACCAACTGTCGCTGCGAGGGTCCATCTCGGCCAGCCTGCCAAGGATCAGGGGGATCAATTCGCCAGCACGGGCCTCGAGGGCCGCCACAAGGGAGCGCTGCTGGCGCCCAGAGGCGCCGAGAAAACGATCAAGCAGTTCATCACTGCCAAGCGTGCTGGAGACCGGGGGACCCGAAAGCATGGCGGTGGACCGACCGGACGGACACGCAGCAGCAAACCACTATGTCAGGCAAGCCATCGAGCCACGTAAGATCGCCCTTTCGAAGATCCCCATGGCCGCCGCCATCCAGTTCTTCCGCGGCACAAATGAACCGGTCGTGCCTGACATCCGTCTGACCCGTTCCCGCGACGGACGGACCGGCCAGGCGACCTTTGTCTTCGAAGAACCCGAAGCCTTGGCTCCCGAAAGCTTTGGCGACATCACCGGCATGTTTCTGGTGGATGAGGAGGGGGAGCTGGTGAGCAGGGAGGTCAATGCCCGCTTCGTCAACGGCAAGGCCAGCGCATTGGAAGCCACTTTCACCTGGAAGACCACCGCTGATTTCGAGCGGTTCATGCGCTTTGCCCAGCGCTACGCCGACAGCCATGACCTTGGTTTCTCCGGCGGCCCTGAAAAAGAAACCCAGGAGAGCACCGACGCTTGACCCTCGGCAAGTGGCTTGGATTGCTGGCTGGCGTCGCGGCCTTGGCCCTGCTTTGGTCGCTGCGCCAGCCGGTGCTGTTGATCTTTGCCGGTGTCGTGCTGGCCATGGCGCTGTGCACCTTGGTGGGAGCTGTAGGGAAACGGCTGGGGTGCTCCCGGCCCCTGGCCGTGCTGCTGAGCCTGTTGGGGGTACTCCTGATCGTGTTGGTGGCAGGTATCACCCTGATTCCACCTTTTGTTCACCAGTTTGGAGAGCTGATCGGCAAGCTGCCGGCCGCCGCCACCAAACTGGTGAAGCTGGTGCATGAAGGCCTGGAAGGCAGCTCCCGCATGGTCTATGGCAATAGCGGTGAAGAGCTCGACTGGCTGAAGTCGGCTTTGCCCCGTTACGGCGATCGCCAGGAAGCTTTGGGGGAAAGCTTGAGCGCAGCGCTGATCCGTCTGCTCGGACTGGCAGGCAACATCGGCAATGGCCTGCTCCAGTGCCTGTTCGTTCTAGCGGTGGCCCTGATGATCACCACCCAACCCCATGCCTACCGGGAAGTGGCCCTGCAGTTGGTGCCGTCCTTCTATCGCCAGCGGGCCCGGACCGTGCTGCTGCAATGCGGAGAAGCCCTGAGCGCCTGGATGGTGGGGGTGCTGATCAGCTCTCTCTGCGTCGGCACCATGGCCGCTATCGGACTTTCCCTCCTGGGGGTGAAGCAGGTGGCGGCCAACGCCGTGCTGGCAGGGCTGCTCAACGTCATCCCCAACATCGGGCCAACGCTCAGCACCCTGTTTCCAATCTCGGCGGCCTTGCTGGAGGCCCCCTGGAAAGCGGTGCTGGTCCTGATTCTTTACATCATAATTCAAAATTTTGAAAGCTATTTGATCACCCCCTCGGTAATGCATCACCAGCTCAAGCTCTTACCGGGATTAACCCTTTCGGCCCAGTTACTGTTCACGCTTACGTTCGGTCCGTTGGGCCTCGTTCTGGCCCTTCCCCTTGCGGTCTGCGTGCAGGTCATCCTGCGCGAAGTCTTGATTCGAGACATCCTTGATCCCTGGACTCCACCCCGACGCCCACCGGCCCTTCCATGAACGCCCGCATCCTGATCGGCTTTCTTGCCCTTGTTGTGCTCGGGCTGCTGGCCTGGGAACTGCGCTGGGTGTTGCTGGTGCTTTTTGGCTCAATTGTCCTGGCAGTGGCCCTGGATGTGCCCGTGACCCTGCTGCGTCGCATCCTGCCCGTCAATCGCCAGACAGCCCTGGCGATCGAACTCGTGGTGCTGGTGACCTTCGGAGGCCTGCTCATCTCCCTGCTGCTGCCCGAGGTGCTGCAGCAAGCCAAGCAACTGGCCGAACTGATTCCCAGCGTGCCGAGCCACCTTGCCGATTTGCTGACCAAGTTGCCCTGGCTGCGCAACCTCGAAGAGCAATGGCTCAGTGGCGCCAGCCTCGAACGCTTCCAGCCGCTGGGCCAACAGCTCCTCGGTGTCGCTGGCGGCGCCGCCAACAGCACGTTGCAAGCCCTGTTGATGGCCCTGCTGGCCGTGCTGTTTGCCCTCGACCCCCGCAGCCATCAACGTTTGTTGTTGGCCGCCACGCCCCAGTTCTACCGGCCTCGCATGGCCATTTTGCTGGGGGAATGTCGCGAAGCCCTAGGGGGCTGGCTTGCAGGCATGACCCTCTCCGCCGTTCTGGTGTTTCTAGCCACTTGGGCCGGCCTTTCCCTGTTGGGAGTGCCCCTTGCCCTGTTGTGTGCGCTGATCAGCGGCCTCCTGACCTTCGTTCCGACCGTGGGCCCCACCGCCGCCACCTTGCTGCCGATGGCGGTCGCCTTGCTGCTGATGTCTCCAGCAAAAATGCTGCAGGTGTTATTGCTGCGTCTGGTGATTCAAAACGCCGAAGCTTTTGTGCTGACCCCGGTTTTGCTGAGTCGCACCGTCAATCTGCTGCCGACCGTGGCCCTGATCTCCCAGTTGTGCCTGGGTGCCCTGCTTGGCCTGCCTGGCCTGCTGCTGGCCCTTCCCTTGGTGGTTGTGATGCAAGTGATGGGCAAGGAAATCCTTGTCCACGACATTATGGATCATTGGTGATTGATTGAAAATAACAATCCGCAATGCAGCGGGTGAAGGGGCCAAACGCATCAGCGATAGTGGCGCCAAAGGGAAGGCAAGGCCAGCAGAACGGTCACAGCCAAAATATGGTTGCGCAATGCCTCTGCCAGGGATGTCCAAGTGGCGTGATCGAATAGAAGAATGAGCTCGACTCTTAGATCAAGAAGGGCGAGCAATCCAAGCAAAAGTGGGAGTAGGCGAAAACCTCCACGTGTGATTTCAGCATTTCTAACCTTCATCGTGGGGACCTGGCCGAGAACAAGGGTAAGAGGGTTGGGGCTAAGCCAATGCTGGACCAGCTGCCAACGGCAATGCCGATCGCCAAGGCAACAGCGAACCAGAAAAGACTATTACCGCCAAAGAAAATCAAGCCGAACAAAGGCAGCAGAGTGGTGAGGGAGGTATAGAGAGAGCGGGTGAGCGTGGCATCGACAGCCACATCAACCTGTTCTGAGACTGGTAAATTGGCCAGGGCCTTGCTTTGTTCGCGGATGCGGTCGTAGACGACGACAGTATCGGTGACCGAATAGCCCGCAACCGTGATCAGGGACACGGCAAATAGCGAATCGACTTCCACACCCCTAAGCAGACCCAACCAAGCAAAAACACCACAGGTGATCAAAACGTCGTGGGCAAGACAGACCAGGGCCAGAAAGGCAAATACGCCGTTGTAGCGAAAGCTGATATAAGCGGCAATCGCCACAAAGCTCACCAACAGGGAAATCAAGCTGGCGCGCAGCAGCCGTGAGCCCAGGGTGGGCCCGATGGTGTTGATCGCCGTGCCCTCCGTCCGTAAGGGTCCAAGACGAGCCGAGATCTGATCCACAACAGCCCGTCCTTGCTCCGTGCTCAGGGCGGGAAGACGCAGCACCACTGTCTTGCCCGCATCAAGGAGCTGCACGCCGGTGCTGGAAAGGTTGGGGGACCGCTCCTGACCTTCCTGGGGCAGGGTGAGTCCGCCCAGCTGGGCCTGGATTTCAGCCACCGTCAGGGCCGGGCAGGTTCCTGGAGCACAGGCCCGCTCCAATTGGATCTGGGTGCCACCGGTGAAATCGAGGCCGGGAAGCAGGGGTGCCGCAATGGTGGGATTGCGCCAGCAGAGCAGCATGCCCAGCAGGCTGAGGGCGCAGGCCAAGGCCGAGCCGATCCAGGCGGCCCGGCGATAACGGCTGATGCGGAAGCGAGGAGCAGAAAGACTCAAGAGAAGAAAGGCGACGTCAGAGCGCCGAAGGCAGCTGGCTAGCGGGAAGGAAGTTGGTCGGGCGCCGCAGGCCCGGATAACTCATCAGCAGCCGCAGCAGGGTACGGGTGCAGGTGAGGGCGGTGAACAGGCTGAGGGCAAGACCGATGAACAGGGTGACCGCAAAACCCTTGACCAGCCCAGTTCCAAGAAAAAACAAGGCAAGGCAGCTAATCAGACCAGTCACATGGCCATCAAAAATCGAAGAGAAGGCCAGGGAAAAACCAGTATCAATGGAACGTATTAAAGTATTTCCTGAGCGCAACTCCTCCTTGACCCGCTCAAAGATCAGCACATTGGCGTCCACCGCCATGCCCACCGAAAGAATGAAACCGGCGATGCCCGGCAAGGTCAAGGTGACCTGCAGGGCGGAATAGATCGCCAGGTTGAAGAGGGCGTAGAGACCCAGGGTCAACACCGAAACAAGGCCGGGGAGTCGATAGACGAGGGCCATGAACAGGCCCACCAGGCCCAGTCCGGCCGAGCCGGCAAGCAGGCTGGTACGGATGTTTTCGGCCCCCAGGGAGGGGCCCACACTCTTCACTTCAACGATCTTGACCGGTAGGGGTAAAGATCCCCCACGCAGCTGCACCTCAAGATCTCGGGCGGTTTCCGCCGTGAAGTTACCCGAGATGCTGGCGGAGCCCCCCGTGATCCCAGCCGTTTTGAATTGGGGGCCGACGGTGGCTTCGCTGATCGAACGGCCATCCAAGACAATGCCCAGGACACGACCGGTGCCGGCAATGGACTGGGTGAGACCGGCAAACTTCTCACCGCCGGCGCGATCAAATCCCAGGGTCACTTCCCAGGAGTTTCCGCTGGACTGTTGCTGCCTGCCGGCACTGGTGAGGTCGCGACCGGTAAGCAGCGGAGGACCGTAGAGGGAAAGGATGCGGCGGTTGACCTCATTGAGGAGTTGGTCGAGTTGGTCGGCTTCACTGGCGTTGGGCGACACCTTGATGCCGAGGGGGGCCATCGCCTTGGCCAAATCGGCCGCCTTGAGGGGAGAAGCTGGGGGCGCCGGGGAATCTGGGGTGGGACGGGTGGCCGCCAGGATCGACTCAGCTTGGCGCTTCAAGGTCAAAAGGCCCTGCATCTGCTTTTCGGTGCCGGGTTTCTGGGCGCGGAATTCAAGTAAGGCTGTGGTTCCCAGCACCTTGGCCGCCCGGCTGGGGTCCTGTTCGCCTGGAAGCTGCAGCACCAACTGGTCATTGCCGACGGTCTGGAGGGTGGATTCAGCCACGCCGAGGCCATTGATGCGGCGATCGAGCACATCCTTAACCGCTTCCAGTTGTTCGCGATCGACTTGTTGAATGGCTCCGGCGGGCATCACCTGCAGGGTGAGTTGGCTACCCCCCCGCAGGTCAAGCCCCAGCCTTAAGCCATTGGTGTAAAGAACCACTGCGGCGCTGATCGCCAGCGCCAAAATGAAGGCAAACCAACCCTGCTGACGTCCCATGGCTCAGTGGGCACCGCGGATAAGATCCTTGGCCGCCGTCACAATTTGGTGGGGTTGAATGATCGTCAAATTTTCAAGTTGACCATTGTAAGGAGTTGGAATGTCCTGGGATGAGAGCCTCACGGGACGGGCATCAAGTTCATCGAAACAGTGTTCCGTGATCAAGGCAATCAGCTCGGCCCCAATACCACCGGTTTTCATGCACTCTTCAACAATAATGACCCGATGAGTCTTACGAATCGAAGCACAAATTGTATCCAAATCAAAGGGCTTTAGACTGATCAGGTCAATCAGCTCAACGTCAATACCGTCGACCTCCAATTGTTGCACCGCCTTGAGACAGTGATGGCGCATACGCGAATACGTAAGAATTGTCAAGTCCTTACCGCTTCTCACAATTTCAGCCTGGTCTAGAGCACATATATATTCGCCGTTAGGGAGTTCTTCGGAGAGATTATATAGTAATACATGCTCAAAAAAGACCACTGGATTATTGTCTCGAATCGCCGCCTTCATCAGCCCCTTGGCATTGGTGGGCGTACTACAAGCGACAATTTTGATCCCGGGAATGGCATGGAAATAGGCCTCTAGACGTTGGCTGTGTTCAGCCCCCAATTGGCGACCCACACCACCGGGGCCCCTCACCACTGTGGGGATTGTGTAATTGCCACCACTGGTATAGCGCAGCATTCCCATATTATTAGAGATCTGGTTAAAAGCCAGCAGTAGAAATCCCATATTCATGCCTTCCACAATCGGCCGTAGACCCGTCATGGCAGCACCCACGGCCATACCCGTAAAGGCATTTTCAGCAATGGGAGTATCGAGGACCCTCAAATCGCCATATTTCTGATGCAGATCCTTGGTGACTTTGTAGGAGCCGCCGTAGTGACCCACGTCTTCCCCCATCACACAAACATTGGGGTCTCGAGCCATCTCCTCATCGATAGCTTCGCGCAGGGCATTGAACAGCAGGGTTTCGGCCACGATCTGACATCGGCCAAGGATGGAGCCAACCTATCTCAGTCTGTGGCAACGCCCAGCGGTTTCAGGCGGCTGACCCGGGCTTGGCCACCACCAAGGAGCGCACCAACACCAACAACAGGCCCAGCCCGATGAAAGCGAAGCTGAAGGTGGCCAGGAAACACATGCCCACAATCAGGGTCTTCATCGCCGTGGCGATATTTTGGGCGATCGGCGAGCTGTACTGGGGAGGGTGGCTGGCGTAATGGGCCAGGACCCGCCGGCTCAGACCCAGGGCCAGCCAGGCCAGCAAGCCACTGGTGAGAGCCCCACTTAAGAAACTGAGTGGTCCCTTGCGGGAGCCCTGGGGGTCGGAACCATTGGACGGGGAGAGGGCGTCACTCATGGGGCGATGGAATCAGCCTCCAGGCTGACACCTGTCGCCCTGGTGCGAGTGCACCAGCAAGCCAATCCCGCAGCCGCCAGGGGTTCAGCCAGGGTCGCGGCCGCCCGTTCAGCCCCGGCTCCATCGGCAAATAGCGCAAACACACTCGGGCCCGAGCCGCTCATCGCCACCGCCAGGACCCCGGGGGCCTGGCGCAGCAGGCCCAGGGCATCGCCAACGCTGGTCACCTCCGGCGCCACAACCGACTGGAGGTCGTTCCGCAGGGGAGGCAGCGCCGACTGGTTCTGCAGGGCAGCCAGCAGCGGTCCCTGGCGCAGGGCCTGGCGGCGCTGCTCGAAATCGGCCTCGCAATCGAGATAAAAATCGCTGCGCAACTCCCGGCAGCGGCCGTAGGCCCAGGGCGTGGCGACGCTGGCTTCGGGATGCTTCACCAGCAACACGCCGAGGCCGCGGCCCGCCAAAGCGTTTGCAGGCTCCAATCGCTCCCCCCTGCCGAAACTCAATTGCAGCCCCCCGGCCAGGCAGTAGGGCACATCCGAACCCAAGCCGGTCGCCAGCTCCATCAAGGATTCGGGCTCCAGGGCAACGCCCCAGAGCAGCTGGAGTCCCAGCAGGGTGGCGGCCGCATCGCTGGAGCCCCCCGCCAGGCCGGCTCCCACCGGAATCCGTTTCTGGAGCCTGATCGCCGCCCCCAGCTCCGGCAACCCCAGCCTGGCCCGCAGCCCTTCGGCCGCCCGCAGGATCAGGTTGTCGGGCCCGCTGCTGAGGCTGGGGTCATCACAGGAGAGGCTGAGACGGGCGTCGGCGGTCGGGCGCAAATCGAGACGGTCGACCAGATCAAGGGTCTGCATCAGCATCGCCAGCTCGTGGAAGCCGTCGCCGCGCAGGCCCAGCACTTCGAGATGCAGATTGATCTTGGCCGGGGCCAATACGGTCAGCTCAGCCATCAGCGGGGGGCGCGAACGCCGCAGCGGGAATAGCCGGATTCAAGCCGGCCGCCAGGGCGAGCCAGCGGCTGGGGGAGAGGTCCTGGGGCCGGGCCGCCAAATCGACACCGGCGGCCCCGGCCACGAACTGCAACTGTTCGGGAGGCAGCAGACCGGCAAGGGTGTTGCGCAGCATCTTGCGCCGCGAGGCGAAACAACGCCGCAGCAGCTGATCGAGAACCGCGGCCCCTGCGGCGGCCAGGCGGTAGTCAGGGGCAAACGGTTCGATCAGCAGGACCTCCGAATCGACCTTCGGGGGTGGCTTGAAACAACGGGGCGGCACCGGGCAGACCAAACGGCAGTGGCCCAGCAGCTGCATGCGCACACTCAGGGCCCCATAGGCCGACGTTCCCGGTCGGGCCCGGATGCGCTCACCCACCTCCCGCTGCACCAGCAACACCAAGCGCTCGAAGGGGGGGGTCAACGGAGCCTCCAGGCGGCCCACCAGCCTCTGCAGCAGGGGGCCAGTGATGTTGTACGGGATGTTGGCCACCACCTTGGTGCAGGCCCTGGGGCCCTGGCGCTCGATCGGTACCCGCAGCGCATCGCCCTCGATCAACTGGAAGCGGGGGTCCGGGCCGAAGCGCTGCTTCAGGCCAGCGACCAGATCCCGATCCAGTTCGATCGCCTCCAGGACCGCCAGATCGCAAGCCAGCAACCGCTCGGTGAGGGCGCCGCGCCCGGGCCCCACCTCCAGCACCCGATCGCGGGGTTGCAGGGCCGCCGCCGCCACAATCTGATCGAGCACGGCGGCATTGATGAGCCAATGTTGGCCGAAGCGATGCCGGGCACGGTGGCCGCTGAAGGTCATCGAGACCACCTGCGCACAGACTTCCACATTGCCTGTCCCCCTGCTGCCATGACCTCCTGCCCCCCCATGGATGTCCCAGGCCGCAAGGGCCCTGGAGTCCAGGGCCGTCCCAGCCCCGGCGGCCCGGGGTTCCGCGCTCGGACCCTGGCCCTCGCCCTGGCCGCCCTGGCCGCCTGGCCGCTGGCGGCCCGGGCGCAACCCAGCCGCACGGCCGAATCGATCTGGAGCCAGGAGGACGCCAGCCAACGGGCCCTGCAGCTCGTGCCCGCTGGCGCCCGGGTGGAGAGCACGGCCTGCCAGGAGATCGGCGTCGGCAGCATGGGAGGCCTGCCCCGTTTTCGCTGCACGGTGCGCTTCAGCCCCGGTGGGGTCAGCCCCGGTGGGGTCAGCCCCGGTGGGGCCAGCCCCTGAACGGCCGCTTGGCGGGGCCCGCATTCAGCCCAGCCGGATCCAGCGCACCGGACCCGAGCGGGGGGGCAAGGGCACCAGGGCCGCCACCTGCTCCACCGGTTTGTCGGCCCAGGCGGGGTGGTCCACCAGCCAGCAATCCCAGGCGCGTTGCAAGCGCAGACGCTTCTGCCAGCGCAGGGCGGCCGTGCCGCCCCCATCCCGGTCGTTGGCCCCCCGACCCTTGACCTCAACCAACAGCAATCGCCCGGGTTTAGCGACCACCAGATCGAGCTCCCCCCAGCGGCAGCGCCAGTTGCGCGACACCAGCCGCCAGCCCTTGCCTTGCAAAAGCCTCAGGGCCCGTTGCTCGGCCCAGGCTCCCTGACGTTGGGCCACCGTGCGTGGCACGCTCGGCAATGCAACTGACCCCAGGGTTCCCTGGCATCGCCAGGATGGCTGGGCAGCGGCATGCCGGAGGCGACACACTGGGATCCAGTCGATCGGCGCCCCCATGAGCTTCGATGCCCGCAGCCGTGAACGGCTGGAGGCCCTCGGCCGCCAGCTGCCCCAAAAACTGCCTTCCCCCGCCCCTGCCGCACCGACCCCGCCGGGGAACCCGGCCCCCCAGGGTCGCCATCCGCTGGAACTGGAGCGCAATCCGGAGCAACTCTTCCGTGAACTGATGCAAGCCAGCGCCGATGGCACGGTGCCGCCGCACCTGCTCGATCGATTGCGGCAACTCGAAAGTGGTCCGCAACGCACCGACCTGGCCGGGGCAAGCGACTCCCCGGCAGGAAGCCCCTCCCGATCCAGCGCCGCCGCCACCCCAGCCGGAGCCGCCGCAGCGCGCCAACCCAAAGGCTCCAGGCGCCGTGCGGGCCAGGGGCCGCTGGGACCCCGGCGAGTGGAGGGGGCTGACGCCGAGCTCTACACCTCGTTTCAGCAACTGCTCCTGGAAGACGAGGAACTGGATTAGGCGCCAGCCCTGGCGGCCGCTAGCCAACCCGTCATTCAGTACAGGTGTACTAAAGTGGCGTGGACTGCCAGGGACCATGGCCAGCGCGATCGTGCTCATCGATGGCAACAACTTCTATGCCTCCTGCGAAGCGGTGCTCGACCCAGGGGTCATCGGCAGGCCCCTGGTCGTGCTCTCCAACAACGACGGTTGCATCGTCTCGCGCAGCGCCGAAGCCCGCGCCCTGGGCATTCCCATGGGAGCGCCCTACTTCCAAGTGCAAAGGCAGCTGCAGCAACACCAGGTGATCGTGCGCAGCTCCAATTACGGCCTTTATGCCGACATGAGCCAGCGCCTGATGGCCACCCTCGAACCGTGGGTGGAAGAACTGGAGGTTTATTCGATCGATGAGGCCTTCGGGCGACTGCGACGTCCGCCGGCCCAAGCAGCAGCAGGGGAGCGCCTGGGGAGGCCCCCAGCCAACCCCGACCTGACGGCCTGGGGACAGGCGCTGCGCCAGCGGGTGCGCCGGGATCTGGGGCTGCCGGTGGCCATCGGCATCGCCCCGACCAAGGTGTTGGCCAAGCTGGCCAATCGCATCGCCAAGCAGGATCCCCAATACCGCCAGCAGGGGGTGTTCGATCTGGCGGCGGTGGCCGATCCGGACCCCTGGCTGGAAGCGGTGGCCATCGAAGAGGTGTGGGGCATCGGCCGCCAGCTGTCGCGCTGGTGCCGCCTGCGGGGCATTGCCAATGCCCGCCAACTGCGGGACATGCCGCCGGGCGAACTGCGACGCCGCTGTGGCGTCGTCGGGCTGCGTCTGCAGCTGGAGTTGCGGGGATCCAGCTGCCTGCCCCTGCTGGAAGCCGCGCCAGCCAAACAGGAAACCTGCGTCAGCCGCAGCTTCAGCACCCCCATCACCACCCGGGCCGAGCTGCGCGAAGCGGTGGCCACCTACCTCAGCCGCGCCGCCGAAAAACTGCGCCGTCAGCGGCAACTAGCCGGTGCGATCACCGTCTTCGTGCGCAGCAGCCCCTTTGATGGCACGGTTTTCTACAGCAATGCCGCCACCGTGGTGCTGCCCCTGGCCAGCCAGGACACGGCCGTGCTGCTGAAGGCGGCCCTGCCCCTCACCGACCAGCTGTTCCGCCCCCACAAACCCCTGCGCAAGGCCGGCGTGCTCTTGCAGGGCCTGCAACCGCAAAGCCTGCTGCAACACCACCTGCTGGCACCGCTGTCCAGCGAAGAGCAGGCACGACGGCAGGCCCTGCTGGCCGCCGTGGATGGCCTCAACCGGCGCTTCGGCAGCGGCACGCTGCAATGGGCGGCCTGCGGCCTCAGCCCGGCCTGGACGATGCGACGCTCCCGTCTGTCCCGGGCGGCCACCACCCGGCTCAGCGATGTGCCGGTGGCACGGGCCTGAGCGATTCAATAAGCTAATCCACCTGGCAATCGGACAAAATCCAAGGGAAAATACCTAGCAAATCAACCAGATAAAGGCAATAATCAAATCCAGACCACCATAATCAAGCAAGAAAAATAGAGTATAAAATCAGAAACGCAAGAAATCGCGGCAAGAAATAAAAATAAAAGACTAAAACAAACACAGCGAAAACCTAAAAATCCTGGTTTTTACATAATAAAACGCCATAATTAATCCAGCAAGATACAGATAACAACAAAACAGCCGCTCAATAGCTCATGACAAACCCAAAGAAGCTCCCGCAACAACGGATGGAAGCAGACACATCCCTAACTGGCTTTTTAAGATTTTCTTTCTTTATTGGAAGGCTTTCTGTAACGTGCATACCGCTACGGTGTCAGGGTTGAATGAAACCCAGCTTTTCAGCCTCCCTAGCCAAGACATTTTGCCTCGGCCTGCTCGTTACCAGCAGCTTGGGCGCCGGGGCGATGCAACCCGCCAGCGCGGCAACCGTGACGTGTGCAGCCATTGAGGCGACCAGCATCGCCATGGGTATTCCGCCTGCTTTCGCAGGAAGAGCAGCGTCCCGTGGAGTGGTGTAACTCAGGAGGAGCAGCCCCGGCGTAGCCGGGGCTGACGGTTCGCCTCCATCAGTTCTCTGCTGTTGCAATGGGTGGGCCGGTCTGTGACCCTGTTTGGAGCACAACCAACAAACC